>JACCQI010000018.1 GCA_015709315.1 Desulfovibrionaceae bacterium
GATGCTGCTCGGCTGCAAGTACGGCGACGACTACCAGTGCCACTTCGTCAAGGGCTCCGAACTGTGCAACCGCCGCAAGGAAAACATCGCCGAGTCCCTGGGACGCCTCGGTGTCGAACCCGAACGCGTTGAGCAGTACGAAGTCTCCATCGACATGTACGACAAGGTTCCCGACATGATCGATGAGTTCGTCAGGAACATCACCACCAACTTCGGCCCGAACCCGTTCAAGGGTTACTAGGAGGTACGGCATGTCCAATACCGTCAAGGTACAACCGGACCTTACGTTCGTTAAAGAGTTGCAGGCCGTGGGCGGCGACTCGCTCAAGAAGTGCTACCAGTGCGCCACCTGCTCGGTGGTATGCCCGCTCTCCCCGGCTGACAGCCCCTATCCCCGCAAGGAGATGGTCTGGGCGCAGTGGGGTCTGAAGGACCGCCTGGTCAATGATATCGACATCTGGCTGTGCCACAACTGCGGCACCTGCTCCGACTTGTGCCCGCGCGGCGCCAAGCCGGGCGACCTGCTGGCCGCCCTGCGCAACATGGCCTACCGCAACCTGGCTCCGCTGCCGATCATCGGCAAGCTGATGTCCAGCTCCAGCGGCATGCTGCCCCTGGCCGCGGTCCCGGCCGTGATCTACGGCATCATCTGGGTCATCATGGCAAGCATTACCGGCTCCATGTTCCCCACCTTCGAGTGGGACGCCCACGCGCACGCATGGAAAGCCGTCGAGGACGGCGCGGTCGTCTTCGGCGGCCTGTTCCCCGGCGACTACACCATCGACCCGATCTTCCTCGCCGTGTTCATCTTCATGCTGGTCATGTTCTGCATGGGCGTGAAAAACATGCTCAAGGCGTTCGACGCGCAGCCCAAGACATTCATTGTCGGCCGCAAGAAGGAACCCTCCTTCCTGGCCTGCCTGATCGACACCCTGCAATATGAGGTGCTCCAGCACACGCAGTTCTTCGACTGCAAGGACGAGAACACCGACGAGCTGGACGAGAAGCGCGCCACCGGCCACCGCTGGCTGATGTTCGCCTTCATCGCGCTCATGGTCGTCACCGGCGTGGTCGCCACCGGCCACTGGGGCGGCTGGTTCCTGCGCACGATCGGCGCCGACGGCCTGGGGGCCATCCTGTCCGCCATCGGCCACACCCCCATGCCCTGGTGGTCCCCGATCAAGCTCCTCGCCTTCGTGGGCGCGGGCCTGGGCGTCTACGGCCTGCTGGCCGTGACCAAGCGCAGGGTGAACCTGGACCAGGCCAAGCAGTCCTCCAGTTGGTATGATTGGTATCTGCTGACCCTGATCTGGACCATCTTCCTGACCGGCATCGGCGCTCTGGTGTTCCGTCTGCTCGGCATCGGCCTGCTGGCCTACCCGATCTACTACGTACACCTGATCGGCGTGTTCATGCTGCTCGCATACCTGCCGTGGTCCAAGCTGGGCCACCTGGTATACCGTACCGTGGCCCTGTCCTACGCCAAGAAGATTGGCCGCATCCCCATGGGCGCCGACAAATAGTCGCCTGGGTGAACATAAAAAAGAAGCTTACTTAGTTAAGGAGGCATCAAATGGCTGAAGCTAAGGTTTTCCCCATGAACGCTTTCGTGTCTGTTCTGCGCGGCGAAGCTGCCGATCAGGCTCAGCTCGATATGCTGGCTTACATCACCCAGGCTGAATCTTTGGACGCCGACATGGCCCCCGTGGCCCAGGCACTGTCCAAAGCCTGGATCTACGAACAGGAACCCGGCCTGACCGCCTACGCCGAAGGCGACATCGCCAAGCTCGGCAACCAGGTCAAGATCGAGGCCCTGCCCGAGACCGACGCGGCCCGCGCGCAGGCTGTCCTGGACATCCTGACCGGCCTCAAGGAAGAAAACGCGGCCCTCAAGGCCGAGGTCGAGAAACTGACCGCCGAGAAGGCCGACCTGGCCGCCAAGATCGGCCCCATGGAGGCCAAGATCAAGACCATCGACGCTGCCAACGCCGCAGGCGAGCAGCAGGTCTCCGTGGCCAGCTCCAAGCTCAACGAGATGACCACCAAGCTCAACGAGCTCATGGCCGAGGTCGAAAAGGTCAAGAGCCAGGGCGTCGTGGTTGCCGGTGTTGCCGGTGACGGCGCCGCTGCGGCCGCCGACGGCGGCACCGCTACCGGCCCCGAGGTCGGCGGCGAGCCCGAAGCCGATTTCGGCCTCGGTGGCGACGCATTCGGCGGCGATTGGTAAGCCGACGGAAATTGAACGCAAAGGGGCTCGCGTTGATGCGCGGGCCCCTTTTTTGCGTTCAATTTCCGTCGGGCGAGCGGCTTGCGCCGATTGAGGCCCGACGGAGGACGGTGAAGGCTGTTGCGGCATGCGGGAAACAAGACCGCGCGTATTATCCGGGACGCAAGACGCGGCCCGAAGAATCAAGGCCGTTTCCAAAAAAAATCAATTCCAATAAAAAAAGAATTTCAAATATTTTGACAATCTCTTGAGGCCGAAATATAACTGACATAAAATTCTGAAATTGTAGACATATCAAGTCTGAAATGTGAGCCTGCCCGAATTCATAATACCATGCGTCCGCCCATGTTGAACGAAGTGAAACCCGCCAAAGTTGAAGGAAGTCAAAAGAGTGTTGAAAACCATTAGTGGACGGCTGTTGTTGCCCATTGGCTGTATCATATGCATTCTGATTGCCCTTGCCGCGGGCACGCAATACATAACCATGAAGGAAGCCATTTTTGAGGCTGCCCGGGATCAGATGGAGCAAGAACTGCATCAGGTGGAGGTCGTGTTCGCCGAAAAAGCGCAGGCTGCGAAAGCACTCGCTTCCTGGGTCGCTGCGGACGAGGACGTCGCCGCCGCCTTTGCCCGGCGCGACAGGGAGGCCCTGCAATCCCGCCTGCTGCCCGTTTTCGACGAGCTCAAAGGCCCGTTGAATTTGTCGCAGTTCCAGTTCCATATTCCCCCGGCCACCTCGTTTCTCCGATTGCACAAGCCCGAAAAGCATGGGGATGACCTCAGCAAATTCAGGGCGACGGTCGTGCGGGCCAACGAGTCCAAAAGCGCCCAGGCGGGACTCGACGGAGGGACCTTCGGCCTGGGTCTTCGCGGCGTGGCCCCGGTTTTTCATCAGGGCGACCACGTGGGCTCCGTGGAGTTCGGCATAGCGATTAACAACGACCTGATTCTCCCCCTGAAAAAGCAGTTCGGCTACGATGTCTCCATTCTCGGCCCAAAGGGCGAGGGTTTCGACTTCATCGCCAAGACGCACGGCATGCCCATGGCTCCGAAGATGCTGCCCACCCTGCGCAAGGTGTACGAGAGCGGCAGTTCGTTCTTCAAGCGGGTCGACAAGGCGGGCAAGCAGCTCTACACCGCCTACTTCCCCCTGAAGGACTATACGGGCAAAACCATCGGCGTGCTGGCCATTCCCACCGACATTTCGAGTTCCCTCACGGCCATGCGCAACCTGCTGCTCGCGACCGTGGGCGTGGGGCTGCTGGCGTTGCTGGTTTCCGGGTTGCTGATCCGCATGAGGGTCAAGGGGATCGTCGGCCAGCCGCTGGACAGGATACTGCGCTTCCTCGACAAGATCGCGGGCGGCGACTACTCGGATCGCCTCGGCGACGGGTATTGCTGCGAGGTGGCCACGCTGGCCGACGGCATCAATTCCATGACCGATGCGGTGGACGGCGCCATGAAGCAGGCCCGGCAGGCGGAGGCCCTCGCCGTGGAGGAAGGCCACAAGGTGAAGCAGGCGCTGGACGAGGCCGAGGCCCAAAAGTCCAAGGTGTCCGAGCTGCTCGGCACCCTCAAGCGGGTGGCCGGAGAGGCCGATGGGATCGCCTCGCAGGTGTCCGCGGCTTCCGAACAGCTGTCCACCCAGGTGGAGCAGGTGAACCAGGGGACCACGATTCAGGATGACCGGACGCGGGAAACAGCCATCGCCATGGAGGAAATGAACGCTACCGTGCTCGAGGTGGCCCGGAATTCGAGTTCCGCCGCCGAAAGCGCCGATGCCGCCAAGACCCAGGCGACCATGGGACAGAAGGTCGTCGATCAGTCCGTGGCCGCCATCATGGGCATCTCCGAGCGCGCCAGGGGCCTGAAGGGCGAAATGAGCGAACTGGGGCAGCAGGCCGACGGCATCAGCCGGGTGCTGGATGTCATAACCGACATCGCGGACCAGACCAACCTGCTGGCGCTCAACGCCGCCATTGAGGCGGCCCGGGCCGGGGAGGCCGGGCGCGGGTTCGCCGTGGTGGCCGACGAGGTCCGCAAGTTGGCGGAGAAGACCATGTCCGCCACCAAGGAGGTGGACGACGCCATATCCCAGATCCAGCAAGGCGCCTACCGGAATATCGCCTCCATGGACGGCGCGGTCACGGCGGTGGAGGAGGCCACCGATCTGGCCAACCAATCCGGGGAAGCCTTGCAGCAGATCGTGGAACTGGTCGTCGATGCCTCGGACCAGGTGCAGTCCATCGCCGCGGCGGCGGAGGAGCAATCCGCCGCCAGCGAGGAGATCAACCGCGCCGTGGACGAGATAAGCCGCATCACCAACGAGACGAGCGAGGGCATGGACCAGTCGGCCCAGGCCGTGTTCAATCTGGCGGAGCTGGCCAAGAAGCTGCAACGGCTCATCAAGGAGATGCATCAGGCGTAGGGCTATCCCCTGAGCCGGAGTCGAATCCGCATCCCTCCCGCCGTCACGGCCGCACAGGCAGCGGCGGGAGGCGTCGCAACCATCCGTCCGGGTTTCGCGCGGCGATGCCGCCGGGGTGAGACGGCAGGCCGTGTCAGGTCAGGTCGGCCAACACGAAGAAGGTGGACAACCTGAGCCGATGCCGCATGAAGTAGCCTTGCGCGGCAACGATCCACGCGCCGTTTTCCCAACAAACGGCCTTTTCCGAATCCAGACACGCGGGCTGTACCGCAGCGCCGCCCACGGCGAAACGGCAAGCGTACCCCCTTGCCGTTGCCGTATTTTTCCCATTGCATCCATCCGGTCCGCAGGACATCGCGCTTGCGAACCGCACCCCTTGTTGACGGAAGCTTTCCGGCGTTCCCCGGATAACGGAAAAAGTCCGGCCCGCCTGCCCCTGTGGGCGTCAGCTTGCAGGCCGGACTTGTTCGGTCACTGGGTTGCCGGAGCTTAAGCGTCCCTGTCCACGGCGAACGCGGCGAAGGACTGCTGCACGGGCATGACTTCCAAGGCGTTGATGTTCACGTGCGGGGGCAGGGTGGTGGCCCAGTAGACGCACTCGGCGATGTCTTCGGCGGTGAGGGCGTCCACCCCGGTGTACACTTTGGCCGCCGCCTCCTTGTCGCCCTTGAACCGGACCTCGGAGAACTCGGTTTCGCACATGCCGGGTTCGATGTTGGTCACGCGGACGCGGGTGCCGAAGAGGTCGGCGCGCAGGTTTTTGGAGAAGTGGTTCACGAACGCCTTGGTGCCGCCGTAGCAGTTGCCGCCGGGGTAGGGGTAGTTTCCGGCGATGGAGCCGAGGTTGACCACGTGCCCCCGGTTGCGCTCGACCATGGACGGGAGCAAGGCGCGGGTCATGTAGGTCAGCCCCTTGATGTTGGTGTCGATCATGGTTTCCCAGTCGTCCAGGGAACAGGCTTGGGCGGGTTCCATGCCCAGCGCCAGGCCCGCGTTGTTGACCAACACGTCCACGGGCCGGAACGCGTCCGGCAGCCCGTCCACGGCGTCCCGGCAGGCCTGGCGGTCGCGGACGTCGAAGACCACGGTGTGGACCTCGGCCGGAGCCAGCGCCTTCCTGAGTTCGTTCAGCCGCTCGGCGCGGCGGCCGGAGAGGATGAGTCGCCAACCTTCCCCGGCATAGCGTTCGGCCATGGCCTTGCCGAATCCGGCGGTGGCCCCGGTGATGAATATGGTCTTTGTCATGGGGATGCTCCTTTGTAGTGGTTCATGGGTCGAATACCGCAGGGAAAGGCCGAAGAAAAGCACTTCCGGGAAGTGGTTTGAGGGGATGGTTGTACCAAAATACGCAACAAAAGCCATGTATGAACGCTTTTCCTCCATTGAATCACGAACAATATACAGCGTTTTTACAAAGTCGCTAAATATTGATCTGATTATCAATTATTTCAGCGTGTATTAGACTTTTTTAGTCAAATAAGGTAATAAGTGTCGTCCAACTATAATAGTTCGTCATTCCAGGCGATTGGGGGTTGCAAGCGGGGCCGCTGCGGTCCGCTGCCGAGGTTTTTTTCTATCTCACTGGATTCATATGGCAAATCTTATTCTCGATGATATTTGTGTCCGTTTCGGCGGGTTGCAGGCCCTTACCGACGTCGCCTTCACCGTGAACGAGGGCGAGGTGGTGGGGCTGATCGGCCCCAACGGGGCGGGCAAGACAACGGTCTTCAACGTCATAACCGGCGTGTACAAGGCGTCCTCGGGCAAGGTGTCCTACGACGGCACGACCATCACCGGGCTGCGTCCCTACCAGGTCCTTTCCATGGGCGTTGCCCGCACCTTCCAGAATATTCGTCTGTTCCAAAACATGACGGCGCTTGAAAACTGCATGGTGGCCCAGCATTCGCGGTCCAGGACGGGCGTGGTCGGGGCCGTCCTGCGAAGCCCGGGACAGCGGCGCGAGGAAGCGAAGATCATCGAGGAATCGCGCCGCGCGCTCGAATTCATGGGGCTCGGCAAGGTCATGGACGAGGTGGCGTCCAACCTGCCCTACGGCCACCAGCGCAGGCTGGAGATCGCCCGCGCCCTGGCCAGCGAACCCAAAACCATTCTCCTGGACGAACCGGCGGCGGGCCTCAACCCGGCCGAGTCCATGGAGTTGATGCGCGACATCGGCCGCATCACCGAACTCGGCATCAACGTGCTCATGGTGGAACACGACATGAAGGTCGTCATGGGCATCTGCAACCGGATCGTTGTTCTCGATCATGGCGTAATGATCGCGGAGGGGCTTCCCGAGGATATCCAGCGGAACCCCGACGTGATCGAGGCATATTTGGGCCAGTAGCGAGATGCTGGCGTCAACCGCAAAAATGGAGAGAGGTTCTATGAAACGTTTACTGGTACTCGCGGTCGCCCTGGCCGCCCTGGGCCTGTTCCTGGCGGGCTGCGGCGAAGAGAAGAAGGCGGATCAGGTACTGAAGCTCGGCACCATGTCTCCCCTTACCGGCCCGTACGCCGCCGACGGCAACGACATCCGCCAGGGTGCCGAGATCGCGGCCGAGGTCTTCATGGAAGCGGGCGGCATTCCCGGATACTCCAATATCGAGGTCATCCCCCAGGACACCGCGTGCGATCCCAAGCAGGCCGTGGCCGCCGCCAACAAGCTGATAAACGAGAAGGTCACCGGCGTGGTCGGCGCGTACTGCTCCAGCTCCACCATCCCGGCCTCGGAGACCCTGGCCGAGGAGAACATCATCATGCTCACCCCGGCCTCCACCAACCCCAAGGTCACCGAGCGCGGCCTGCCCTACATGTTCCGCACCTGCGGGCGTGACGACCACCAGGCCCCGGCCGCGGTCAAGTTCATGAAAGACGTGGAAGGCGTGAAGACCATCTTCATCGTGGACGACAAGACCACCTACTCCCAGGGCCTGGCCGAAGGCGTTGCCATGGCCGCCAAGGAAGCGGGCATCGAGGTCCTGGAGCACGACCACGTCAACCAGGGCGACAAGGACTATTCCGCCGTGCTGACCAAGGTCAAGGCCGCCAATCCCGACCTGTTCTACATCTCCCTGCAGAACTCGGCCACCGGCGCGCTCATGGTCATCCAGGCCAGGCGCATGGGCGTCACCGCCATCCTCATGGGCCAGGATGCGGTCTACCATCCCAAGCTCATCGAGATCGCCAAGGGCGACGCCGAGGGCATGTTCTGCACCTTCGGGGCCATCGACAAGGACGCCCCCTCGTACAAGGAGTTCCTGACCAAGTACAAGGCCAAGTCCGGCAACGAGCCGGGCGCGTACTCCGCCTACTCCTTCGACTCCGCCACCGCCTACCTGATGGCCGTCAAGGCTGCGGGCACCACCGATCCGGTCAAGGTCCGCGACGAGCTGCTCAAGCTCGATTTCACCGGCGCTTCCAAGCACATCAAGTATCAGGAAAACGGCGACTCCGGCTCCAACTACACCGTGTACAAGATCCAGGACGGCACATTCACGCCTTACTGGAATTCCCTCACCGGCGAAAAATACTAGCCGTCAACGCTCAACAACCAAGCCGGGACTCCGCGAAAGCGGGGTCCCGGCCATCGGATAGACATGGACTTTGAATTTTTTATTCAGCAGTTGATCAACGGCATCACGCTCGGGGGCGTCTATGCCCTCATCGCCCTGGGCTACACCATGGTCTACGGTATCATCCAGCTTATCAACTTCGCCCACGGCGAGTTTTTCGCCGCAGGCGGGTACATGGGCGTGATCCTGATCTCCTACCTGGCGTCCCAGGGGCTGCACCCCTACGCCTGCCTGGCCATCGCCCTGGTCCTGGCCATGGGCTACTGCGCCCTGCTGGCCATGGCCGTGGAGCAACTCGCCTACAAGCCCTTGCGGAACGCCTCGCGCCTGGCCGCGCTGCTCTCGGCGCTGGGCATGTCCATCTTTCTGCAGAACGGGCTGATGCTCACCCAGGGCGTGTACGACAAGGCGTACCCCACGGAGATCACTTCCGGCGGATTCCATTGGGGGCTTATTTCGGTTTCCTACATGCAGATATTCATCGTGGCGCTGACCGCCTCGCTGCTGGTGGGCCTGAACGTCCTGGTCTTCAAGACTCGCATCGGCCGCGCCATGCGCGCCACGGCCCAGGACAAGGTCATGTCCGCGCTGGTGGGCATCAACTCCAACCGCATCATCGCCGTCACGTTCGCCATCGGCGCGGGGTTGGCGGCGGCCGCGGGCATCATGGTCGGCCTCTACTACGGCTCGGTCAGCTACACCATGGGCTTCGTGCCGGGCATCAAGGCGTTCGCCGCGGCCGTGCTCGGCGGCATCGGCAACATCACGGGCGCGATGATCGGCGGCCTGATCATCGGGATGGTCGAAATCTTCGCGGCCGGGTACATCTCCGGCGAATACAAGGACGTATTCGCCTTCATCATCCTTATCGGCGTCTTGTATTTCAAGCCCACCGGCATCATGGGAGAGAATGTTGACGATACGCGAGTCTAAAAAAAAGTGGCTGGCCTGCGGGGTCGGCCTGCTCTGGTTTTTGATCCTGCTCTGGCCCATGCTCGGCATCACGCCGGACGGGCTGGAGTTCGGCAACACCCTGAAGGTCTTCGGCTACGTGGCCGTGGCCGCGCTCATCATCATGCTCTTCTACCAGGTCCAGCAGGCGGGCAGGCTGGAGGCCGCCGAAAGGCCGCTCAAGGCCGTGGGCGGGGCCATCCAGGCCGCTTATGAAAAGACCCCGACATGGATGGTTCTGGCCGTTGTCTTCGCGCTGGCCGTGATCTATCCGCTGCTGACCGGCCGCTACGCCCACGACGTGGCCATCCAGGTGTTGGTCTACGTCTGTCTCGGCCTGGGCCTGAACATCGTCATCGGCCTGGCCGGTCTGCTCGACCTGGGCTACATCGCCTTCTACGGCGTGGGCGCATACACCTACGCGCTCATGAGCCTGCACTTCGGCCTGTCCTTCTGGCTGTGCCTGCCCGTATCCGCCTTTTTCGCGGCCATCGCGGGGTGCATCATCGGCTACCCGACGCTGCGCATGCGCGGCGACTACCTGGCCATCGTCACCCTGGGCTTCGGCGAGATCGTGCGCATCATCCTGAACAACTGGATGGCGCTGACCAACGGCCCCAACGGCATCCTGTCCATCCCCCGGCCCGAGATCTTCGGCTATTCCTTCCGCTCCCTGTCGAGTATGTATTACGTGATCCTGGGCATCGCCATCGTCACCATCATCTCGGTCTACCGGCTGAACTACTCGCGCATCGGCCGCGCCTGGGAGGCCATCCGCGAGGATGAGACCGCAGCCGAGCTCATGGGGGTCAACACCTTCCTGCTCAAGCTCCTGGCCTACGCCATGGGCGCGACCTTCGCCGGGTTCGCCGGGGCGTTCTTTGCCGCGCGCATGAAGTTCGTGGGTCCCGAGTCCTTCACCTTCCTGGAGTCGGCCATGGTGCTGGCCATGGTCATCCTGGGCGGCATGGGGTCCATCCCCGGCGTCATCCTGGGCGTGCTCGCCCTGGTGGCCCTGCCCGAGGTGTTTCGCGAATTGGAGCTTTACCGCATGCTGGTCTTCGGCGGCGTCATGACGCTCATGATGCTGGTCAGGCCCGCGGGCATATGGCCCGCCAAGCGCGTGGGCAGGCGATCCGAGGAGGCGGAGTAGGGCCATGGACGACAAAACCCCCATCCTCGAACTGAAGAACGTGGTGTCGGCCTACGGCCGCATCCAGGCGCTGAAGGGCATATCGCTCAAGGTCTATGACGGCGAAATCGTGTCCATCATCGGGGCCAACGGCGCGGGCAAGTCCACCACGCTGATGACCATCTGCAACATCGTCAAGGCCGTGTCGGGCGACATCCTGTACAAGGGCAAGCGCATCAACGGCGTGGGCAGCGACGTTCTGCCCGCCATGGGGCTGTGCCAGGTGCCCGAGGGCCGCCGCATCTTTCCGCGCCTGACGGTGCTGGAAAACCTCGACATGGGCGCGTTTTTCCGCACCGACGCCACCGGGGTGAAGGAGGACGTCGAGCGGGTGTTCGACCTCTTCCCCAAGCTGCGGGAGCGCAGCAGGCAGTTGGGCGGCACCCTGTCCGGGGGCGAGCAGCAGATGCTGGCCATGGCCCGGGCGCTGATGAGCCGCCCCAAGGTCCTGCTCCTGGACGAGCCGTCCATGGGGCTGGCCCCGCTTCTGGTCAAGCAGATCTTCGACATCGTCAAGGAAATCAATTCCCAGGGAGTGACCGTGGTGTTGGTCGAGCAGAATGCGAATCTCGCCTTGCAGGCGGCCCGGCGCGGGTATGTCCTCGAGACCGGCAACGTGGTCATGGAGGATGATGCGGCCAAGCTTTTGGCCAACCCGGATATTCGCAAGGCATATCTCGGCGAATAGCGGCAGGACCCATGCCCGGCCAGCCCGGAACAGGCGTCGGCACCGCCGACGCCGGAGAGGAGCGCGAAGAATGTTCGCGCTCCTCGATTGTTTTTTCTGCCGCCGCCCCCGCCGGGAGTATCGAAAAACACGTCCCCCTGCTCTGGCACCAAACTTGAAAACCGAACCTATTGGAAATATATTCCCCACAACCGCAAGGATGCGACGTGAAGACGAAATACCTGATCATCGGCGCCGGCCCCACCGGCCTGGGCGCGGCACACCGGCTGACGGAGCTGGGAGAAAACGACTTTCTGGTGCTCGAACGCAACGGACACCCCGGCGGTCTGGCCGCCAGCTTCACCGACGACAACGGGTTCACCTGGGACATCGGCGGGCACGTGGTCTTCTCCCACTACGCCTACTTCGACGCCCTCGTGGACTCCCTGCTCGGCCACGACTGCCTGGAGCACCAGCGCGAATCCTGGGTCCGCTCCAACGGGACCTGGGTGCCCTACCCGTTCCAGAACAACATCCGCCACCTGCCCCCGGAAGCCCGCTGGGACTGCGTCCGGGGGCTGCTGCCCGGCCACCGGCCCGAGACCGCGCCCGCCAACTTCGCCCAGTGGATCGACCACGTCTTCGGCGAGGGCATCGGCCGCCACTTCATGCATCCGTACAACTTCAAGGTCTGGGCCACCCCGCCGGAGCTGATGCAGTTCGAGTGGATCGGCGAGCGGGTGTCGGTGGTGGACCTGAAAAAGGTGCTCAAAAACGTCATCCTGGACCGGGACGACGTGGCCTGGGGACCGAACAACACCTTCCGGTTCCCGCTTGCGGGCGGGACCGGCGAAATCTTCCGCCGCCTGGCCGACCGGGTGGCCGACCGCATCCGGTACGGCCAGGCCGTGGCCGGGGTGGACGCGGAGGCGAAGACCGTGACCACGGCCCAGGGACTGACCGTGGAGTTCGACGCGCTGCTCAACACCGCGCCCTTGGACATCCTGGCCGGGCAATGGCTGGCTCAAAGAGACGACGCCCTGGTGGAAGCCGCCGACAGGCTGACCCACAACTCGGTGTACGTGGCCGGGGTGGGCCTGGACGCCGAAAGGGACGCGGCCGACTCGCGCTGCTGGATGTACTACCCCGAGTCCGACTCGCCGTTCTACCGGGTGACCAATTTCCACCACTACTCGCCCAACAACGTGGCCCGGCCGGGCGAGCAGTTCGCCTTCATGTGCGAGACCTCGTTCTCAAACCACAAGCCGGAAAAGGTGGAGGAACTGATGGACCGGACCATACGGGGTCTGGTAAACACCTCCATGTTGAACGCGGACAGGGTGGACGGCATCCTGACCAAGTGGGAAATCGCCGTGGACTACGGCTATCCCGTTCCCTGCCTCGAGCGCGACGGCGCGTTAAAGGCCATCCAGCCCCGGCTGGAGGCCATGGGCATCTATTCGCGCGGCCGCTTCGGCGGCTGGAAGTACGAGGTGTCCAACATGGACCATTCGGTCATGCAGGGTGTGGAATGGGCCGGTCGCATGGTCGGCGGCACACCGGAAAAGACCTATACACTGGATTGAAATCTCAAATGAATACCGCAAGCTTCGAGAAGCGCCGCGAGGCGCTCAAGCGTGAGATGAAGGCCCGCGGGCTGCCCGCCATGCTCGTGTCGCTGGCCGCCAACCGTTTCTACCTGTCCGGGTTCGAGCTGCACGACGCCCAGTGCAACGAATCCTCGGGCTGGGTGGTGGTCACCCCCGACGACGATTATCTTTTCACCGATCCCCGCTACGTGGACGCCGCCCGCCAGGTCTGGCCGGACGAAAACATCTGCGTGTACGCGGCCCGGAAGCACGAGGAGGTGTGCAGCTTCCTCAAGGGCCGGGGCGTGACCGCCATGGGTTTCGAGCCCAAGGCGCTGCACCTGTTCGACTACGACAAGCTCACCGAGTACGTTGACCTGACCCCCACGGAGAACATCGTGGAGGCCCTGCGGATCATCAAGGACGAGGACGAGATCCGGCGCATGGAAGAATCCATGCGGATCAACCACGAATTGTTCGATTACATCGAAGGCGAACTGATCCCCGGCCGCACCGAGCGCGAAATCTCCTGGCTGGTGGAGAAGTTCTACCGCGAGCACGGGGCCAGGGAACTGGCCTTTTCCACCATCGTGGGCGTCGGCCCCAACGCGGCCCTGCCCCACGCCATCCCCGGCGACACCAAGGTGCGTGAAAACGACATGGTGCTCATCGACAGCGGCTGCCGGTACATGGACTACAACTCCGACCAGACCCGCACCTTCTGGGTGGGCGGCGAGCCGTCGGACCGCTTCAAGAAGACCATGGACCAGGTGCGGGCCGCGCAACAGGCGGCCATCGACATCATCCGTCCGGGCCTGACCTGCCAGGAAGCGTACCGGGCCGCCTACGCCGTGTTCGAGAAGGACGGCGTGGAGGCCATGTTCACCCACGGCCTGGGCCACGGCGTGGGCCTCGAGACCCACGAACCGCCGAGCCTGTCCCGCGCGGCCCAGGGCGAACTCGCGCCCGGCATGGTCGTGACCGTGGAACCCGGCCTGTACGACACCGAGTGGGGCGGCATCCGCTGGGAATACGAAGTCCTGGTCACCGAGGACGGCTGCCGCGTGCTCTAGAAGCATCCCGAATCAAAACAAACAGGGCGCGCCGTGCTGCATGCACGGCGCGCCCTTTCCTTTTGACGGCCAACACCCCGCACACGCAATACGGGCCTTGACCGGCGGGCCACGCTTTGACATCATTTTGAATGACGAAATGAAAACTTTCCGCAACGCCGTCCGGGGGTGGACCATGAGCAAGAAAGTACGTAGCGTCCGCGTGCCAAAAGAACTGGAAACGCTCGACCTGTCGGGCATGATCCGCGAATGCGAAAAGCACCTGCGCGACCTGGAGTCCGCCACCCTGCTCAAGAAGCAGGGCAGCGCCGAGGCCGCCGACGCCCTCATCAAGACGCGCCAGGCAGACCTTGGCCGCAAGATCGGCAAGCTGGTCTGGGAAGCGCGCGTCCAATACGGAAAGACCAAGGGAGATCATCAATGAATCCGAAATCCGCAGCCGAATCCGAAGTGATAATGACCCACCTCGTGATGCCCCAGGACGCCAATCCCGCGGGCAACCTGCACGGCGGGGTCATCCTCCGGCATATCGACACCGCAGGCGGCGTGGTGGCCAAGAAGCACTCGCGCACCAACGTGGTCACCGTGTCCATCGACCGCATGGCCTTCAAGCAGCCAGCCTACATGGGCGAGCTGCTGACCTTCAAGGCAAGCCTCAACATGGTGGGCACGTCCAGCATGGAAATCGGCGTGCGCGTGGAAGCGGAAAACCTCCGCACCGGCGAAGTGCGCCACACCAACTCCGCCTACCTGACCTACGTGGCCCTCGACGAAAACGGCAAACCCACGCCCGTGCCCCCGCTCAAGCTCGAAACCGAAACCGCCAAACGGCGACACAAGGAAGCCGAGCTGCGTCGGCAAATGCGAAAAAGAGAACTCGAACTGGAAAAATAGGGACACCTCGCCGGTGGGGCGTCTCCGACGGGCAGGGCGCTGCCCTGCACCCGCCAGGGAGCAAGGCCCCCTGGACCCCCAGCGCGCCTTCGGCGTGGGACGTGCGGCTGCCGCACTGCGTGCCGGTGTGCGATTCGGGCCTGAAAAAAGAATTGAAGACGTGCCTAGTTCCAAACTGGGCACGTCTTTTTTCAGTCCCGAATCGCGGGTTAGGGTTGTTTGGATTCGGCCGAACGCGAACCGCCCAACTTTTCCCCACAACAAAGTCCTAAACGCCACCACACCGGAAGTTTCGATGACCGCCCAGCCGGACCGTGTGGCGTGGGCAACCGTCCCGAAGAGTTCGCGCGGGGCAGCTCGCTTACGCTGTCGGAGATGTCCCGCGCGAACTCTTCGGGACATTCTTCATCCCCCCCCCGCCTCGCCAAACCGCGCCCGCACGCCCCTCGCCGAAGGCGACCCAAAAAGCTTTGGAGGGTCCAGGGAACCTTTCCCGAAAGGTCCCCTGGTCGCGCCGAAGGCGGCCCCCGCGGCAAGCGGCCGCCGGAGGCTTCCCTACTTCCGGGACCTCAGGGAACCGATATAAATACCTGACAGCGCGGCGGCCACGCCGGAGAGTTCCAGCCAATTCAATGGCTTGGCGAAAAGAAGAATATCCCAGACGTAGGACAGCACGGGTTGCAGAAGCAGTATCAGCCCGGTGGCGGCCCCGCTCACGCACTGCATGCCGCGCGCGATGAGAAAGCAGCCCACGGCGTGGCAGAAGAGCGCCAGGGCGGAGATGGCGGCCAGGGACTTGAGCGACGGGATGATAAAGGACTCCCCCTGGGCCAGGGCCAGGGAGCCGAGAATCGCGCCGGTGATCACGGCCACGGTGGCCGCGATGACCAGGGGGTCGGCCCGGACCTCGGCCAGGGAGTATTTCAGGCTGAACAGATAGAGGGCGTAAAACAGGGCTGTGAGCAACCCGAAAAACACGCCCAGTTGGAAGTCGGCGGAAAAGGTGTGCCACTCCACGCCGACCATGAGATACAGCCCGGCCAGGGCCAGGGGGATGGCCAGGACCTGGATGGGCGCGAGCCGCTCCTTGAGCAGAAACACGGACAGCAGCGTCAGGGGAATAACCTGGAAATTACCGAGCATGGTGGCCATGCCCGGCCCGACATAGCCGATGCACCGATGCCAGAAGAAGAAATCCCCGGCATAGAACAGGCCGCCCACCAGCCCCCACTTGAGGATGCGCCGGGTGATCAGGTTGAGCCGCCCGCACCAGGCCAGCACGGCCATCATGGCCAGCCCGCCGCCCATGAGCCGGTAGAACCCGGCCACGTCCGGCGGCAGCCCGGCCAACACGATCATGACCGAGGAAAAGCTGATCAGCACCGCGCCCAGCATCAGGGCGATCATGGCCGCACCACCGAAAGTCTTTGTCCGAGCGTGATGCCCGACTCGTTTACGTCCGCCACATAGGGCCATGCCTCCACCCCGCGCTCAAGCGCCTGGTAGAACAGCTCGGCATAGACGGGATCAATGAAATCCGCCGGGCCGAAACACTGCCCGTCGGGCCGCTGGACCAGGAAGAACAGGGCCACGCGCGCGCCCTGCCCGGCCAGGGCCATCAGCTCGCGCAGATGCTTTTGTCCCCGCTCGGTGACGGCGTCCGGGAAGCGGGCCACGTCGTCCTCCACCAGGGTCACGTTCTTGCATTCCACCCACAGATCGCCCCGGTCCCCGGACAGGTGCGCGTCCAACCGGCTGTGACCGACCTTGGCCTCCTTCTTGAAGTGGGCGTACCCGTCCATTTCCTGCATGGCCCCGGCCTTCCAGGCGGCGTGCAGCATGCGGTTGGGCGTCAGCGTGTTCACCCCGACCATGGCCCCGGCAGACTCCAGCCCCTCCAGGGTGTACTTGAGCTTGCGGGCCGGGTTGGCGGCGGGTGAGAGCAGCGCGGCCGCGCCCGGCCGGAGCAGGCCGAGCATGGACCCGGTGTTGTTGGTGTGGGCCTCGAGCACAGTCCCGGCATCCGGCCCGTCAAGGGCCTCGGCCCGAACCGTGAACCGCTTTATCCGGCGGATGAAGGCCGCCCTCCGGCAGGGGGCGTGAAAAGGCATATGGCAGGACGGTCTGGGCACGGGGTCTCCTTTGAGGTTCCCACCCTCTAGGCCATCCGGCCGGGTTTATCCAGTAAAATCGGTCCGGCCGCGCAGCCGCTCGATCAGCTCCACAATGGCCCGGCCCTCGCCCTCGTACACGGCCCGGTCGGATTCCGGCGTGGGCGCGAGCGGTTCGGGCCAGACGCCGGACTGCGGCTCCGGCCCCTTGCGGGCCTCCATGCTGGGGTCCGTGTCGGCCATGGCCGGGGTGGCGCGGACGTCCACCGCCGATACCGGGGCGCTGAACTCAATGGCGATGTTGTTGGGGTCAAAGGCGTAGATGGAATGGATGAACCCGTGGTCCACCACCTCGGAGCACCACTGGTCCGCGGCTTCGAGCCGGTCCTTGATCTCCCACAGGTCGTCGTCCGAGGCCACCTCGAAGGATACATGGTCAAAGGCGAACGGCCCCTTGACCGGAAAGCCGTGGTCCTTCTCGGCCAGCGGCTCGACGCCGGGCCACTCGAAAAAGGCGATCATGTCGTGGCCCGTGATCTCGAAGAAGTAATGGCGGTATCCGGGGTGGCCCAGGCCGACCACCAGCCGCATGCCGAGCAGGTCGCGCCAGAAGCGGACGGTGGCGTCCATGTCGCCGGTGGCTATGGCCAGGTGGTTGATGCCGGTGTATCGGGCCATGGGAATTCCTTGGTTGCGGGGTTGAGTCCGAGCGTACCATGGCGAAAGGCTGAAAGGAAGAAGGCGGGACGGCCGAAAGCTCCCCTTTACAAAGTCGCGCAAATGCGCTCAGAATGGCTGCCGTATGAAAAGAGCGCTTCTCCATATCTGTTGCGGCCCGTGCTCCATCACGACCATCAAGACCTTGCGGGACCAGGGATGCGAGGTCACCGGCCTGTATTACAACCCGAACATCCATCCGCTCACGGAATACGTGAAGCGGCGGGACGGCTGCCTGGAGGTGGCCGAAAAGTACGGCATCAAGGTCATCGTCAAGGACGACGAGTACGCGCCCCAGGAGTGGTTCCGGGCCGTGGCCTACCGGGAAAACAACCGCTGCTTCCACTGCTACGCCCTGCGCCTGGAGCGGACCGCGCAGATCGCCCGCAGGGGCGGGTTCGACCTGTTCACCACCACCCTGCTCTACTCCAAGTTCCAAAAGCACGACCAGATCGCGGCCCTGGGCCAGGACCTGGCCACCCCGAAGACGCGGTTTCTCTACCACGACTTCCGCGAGGGGTGGAAGGAGGGCATCGACATCTCCAAGGAGTGGGGCATTTACCGCCAGCAGTACTGCGGCTGCCTGTACAGCGAAAACGAGCGCTACAAAAAGGAGCTGGGGGCGTAGGCCATGCGCGGGCTGCCCGGCTTCCTGCTCCGGCGCGACGTGGTGCTCGCGGCCTTTCTGCTCCTCAAGCTGGCCGCCGTGGTCATCGCCGGGCTGACCCTGGGCACGGCACAGGCGTGGGCCATCGGCGTCCTGGCCCTGGCCGTGTACGGCGTCATCGCCTGGTTCGCCCGAAGCGGCCGACTCATCTCCATCTGGGCCATCACTATCATCATACTCTATGAAGCCTCGGGCGCGCTGCTCACGGGGGTCGCCCAATTCAAACAGGCACCGGGAATCGGCCTCCTGGGCATCGCCGTGGCCGCGTACCTGCTCCTCGGCGCGCTGTCGGTCTTTTCCGGCCGCCACGCAAGGCGGTGAGCCATGGGCAGAATCTACGGCGAAGACGTCCCGGCCCGGCCCGCGTTCCCCGACGCTTCGGGCGGCAAAAAACCCGCCTCCGGCGACGACTCGGGGCTTCTGCTTTACATCCACGTGCCGTTCTGCCGCTCCCGCTGCACGTACTGCACCTTCCACTCCCAGTCCTTCAACCAGGTCACGTTCGCCTGGTACCTGAAACGGCTGCTGGACGAAATCAGGCTCTGGGGGAGGCGGCTCAAGCGCCCGGCCCTGCGGACCGTCTACTTCGGCGGCGGCACGCCGAGCCTCATCCCGCTGAACAACCTGGACCAGATCATGAAGGCGCTCGGCAAACACTTCGCCTTCAACCCGAACATGGAAACGACCATCGAGGCCAACCCGGACTCCGCCCATGACGCGAGCTATTTCCGGGGGCTGCTCTCCATGGGCTTCAACCGGCTGTCGCTGGGCATGCAGTCCCTCAAGGACGAGGACCTGCGTATCATGGGGCGGCCCCACTCGGTGGCCATGACGCTCGCCTCCTACGAGGCCGCCCGCCGGGCCGGGTTCGGCAACATCGGCCTGGACCTGATCTGGGGGCTGCCCGGCCAGCGGCTCAAGGCGTGGATGGACCAGCTCAAGCTGGTGTCCGAGATGCGGCCGGAACACATTTCCGCCTACAACCTGACCCTGGAGGAGGGCGCTCCCCTGACCGAGCGGTGCTCGGAAAAGGGCGACCTGACGCTGCCCCAGGACCAGGAGCAGGGCCGCATGTTCGTGTACGGGGCCGAGTTTTTGGAATCCGTGGGCTACCTGCACTACGAGGTGTCCAACTTCGCCCGCATGGGATTCACCTCCCGGCACAACGCCGGCTACTGGGACGGCTCGGACTACCTGGGACTGGGGCCGTCCGCGGTCTCCACCCTCGGGCGCAGGCGGTTCGCCGTGCCCAAGTACATGGACGAGTACGACGCCTATGTCCGAGGAGCCATGGTGGGCGACGACTACGAGGAACTGACCGACGACGATCTGCTCAAGGAGATGGTCATGCTCTCCCTGCGGACCGGCAAGGGACTGGACCTCAAGGAGTTCCGCAAGCGGGCCGGATACGACCTGGTCAAGCGCCAGGAGCCGCTCATCACCGCCCTGCACCGGGAAAACCTGGTCCGCATCAGCCAGGGGCGGCTCCGGCTGACCAAGAACGGCATGCTGGTGTCCAACGTCATCATCCGGCGGCTCGCCTTCGGAGAATAGATGCACCCCTCGACGCCGCGCATATTCGTCCGCTTCTTCCGGCTCGGGCTGACCGCCTTCGGCGGACCGGCCATGATCCCCTACATCCGGGCCGCGGCCGTGGAAAAGGAGCGGTGGCTCGACGAGGAATCCTTCCGCCTGGGCATGTCCGTGACCCAGCTCCTCCCCGGCGCCACGGCCATGCAGATGGCGGCCTACGTGGGATTCCGCGCCCGTGGCGGGGCAGGGGCGCTGGCCGCCTACACGGGGTTCGGCCTGCCCGCCTTCCTGCTCATGCTCGCCCTGTCCGCCCTGTATTTCTCCGCCCGCGACGTGCCCGCCGTGACGGCCGCGTTCAAGGGCCTCCAACTCGTCGTCACGGCCCTGATCCTGCACGCGGCCATCGACTTCGCCCGGCGCTACCTGGACTCCCTGGCCGCCCGGCTGCTGGCCTGCGCGGCGGGCGTCTGGCTCGGGCTGAAGGGCGACCCCATCCTGGCCCTGGTGGCGGTCTGCGCCCTGTCCGTGCTCGTGTTCCGCCGGGACCAGCCCCCCGGCCCGGCCCGCACCGCGCCCCTGGACACGGCCCCCCTGCGCTTTGCCGGGCTGGTCGCGCTGGCCCTGGCCGCACTGGTGGGCGTCCTGTTCATCCTGGACCCGGCC
The DNA here is from genome assembly GCA_015709315.1 of Desulfovibrionaceae bacterium. Taxonomy (GTDB): domain Bacteria; phylum Desulfobacterota; class Desulfovibrionia; order Desulfovibrionales; family Desulfovibrionaceae; genus Pseudodesulfovibrio. Next base: position 20,288 of record JACCQI010000018.1, read on the forward strand.
CTGGCCCGGCTCGGCCTGCTCATGGTCAAGATCGACTGCTTCGCCTTCGGCGGCGGGTACGTGTCCCTGCCCCTCATGCTGCACGAGATCGTGGAGGTGCGCGGCTGGCTTACGAACGCCCAGTTCATGGACGGCCTCGCCCTGGGCCAGGTCACGCCCGGCCCCATCGTCATGACCGGCGCGTTCGTGGGCTACGCCCTGGCCGGGACCGTGGGGGCGCTGGTGGCGGCCGTGACCGTGTTCTCGCCGTCGCTGGTCTTTTTGTGCGCGGCCATGCCGTTCGCGGACCGGCTGATCGCCTCGCCCGTGGCGCAACGGGTGCTCAAGGGCAGCCTCATCTCCCTGGTCGGGCTGCTGGCGGCCGTGGCCGTGCGCTTCTTCATCAGCGTGGAGTGGGGCATGGCCGAGGGCGCGGTGGCCGCGCTCGCCTTCCTCGCCCTGCGCCTGCGCGTGGACATCCTCTGGGTGGTGCTGGCCGGGGCCGCTACGGGCGCGCTGCTGTTCTAAGCTTTCCCCGGCCGCATTGACAGAAGCGACGAGCCTCCGTATTTCTCCATAGAATGTCTAGAGATCGGCGGCGGGCGCTCATGCCGCCGGACTCAAACGACGCAACACAGAGGGGGCATGCATGTTCGATCCCAAACGGGTTCCGTTCCGGTTCAAACTCGTATTCGGCCTTGTCGGCATGGTGGCGGTCACCACCCTGGTCATGGCCGGGGCCATCATCCTGGAAGTGGGAAGCGCCCTGGACGATCTCGGCGTGGACCCGGCCCGGCTGGAGGGCATGAAGCGGGACGTCCTGTTCGTGGTCCTGGGCATCGTGGCCGCAGGCATCGCGGGCGCCCTGGTCGGCGGACTGGCCCTGGTCAGGACCCTGATCCGGCCGCTGCACGATCTGTCCGACTTCACCCGCGAGGTGTCCAAGGGCAACTTCGCCGCAAAGCTCGACTATCCGGCCAGGGACGCCGTGTCCGAGGCCATCGACGCGGTCAAGGCCATGACCGCCGAACTCAAGAACAAGCTCGGCATGACCCAGGGGCTGCTCACGAGCCTGACCCAGCCCTGCGTGGTGGTGGACAAGAACGAGATCATCACCTTCCTCAACCAGCCGGAACTCGACCTCCTGCAGATCGACGACCCGCCCTCGGAATTCATCGGCATGCACATGGCCGAATTCATCTACGGCGACAGGGACCGCCCCACCATGCTCGGCGAATGCATGCGCGAGGACAAGACCATCGTGGGCCAGGCCACCGAGGGCACGGGCCGCAAGGGCCGCCCCTACCACCTGCTGGTGGACATCTCGCCCATCAAGGACCTGGACGGCGAGATCGTCGGGGCCTTCACCCTCCTGACCGAAACCACCCAGATCGTGGAAAGCGAGGCCGAGGCCCGGCAGCAGCACGACCTGATCGTGGACATCGCCCGGCAGGCCGAGGACATCGCCCGGCAACTGGACGCAGCCTCCACCACCCTGGCCAGCCAGGTGGACGAGGCCGGCCAGGGATCGGACGTCCAGCGCGACCGCGCGGCCGAGACCGCCACGGCCATGGAGCAGATGAACGCCACGGTCCTGGAAGTGGCCCGCAACGCCTCGGACGCCTCGGTCAACGCGGACAACATGCGCGACATGGCCGAAGAGGGCAACGGGCTGGTGCATCAACTGGTGGAGGCCATCCAGGGCGTGGGCGAACGGTCCGAGGGACTCAAGGCGTCCATGGCCGGGCTGGACCGCCGGACCGAGGACATCGGGGCCATCATGCAGGTCATCGGCGACATCGCGGACCAGACCAACCTGCTGGCGCTCAACGCGGCCATCGAGGCGGCCCGCGCGGGCGAGGCCGGGCGAGGCTTCGCCGTGGTCGCGGACGAGGTCCGCAAACTGGCCGAGAAGACCATGGTCGCCACCAAGGAGGTGGACGAGGCCATCCAGTCCATCCGCGCGGGCACACGGGAAAACGTGGCGGCCACGGAAACCGCGGTCAAGGCCGTGCATGACTCCACCGAACTGGCGGACAAGGCGGGCGAGGCCATCGAGCACATCCTCGAAAGCGTGATCATGGCCGCCGACCAGATCCGGTCCATCGCCACCGCCGCCGAGGAGCAGTCCGCCACCAGCGAGCAGGTCACGCGGGCCACGGACGAGATCAACACCATTTCCAGCGAAACCGCCCGGACCATGAACCAGTCGCGCACGGCCCTGACCGAACTTTCGGACCTGGCCGCGTCGCTCAAGGACCTGATCCTTCGCATGCAATCGTAACACGGCCGCCGCGCTGTTCCCTTTCCTTTCGCGGGCCGCAGAGGTATGACATTGCCATGAAAAAGACGCTTATCACCGGCGGCGCCGGATACATCGGGTCCCATGCGGCCAAGGCCCTGACCCTGCTCGGCCGCGACGTGGTCGTGCTCGACTCCCTGGTCAACGGCCACCGCGATTTCCTCAAGTGGGGCGCGTTCGAGGAAGGCGACCTGGGCGACCCCGCGTTCATCGCCTCCGTGTTCGCCAAGCACGACATCGGCGAGGTGCTGCACTTCGCGGCCTTCATCGCCGTGGGCGAGTCCGTGGAAAAGCCCGACGCCTACTACGGCAACAACGTCCGCAACACCCTGAACCTGCTGGACGCCATGATGGCGGCTGACGTCAAGCGGCTGGTCTTCTCCTCCACCGCCGCCGTGTACGGCGAGCCGGTCACGGACATCATCGCCGAGGACCACCCTCTTTCGCCGCTCTCGCCCTACGCCTGGTCCAAGCGGATGATCGAGCAGATCCTGGCCGACTTCGACCGCGCCTACGACCTGAAGCACGTCTGCCTGCGCTACTTCAACGCGGCCGGGGCCGACCCGGACGCCGAGATCGGCGAGCGCCACCAGCCCGAAACCCACCTCATCCCGCTCATCCTGCACGCGGCGCTGGGCATCCGCGACAACATCACCATCTTCGGCACCGACTACCCCACCCCGGACGGCACCTGCCTGCGCGACTACATCCACGTCACCGACCTGGCCGACGCCCACGTCAGGGCGCTCGACTACCTCGAATCCGGCGGCCGGTCCCGCGCCTTCAACCTGGGCAACGGCAACGGCTTTTCCGTGCGCGAGATCATCGACGTGGCCCGCGAAGTCACGGGCCGGGACATCCCGGTCACCGAGTCCACCCGCCGACCCGGAGACTCCCCCGCCCTGGTCGCATCCTCGGCCGCTGCCCGTGAAATCCTCAACTGGAAACCCCAATTCGCCGACGTCCGCGACATCGTCCGCACCGCCTGGAACTGGCATAAGAAAGATTTGGCGTAAGACGCCTCCGGCGGCCGGATCAGGCCGCCGGAGCCGGAGGAAGAACTCTAAAAAGTGTTACCTATGTTCCCGGACAGAAGTGTTACCCATGTTGTCGGTTGCACAAACCCTTTACAAAGGGTATTCCTCTCCCCTTCCCCCGGCCGCCGGAGGCACCCCAGGAGGCCCTATGGAAACGATTCAGGTTCGCACCCATGAGCGCGAGGAAATGGCGGACATCACTGCGGCGGTCCGCAAATGCGTCAACCAGAACGGCTGGTCCGACGGCGCGCTGCTGCTCTATTGCCCGCACACCACGGGCGCGGTGACCATCAACGAGGGCGCGGACCCGGACGTGGTCCGCGACATCCTCGTGAACATGCGGAAGCTCGTGCCCCATCGCGGCGACTATCATCACGCCGAGGGCAACTCGGACGCGCACATCAAGTCGTCCCTGTTCGGCTGCGGCCAGATGGTGATCGTCGAGGGCGGAAACATCCAGCTCGGCACCTGGCAGAAGATCTACTTCTGCGAGTTCGACGGGCCGAGGACCCGCAAGCTCTGGGTCAAGTGGCTGGGCGCGTGAGGCGGGCGTTCGGCCCGGCACGAGGTTGCGCGCCCCGCGTTGCGGGGGTAGAAGGTTCGATATGAAGAACAGCCACCGTTTTTTCTCCAACACCGAGTGCAAGTACTTCCCCTGCCACAAGACGTCGCGGCCGGAGCGGTTCAACTGCCTGTTTTGCTACTGCCCGCTGTATTTCTTTGACGAGTGCGGCGGCAACTACCGGATGCTCGAATCCGGGGTGAAGGACTGCACCCCCTGCATGATTCCCCACACCTACGAGGGATACGACCATATCGTGGGCAGGCTCAAGGAGCGGTTCGCGGCCATGGCGGCCGAGCGGAAGGGGAAATAGCTACTTCTTGGAGCGGGGGGGCTTCTTCACGCTGAAGGGCGAGTGGGTCATGTAGAACTGTAGTTCCCGTTCGAGCTGTTGCTCCTCGCGGTGCATGCGTTTTTCCCTGGTGTCGGCATCCATGGTGGCATCCTGGAACCGGGAGATGGCCACAAAGGCGTGCTTGATGCGCGTCAGTTCCTCGCGCTGCTTCTTGGTGTAGAAGTAGTAGGCCAGAATCTTGGCGGCGCTCTTCACGTCCTCCTTGGAGTAGGGCAGGCGGGCGCTGTCCAGGGGATGCCGGCCGTTGTCCTCCACCAGGGGAAGCACGCTCAACATCACTTCCTTGGAGCGCTTCAGGGATTCCGGGCTGACGCGGTAGACCCGCACCGTCCTCTTCCTGCCCACGAACCATTTCAGGATGTACAGCAGGCAGGTCAGGATGATCAGGCCGATCCACAATTCCATGTCCAGGACGTCCATGCGTTTCTCCGGCTGGTAGTTGTCGTCAATCGGCGGTCATGTAGCCGACGAGTTTCTTCTTGTAGACTCCGGGATCGGCACATTCAATTATTTCCAGCTCCGCGCCGCCGTCCGCCTCTTCGGCCAGGTTGACGGTGCGCGCCGGGATGGGCCGCATGGACTTGTCCAGGATGATCTTGATTTTGGGGCTGAGCGGCTTGCCGGGGTTGGACTCCCGGACCACGGCGTAGTCCCCGGTGTTGAGCAGCACCAGGCTGCCGGAGGGGAAGATGCCCAGACACTTGATGAACAGCTGGATTTCCAGGGGGTCGAATTCCTGCTCGCGCATGCCGTACATGATGCCGAGCGCCTTGTTGGGCAGGATGGCGTCCCGGTAGCAGCGGTCCGAGGTCAGGGCGTCGTAGATGTCGGCCAGGCCGATGATCCGGGCGAAGGCCGGTATGTCCTTGCGCGTCAGGCCGTGGGGGTAGCCGCTGCCGTTGTATTTTTCGTGATGCAGCCGGATGGCTTCCAGGACCCTGGACGGTATGTCCTTGTTGTCCTTGAGCAGGGCGAATCCGTATCCCGGATGCTTCCGTATCTCCGCGAACTCCTTGGCGGTCAGGCGTCCCGGCTTGTTGATGATGCTCTGGGCGATGGAGGTCTTGCCCAGGTCGTGCATCATTCCGGCCATGCCCAGATCGACCAGTTCCTCCCTGGTCATGCCGATGTATTCGCCGAAGACCACGGCGATGGCCGACACGTTGATGGAGTGGGTGTAGGTGTAGTTGTCGAAGGCCGAGAGCTTGGACAGGCAGATCAGGGTGTCCGGGTTGCGGATGGCGCAGTCCACGATGGCCCCGGCCGTTTCCACGGCGGCCTGATAGTCCATCTTGCGGCCGAGCTTGACGTCGTTGACGATCCGCATGGCGCAGCTCATGGCCGACTCGTACGTCACCTGGGTGCGCCGCATGGACTGCTTGAACGGGGCGCGCTCCCTGGCGGGCGGGGCTGCGTCGCGGTCGGAGATGAGCTGGTCCAGGCGCTGCTCGTCGGTCAGCCCCTCGTTGTCCTCGGCGAGTTGCACGAAGACCTGCCGGTAGCCCTCCTTCCTGAGGGCGGCGACCTGCTCTTCGGATTCGATGACGCCGGGTTCGGCGTAGAGGTACGGCAGATGCTTCCACATCTCCGAGGAGAGCCTGACCACCTCCATGCCGGGTGCCAGCTCGTCTATGGATATCTTCTTGATCATGCCTGTTCCCTCAATGGTCAGAGAGTGAGACGCTGCACCTTTTCCAGGTACTCTCCGATGGCTTTTTCTTCTTTGTCGAGCATGTCGAGGAACATGCCCCCCAGGGTGATGATGCCCTTTTCCCGCTTGATGTTCCGAACGGCCATGGGAAGCTTGAGCGCGCCCTCCTCACCGAGGTTGAAGGCCACCACCACGGTGTCGTCCACGCCGGTGGCGGAGATCGGGTCCTTGGCCGTGGCCCTGGCCGACACCTTGCAGCCCGTGGCGCTCAGGTTGATGACCAGGCATTCGTGGGGACCGTCGTTGGTGTGCAGCATGCCGTCCAGGCTGACCTCGCAGCGGGTCTGCCTTCTCAGCTCGATTTTTTCGATGACGCTGGGGTACTCGATGAAGAGGAGCGGGGCGGGCGTACGGATGGCGTCGATCACGTAGGCCCTGAAGCCGTACACCGTGCCCTTGTGCAGGTATTTGAGGATGACCTGTCCCCCGCCGGACAGCTCGCTGCGGATCTTGGAGGACAGGCGGACATTGATGATGATGTAGTTGTAGGGGTCGTATCCCACGACCCGGCCCCGGTAGGACTGGTCGACGTCCGGCACGCGGACCACGACCTCCCGGCCCACGGCCACGCTTGCCTTGACGCCGGGGATTTTTTTCACCTTGGCGCCTTCGGGCGCTATTGCTGGTTGTTTTTCGTTCGTATCGGACATGGTCGGCCTCGCCGGATTGAAGCCCTCCGGCGGATATTTCACTATCTGAAAAGTATAGCGATAAGTGGAGGCCGATGTCGATAGGGAAAAATCCCGGCTTCGGGCGGCTCAGAAGACCACGGCCTCGAACCACAATATGGTGGTGTTCGGGTCTTTCCACGCGTTTCGGGGAAGCCCGGCCTTGACGCAGGTCTGGGCCAGGAATGTCTCCCGGTCCCATCCCCACTCCACGGGCACCTGGGGCAACAGCAGGCCGCTTCGCCCGTCCCTGGACATGATCAGCCCGTGGCGGCCGATCTCCACCCACTCCGGGTCCGGGCACGGCTCGATGGGGCTGAGGATGGAGATTTCGTATTCCACGGCGGAGAATTCGCCTTCGCTCAGGGGCGGGAAGCGGGGGTCCTGGAAGGCCGCGCTTTGGGCCATGTCCCAGACCGTGCGGTACAGTTCGCCCGAACCCTGGACGTTGCCGATACAGCCGCGCAGGCTGCCGCCGAGCTTGAGGGTGACGAATGCGCCCAGGCGTTTCCTGAGCGTGTCCGAGGGCGGCTGGGGCGGACCGGAGGGACCCTTTGACGGGTCGAGGCCGTGGGCGATGGACTGGACGACCAGGTCCTTGAGGTAGTCCTTTTCCCGGTCGGTGAGGTCGAAACGGAAATCACTCATGGAGGTCTCCTTGCTTGGTTATGGCGGGCGGGACGAAAAGCATGCCCGCCAGCCCGATCGCAAACAGCCCGATGATCGCGCTCATGCCCAGCCGCTGGCTGCCGGTGGCTAAAGTCAGCCAGCCCACCACGAACGGCCCCAGGAATGATGTCAGTTTGCCGGACAGGGCGAACAGGCCGAACATCTCGGTCCGCAACTCCTCGGGGGCCGTGCGGGCCAGGTAGGAGCGGCTGGACGCCTGGATCGGTCCCACGAAGATACCGATTGCCAGGCCGAAAATCCAGAACAGGAGCTTGTCGGTGACCAGGAGGATGGCCACGCCGGGCACCATCAGCCCGGTCAGGGAGGCGAGGATGGTCTTGCGCGGCCCCAGCCGGTCGTCCATCCAGGCGAAGGCCGCCGCGCCCAGCCCGGCCGTGACGTTGAGGCCGATGCCGAACAGGATGACCTCGGAGGGGGACATGCCGAACGCCCCGGCCGCGTAGATGCCGCCGAAGGCGAACATGGTGGTCAGACCGTCGTTGTAGAACATGCGCGCCAGCAGGAAGATGACGATGGCCTTGTGGTCGCGGACGTGGCGCAGGGAGTCCCGGAGCTGGGCGAACGCCTGGCCCGCTGCCCGCGAGAGCGGCGTGCCCGTGGCCCGCGCGTCCGGCGAGAACAGGAACAGGGGCAGGCAGAAGACCATGTACCACCCGGCGGTCAGGGGCATGACAGCGCGCACGTGCAGGGCGTCGGCATGGGGCACGCCGAACCAGCCCGGCGGCTGCACGAATCCGTACAGGGCCACGATGAGCAGGACCAGCCCGCCCGCGTAGCCCAGGCCCCAGCCCCAGCCCGACCACCGCCCGATGGCGTCGCGCCCGGCCAGGTCCGGCAGCATGGCGTTGTAGAAGATCATGGCGTATTCGCTGCCCACCGTGCCGATTCCGGCCAGGACGAGCGCGAGGGGCGCGAAGGACGCGTCCGGGCCGACGAACCACAAAAGGCCCGTGGCCGCGATGCACAGCGCGGTGAACGCGCCGAGCCACGGCTTGCGGCGGCCCGACCTGTCGGCCATGGCCCCGAGCACCGGCCCGCCCAGGCCGACGACCAGCCCGGCCACGCCCATCATGGTGCCCCACTGGGCCGTGCCCACGGTTTCGTTCTCGGCCACGGCCTTGGTGAAATAGGCGGCGAACACAAAGGTCTGGACAAGGGCCGCGAACCCGGAGTTGGCCCAGTCGTACATGGCCCAGGACCAGAGGGCGCGCAGGGGGGAGCGGGATTCGGGCATGGGGGCAGGATACGGCAAGCGGCCGGGAGACGCCAGCCCGTTGTCGGCCCGGGCGTCGGGAGGAGGCTTCTCGCCTACGGTTTTTCCGCCCACAGCACGAAGACCGGATTCTGCGCCTTGAACCGAAGGTCGCCCGCCAGGGAGTCCGTGGCCGACGCCTGGAGTTGGGTCACGCCGAAGTGCCAGCCCTGTTCGTGGAAGTGGTCCTTGGCCATGTGCAGGGTGTCCAGAAGGATGCAGTGGATCACTATCCGGCCGCGCGGTGCAAGGCGTTCACAGGCCGTTTTCAGCAGGGCGGTGTCCCGGTTGGACGCGCCGCCCAGCCCGCCGCCGATGAAGATGCGGTCCGGGTCGGGCAGGTCGGCCAGCACGTCCGGCATGTCCCCGAGCACGGCGTCCACCAGCCAGGCCCCGGTGCGGCGGATGTTCTCGCGGATCATGGCCGCGCGGGTCTTGTGGCGCTCCACGGCGAAGACGCGGCCGCGCCAGGCCAGGTGGGACGCCTCGATGGCCACCGAGCCGCACCCCGCGCCCAGGTCCCAGACCGTGGAGGACGGCTCCACGCCCAGGTGGGCCAGCCCGGCGGCGCGCACCGGCAGCTTGGTGATGAGGTTGTTCTGGTGCAGGTAGTAGTGGTCCGGGATGCCCATGGTCAGCTCGATCTCGGGCGGGTACTGCCGTTCCAGGACCACCAGGTTGAGGTCCGAGAAGTCCATGCCCCAGGTCTCGGGCAGGGCCAGGGGGCGGATTCTCTCGTCCGGGGATCCCAGGTTCTCCAGCACGGTCATGGAGAAGCAGTCCGCGCCCCGCTCCAGCAAGGCGCGGGCCACCTCGGCCGGGGTGTTGGCCGCGTCGGTGAAGACCGCGATCCGGTCGGCGCGCACCAGGGCCGCGTAGAGCGGCGAAAAGTCGTCGCGCCCGTGCAGGGACACGAAGTCCATCTCCTGCCACGGCAGGCCGAGCCGGGCCGAGGCCAGCTGCATGGTGGAGACGTTGGGTTCGACCAGCATGTTTTCCCGGCCGATCTCCTCGCCCAGCCGCTTCCCGATGCCGAAGAAAAGCGGGTCGCCGTCGGCCAGCACGACCACGTCCTCCCCCCGGTCCATGGCCTCGCGCACGGCCTTGATGACCGGGGGCAGAGGACCGCTGATGGGCAGGACGGCGGCCTGCTTCGGCATCAGCTCCGAAGGCACGGCCTCAAGGAGCCGCTTGCCGCCCACCACCAGGCGGGCGCCGGCCAGGATTTGCCGGGCGCTTTGGGGTAGACGGAGGGAGCCGGGGGTCAGCCCGATGACGCGGACAGGGTGCGTTGATGACATGAGCCGTAATGTAAACCAAACCGTTCAAAGGGGAAAGGAGAATAGGACGATGGGCGAAAACGCTTGCACATGGTTTCAACCCGGTTGGGATTGTGCTACCTAAAGCCGAATCGTGGGCCAACCAGCGTGTGCCCGCCAAAGGAGGTTGCATGGAATTCTTTCTCGATACGGCCAATCTGGATCAGATAAGGGAAGTCGGGGAGCTTGGCCTGCTCGACGGCGTGACCACCAATCCGACCCTCATGTCACGCGAGGGCGGCGATTGGCGCAGGCAGGCGGCGCTCATCTGCGAGGCCGTGGACGGCCCGGTCTCCCTGGAGGTCATCGGCACCGACGCGGACGATATGGTCAGGGAGGCCGAGGACCTTGTGTCGTTCGGCCCCAACGTGGTGGTCAAGATCCCCATGATCCGCGAGGGACTCAAGGCGCTCAGGCAACTGACCGAGCGCGGGATCAGGACCAACGTGACCCTGGTGTTTTCCCCGAACCAGGCCCTGCTGGCCGCCAAGCTCGGGGCCACCTACGTGTCCCCGTTCGTGGGCCGCCTGGACGGCCTGGGCCAGTCCGGCATGGAGGGCGTGAGCCAGATGCGGACCATCTTCGACAACTACGGGTTCGAGACGAAAATCCTGGTGGCCAGCGTGCGCCATCCCATGCACGTACTGGACGCGGGCCTTATCGGCGCGGACGTGATCACCCTGCCGTACTCGACCATCCTGCAACTCATGCAGCACCCCCTGACCGACAAGGGGCTGGCCGCCTTTCTCGCCGACTGGGAGGCATTCCAGAGCGGAAAGTAACAGGTTGGGCAGGATACGAAAACACAAGGGCCGCAGTGAGTTGCGGCCCTTTTTTATGGTCTTCGGCGGTTAGAAGCCCGCTGCCCTGGCCCGGGCGCTTTCCACGACCCTGAGCAGCGCGGCCAGGTCCTTGGGCGAGGGGATGTGCCCCCGCCGGAACGCCTGGGAAAGCGGCCTGCCGCGCAGGTAATCGTCCGCCCATTCCCGGACCCGGCGGTGGAAGAAGGCCGGGTTGTTGCGGACGATGAGCGCCTTGGCCCGGCCGTCGTGCTCCCGCGCCTGGCGGGAGAAGTTGGCGCTGTGGAGGTGGTAGTCGTAGAGCGGCGACGGAAGGTGGTGAAAGCGCGCCCCGGCCATCAGGCACTGCACCCAGTAGTCCCAGTCCTCGTAATCGGTGTTGTCGCGGTAGCGCACGCCCGCGTCCCAGAGTTCCCGCCGGTACACGGCCGTGGGGGAGAGGGTGTTCTGCATGCGGAGGTGGGCGGGATGGAAGTCGGGCAGCCGGATTGCGCGGTGTTCGTCCCACCCGTGCTCCACATAGTCGGTGTAGACCAGGTCCGCGCCCGATTCCAGGGCGTCCAGGCATCGGGCGAGGTAGTCCGGGCGCAGGGCGTCGTCCGGGTCCAGGCTCATCAGGTACCGGCCCGAGGCCAGGGAAAGCCCCCGGTTGCGGACCGGGCCGGGCCTGCCCGTCCTGGGCAGGGGCCAGACCTCGAACCGGGCGCAGGATATCCGCCGCCGCCAGCCGTTGGCGCGTTGTATGGAGTCGTCGTCGGAACCGTCGTCCATGAACAGGATTTCCACGTCGTCGAGCGGCATGGACTGCGCGTCCAGGGAACCGAACACCCTGTCCGCGAACCGGCCGTAATTGCGGTTCGGAACCACAATCGATAGGATTGGCATGCGCGCCCCTTCACGTTGATGCCCCGGCCCCGGCCGCGCGGCCGGTGTCGGGCGTTGTCTCCCAAGGGGCGCTCGTCAAAGTCGAACACCGTGTACGTCGTCGTACACGTCTCCCCTGCCGACCTATCGGCAGTCCGGGCGGCTTTCTTTACCGGAAAATCGGATCAACGGGCGGGCGCGCGGCTACGGTTTTCGGAGCCAGTCCTCGGCCTGGCGCCTGTCGAAGAAGACCTTGAACACGATGGATCGGTTCGCGGCGGCGGTTTCGTAGGCCTGTTGCCCCTGCGGGGAGGAGGGCGGCGGCAGGGCGGCCACGCGCAATCCCAGGGTCGCCAGCTCGTTTTGCTCCCAGTACTGGGCCAGGGCCAGGATATCCGCATAATCGAGGGATATGGTCATGTCCCGGTCGTCCGTCAGCAGCTTCCGCACTCCTTCCTCGCGCGCCCAGGCCACCTGGGCCTGAACATACTCCACCCCGTCTTCGATGGTGGTTATGTCTCCGGAGGATTTGATGAACAGGTAATCGCCGATGCGCGTCATGGCGGCGTGAACAGGCATTGATTCTCCATTCGGCCCGTTTTTCACAGGAGCCGGTTACCCTCGAAATCGAAGACCGCGTAATCGACCCGCACCCGGCCGCCGGAAAAGGCTTCGGCATGTTGTTTCGCTCGGTCGGCCAGCAGACGGACGAGCCGGTCGCGGGCCGGGTCTCCCCGGAGCATGTTCAGGACCTGGACGGCGGTGTTGGCCCGCCGGATGTCGGGCAGGAGCAGGCCGCCGACTCCGGCCTCGGCGCAGCGGTCCGCCAGTCGGCCGAAATCCACGGGGTGGGACTTGGCGTGGGTGTAGGCAAGCCCCTGGGCCTGCTTGGCCAGCTTGCCGAAAAAGACCGACCAGGTGGCGCGCGCAAAGCCTTTTTTGGCGGCCGAGCGCATGGCGTGCTCGAAAAAGTCGGCGGCCTGGATCACGGCCAGCTCGTGCGTGTCCGGGTGCGCCTGGAGGTAAAACCGTTCCGAGCGCCTGCCCGTGGTGAAGACCGCGTGGTCGAGTCCCTGGGCGCGGGCCACGTCCAGCCCCTCGTCCATGGTCGCCTTCCACGATGCGTGGGAATAGGGCCGGACAATGCCCTGGGTGCCGAGGATGGAGATGCCGCCCGTGATGCCCAGCCGCGGGTTCATGGTCTTTCGGGCGATGGCCTCGCCGTCCGGGACTTCCACGAGAACCGATATCCGCCCGGTTTCCATGCCCATGGCCGCCGCGCGCGCGGCTTCCGCGATCTGTTTGCGCGGCTCCGGGTTGATGGCCGCCTCGCCCACGGCCACGGGCAGGCCGGGCAGGGTGGCGCGGCCCACGCCCCTGCCGCCGTCCACGCTCACGGACAGCGGGCCGGGAATCGACGGGTCCAGGGCGACCACGGCCTGGATTTCGCATCCGTGGGTGGCGTCCGGGTCGTCCCCGCCGTCCTTGACGACGGTCACGCGCACGCCGCCGTTGTCCGGCTCGCAGCGGCCCACGGGCACGGAAAGCGACCCGCCGGGCGGGAGCGGGACGTCGACCGTTTCCGGCCGCTCGCCCGTGAGCAGGAACCGGACCCCGGCCATGGCCGCCGCCGCGGCGCAGGTGCCGGTGGTGCGCCCGGTTCGCAATGTCTTGCCCATGGTCACCGGACCCTCTTGGGCGGCTCGTAGAGGTGGGTGCCCGCCAGTGTGGAAATGTTTTCGATGATGTTTTTGAACAGGATGCCGTGGAAGGGGTACATGGCGTACCAGTAGAGGATGCCGGTCAGCCCGCGCGGCAGGAACTTGGCGGTCATGGACAGGTCCACGGCGTTTTCCCACTGGGCGTCGAGCTTGAATTCCAGCAGGGCCTGGCCCGGCAGTCGCATCTCGGCCAGGAGCAGGAGCCGCTGCCCCTCGTCCGAGGCGATGACCCGCCAGAAGTCCAGGGCGTCGCCCACCCGAAGCTCCTCGTGCCCCTTGGGGCGGCCCGGCTTCATGCCCGGTCCGGCCAGAAGCCGGTCGATGAGGCCGCGCATCCGCCATAGCGGGTCCCCGTAGTACCATCCCTGCTCGCCGCCGATGCGGCTGACCACGTCCCAGACCTTGGCCGGATCGCCTTGGAGCCGGGCCGCGTAGCCCATCTCGAACCGGGTGCCGCCCGCGTAGTCCGGGTCGTTGGCGGACGCCCATTCGGGCATGCATGCGCTGCCCACGTCGAACAGGCAGGTCTCCACGGCCTGCTGCTCGGTCTTTTCCAGCGCCCGCCGGATGGCCTCGCGGCAGGAGAAAAGCTGAAGCGGCACCAGGTCGCGGATGGCGTTGTCGTGGCAGACGACTTCGTTGCGCAGCCCCTCGATCAGGGCGCGGGACAGGGCCATGGGAACCGGCGTTATCAGGGATACCCAGAAGGAGGAGAGCCGGGGCGAGACAAAGGGCGAGGGAAAGAGGTGCCGCCGGGGGATGCCCGCCACCTCGGAATAGAGCTGGAACAACTCGGCGTAGGACATGATGTCCGGCCCGCCGATGTCCAGGGTCAGCCCGGCCGTGGCCTCGTTCTCCAGGCACCCGGCCAGGTAGTCGAGCACGTTGCGGATGGCGATGGGCTGGGTCCTGGTCCGCACCCACTTGGGGGTGATCATGACCGGTAGCCGGTCCGCCAGGTAGCGCACCAGCTCGAAGGAGGACGAGCCGGAGCCGATGATCTGGGCGGCCCGCAGCACGGTCACCCGGGCCGTTCCGAGGCGGAGGATGCGTCCCACCTCGGCGCGGGACTGAAGGTGCTTGGAAAGGGGATGGTCGTCGAAGTCCTCGCCCAGGCCGCCGAGGTAGATGATGCGCTCGATGCCGGAATCCTGGACCGCCTCGACCATGTTGTAGGCGGCGTCGCGCTCCTGGGCCGCGAAGTCGCGGCTCGGCCGGGTCATGGAGTGGACCAGGTAGAAGGCGGCGGAACAGCCGAGCGCAGCGGCCTTGAGGCTTGCGGGGTCGTGCATGTCCGCCTGGACGACCTCCACCTTGGCCCCCCAGGGTCGGGCCAGTATCTTTTCCACGCTGCGCCCGGCCGCGCGCACCTTGTGGCCCCGCTCCAGAAGGAGCGGCACCAGTCGGCCGCCCACGTATCCCGTGGACCCGAGCACCAGAACAGGACCGTCGGCCATGGCGTCGCTCCTCGGTTACCTGGGTTTGGTCTCGAACCGGATGCCTTGGTTGTCCTCGTCGTGCTGCCAGCCCCGGTCGTTCATGCATGCCTTGTAGCGGGCCTGCTGTTTGAGCTTGTTCAGGGGAAACTCCTCGCCCGCGATCACCTGGCAGTCCAGTGAATCGGTCTTGAACTTGTCGTCGGCGGTCGCGCCGGAATAGCCTTCGTGGCTCCATGGCTTGGAGCAGCCCGCGAACAGGAACAGGGATATGAGCGCGGCAAGCAGTACGGCGATGGTCCGGTGCATGGGGACTCCTCGGCTATTCGTCCTTCAGGTCCCGGCTCATCAGGTCGATGGTGGCCTTGGCCGGGTCTTTGCCTTCATACAATATCTTATAGACCTGCTCGGTGATGGGCAACTCCACTTCGAGCTTTTTTGAAAGATTGTACAGGGACTGGGTGGTCTTGACGCCCTCGGCCACGGCCTTCATCTCGCTCACGATGTCGTCGAGCTTCCGCCCCTGGCCCAGCTTGAGGCCCACCTGGCGGTTGCGCGACAGGTCGCCGGTGCAGGTCAGCACCAGGTCGCCCATGCCGGACAACCCCATGAAGGTCCGCTCCTGGCCGCCCATGGCCTGGCCCAACCGGCTCAGCTCGGCCAGTCCGCGCGTGATGAGCGCGGCGCGCGCGTCGTGCCCGAAGCCCAGGCCGTCGGCAATGCCCGCCGCGATGGCGATGACGTTTTTGACCGCGCCGCCCAGCTCCACGCCCCGGTAGTCCGGGGTGTAGTAGACGCGGAAATACGGCGTGGAGAACGCCTCCTGCAGTTCGCGTCCCAGGTCGTGGTCGTCGCAGCCGAGCGACACCGAGGTGGGCATGTTCTCCGAGACCTCGGCGGCGAAGGACGGGCCGGACAGGGAGGCGTAGCGCGGGCGCTTGCCTTCGAGGGACTGGGCCACCACGCGCGACATGGGCGCGAGCGTGTTCAGCTCGATGCCCTTGGAGGCACAGACGATGACCGGGTTGTCCGGCAGGATGTCGTAGAAGCCCTTGAGCGCGGGCCGGATGAACTGGCTGGGGATGACGACCAGGAAATAATCGGCGTCGGCAAAGGCGGTCTCCGGGTCGTTCTCGACCAGGAGGCTGTCGGACAGGGTGTGCCCCGGAAGAAAGGTCTTGTTTTCGCGGGTGGCGCGGATTTCTGCCACCACCTCGGGCTCGCGGGCCCAGAGCACGGTTTCCCGCCCGTTTTTGGCGAGCATGTCGGCCAGGGTGGTTCCCCAGGCCCCGGCGCCCAGAACGGCTATCTTCATTCGAATGTTCTCCTTGTGTTCGTTGTGCAGTATCGAAGCATACGTGGGGCCGGACCGGGTGGCAAGGGGATATGCCCCGTTCCCGCGCCCGAAGGCGCGCAATCGGTTGCATCCGTTCCCGGCGGCGGGTATACACCCTCCCATGGCTATTCAATTCACCGAGACCGAGGAAAGGATCCTGGCCCTGGCGGGGCGCGACCTGCCGGACACGGAACGCCCCTTCAAGGCCATAGCCGACGAGGCGGGCTGTACCGAGCAGGAGGTCATCGACCTGCTGGCCGATCTCAAGAAGCGCAAGATCATCCGCCGGTTCGGCGCGACGCTCAGGCACCAGAAGGCGGGCTACGGCCACAACGCCATGGTCGCCTGGCGGGTGCCCGAGGAGCGGAGCGACGAGGTGGGGGATATTTTTTCGGCCCGGCCCGAGATTTCCCACTGCTACATCCGGCGCACCTACCCGGAGTGGACCTACAACTTCTACACCATGATCCACGGCGAGCGGCCCGGCCAGGCCCTGGAGGTGGTGGCCGAGCTGGAGCGGATCACCGGCATCGACGACAATTGCGTGCTCAAGTCTCTCAAGGAACTCAAAAAGACCTCCATGGTCTATTTCAAGTAAGGAACCGACATGAACTCCAAGGAACTTTACGCCAAGGCCCGGACCCTGATGCCCGGCGGCGTCAATTCGCCCCTGCGCGCCTGCAAGTACGTCAACAGCGAACCCGTGTTCATCAGGAACGCCAAGGGCGCGCATCTCTTCGACGAGGACGGCCGCGAGTACATCGACTACGTCTTTTCCTGGGGACCGCAGATCCTCGGCCACCAGGACCCGGCGGTCAGCGCCGCGGCCCACGAGGCCATCGACCTCGGCTCCAGCTACGGCGCGCCCTGCCTGGGCGAGATCGAACTGGCCGAGGCCATTTCCCGGCTCATCCCGTCCATGGAGATGATGCGCATGGTCTCCTCGGGCACCGAGGCCACCATGTCCGCCCTGCGGCTGGCGCGCGGCTACACCGGGCGCAAGAAATTCGTCAAGTTCATCGGCAACTACCACGGCCACGCCGACGCCTTCCTGGCCGCCGCCGGGAGCGCGGCCGCCACCGTGCCCGGCACCCCCGGCGTGCCCGAGGAGGTCACGGCCCACACCCTGCTCGCCCAGTACAACGACCTGGAAGCGGTCAAGGCCCTCTTCGCGGAGAACGGCGAGGACATCGCCTGCGTCATCGTGGAGCCGGTGGCCGGCAACATGGGGTTGGTCCTGCCCGCGGACGGCTTTCTCCAGGGCTTGCGCGACCTGTGTACCGAGCACGGTGCGCTGCTCATCTTCGACGAGGTCATCACCGGCTTCCGCGTGTCGCCCGGCGGGGCGCAGGTGCGGTTCGGCATCACCCCGGACCTGACCACGCTCGGCAAGATCATCGGCGGCGGCTTCCCGGTGGGCTGCTTCGGCGGCAAGCGGGAGATCATGGAGCACATGGCCCCGCTGGGCGGCGTGTTCCAGGCCGGGACCCTGTCCGGCAACCCGGTGGCCATGGCCGCCGGTCTGGCCACGCTCAAGCGACTCGCCGAATGCGACTACGACGCGCTGGAGGCCCGCACCACCGCCCTGACCGACGGGCTGGCGGAAATCATGCGTGAAAAGGGCAAGCCCGTGACGGTCAACCGGATCGCCTCGGCCTTCACCATGTATTTCAACGACGGGCCCGTGACCAACATGGCCGAGTCCGGCAACTCCGATTCCGAAGCCTACGCCGCCTACTGGCGGCAGATGCTCGCCGGAGGCGTGTACCTCGCCCCGGCCGGCTTCGAGTGCGCCTTCACCTCCTTCGCCCACACGGACGAGGATTTCGAGAAAACCCTGGAGGCGGCCCGCAAGGTCGAATTCTAGAAGCCGCAAGCGGGCGGCATGACCCAACGGACGGCCGGGACGCGGACATGCGTCCCGGCCGTTTTTCCCCGGTTCGCCGTTCCGTTCCGGGCCATATTTTCACGGATTTTTCTTTCTTAGAGACGCAGTTGCTGGTAGATATACACAATGTCCGCAAAAAAAATCGCCATTTACGCATTGACTTCCCAGGGACTCTCCCTGGCCTGCCGCCTTGGCTCCCGGCTGGACGGAACGGTGTACGCCTCCCGTCGGCTGGAACCCGACGACGCCATGCAGTTCGATTCCCTGTCGGACCTGGTCTCGGCCACCTTTCATGCCTTCGACGGGCACGTTTTCGTGGCCGCCGCGGGCATTGTCGTCCGGTGCATCGCGCCGCATCTCCAGAGCAAGGAAACCGATCCCGCCGTGGTCTGCCTGGATCAGAAGGGCGAGTTCGCCGTCAGCCTGTTGTCCGGCCACCTGGGCGGGGCCAACGAACTGGCCGCCAAGTGCGCCCGCGCCGTGGGGGGCCAGGCGGTGATCACCACGGCCACGGATTCCGTGGGCGTCCTGTCCGTGGACACCCTGGCCGCGTCCAAAGGAATGGTCATCGGCGACATGGACGGCATCAAGGCCGTCAACATGGCTCTGCTGGAAGGGCAGACGGTCCAGCTCCACGATCCCGAGGACTGGCTCGGCCTGGCCTGGGACACCTGTTTTGAGGGCGTGGCCCGCAAGGAGGAGTGGGACCACGACAGCCCCGGCATCTGGGTGACCTGGCACAACGACTGCCCGGACGGCGCCCTGGCCATGTATCCGCGCGTCCTGCACATGGGCATCGGCTGTCGCCGCAACGTCACCACCTTCGAGATCCTGGACCTCGTGCATGACGTGTTTAACAAGTTCAACCTGGCCATGGAGGCCATCGCCTCGGTGGCGTCCGTGGAGGCCAAGCGCAACGAAGGCGGCCTGCTGGAAGCGGCCCAGGCATTCGGCGTGGAGCCGGTGTTCTTTTCCACCGCGCAACTGGCGGCCATCCGCGTGCCCAATCCCTCGGACAAGGTGGAGCAGCACATGAACGTGCCGTCCGTGGCCGAGGCTTCGGCCCTGCGCGCCTCCCACGGCGGCGATCTGATCGTGCCCAAGGAAAAGACCGAGACCGTCACCCTGGCCATTGCCCGGAGCACCCGTGCTTAAGGCGGTCAGCCTTGGGCCCGGTGACGGGTCCCTGCTCACCCCGGCCGCGCGGCAGGCCATTGGGGAGGCGGACTTTGTGGCCGGGTACAAGGGATATCTCGAACTGGTCCCGCCCGATCTCCTGGAGGGCAAGCAGACACTTTCCACCGGCATGATGGGCGAGGTGGAACGCGCCAGGGGCGCGGTGCGGGCCGCCCGCGAAGGCAGGCGGACGGTCATGGTCTGCTCCGGCGACGCGGGCATCTACGCCATGGCCGGACTGCTGCTGGAAATTCTGGAGGCCGAGGGACTCCTCGACAGCATTCCCTTCGAGGTGGTGCCCGGCGTGGCCGCCTTCAACGCCGCGGCCGCCCTGCTCGGCGCGCCGCTGATGCACGATTTCGCCTCGGTCAGCCTGAGCGACCTGCTCACTCCCTGGGAGGTGATCGAGCGCCGTCTCGCGGCCGCCGCCTCCGCCGACTTCGTCATCGCCATCTACAACCCCCGGTCGAAAAAGCGCAGCGACCACCTGGTGAAGGCGCTCGGCATCATAGGACAATTCCGCGGCCCCGAAACCCCGGTCGGCGTGGTGGGCAGGGCCTACCGCCAGGGCCAGGCCGTGCGCGTCGAGAGCCTGGGCGGGGTGGATGTTGAGCGCGTGGACATGCAGACCGTGCTCATCGTGGGCAATTCGGCCACCCGGAGGACGGGCGGCCGGATGCTCACCCCTCGCGGGTACCATCAAAAATACTCGATTTGAGGCAGAAGCGGAATGTATGGAAAGCCTCTTGCCATGAACAGGCTTTTTCAGGTAAAAGCAGGGGTCTACGATGGCATCCCCCTGCTTGACAGGGGTGGGATGTTTATTTATCCCGCATAGTAGAGAGTGTGACTGTTTATTATTTCATGCAACAGGAGGAACTAGGTAAATGAAGAAATCTTTGCTCATCAGCCTGATGGTTGCCGCTCTGGTGTGCGTCTTCGCGCTGCCCACCGTGTTCGCCGGTCCCGCAGCCCCGGACGTTATCACCATGTCGGTTCCCGAAGGCGTCAAAGCGACCAAGACACCCGTGACGCTGTCTCACAAGAAGCACGAAGCCGAGTACGGCATCGACTGTCTGGTCTGTCACCACAAGGCCACGTCCAAGGACGACATCAAGGGCTGTGCTTCCGAAGGCTGCCACACCGATGCCTCCAAGGCCGCCAAGAAGGACCCCAAGGGCTTCTACAAGGCTTTCCATGCCAAGGCTGACGCCTCTTGCCTGGGTTGCCACAAGAAGGAAAAGAAAGCCGGCAAGGCCGCTCCCGTGAGCTGCAAGGACTGCCACCCCAAGAAGTAAGACGCTAGGGTAATTCGAGGGGGCTGCCAGACAGCCCCCTTTTTTCCAACCTTCCTCCCGGAGGTAATTATGACCCCGGCCCCCCCGCCTCCCACCGACGAAAAGATCGATGTAAGCGATATGCTGAACGAACCCACCGATAGAGACGCTCTGGACCCGGATTCCGTGGATGCGGATTTCGAGCAGGAGCTGGAGGATCTCTTTTCCGACGATCTCGAAGACGACACCCGCGATCCCGCCGGTGACGACGAGCCCGTGGTGCTCGACGACGAGATCGACGAGGCGGGTGACGAGCCCATCTCGCTTGACGACATGGCCGACGAGGCCGACGACGATCTGATCGTGCTCGACGACATGGTCGAGGAGCCTGCGGCCGCTTCCGGCGCCGAGGACGTCGAGGCGCTGGTGGAGGATATCGCCGAGGAACCGGCGGACGAGCCCGAGGAGGAAGAGGAGGAGATCATCGAGCTGGACGACCTGGTCGAGGAGGCCGAGGCCGACGAACCGGCCGATGACGAGGACATCGTGGTCCTGGATGACATGCTGGAGGAGGAAGCCCCCGAGCCGGAGGCCGAACCCGAAGAAGAAATTTCCCTCGAACCCGAGGACATGATGGATGCCGCCCTGGCCGAGGAACCCGCGCCGGAAGTGCCGGTGGACGAGGCCGTTCCCGATGCGGTCATCGACGACATCCTCGACGAGCCGGAATCCGGGCTTGCCGACGAACCCATTGATCTCGCCGACCTGGATGAACCCGCCGAAGAGGCCGATGCCCTGGATTCCGAACTGACCGGCCTGGACGAGCTGGACGAGCTGGACGAGGAAGACATGGACGACGTGGACAGCCTCCTGGACAACGTGGAGGTGGACGTGTCCGACGTGGTGGACGCCGAGGAGGCCGAAGCCGAGGACATGGAAATTCCGGAAGTGGGCGCGGATGAATCCATCGGCGACATGCTGGCCGCCGAGGCCATGCCGCCCGACGCCGGTGTGGACGTGTCCGACGACGTGGACGTGGACCAGCTTTTGGTGGAGGTCCGTTCCGAGACAGAGGCGTCCAGCGTGGCCGAGCTTCAGGGCAAGATCGCACTGCTCGAGTCCCGGGTGGAGGACCTGGAGAAGCGGCTGCGCGACGAGATCGCCCATCTGGTGCCCGCCGAAGCCGCCCGCATCATCCGGGAGGAGATCGCCGCCCTGGCGGCGGAACTCGACGATTAGGATTTTGCACGCAAAAGGCCCGCCATGACAGCATGGCGGGCTTTTTTTCGTGGACGGCTTCCTATATCGAATTCCGCCAGGCCGGGAGCAGGGTGTCCAGGGAGTTGGCCAGCAGGCGCATGTAGCGCAGCTCCAGGCCGATCATCTCGATGTCCCGGCGGCGCAGCCATTCGGACATCCAGGCAAAGCGCAGGGCGAGGAGCAATTCCGGGAGCAGGGCGAAGGAGTCGGGATCCAGGCAGCCGCTGTCCTTGAGTTCGCGGAGCAGGGCCGGGGCCAGGCCGCGCACCAGGGCGGGCGGGTCCTCGATGCCCACGCAGCCCAGGCAGTTGGCCGCGTCGAACAGGGCGGGCCGGACTCCGGCGAATTCCCAGTCGATGACCGCGGCCACGCCGGTTCCGCGCCAGATGACGTTCAGGGGGTGGAAGTCGCCCTGGCAGAAGGCGCGCGGCAGATGGGGCCACGCCTCGAACAGGGGCGCGAGCGCCGGGAGCACGTTTTTCAACTCGCGGTGTATCCCCGGATGGCGGGTCCGCACGGTCCCAATGAGTTCGTTGACGTAATCCTCCAGCGCCAGTTCCGGCTCGGTGTCGAACCCCGCGACCGAGCGGCTTTCCCGGCGCAGGGCGGCCAGGAAGCGGCCGAGGTTCGCGCCCCGGTCGGCGTGCTCGACGAATTCGGGCCGGGGCAGGGGGTCGCCGGGAACGTATGGGGAGAGCTGGTAGGCATGGCCGTCGCGTTCCGGGGCGAAGCGGTTGTCCGGTCCGGGCAGGTAGGCGGGCACGGGCAGCCCGGCCTCTGCCAGCAGGTGGAGTGCGCGGCCGATGCGCTCGCGCCGGTCGGACTGGCCCGGCCGGAGCCGCTCGATCATCCAGGTCCGGCCGTCGGCGTCCTCCACGGCCATGCGCTGCACGCACCGCTCGGGGCTTCCGGGCAGAAAGAGGTCGGTGCGGGGGCGGGCCGGGACCAGCCCCCACAGGGAAAGCAGTTCTATCATCGGCTACTGGATGCCGAGAACGGAACAAAGCCTGGGCATGTTGGCCCTGATGATTTCCTGCTCGGAAAGAGGCACCTGCTTGTCCACTTCAGCCTGGAACGCCTCCATCTGGCCGCCGCCCTGCTTGGCGAGCATCTGCTTCATCATTTCCCGCTGGTCCTCGGGCATGTCCTTGAGTTGGGCCTGCATCTGCTCGTTGACCTTGTTCATTTGTTCCGCGCTGACCATGACCAGGGAGTGGCTGTATATGTACATGAACCGGTCGCTGTCCCAGCCCAGCGCCTCGACGGACGCGATGACCTTGGCGGTCAGGAACGCGCCGGAGGCTTCGCCGATCTGTTTCTGGGTCTCGGCGGTCAGGCCGGGAACCTTGGGCAGGTCGTCCAAAAACCGTTCGAATTCCGAGGCGGAGAACGGGCCGCCGACCTCCTCGACCACGGTTTTGCCCTCTTCGGACAGCGGGGCCTTGTCGGCGTCGTCGCCGCAACCGGCGAGCATGGTCAGGGCGGCGAGCATGAGAAGCAGGGAAAAGGCGAATCTGGGCATGGGTTCTCCTTGATGATGCTGGTTGGTACTCTTCATCCAGCCTATATTGGGTGGACGGGTTTTCGTCAACCGATGGCGAACCGGCAGCGGGGCGAGCGGGTCATGGCCGGAGCGCCGCGTTGTTTCCTCCGCCGAGGGTGTCCAGGTGCCTGGCCAGGAAGGCGCGTTCCGCGGCCGTGGTCCGGGATTCCAGCCGGGTGACCACGGTAAGCAGGCGGGCTTCCAGTTCCCGGACGCCGGATTGTATCCGGGCGCGGTCCTTCGGCCCGAGGGCGGTCCCGGCCCGCTCCGCCAGCTTGTCCGCCGAGTTCTCGAGCGTCTGCCGGGCCAGGGCCTTGCGGCAATAGCCCAGGATGTCGTTGAACCGCCCCAGGGTCCAGCCGAGGTCGCGGATGGCCTTTTCCCGCGCCCGCTTGAGGACGAGCCGTCCTTCCTCGCGGGTCATGGCGCCGCAGCGCTCGGCGGCCTTTTCCACGGCCTTGATGACGGCGCGGCTGTCCCGCAGAAAGCGGTCGAGTTCGGTCACGGAAACGGGTGGAGGCTGGTTTTTTTCGGGGACGGCATCGCAGGCGGACGCCAAAAAAAGAGCCGCAACCAAAGATATGATGCACGCAAGGCGTTGCATGGATACCTCCCGGTCGGGCAGCACAGAGCGATTCATATATACGCATCCGCGACCGGGACGTCAACGGGCGCTTTTTCCCGTCCGGGGTTCAAATCCCGCGTGAAGTCATATACAGTCACCCTTCATCATTCCCGATCATGGAGAGAAAACCCATGCCTTTGAAAGTGAGTCGGCGCAGGCCTCTGGTGGCCCAGTCGGAAATTCGGAACATGACGCTTGAGTGCGCCCGCGCGGGCGGGGTGAACCTGGCCCAGGGCGTGTGCGACCTGCCGGTGCCGCCGGTGGTCATGGACGGCGTGAACGAGGCCATGGCCGACGGCCACAACATCTACACCCGGTTCGACGGCCTTTCCCGGCTGCGTCGGGCCGTGGCGGCCAAGCAGCGGAGATACGCGGGCATGGACGTGGACCCCGAGGGCCAGGTGGTGGTCTCGGCCGGAGCCACGGGCGCGTTCTACGCCGCCTGCCTGGCCCTGCTCGACGAGGGGGACGAGGTCGTGGTCTTCGAGCCGTACTACGGCTACCACATCGTGACCATGGCCTCCCTGGGCATCAAGCCGGTCTTCGTCACCCTGGAACCCCCGGCCTGGGAATTCGTTGCCTCGGACCTGGAGAACGCGGTCACGGACAAAACCCGCGCCCTGATTCTGAACACCCCGTCCAACCCGGCGGGCAAGGTCTTTTCCCGGGCCGAGCTTTCCGTCATCGCCGACTTTGCCGAGGCCCACGACCTGTTCGTGTTCACGGACGAGATCTACGAGCATTTCGTGTTCGACGGCCGGGAGCACGTGGCCCCGGCCATCCTGCCCGGCATGGCCCGGCGGACCATCACCATCTCCGGCCTGTCCAAGGTCTTCGCCATCACCGGCTGGCGGCTGGGCTATGCCGTCTGCGACCCGGAGTGGGCGCTGCCCATCGGCCACTTCAACGACCTGGTGTACGTGTGCGCGCCCGCGCCGCTCCAGATCGGGGCGGCCAGGGGGCTGGAGGAGCTGGGGGCCGATTATTATAGGTCCGTGTCGGACGACCATCAGCGCAAGCGCGACCTGTTTTGCGCCGCACTGCGCGACGTGGGGCTGGTTCCGCACGTGCCCGAGGGCGCGTACTACACCCTGGCCGACGTGACCTCCCTGCCCGGCGCCACGGCCAAGGAGCGGGCGCTGTACCTGTTGGAGAAGACCGGCGTGGCCTGCGTGCCCGGATCGGCGTTCTACTCCGGGCCTGTGGGCGAAACCCTGGCCCGGTTCTGTTTCGCCAAGGAGATGGACGTGCTTGAGGACGCCATGAACCGGCTGCGGAGGCTGGACAAATGAACGACAGGCAGAAAAAGGAATTCAAGACGTTCGCGCGGGATGAGATCGAGGCCCTGAAGGCCGAGATCCCCCGGCTGGAGGAACTGGTCAAGCCCGTGGCCCCGGACAACGCCATCGGCCGCATCTCGCGCATGGACACCATCGTCAACCAGTCCGTGGCCGAGGCCCAGCTTTCCAAGGCCAGGGCGCGTCTGGTGCGGCTTCAGGAGGCGCTCAGGCGGGTGGACGAGGACGAGGACTTCGGCCTGTGCGCGGACTGCGGCGACCCCATCCCCATGGCCCGGCTCAAGGCCATGCCCGAAACGGATCTGTGCGTGGCGTGCGCGGAGTAGCCCGCTAGCCCTCATCCATGGTGGCCAGGAATTCCGTGAAGGAAACCACGACGATCGGCTCCTCGATGAGCGAGCGGATGACCTTGAGGTGCAGCTTTTCCCTTTCCCTGGCGGTCAGGCTTTCGATCAGCCGGGCGTAGTCCATGTCCTCCTTGCGGATGTGGTTCACCCACCATTTGGCGATGGAATTCAGGGAGCCTCCCGCGTCTTCCTGTTCGGCGATGCCCAGGACGATGTTCCTGTGGAACCGGGGCATGATCTCCTCGCGGAAGACGCGGTGCCGTTCCTTGTGCCCGTCCACGGTGTCATAAGGATACCCTAACTGCTCCGCGAGCAGGCCGAGGACGCGCTCCTCCAACTCCAGGTGCTGCTGGGTGAATCGGTTGAGCAGGTCGAAAACCTTGTTCAGCCGGGTTTTGTTGAGCCGGACCTCGCCCGATTTGGTTCGGGTCCACCAGACGTCGATGAGTTTGAGGATGGATCGATGCTGGCGGTCGAGATAGTCGAGATGGACGGACAGTTGCGGAGTCCAGACAAGGGCGTTGGTGGGCATGGCGTTTCGGTCCTCGCGTTGAGTTTCGGTCCTGTGGACGGCGGGGTATGTCCACCGTAGCACCAAGGCGCGCCGGAGAAAAGCCGCGCGGCGAGCTAGAAAGCGGAGTAGAACCGCCGGACCATGGCGGCGGGCAAGGCCGAGTCCCAGTGGCCGGTGGACGACGCCCACAGCCAGGCCGGCAGCAGCACGGCCACGGCTCCCGCGCCCGCCACAGCCCAGTGGATGCGCTTCTTCCCGAGCACCGAAAACGAAAGGCACCCTTCCACCGGGCAGGTCTCCACGCACCGCCCGCAGCCGATGCATTCCGGGGACCGGACCACGGTTTTCCCCTGCACGTCGATGCCGGACGGGCATTGCCGTCGGCACGCGCCGCAGTGGACGCAGATGTCCGCGTTCCGTTGCACGGCGGTGGGGCCGAACCAGGCTATCAGGCCGAGCAGCGCGCCATAGGGGCAGAGATAGCGGCACCAGAAGTTCCGCACCGCCAGGCTGGCCACTGCCAGCAGGCCGATCACGGCTAGGGCGAGCGCGGACGGATGGAGGAAGAAGGCCAGCATGCCGGCGTCGGCGACCATGTTGTAGGGGCCGGTGATGAAGGCCCGGAGGGAGCGCGGGTCCATGGAGAACACCGCGATGCAGAAACCGGCCAGGAGCAGGTATTTCACGCCGTGCAGGGGCAGGTCCAACCATCTGGGCGGGATTACGGCCAGGCCCAGTCTGCGGCCCGTCCGCTCCAGCAGGGAGGAGAGGAACCCCACCGGGCAGACGTAGCCGCAGAATCCCTTGCGGAACAATAAGGCCATGGTCAGGACGGCCAGAAAAATGGTCAGCCCGGCCGGATGCACCGGGTCCCAGCGGCCCGTTTCCAGCAGTTGCCGGAATCCCATCAGGGCGCTGATGGGCAGGAAGCCCTCCACGCTGCCGGGCTTGGGCACGAATGTTTCGGAGCGGCCGGACGCCCAGGCCACGAAACCGATGAAGCGGTAGCCCGCGTACAGGCAGAACAGGGTGAATGCGGCCTGGACCGCGAGCCGAAAACGGGAGGGGGAGAGTGTGATTTTCATGGTTGGCCTTGGCGTTGAGGAGGACCCCTTTACTCCAACCCGGAGCGGTCGGCAAGGGAGTGCAGCATTTTTCATTTTTCATATTTATATAGTATATTCAACATTTTATCATAAATCAGCCCATGAATCGGGGGTGTTTTTTTGACAGGTGGGGTCCGGCAATGGCCGTGCGGCCGACAGCGCCATGTCCGAAGGGGCCAAAGCTGCCTGAAAGGGCGGAATCCGCCGAAATGCGGGGATCCCTGCTCAGGCCGCGCCCCGCGCCGCCCTTGACTATCTGCTTATTCTGGCTTAACAAACGTCCTCTTTGCCCGCGCTGGACGGTATCTCTGCGCGTGTATAATTTGGGGATAACGAGATAAATCCGGGAGATAGGATAGTTGTTCGAGAGCCTGCAGGAGAGACTCGGCGCCACTTTCTCGAAGTTGGGCGGTAAAAAGACCCTTGATGAGGACAATATCAAGGAGGGGCTTCGCGAGGTGCGCCTGGCGCTCCTGGAGGCCGACGTCAATTTCAAGGTGGTCAAGGGATTCGTCGATCAGGTCAAGGAGCGCGCCCTCGGCGACGAGGTCCTCAAGGGGCTGGAGCCCGGACAGCATTTCATCAAGATCGTCAACGAGGAGCTGATAGAGCTGCTCGGCGGCGAGCAAAAGGACCTGGACCTTTCGGCCAAGCCGCTCAAGCTGATGATGGTCGGCCTCCAGGGTTCGGGCAAGACCACCAGCGCCGGCAAGATCGCGCTCTTCCTGCGCAAGCAGCACGGCCGCAAGCCGTACCTGGTCCCGGCGGACGTCTATCGCCCGGCGGCCATCGACCAGTTGCACACGCTGGCCAGGCAGCTCGACGTGCCCGCCTATCCGTCCACCACGGACATGGACCCGGTGGACATCTGCCGGGACGCGCTGGTCAAGGCCGAGGAGCTGGGCTGCGATCTGGTGCTCTTTGACACCGCGGGACGGCTGCACATCGACGAGACGCTGATGGACGAGCTTCTGAACATCAAGCGCGAGTGCCGTCCCCAGGAAATTTTATTCGTGGCCGACGCCATGACCGGCCAGGACGCGGTGACCGTTGCCGACGCCTTCAACGAGAAGCTCGACATCACCGGCGTGGTCCTGACCAAGATGGACGGCGACGCGCGCGGCGGCGCGGCCCTGTCCATCAAGTCCGTGACCGGCAAGTCGGTCAAGTTCGTGGGCGTGGGCGAAAAGCTCTCCGAGCTGGAGCTGTTCCACCCGGACCGCATCGCTTCCCGCATTCTCGGCATGGGCGACATGATGACGCTCATCGAGAAGGCCCAGACCGAGATCGACGAGGAAGAGGCCAAGGTCATGGCCGAGAAGATGGCCAAGGCGGAGTTCGATTTCGAGGACTTCCTCGGCCACATGAAGAAGATCAAGAAGCTCGGCAGCATGGAGGGCCTGCTCAAGATGATCCCCGGCATGGGGAACGTCATGAAGCAGTTGGGCGACAACGCCCTGCCCGAGGACGAGATGAAGCGCACCGAGGCGATCATCTCCTCCATGACCATGCAGGAGCGCCGCCGGCCCAAGCTGATCAACCAGAGCCGCAAGGAGCGCATCGCCAAAGGCTCCGGGGTGAAGGTCGCCGACGTCAACGTGCTCATCAAGAATTTCAAGCAGATGAGCCAGGTCATGCAGGCCATGATGGGCGGCGGCAAGGGCAAGAAGCAGAAGGGCATGATGAATCGGCTCAAGGGCCTGGCAGGCGGCGGAACGCCCGGCATGGACGCCATGGGCGGCATGCCCGGAATGGGTATGCCCGGCGGAATGCCCGGCATGGGCGAGGACGAGGGCGGCCGCAAGGGGTTGTCCAAGAAAACGCTCAAGGAACGCCAGAAGAAGAAATTGAACAAGAAAAAAAATAAAAAGAAGAAAAAGAAGAAATAACGAGGAATTAAGAGGTTTCTGCGGCCGATCGGTGTGCTGGACGCGTTACCTTATAATTATATCATCTTGCTTTAAGTTGTGCAAAAACGTATGAAAAAACTATTGGGAGAATAAGAACTATGGCTATGAAAATCAGACTGACCCGGATGGGTTCCAAGAAGCGTCCCTTCTACCGCGTAGTGGCCCTCGACGGCGCCGCCCGCCGCGATGGACGCCCCGTCGAGTACCTCGGGCACTACAACCCGATGGTCGAACCCAACGAGATACAGCTCGATATGGAAAAGATCGAACAGTGGCTGGCCAAGGGCGCCGAGCCCAGCAGCACCGTTCGCTCCCTGCTGAAAAAGGCCGGCAAGTAGCGCATGCTTCTTGGGATGGGGAGCCGCTTAGGCCCCCAGGCGGTCCGGACCGAATTGGCAGCTCAGATTCATGGCGCGTGGCGACGCGCCGACACGGAGGTGACGTCATGTTGAAAGAGATGATTGAGTACATTGCCAAGTCCCTGGTGGACAACCCGGACGAAGTGTACGTTTCGGAAGTCGAAGGCGAGCAGACCTCGGTGATCGAACTGAAGGTTGCCAAGGAAGACCTCGGCAAGGTGATCGGCAAGCAGGGCCGCACGGCCCGCGCCATGCGGACCTTGCTCGGCGCAGCCTCCACCAAGGCCCGCAAGCGCTCCGTCCTGGAGATCCTGGAATAGCCCGACAGGCCGATGGCTGAACGACATTCCGCCGATGGGTTCATCCTCGTGGGCGGGGTGGTCAAGCCGCACGGAATTCGAGGGGAGTTCTGCGTGAAGAGTCATGCAGACTCCCCATCCCTTTTCGACGCGGTGGACACCCTGTACCTGCGGGACAAGAACCGGCCCCCAAAGCCTTTTGCCATCGCTTCCTGGCGCGAGCACAAGGGTTTCGTCCTTGTCACCGCCAAGGGCGTGGCCGACCGCGACCAGGCCGAGGCCCTGCGCGGCCGGGATGTGCTGGTGCGCGAAACGGACCTGCCCGAGCCGGAGGAGGGCGAGCACTACCTCTACCAGTTGATCGGCTGCCGGGTGGTGCTGGAGGACGGGACCGGGGTCGGCGAGTTGACGGGCTTCTACGAGACCGGCGAGCAGGACACCTGGGTCATTGTGAGCGAGGCCGGGACCGAAATTTTGCTGCCCGCCGTGCCCGAGTTCGTCAAGGACATCGACCTGGACGCCGGGACCATTCGCATCGAGCCGCCGGAAGGGCTGCTCGACCTCTATCTCAATCCCGAACCGCGCCGGAAAAAGAAAAAGCGGTCTCCCCCGCGCCGGAAAGACCCGTCATGAATTTCCACCTCGTCTCCATCTTCCCCCATTTCTTCGAGACCCCGCTGCACAGCGGGCTGATGGGCAAGGCCGTGGAAAACGGGCTGGTCAGTCTCGATATGGTGGACGTGCGCCGGTTCGCGGGCGGGGTTCACAAGTCCGTGGACGACCGCCCGTTCGGCGGCGGGCCGGGCATGCTGCTCAAGCTCGACCCCATGGTCAAGGCGCTCGACTCCATTGAAAGCAGGGGGCGCATGCTCATGCTCTCCCCGCGCGGCAAGCCGTTCGACCAGGCCATGGCGCGCGAGCTGTCGCGCGAGGACGACGTGACCCTTATCTGCGGGCGCTACGAGGGCATTGACGAGCGGCTGCTGGACCTCTATCCCATCGAGCTGGTTTCCGTGGGCGATTTCGTGCTCAACGGCGGCGAGATCGGCGCGGTCTGCGTGGTCGAGGCCGCGGCCCGGCTTCTGCCCGGCTTCATGGGCCACGAGGAATCCGGCGACGAGGAGTCCTTTTCCGCCGGGCTGCTCGAATACCCGCACTATACGCGGCCCGAGGAATTCAACGGCCTGGCCGTGCCCGAGGTGCTCCGCAGCGGCGACCACGGCAAGATCGAACAGTGGCGGCGGGAGCGCTCGCTCACGGCCACCTTGGAAGACCGGCCCGACCTGCTGCCCGGCGCGAGCCTCACGGTCGAGGACATCGATTTTCTGCGCGTCCGGCCCAGGACCCGGCTGGGGCGCAACCTGTACATCGCGCTCTGCCATTACCCGGTGACCAACAAGTTCGGGGAAAAGGTGGCGGTCTCGGTGACCAACCTGGACCTGCACGACATGGCCCGCGTGGCCCGCACCTACGGCCTGGGCGGGTTTTACGCCACCACCCCCATCGCGGACCAGAAGGCGCTGGCCGAGCGGCTGCTCGAACACTGGACGCAGGGGGCCGGGAGCCAGGCCAACCCGGACCGGGCCGAGGCGTTTTCCACGGTCAAGGTTTTTGACGATATCGAGGGGGCGGTCCTTGACATTCAGCGCCAAACAGGGCAATGTCCCCGCCTCGCGGCCACGTCAGCACGGCTGGACCGCGGCAAGGGTGCGGACCCTGCCCTGACCTGTTTCGAGGTCAAAAAATGGCTCGCCAACTCTCCGGTTTTATTGATTTTTGGAACTGGACACGGTCTGGCGGAAGAAGTCCTCTCCAAAACGGACGGCACATTGCGGCCGATCAGGTATTTGGATGACTACAACCATCTGTCGGTGCGGAGCGCGGTGGCGATCACCGTGGACCGGCTCATCGCGGATGAGTATTAAGATTCAGGAGAAACAGCTATGGACATCATCAAGAAAATCGAGTCCGAACACCTCCGTTTGGACATGCCCGCATTCAAGGCCGGTGACACCGTCAAGGTTCACTACCGCATCATCGAAGGCGAAAAGGAGCGCATCCAGGTCTTCCAGGGCGCTGTCCTGCGTCGCCGCCGCGGCACCACCAACGCCTCCTTCACCGTGCGCAAGATTTCCGACGGCATCGGCGTGGAGCGCGTGTTCCCCATGAACTCCCCCTACATCGACCGCGTTGAAGTGGTCTCCGAGGGCAAGGTTCGCCGCTCGCGCATCTATTACCTGCGCAAGCTGCGCGGTAAGGCCGCACGCATCAAGTCCAAGCAGATCTGGGAGTAATTTTCCGGATAAGCGGGCGTCTGCACCGTTGCTCGCGGAAATCCACCCCTTGCGTATTGGGATACGCGGCGGGCCTGATTTCCGCTCCCAACGGCACAGCCACCCACTTCTCCGAAAAATTACAGGAAGGAATATATGCCCGGAGCGTCCGTTGACGCTCCGGGCTTTTTGGGGTTTGGCGTTGAGGTGCGGGCGTGGGCCGCGCTGTCTATTGCGGAACTGCCGTCCTCTACTCCGTGAAGTTGCGGGTATATTTGGCCGGAGCGTTTCGATGACGCTCCGGTTTTTTTAGGGGTCGGCGTCGGGGTTCGGGTGGCCTTTTGACGGGCTTTGGGGCACAAACAGAGGCGGAGGATATTGGACTTCATGAGCCGCGTGGTTTTGTATGAGAAGGGGGGATACGCCCCCACGGAGATCGCCGGGGTGGACGAGGCCGGGCGGGGGTGCCTGGCCGGGCCGGTGGTGGCCGGGGCGTGCATCCTGCCCGTGGAGTACGACCTGCCGGGACTCAATGATTCCAAGCAGTTGACCGCCGCGAAGCGGGAGTCGCTGTACGGACCGATCCGGGAGCAGGCCGTGGCCTGGGGTGTGGGCGTGGCCTGGATGGACGAGATCGACGAAATCAATATTTTGCAGGCCACGTTCCGGGCCATGGGGCGGGCCGTGCGCGGCATGAAGGTCGAGCCGCGCTTCCTGCGGGTCGACGGCGACAAGACCATCCCCGGATACGCGCTCTTGCGCGACATTCCCCAGGAGGCCGTGGTCAAGGGCGACGGCACGGTCCCGGCCATTTCGGCCGCCTCCATCCTGGCCAAGACCTTCCGCGACCGGCTTATGGCCAAGCTCGCGAAACGCTATCCCGGCTACGGCATCTCGCAGCACATGGGCTACGGCACCAAGGCCCACATGGAGGCCATCAAGAAGCTCGGCCCCTGCCGCCTTCACCGCCTGACCTTCCGGGGCGTCAAGCTCGATCAAAAAGAGCAGAAGCAGGGCACCCTGTTCTAGCCGCCCCGCAAAGCGGGATACAAAGTTTGGGAAAGGGGGTCCGGGGGGACAACCCTTTTCAAAGGGTTTCCCCCGGCCGCCGGAGGCGAATCTACTTGTACGCCGCGAGCTGGCGCGCGGTGTCGCGGGCCATGTCGCGGTCCTTGATGTCCTGCTTCTTGGAATGGACGTTCTTGCCGCGTCCCAGGCCGATCTGGACCTTGACCTTGCCGCGCGCGAAATACAGGCGCAGGGGCACCACGGTCAGCCCCTTCTGCTCGGTCTTGGCCCGCAGGGACTGGATCTCCTGCTTGTGCAGCAATAGCCGCCGGGGGCGTTCCGGGTCGTGCTGGTCGAAGAGGCCGGTCTTCTCGTAGGGCGCGATGTGAACGCCCACCAGGAATGCCTCGTCGCGGTCCGTGAAGCGCACGTAGCCGTCCTTGAACGACACCTGCCCGGCGCGCAGGGACTTGACCTCGCTGCCCGCGAGCGACAGGCCCGCTTCCAGGTCTTCGAGGATCTCGTACAATCGGCGCGCCTGTTTGTTGACGGCGATGGTGTTCGGAGAGAGGGTCTTCTTCTTTTTCTTTGCCATGGGATATTACGTGGGCAGCTCGTCGTTTTCGAGCAGGGATGAAAAAAACGTGACTTCCTCGGGGAAGTGCTTGAAAATATTGTCCATCACCAGATTGTTGATGCGGCTGACCGTGCGGCATTCCAGGACGTCGCGCAGGAGCTTGCGGCAGTCGTGCATGTTGGTTTGCCGGATGATGCGCTTGATGCCGGGGATGGCCTGCGGGGTCATGGAGATGGAATCGATGCCCATGCCGAGCAGGATGGGCACGCAGTACGGATCGGAGGCCACCTCGCCGCAAAGCGACACTTCTATGCCCGCCTGATGCGCCGCGTCAACCACCAATTTGATGGACCTGAGCGTGGCCGGGTGGAGCGGCTGGTACAGGTAGGAGACATGGCTGTTGGTCCGGTCCACGCCGAGGGAGTACTGGATCAGGTCGTTGGTGCCGATGGAGAAAAAGTCCACCTCGTGGGCCAGGTACTCGGCGATCATCACGGCGGCGGGCAGCTCGATCATGGTGCCCACGGGCATGTCCGGGTCGTAGTCCACGCCCTCGCGCCGCAGCTCGGCCTTGGCCTGGGCGAGCCATGCCTTGGCCTGGCGGACTTCCTTGACGCCGGAGATCATGGGGAACATGAGCGACACGTTGCCGTAGGCCGAAGCGCGCAGGATGGCCCTGAGCTGGACCTTGAAAAGCTGCGGGTTCTTCAGGCAGAAGCGGATGGCCCGCAGCCCCATGGCCGGGTTTGCCTCGTTCAACTCGCCGAAGGAGGCGATGTACTTGTCGCTGCCCAGGTCCAGGGTGCGGTAGACCACCTTCCGGGGCGACATGATGGAGGCCAGGTCGATGTACTTGTCCGCCAGTTCGTCCTCGGTGGGCAGTTCCTTGCGGTTGAGATAGGCGTACTCCGTGCGGTACAGGCCCACGCCCTCGCCGCCGTTGTCCAGCACCGCGGCCACTTCCTCCACCAGCTCGATGTTGGCCAGGACCTCCACGCGCGAGCCGTCGAAGGTCTCGGCGGGCAGGTGGCACTGGCGCTTGATCTTGCGGGAGTAGGTCTCGAACAGGGCGGCCCGCTCGTTGTACTCCTCCAGTTCGTCCTCGGACGGGTTGACCACGATCCTGCCGGTCAGGCCGTCGAGCACGACCAGGTCGCCGTCCTTGACCTTTTCCTCGAGCTTTTCCACGCCCACCAGGGCGGGGATGGCCAGGGACCGGGCCATGATGCCGGTGTGGGAGGTCTTGCCGCCGCGCACGGTGGCAAAGGCCATGATCTTGTCGGCCTGCAGCTCCACGGTGTCCGCCGGGGTCAGGTCGTGGGCCATGATGATGGCCCGGCCCGAGATGGCGGTCATGTCCACTTCAACGCCCATGAGCTTGGTCTGGACCTTGTCGGCCACCACGCGCACGTCCTGCATGCGCTCGCGGATGTACGGGTCGCTGATGGCCCCGAACGCCTGCTCCTGGTCGGCCACGGCCTTTTCCAGCGCCCAGGCCGCGTTCAGTCCCAGGGACTTGATGTATTCCTCGGCGGCCCCGGACAGCTTGGGGTCCTTGAGCATCATCAGGTGGGTGTCGATGAGCGAGCCGTGGCTCTTCAATTCCTCGGGCATCTGCTCGCGGATGGCCGCCAGTTCCTGCACGACGGTCTTGAAGGCATCGTGCAGCCGGTCGATTTCGTCACCCACCAGCCTGGCCGCGACGGTCTGTCTCGGCAGGTTGGCGGCATGGCTCCGGTTGACGAAAAAGGCCTTGCCGATGGCGATGCCCGTAGCGACCGGAATGCCGGTGATGATCGAGTCGGCCATGGGTTATCCTTCCAGCTTGTTGGCGAACAGTTGTTCCAGCCGCTCCAGGGCGGCCTCGGCGTCTACGCCCGAGGCGCGCAGTTCAACGACGTTGCCCGGCCCGGCGGCCAGAGTCAGGATGTCGAGTATGGACTTGGCATCCGCCTCCTGGTCGTCGCAGACCAGCGAGATGTCGGCTTGGAAGGCTTGCGCCTCCTGAGCGAGCTTGCCGGCGGGCCGGGCGTGCAGCCCGTTTTCCGTGGCAACGATTACCTTTCGGGAGAGATATTCTCCGCCTTCCGAACCTGTGGTGCTTTCTTCCGTCATTATAAAACCCGCTCTGTCAATCCGTGTTTATGTCCGATTGATGGGAAAATCACAAGCCAAAACCGTTTCGGATGGAGTCTTCCACCCAGGGAAATATGTCGATGAGGATAACGAAAACAGCCACCGCCAGCACCCGCGAAAGCACTCCGGTCCGCACGAACCGGGCGAACAGCAGCAGTCCGGCCACGCTCAGGGGCAGCTCCCACCACTGGTGGGGATGCGGCCATATCAGGGTCCACAGCCAGATGAGCAGGCCCGCGTTGGCGTACTTGACCCGGCGGCCCCAGTTGATCAGGTCCCAGCGCCTGAGTTTCTCAAGGAACTTGAATCCCTGCCGCACGCCCGCCGTAAAGGTGTAGGCCCTGAACGCCTGAAGCCCGGCCAGCAGGGCGACGCCCAAAAGCAGGGCGGCCGTGTTCAGGCCGGACAGCAGCAGGCAGATGGTCAACAGCGCCCAGAAGATGAGCAGACTGCCCGCGAAGACCGAGTCCCCGATGGCCGACAGGGTGTAGGCCGTGGTGTCCTTGACCTTGGGCAGCATCTTGGCCGGGAACGTGCCCGCCTTGATGGAGGTCTCCACGTTCAGCAGGATGCCCACCAGGCACGGCGTCCAGAAGGGATGGGACTGATAGTGCCGGGCGTATCGCTTCTGGGCGGCCTTGAGTTCCCTGGGGTCGGTGTGGATGGCCCGAAGGCCTGGCTGCATGGCGTAGGTGAGCCCGATGTTCTGCATGCCGCGCGTGTTGAATCCGGCGCCCACGAGATAGGAACGCAAAAAGCTCCGCAGGTGGGCCATGCCCCTGCTTTCCGTTCCCGAATGTGCCGTCTTCCCGTGCGCCATGGTGGGTAACCCCGGCTACCGTTGCCCCGGCAGGAGGTTGAGCCGGGCCAGGTAGCGGCAACAGGCCAGGGCCACGACGATCTTGACGGCGGCCCAGGGAATGAACGGGATCATGCCCACGGCCATCGCCTTGGCCCAGGTGAAGTCCAGGACGGCCTTGAGCCGGGCCACCCCGAGCGCGTAGAGCGCGATGATGGCCAGGACGCCGAACAGGAGGCCCCGGCCCCAGGGGACGAGCT
The DNA here is from genome assembly GCA_015709315.1 of Desulfovibrionaceae bacterium. Classification (GTDB taxonomy): domain Bacteria; phylum Desulfobacterota; class Desulfovibrionia; order Desulfovibrionales; family Desulfovibrionaceae; genus Pseudodesulfovibrio. The sequence continues at coordinate 56,975 of JACCQI010000018.1, forward strand.
TCCCTTGGGCGGGCCGTGCCAGCCCGCACAGCAGGGCGGCCAGGACGAAGCCGAACAGAAAGCCGCCCGTGGGTCCGAGCAGATGGCCCAGGCCGGACGTTCCGCCCGCGAACACGGGCAGGCCCACGATCCCGGCCAGCAGGTAGAGCGCCACGGCCAGGACGCCGTGCCGGGGGCCAAGGGTGTATCCGGCCAGGAAAATGAACAGGGTTTGCAGGGATACGGGCACCGGGCCGATGGGCACGATCAGGTACGCGCCCGCGCCGATGAGGGCGGCCATGAGTGCGGTCCAGACCAGGCGGTGCAGGTCGAGCAGGGGGGAGTCCGTCATTGTTGATTCATGCCTTGGCCGGAACTTGTCCGGCGCGGTTGATGTCGCCGCGTTTTCCCCGGTCCGCGGGCGAACCCGTGCGGGGAAGGGGGAGACCGACGCCTTCAAATAATGATGATAGCCTTTCAACCCGGCATCTTTCAATGTTTTAATTGCAGGTCGGCGGGCGCCCTCAGTTCATGGGGAGCTTTGTGGGTCAGCCGCCGCGAGAAGTCAAGCGGCGGGACGCGGCGCGTCCGGCCGCCCGCATGTGAATAAAAGAATTTGGAAAGGGGATTGATTCGCCGAGGAAAAGGAATACACTCTTCCTCCGAGTTTAATTCAGGAGGTACGAAATATGGAAATGGATCTGGATTTGGTTTTTGTTGACGGGGTGTTGCTGATTGCCTTGATGGCGTTTTTGGCGAGCCTCGGCCATTCCATAGGCAGGTTCATCCGGGCCAAGTTCCCGACCCTGTCCCGCATGCCCGCGCGTTTCGAGCGCCGCTATCCCCAGCTGTTCGACGAAGACGACAGCTTCTATTGCTTCTTCAGCAAGGGCGCGCTGTACGGCAATTGACGCCGTTCGCCCCTTGCGGGGAGAAAGCCGGAAGCGGGATCATCCCGTTTCCGGCTTTTCGGTTTTTGAGCGGGGAGGAACTAGTCCCGCATGAGGGCGTAGACCTGCTTGGCCGTCCAGCCCTGGACGCGCTCGGCCACCCGACGGGCGATCTCCTTGGGCCTGCCCCCGGCCTCGGCCTCCTCGGCGATCAGCGCGAGCACGGCCTCCTCGTCCGCCTCGCCGATTTCGCCGGCCGGGCCGATGATGACCGTCAGCTCGCCGCGCAGGTCGAGGTCCGTGTCCTCCAGGGCGTTCAGGGTGCCCCGGATGAATTCCTCGTAGTCCTTGGTCAGTTCGCGGGCCACGCAGAACTCGCGGTCGCCCAGGATGTCCCTGGCGATGGCCAGGGTGCCCGCCAGGCGCGACTTGCGCTCGAACAGGACGAGCGTGGCCCCGGTGTCGCGGTGGGTCTGGAAGAGCTTTTCGGTCTGGGACTTCTTGCGCGGGGCAAAGCCGAGAAAGGTGTAGGGCAGGGGCGGCAGCCCGGAGGCGGACAGGGCGGTCACCGGCGCGCTGGGGCCGGGCACCGGCCGGACGCGGATGGCGTGGTCGCGGCAGGCGCGGACCAGGGTGAAGCCGGGGTCGGACAGGAGCGGGGTGCCCGCGTCCGAGATGAGCGCCACGTCCAGGCCGTCTTCCAGGATGTCGAGCACCCTGGGCAGCCGCTTGTCCTCGTTGTGTTCGAAAAAGGACATCAGCCGCCCGTGCTTTTCCAGCCCGAGCCGCTTGAAGAGCAGCCCGGCCCGTCGGGTGTCCTCGGCCAGGACCACGTCCGCGCCTTCCAGCACGGCGCGGGCGCGGGGCGAGAAGTCGTCCGTGTTGCCCAGGGGGGTGGCCACGACATACAGTGTTCCGGTCTCGGTCATTGGTGCATCCCGGTCAGGTCAAAGGCGTTTTCGACAAGTTCCACATCCATGGAGGTCCCGGTGTCGGTGACGGCGGCCAGGTCGAACCGGCAGGGTTCGTCCCACAGGTCGTGCCGGGTCAGGTACTGGCCGGCCGCCCTGACCAGCCTGGCCCGCTTTTTCGGGGTCAGGGCCTCGCCGGGCGAAGCCATGGAGTTCGCCCGGCGCGTCTTGACCTCCACGAACACCACGGTGTCCCCGTCGCGGCAGACCAGATCCAGCTCCCACTGGCGGAACCGCCAGTTGCGGTCCAGCACCCGGAATCCCCTGGTTTCGAGATACCGGGCGGCCGCGTCCTCGCCGAGGTCGCCGGTCCGCCTCGCGGTCGACGGTTTGGTAAAAATGCCCATGGCCTGGAGTGATAGCACAGCGGAGTTCGGCTTGCCAGGAGGCGAGTCCGGCTATTTCCCGTTCAGTTGCCGGAGCACGGCGTCGGGGTTGAAGTCGTATCGCGTGCGCCGGGGGTTGCGGGTCTTGGTGAATTGGCCGAAGTCGATCCGCTTCCAGTTGGCGCGGTCCAGCAACGGAAGGTAGTCGTCCACGTTGTCCTGGTCGAGGAGGCGCATTTCGGAGTGGAGCGTGGGGAGCGGGTCGGCGAAATCATGACCGTTGTGGTAATCGAAGATCATGATCAGTGACCATGCCCCGTCCATGAAGTGCCCGCCCACCAAGGCCTCCAGGCGGCCGTCCCTGACGGCGTCAAGGCCCTCTTCGGCCCAGCCCACGCCTCCGGCGAGGAAGTTCTTCCGGGGGTGAAAGCCCTTTGCGTCGGCCGCGTCCAGGGTGCCGAGGGCCGTTTCGTCGTGGATCGACCAGAACACCCTGCAATCCGGGTACATGTCCAGCAGACGGAGTGTCTTTGTCCTGGCCGTGTCCCTGGTCCAGTCGGTCCAGACGTAGCGCTCCAGGAAAACCTTGGGCGTTCGGTTTATGGCCTGCTCCAGGCCTTTCTTCCTGTGCAGCCCGGAGGTGGTGTCGCGGGAGCCGCCGATGCCGGGCAGGTGCAGGACGCCGTCGTTGTCCGTGAGGCCCAGTTCGAACCCCCGCTTGATGAGCCGGTCGGCGAGCATCCGCCCGGCCAGGATGTCGTCCGGGAAGAGGTGGCCGATCCAATTCTTGTGTCTGCCGCGGGGACTTCCGGCCGCGTTGCGCTCGGCGGCGATCACGTCCGTGTTGCAGATCACGGACTTGATGTCCGCCCTGTCCAGCATATCCAGCATGTCCAATGAGTTCTTGGCTTGATATATGAAGACGACGTAGTCAGGCGGGGCGGGCCGGTAGATGGCTCTGCGGGCGTTATCCACCACGGAGAAGCGGTCTTTCGAGTAGACGACTTCAAGCTCGATGCCGAGGTCGTCCGCAGCGACCCGCATGAAGTCCGTGAAGCGGGCCCAGAAGGAATTTTCTCCGGGCTGGGAGGGCGTGAGGAACAGCACCTTCGGGGGCGCTTCCTCCGCCAGGGCGGGAGCAGCCGCGAACAGGAGGCACAGGCAGAGGGTGAGCAGTGCGGGCAGTCGTTTCATCAGGTCGGCCGCTTTCCATGGGCTAGGGTTGCAATGAGACTATTATATTATACATAATTGTCGAACAGTGAGCAAGGCCGTTGGACATTCATTCCTTTTGGCAGCGCGATTTTTGCGATATGGTCACGGCAGGAGGCTGTCATGCTCAAATACGCGATGATCGGCGGCGGTCCCGGCGCCTTCGTGGGCGCCGTGCATCGAAACGCCCTTGCCCTCAACGGGCAGGCGGAACTGGTGGCCGGGTGCTTTTCCCGCGACCTGGACAAGACCAGGGCCACGGGCGCGGAGCTTGGCCTGGACGAGGACCGGCTCTACGCCACGCCCGAGGAGCTGGCCCGGCTGGAGGGAGGCGACATCGACTTCGCCGTGGTGGTCACCTCCAACGAGGCCCATTACCCCAACGTCAAAGCGTGCCTGGAAAACAACATCCACGTCATGTGCGACAAGCCGTTCACCCACACCTCGGCCCAGGCCGGGGAGCTGGTGCGCCTGGCCCGCGAGCGCGACCTGCTGCTTGGCGTGACCTACACCTATGCGGGCTATCCCATGGTCCGGCAGATGCGCGAGATGATCGCGCGCGGCGACATCGGGGAGATCCGGTTCGTCAACGCCGAGTATCCCCAGGGATGGCTGGCCGAGCTGCTGGAGGCCACGGGCCACGTCCAGGCCGGCTGGCGGGCGGACCCGGCGCGTAGCGGCGGCACCCTGTCGCTGGGCGACGTGGGGTCCCACATCGAATACCTGGTGCCCCACGTCACGGGACTGACGCTCACGCGGCTGGCCGCCCGGCTCGATTCCCTGGTGGAGGGGCGGACCCTGGACGACAACGGCGTCGTCCTGACCGAGTACGATTCCGGCGCGCGCGGCGTGTACTGGTATTCCCAGGCGGCCACGGGCACGGTCAACGGGCTCAGGCTGCGCGTGTTCGGCGACAAGGGCGGCCTGGAGTGGTTCCAGGAGGACCAGGACCATCTCCGGTTCATGCCGCTCAACGAGCCGCCCAGAATCCTGGTGCGCGGCCCGGCCGACCTGCTGCCGGGGGCCATGCCCTATTCGCACACCCCGGCGGGGCATCCCGAGGGGTGGCTCATGGCCTTCGCCAACATCTACCGGGCGTTTTGCGATACGCTCATCACCGGCGCGGTTGTGGATTTCCCCACCGGGGGGGACGGGTTGCGCGGGGTGCGCTTCATCGAGGCCTGCCTGGAGAGTTCGCGGCGCGACGCGGCCTGGGTCAACATGGGTTGACCCGGGCGCGCGGGGGCTGGCCGCGGCCTCTCGCTGTTAATGGGGAGATTGGCGATCGGGCGGGATGGCATCTGTTTGCTGTTTTCGGCTGTTTTTGTTGCGTCGGCGGTTTTGAGAGGACCGTCCGCGCTCCGCGTTAGACGCCCCCTGTCATCGGCACGTCGTTTTCCGCCCTTACGGCGGCCCTATTTTTGGCTGGCGCCCCAAAAATAGGGGAAAAAGGGCGCTTGGGAGTAACGCGGCCGCCCCCAAGACCGGCGGAAGAATCTGATCCGCTCGGGTCGGCTCCCGGCTCTTGGGGGACGGGACGTCCTGCCTCTTCGGCAGTCCGTGGTCCAAGGCTATTCGCCTGTGTTTCCGAACAAGAGCCGCCGCCCCTCGCGGTCAGCTTCTAACCGCCGGTCAAGGGCGGTTGAGTACTCTCGGTTTCCTGTTAGGAGGGTTGCTGACGGATGGCTGTGGGGGAGCTGCCCTCCGCTCAAAGGTTCGGAGGGCAGCGGATTTACGAGTTGTGAAGAGGGCCTGGACGCGGGACTAGGTGCGGACGCGAGAGCCGCTGTCGGGTGCTGAAGCACCCGAATCGCTCCAATGCTTGGGGCCGTTGATCGAGGCTATGAGGGGAGGTGGAGAACGCACTTGCCTTTCCCAACCCGCCGCAGCGCGGCACTCACACACTCCCACTCGAAGAGCGGTAATTGATGCCGGGCCTTAGAGCCTGTCGCAGGCGACGAAGCGTAGCCCGATTGCGCTTGCTTTAGCGAGCTTTCCATCGGGCGAGCGGAAGTCGCCTACAGGCTCTTTGGCCCGGCATCAGGCGGCAGCACGAAAAAAGCGATTTTTAATGGAATGGACCCGCCCCCCGGTACACGGCATCATAGTGCCACGGTTTA
>JACCQI010000019.1 GCA_015709315.1 Desulfovibrionaceae bacterium
ATAGGAAAAGGATATTACAGATTGCCTTGACCTGAGGCCACATAGGAAAAGTTTGGGAAGGGGGTCCGGGGGGAACCCTTTTCAAAGGGTTCCCCCCGGCCGCCGGAGGCATTCCTACTTCTCCCGTTTTCGCGGATGCGCCTTGCGCCATTGGGCGGGGGGCATTTTCAGGCCGCCTTGTTTCCAGAAGCCGTGCTTCCTGTCCTCGGCCAGATGTTCGGCGGCCTTGAGGCGGGAGTAGTGGCGGGTATTGGGCTTGACCTTGACGGCCACTGCCAGTCCGGCTTTGAGGAGCTCCTCGTTGAGCATTTTGCCGTCCCGGTGGACGTAGGCCAGAACCCGGCCATAGCGGTCGAGCTTGTCCCTGTCGAGTTCGAGGCGCAGCCGGTGGCCGTGGCAGAAGCGCAGGGAGAACTCCTTGGCTTCCCGGCCGTATTCCTGCTTGAACTCGGGAGCGTCCACGCCGATGAGGCGGACTTCCATGGACCGGCCCCCGGCCTCCACGAGCAGGGAATCGCCGTCGATGATTTTGATGAAGGCGGCCATTTGGGCGCGGACCGGGGCGGCCAGCAGCAGGGCGGCCAAAAAGATACATGGGGCAAGGCGGTTGCGTGAATGCATGGGATGGAGCATAAAACAATTCGTTTGACCATTCCAGCACATGCGGAGGATATCATGGAACTGACATTTCTTGTGGACAACAATTCGCTGACAGGCACCCAGTTCTTGGCGGAACCGGCCCTCTCGATGTTCATTCGGGACGGGGAAAAACGGGTGTTGTTCGACGCCGGGTATTCGGACGCGTTCCTGAAGAACGCGCAGCGCAAATCCATCGATCTGCTGCACCTGGACTGGATCGTGCTGTCGCACGGCCATTTCGATCACACCTGGGGGCTGGATATTCTGATCCGGCACTATTTCGAGGCGGCCATCCACGGGCAAAAAAATGTGCGGCCCATGCTCACGGCGCACCCTGCGGCGTTCACGGCCAAGCGCAAGAGCGTGGTGCCGGAGCTGGGCATGCTCCTGGCAGAGGAGAAGCTGTCCACCCAGTTCGACCTGAATCTGAGCGACAAGCCGGTGTGGCTGACGGACCGGCTGGTGGTCCTGGGCGAGATCGAGCGGGTGATGGATTTCGAGCCGCCCGCCCCGCTGGGCGAGCGCCGGGAGAAGAACGGCTGGGTGGAGGACGACCTGCCGGACGACACGGCCATGGCCTATGTTTCGGAGACCGGGCTGGTGGTCATCGCGGGCTGCGCCCATACCGGCATCTGCAACACCGTGGAGCAGGCCCGGCGGGTGACGGGCGTGAGCAACGTGCGCGTGGTGCTCGGCGGATTCCATCTGCAAAAGGCCAAGCTTGAGCGGCTGGACCCGACCACGGACTACCTGGCCGACTTGGACCTGGAAGCGCTCTACTGCTGCCACTGCACGGACCTGGCTGGCAAGATCGCCCTGGCTCGCAAATGCCCGGTCAAGGAAGTCGGATCAGGGCTGACCTTGGAATTCTGATGCCCTCGGGCCTCAGCCGTTAGCGAGTCTTCAGGCTTGACGGAAAAGGGGTGCGGTGATCGGCCGGGAGAAGAGCAACGCCTTTGAAAATGATAGTTTTCCCCTTTTCCCCGGACCTCTCCCAAAAGGGGCCTCCCCGAAGGAAGGCCCCGACTGGAGGAGGGTATGCCCCATGTTCGGGTTCGGTGCCGCCTAGGCTCCGCCGGCCACGGTGACCACGCCGTCCGTGTTGGCGGCTACCAGCATGTCCACGGCCTCGGCCATGTCCGCGCCGGTGCAGGCGATGATGATGTCGCCGGTGTCCAGGGTATAGTCCACCACAGCCTCGTCAAAGTAGCCGGAAGCCGTCACGGTCCCGGCCGCGTCTTCGGTGCGGTAGAGGAACAGCTGCTGGCCGGGAACCCCGCCCATGAGCCGCATGTCTTCACTTTCGTATGCCATTGTGTATTACTCCTTGTGTTTCGGAAGGGGGACGCGCCCCCTTCCGGTTGGATTTTGGGGGACGCGGCTAAACGATGGTCGCGTCGTCGTCGCACAGGATCTCGATGACGCCTTCCGGGTCGATGAGGCAGGCGCCGGCCGAGAGCATGTGGTCCACCAGGTGGGCGGCCTTTTCCGGCACCCAGTCCACGAACGCCTGGACCTTCTGGCCCTCGGCCAGGCCCGCGGCGTTGCGGTGGTAGATGTAGCATTTGCGGGTGCCGGATTCCACGGGCAGCCCGGTGTGGAACATCCAGGTGATGCCCAGCCAGGTGCGGGACTCGGTTCCCTTGAGCCAGGGATACTGCTCGCCCGCGAAGTCGCTGGACTTGAACTCCTGGATGTTCAGCAGCTCGTTCCACTGGTGCGGGCCGACCAGGGCAAAGCGGTGGCCGTCGTCGGGCACGTCGCTGGCGTTGAGGGTGCCGAACGCCTGAAGGATCTTGTCCTTGGTCAGGCCGGAGGCGGATTCGGCCACCACGTTGGCGGCGCCGTCGAGCTTGGTGATGATCAGCTCGTCGATCTTGCGGCCCAGCGCCCAGGCCCCGGCGTCGGCGGCCACCTGCTTCTCGTCGCTCTTGTCCTTGAGCTCGTCGAGCTTGTCGACGTACTCGGCGGCGTACCAGTCGGACAGGGTGCAGGACACGTTGGAGTGGTTGAGGTTCATGAGCGGCACGTTGCCGTGGCGGGTCTTCCTGCCCGCAGCGCCCCGGCCGACCTTCTGGAAGACGCACTTGGAGCCTTCCACGCCTTCCTGGAGGCGGACGGTCTGGCGCAGCTTGGAGCCTCGGGCCTGATATGCCTGATGCACCATTTCCACGTATTGTGTGACAAAACCATTGCTGACGGTCGTGGACATTGATTTCTCCTTTGTCCGTTGAGGGTGATACAGACCGGGTGTCCGGGCTGCATCCCCGCAACGGGTGTCCGGGGCCGAAAGCGAAGCCGTTCCGCATTCGTCCGCCGGGCCGTGGGGAGACCTCCGGGCCGGGTGCGAAACCCTACCACGGGATTTTTGATAAACCCGGTTTTGTCAAAGAATGCACAGTAAAAACAGCCTATGGGATAAAATTAGCGCTTGACAGAGTTCTAGCCTGGAGTCCGAAGAAGTCCCGGGACGACTGGCGACAGCAGGCCACACACCCCGAGCGAAGCGAGCGCCAAAAAGTTTTGGAAAAGAAGGGGATGGGGGGCCGGGGGAAGGGGAGGCTCACCCTACAGCGTCACCCCGACGGCGCGGACCGGGGAGGCTTCGCCGTCGGCGATCCGCAGGGGCAGGCAGGCGAACAGGAAATCCTGCGGCGGCAGTTCGCCGAGGTTGGTCAGGTTTTCCGCAATGACCAGGCCGTGGTCGAAGAGGATGTGGTGCGCGGGCAAATCCTTGGAGCCGATGGAGTCCGGGGACGGGGTGTCCAGGCCGATGCCCTTGAGCCCCAGGCCGGAGAGGAACCGGGCCGCGGTTTCGGAAAGCACGGGAAACCCGTCCCGGTAATACCGATCGGTCAGCCAGTGGCGGTCCCAGCCGGTCCGCAGCAGGACGAAATCCAGGGCCTCGACGTCGGCCAGACGGGCGAGATCGGGCTGGCCGATCACGGGCCGGGCCAGGGCGGTCAGGTCGACCACGGCCGCCCAACCGAGGAAGTTGTCCGGGCCGAGCCAGTCCAGGCCGGGCGCGTCCGCAAAGAGATGGGCCGCCGCGTCCACGTGCGTGCCCGTGTGCGACCCCATGGACAGGGAGGTCTGGGCGAACCCGTCGCGGTGGATGAAACAGGTGCGCCGCAGGTTGGGCGGCTCGTCGCCGGGAAAGACCGGCATGCCGGTACGGACGGGATGGCTCAGGTCGATGGTCTGCATGGCGTGCCTCAGGTGTTGTGGAGGTTCATGTTCGGGCGCTTTACCAGCGGCATGCCCGGCTTGACGTGGGCCTCGGCCACGGCCCGGATGTCGTCCATGGACTTGGCGGCCAGAAACTTGGATTGCAGGCTGTGGCCAAAGGAGAAGTTGGCCGCGAAATACACGGTGAACAGCTTATAGCGCTTGAGCGCGAGGATCGGGTCGAAGTCCCGGTCCAGGGCGTCGGCCAGCCGCAGGGCGTAGTCGCGGAAGCAGGTGTCGGGCGGCGTGAAGCCTTGCGTCCACTCGGCGAACAGCCAGGGCCGGGCCACGGCCATGCGGCCCACGGACACGCCGTCGCAGCCGGTCTGTTCGAGCATGTCCAGGCAGTCCTCGGGGGTGATCACGTCCCCGTTGCCGAAGACCGGGATGGACACGGCCCCGGCAATGGCCTTGATGTGCTCGCGCACGGGCGGGCGGGTGCGCCTGTCCGGGGCCACGCGCGGGTGGAAGACCAGGCAGTCCACGCCCGCCGCCTCGAACCGCCGGGCCAGGTCCTCGGCGGGCCGGATGTCCGGGGTCCAGCCGGTGCGGAACTTGACGAACAGGGGGATGGACACGGCCTCGCGCACGGCCTGGACGGCGGCCAGGGCGGCGTCCGGACGCTTGAGCAGGGCCGCGCCCGCGTCGCGCTTGACGATGCCCGGCACCGTGCAGCCCATGTTGATGTCCACGCCGAAAAATCCCTCCCGCTCCACACGCTCGGCCGCCGGGACCAGGTCCTCGGGCGTGGCCCCCGCGATCTGGCAGACCAGGCGCGGCAGCTCCTCCTCGCGCCAGCGGAAGACCGGCGACTTGCGCGGATTCTCGGTGGGCAGCGCCCTGGCCCCGCACATCTCGGTGAAGGCCAGCCCGCAGCCGCCGTATTCGTCCAGCACCCGGCGGTAGGAGATATGCCCCAGCCCGGCCATGGGCGCGAGCCACAGCCGATTGGCCACGGGCCTGCCGCCGATGGAAAGGGGCCGGTTCAGCAGACCGGCCAGGGCGTTCGACGCTGCGGGAGCCATGGCGGGTCTAGAGGCCCAGTTCCTCGGCCAGGCGCTCGGCCTGCCGGAGGTCGTCCGGGGCGTTGACGTTGAAGAAGGACACCTGGCCCGGGTCGCCGGGCAAAAGCCGGGCAATGGGCACTTCCTTGACCGCCACGTGCTCGAAGAAACGGATGATCTTGAAGTCCTCCCGTTGGAGCTGGGCCTCGATGAACGGCAGGCAGCGCTTGGAATAGATCGCGCACAGCGGCTCGCGGTAGCCGTCTTCCTTCAGGGGGATGATCACGTCGAACTCGGGCGCGGCCTCGGCCAGGAGGCGCTCCACCAGGCCGGGTTGCAGGAACGGGGCGTCGCAGGCCGCGAAAAAGCCGTGGGAGGCGCGGATGGCGCACAGCCCGGCGTGGATGCCCGTCAGGGAGGAGCGCGCCGCGAAACGGTCCTCGGCCACGGGCAGGTTGTAGATCGCAAAGTCTTCGGCCTCGCGGGCCGAGATGACGATCTCGGAGAACAGGGGGCGGTACACGGCCAGCAGCCGGTCCAGAATGGTCCGGTCGCCGATGCCCAGAAAAGCCTTTTTCACGTGGCCCATGCGGGTGCCGAGTCCCCCGGCCAGTATGACGCCTGCGATGTCCATGAACGCAGACTAGATCAAGCGCAGGCAAATGGGAAGGGTCCACAATCGGGCGCAACCCGTGTATGGTCCCCCTATGTGGACGGCAATGAACATCGCGGGCTTTTTGGCCCTGGCCTATGTGGTCCTCGCGGCCTGGATGTACTTCTCCCAGGGCAGCCTGGTCTATTATCCCAGGCCGGAACTGGCGGCAACGCCCAACGACGCCGGACTGGCCTACGAGGACGTGTTTCTGGCCTCCGGCCCGGAGACCACCATCCACGCCTGGTGGCTGCCGCACGAGCGGTCCCGGCTCACGCTGCTCTTTTCCCACGGCAACGGCGGCAACATCTCGCACAGGCTGGATACCCTGCGCATCTTCCACAACCTGGGGCTGTCGGTGCTGATCTACGACTACGCGGGATACGGCCGGAGCAACGGCAGTCCGAGCGAGGAGGCGACCAGGGCGGACGCACGGGCCGCCTGGCGCTGGCTGACCAGGGAGCGCGGCATCAACCCCGGCTCCATCGTCCTGTTCGGCCGCAGCCTGGGCGGGGCCGTGGCCGCCGAGCTGGCCGCGCACGTCCACGGCCGGGGCGAGCCGCCCGCCGGACTGATCCTGGAATCCACCTTCACCTCCATCCCGGACATGGGCGCGCTCCTGTATCCGTGGCTGCCGGTGCGGCTTTTGTCCCGCTTCAACTACGACAGCCGGGAGGCCCTGCGGTCCGTGGCCTTGCCCGCCCTGTTCCTGCACAGCCGGGATGACGACATCATCCCGTTCGAGTTGGGCAGGCGGCTCCACGACGCCTATGCCGGACCCAAGACCTTCCAGGAGCTGCGGGGCGACCACAACACCGGCTTCCTCCACACCGGGCAGGCCTACGCGGACGGCCTAAACCGCTTCCTTTCCGGGCTTGAGCCGCCCGTACACGGGGGAGCCGTGCAATGACCGACGGGCAGATGCTCCTGCCGGCGGACGCGGTCCTGGCGGCCCACTTCCTGATCGCGGCCTTCAATGCGCTGAGCCTGCCGGTCATCTGGCTGGGCGGGTTGCTCGGCTGGCGGTTCGTCCGCAACCCGTGGTTCCGCTTTTCCCACGTGGGGCTGATGGGCTTTGTGCTGGCCGAGACCGTGGCCGGGGCGCTCTGTCCCCTGACGGTCTGGGAAACGGCCCTGCGACGAGCGGCCGGGCACGGCCCGGCGGGCGAAGGGCAGACCTTCGTGGGTTACTGGCTGGGCAGGCTGCTCTTTCACGACTTCACCCAGACGCAGTTCGCCGTGGCCTACGGCCTGTTCTTCGGCCTGATCCTTTTGACCCTGCTGCTGGTGCCGGTGGGGCGGACGCGGAAAAAACTGCCTGAATCCCGCCAGGGTGGAAAAGACAATAATCTGAAATAATTCAACTTCACAATAACTGCACGGGATTTGCTGTACCCTGCTCCAGCCCCAAGGAGGAACAACATGCCCGGCATCGAATCCGTACGGATACAGAAACCCGCAGTCGACAACGACCGCATTCGCGAACTCAAAAACCGCGCCGCAGCCGCCCTGGACGACGCCCTGGGCGTGGTCGCGCAGAACCTGGGCCGCGAAGAGGCCCGCCGGGCCGACGTTTCCCTGGCCGGGCTGAACGGGCTTTCAGGTGACGACGCTCCGGCCCACAGCCTGAACATCGACCGGGTCATGGACCTCATCGCCGATCCGTTCGAGGACGAGTAGCCCTTCCGGGATACCGGCCCCTTTTTTACGGCGGACAGGCCTATTCAGGGGCCTGCCCGCTTTTGTTCTTGCCTTTTCTCGTCCTCTTCAATATGTTGGCTTAATTGAATCTTCTTTATTTTTCCTGTCCCTGGCCGGTGACTCCGGCCCCTGCCCGGTTTTTTTCCATTTTTATCTCCAAAGGTACCCGAAGGTTGCGGTCGACGGACCGTTTTTTTCGTTGCGGAGTCTTGTGCTGATTTTTGGGGAGGCGTATAAAGGAATCAAATGCTGGAACACCTCGCAACGAGGATACCAGACAACCTCAGCGGAGGGTGGGAGGAAATAGAGACCGAGTTCTTCCACGACATAATGGCGAATCGAGTCGCCACGCTCCAAGAAAGAGCACCGTGCGCCAATACTGAACGCGCCAGGCCGTCATAAAGTGTATATTTTGAAATGTCAGGCCCTGGTGCAAAGCCGGAGAATCCGGCAGGGCGCACTTTTTTTTGCGCCCGCGGGAGAGCGGGCGGGAACGCTTGACATATTGCCGAGATAGTGTGGTAAGTTGCCTGTGTCGGCTTGCGTTTCGCTTCCCGACCCCCCAGACAACGGACACCGTATGATTCGCACCGTCTGCACCAAGGACCTCTACCGCATCCTGAAGAACGCCGGTATCGACGACGACCCCGACTGGATGGCCGTCGTCCTGTTCGTCCGCAACCTGCTGCCCCGCCTGAGCGTGTACTCCGAAGAAAAAAAGGCCGAGGTGCAGCGGGAGATATGCGAGATGATCGCCCGGCGCGACTTTTCGGAAGAGGCGTACCAGTCCATCCTGGCCATGCTCGACATGTACGTCATGCAGACCATCGGCACCCTGGAGCTGGAGGAGGCCCTTGCCTTCGAGAAGCGGTCCGCCGCCCAACTCCTCAACGAAATGACCGAGATCATCGCCTCCATGCAGGGGGTCAGCGAGCGCCAGGCCGGGCGGCTGGACTCCTTCAGGGAGGACACCGTGGACATCATCGAGTCCGGGTCCAAACGCTCCCAGATCGTGTCCCGTGTCCGGGGGCGGTTCCAGGAGCTTATCCAGGAGTTCAAGACCGAGGCCGGTGAGTTGAACGCCAAGGCCGCCTATTTCGAGCGGACCGCCAATTTCGACCCCCTGCTCACCGCGCTGTACAACCGCCGGGTCTTCGACGCCTACGTGGAAGAGGCCGTGCTGGGCAGGGCGGACGACGCCGCGCCGCTGTCCATGATGATGATCGACGTGGACCACTTCAAGAACGTGAACGACGCCCACGGGCACCAGACGGGCGACGACGTGCTGCGCGCCCTCGCCCGGATCATCACGGCCCACGCCTCCCATTATGCCGGGTTCACGGCCCGCTACGGCGGCGAGGAGCTGGCCGTCGTCGTCAAGAACATGAGCCTCGACAACGCGGCCATCAAGGCCCAGGCCATCCGTTCGGACGTGGAGAACTACGACTTCCGCGCCCGCACCAACGGCAGGCTGGCCGAGGAATCCATCCAGTTCACCGTGTCCATCGGCGTGGCCCAGTGGCGGCCCGGATGGTCCGCCGCCGACCTGGTCAGTGCGGCGGACAACGCCCTGTACCGGGCCAAGAATTCCGGCCGGAACAAGGTATGGGTCTACTCGGACGCAATCTAACCCCATCCGCAACCTTGGTCATGCCCGCACGCCTTCTCTTGATGATCCTTTTTCTTTTCGCGCTCGCCCGCGCGGCCCTGGCCGCCGATCCGGGCGTCCTGCTCCTGCACGGCGACGCCGGTCCCACGCCCTGGACCGACGGCCTGGCGGCCGGAGCGGTCGAAGAGGCGGGCGGTAAAGCCGCAATCCAGCGCGAATACCTCGGCGGCCTCGCCCACGACGCCGAGGCCGTGTACGACTTTGCCCAACGGCTGAAGGAGCGGCTTCACGGGCCGGTGCGGGTGGTGGTCGCCACGGACGCCACGGCCGCGGCCTTTGCGGCCAAATACCGTGAGGACCTGTTCCCGGAGGCGGCCATGGTGCTGGCCGGGGCGGACCGGATCGGCGCGGACAGGCTGACCCTGTGCGGGGAGTGCGCGGCCCTGGGGTTTGAAACCGACCTGGACGGGACCCTTGACCTGATTTTCGCCCTGCGGCCGGGCACGCGGCTGGTGGCGGGCATTGCGGACGGCACACCGGCGGGGCGGGCCGCCAGGGAAAGCCTGAAGCGGGCCATGGAGCGGCGCCGGAACAAGGCGACGCTCATATTCCCCGGCCACGAGCCGGGCGACGACAACGGCCTGGACCTCGACGGGCTGGCCGACGTCCTGTCCAATATGCCGAGCCACGGCGTGGCCGTGCTGCTCCGCTTTGCCGAGGACAACGCCGGAAGCCCGGTGGACGCAGGGCGGCTGTACCATGTGCTGGAAACGCGCCTGGGCTCGCCGGTGTTCGTGCTCACGGACGCCATGCTCGGCTCCGGGGTGGCGGGAGGCGTGCTGGTCACGGGCCGGGAAACGGGACGCCGGGCCGTACGCCTGGCGCAGCGCATCCTAGCCGGGGAGCCGGTCCGGGAAATGCTGCCGGAGCCGGTCAAGGCGCAAACCGTGCTCGACGGCACGGCCCTGGCGCGGTTCGGCATGCGGCCCGTGGACGGGGCCATCGTGGTCAACCGGCCCGCCGCGCCGGAAACGACGGACGGACTGGCCCCTGGCTTTGCGCCCTTGGTTTTGGCGATCCTGCTGGCCTTTGTGGCCGCGCTGTTCCTGCTGCGCCGCTACAGGCAGAACAGGTAGGTCACGTCCAGCACCATCTGCACGGCGGCCGCCCCCACGGCGACCAGCGCCATGTTTCGGGTCGAACGCCTCACATGGCCGTGAAGCGCATCCAGCCGGGCCACGGCCTCTTCGGGCGTGATATTGGTAATCCAAAGCATGGTTGCGTCCTCCTTGAATTCGATCTCCTTAACAGCCCGGCATGGCGCTTCCGCGCCCGCCCTGCGGCCGTATCATCACGAAAACGCGGCTAGGCGGCCGAAGAAAGCTCCATTTCCGGCTCGCCGTGGCGGACGTCCACGGCCAGGACGCCCACAATCGCTTCCACCCCGTCCCTGACGGGTGCGGAAATGGTCAGGCAGTAGTCCTCGATGGCCTCGGAATAGTAGATGTTGGAGATGAAGGTCTCGCTGGTCCGCATGGGTTCCCTGAACCAATCAAGGTGCGACCTGTCGGACCCCTTGCCGCCCTCGGCCCTGGCCGCCGACGCGGCGTGGGCGGCGGCGAAATCCGTCGCCTGGATGCCCCGCCCGTCCGTGACCCAGGCCATTTCCAGGCACGGGTCGGCCAGCACGATCCGCTCCAGGACGGCGAACACCTTGGCCGCGTCCCTTGAGGCCAGTTCCGGCGTCCGGGCCAGGTCGGCCACATTTTTCTGGACCGTGCCCTCGCCGAGCAGCATGAACAGCCCGTAGAGCTTGGACAGGGTGTCGATCTGCCCGGTCAGTTCGCCGATGGCCCCGCTGGTCTGGCCCACGGCTTCGGCGGTCTTGGAGGACACGCCGTCCACCTCGCCGACGGCCCGGTTGATCTCCTCGCCCACCGTGGACTGCTGGGTTCCGGCGGCCGCGATGGCCTGCACCTGGCGGGTGGTGGCGTCGAAGAACTCCATGATCTCGTTCAAGGCCCGTCCCGATTCCCCGGCCAGGTCGTTGGCGACCTCGACCCGTTCGGCGGCCAGGTCCATTTCCTCGATGTTGGCGCGCACGTCGGACTGGATGCCCGCAATGGACGCGCCCACCTCGCGGGTGGCGTCCATGGTCTTCTCGGCCAGCTTGCGGACCTCGTCGGCGACCACCGCGAACCCGCGCCCGGCCTCGCCCGCGCGGGCCGCCTCGATGGCGGCGTTGAGCGCCAGCAGGTTGGTCTGGTCCGCGATGTCCGAGATGACGTTCATGACCTTGCCGATGGAATCCGCCTTGGACCCGAGGCTGGCCACCTTGCCCTTGAGCCGGGAGGTGATGGCGTGGACGTCCCCGATGGACCGGACGGTCCTGCGAACCACTTCGGACCCGTCCTCGGCCCGCCGCCGGGCCTCCTGGGCGTCCTTGTACGCGGTCTCGGCATTGGCCGCGACCTCCCGGATGGACACGGCCAGTTGGTCCATGGACGCGGCCGTGGTCTCCACCCTGGCGCTCAGGCTGTTGGCCCCTTCGAGAATCCGGCCGGACTCGGCGTTGACCGTGGCCGAGGCATCCTTCATGCCCGCGACCACGGCTTCCAGCATTCCGGCGGCCTGGAGCATGCCCTCGCGCTGGGACCGGGCCGCGTCGCTCCGCGCCTGTTTTTCGCGCTCGGCGCGCTCCACGGCCACCTCGGCCTCGGCCGCGCGGACCTCGGCCAGCTCGGACGCGGCCTCGGCTTCCTGCATCTTGTCCGCCAGGGTGCGGACCATACGCTCGATGGCCGTGGCCACATGCCCAAGCTCCGCCTTGAACGCGCCCGGCTCGGCGTCCAGGTCGCCGTCGGCCACCCGGCCCGCATACCGCCGCAGCCGTTCCAGCGGCTTGAGGAGGGAAAAACGGAGAAAAAACAGGGCGACCAGAACGATGCACACCACCGACCCGGCGGCCGTCACATAGGCCGCGTTTTCCAGCCGGTCCACCGGAGCCAGGGCCTCGGAGGCGTCAACCTTGGTCACCAGGCCCCAGGAGACATCGCCCATCCTCACCGGCGCATAGGCCGCCAGAACCTTGCGGCCCCGGTAGTCCAGGGCCTCCATGCTGCCGGTCTCCCCGGCCAGGGCCTTGGCCAGGTACGCGGCGTTCAGCCGTCCGAGACGGGTGTTCGCGAAAGAGGCGGACACGCTGTGCCCCTCGGGATCGGAGTACAGGTCCGAGCGCATCAGCCCGTCCTGGCCCACCAGGTACGCCTCGCCGGATTCGCCCATGCCCGCGCGGGCGCTCATCACCCCATTCACGGAGTCCATGGGAATGCGCAGCACGGCCGCGCCCTCGATGGCCCCTCCGTACCGCCGAACCGGTGCGGCGATGAAGGCGCACGGCAGCCCGTCGAGCGGCTGGTGGGGGTGGAAGTCAACGATCACGGTCTCGCCCTTGAGGGCGCGCTTCCAGGCGGCGGGCAGGCAGCTCCCGGACAGGGGGCCGTTGACCAAATCCTCGCCCAGCTCCGCGCCCCCGGCCGAGGAAAAGACCACCCGCCCGGCGTCGTCCAGAATCAGGGCGTCGCTATAGCCGCGCACCTTGATCCACGGCTCGATCTCCGGCGCTACCTGCCTGATGGCGTGGGCGAAATCCTCGTTGGCCACGTCCATCCGCCTGCCGGGCTTGGCCTCGTAGAAGATGATGTCCCGCAGCCGGACCAGGGCGCTGTACACGTACCGCGCCTCGGAAAACATGGCGATGTCCTTGCGCCACTCCCGGCTCAGGGCCTCCATGTCGTGCAGCTTGGCCTCCCGAAGGGCAACCAGCTTGCTGAAAGCCTCCTCCTTGAGGCTGTCGGAGGCGGTATGCACGCTGTAGACGGCCATCCCGCCCAGGGGCAGAACGCCTATCAGCAGACAAAACACGAGGATCTTGACGCTCAGTTTCATGGTTCCCCCTCTCTCATGTTGAGGGGGAAACACTAGCCGCAACAAAAAACAAATCGACCTGATTTGTTACAGGCAGACGACGGTACCGTGACTCTTGGCGAACAATTCAGTTACGATTAATGGTAACTATAACCATAAGTTACCCTTTAT
The DNA here is from genome assembly GCA_015709315.1 of Desulfovibrionaceae bacterium. Lineage (GTDB taxonomy): Bacteria > Desulfobacterota > Desulfovibrionia > Desulfovibrionales > Desulfovibrionaceae > Pseudodesulfovibrio. The sequence goes on from JACCQI010000019.1 coordinate 12,932, forward strand.
CCGTCCAAAACGGCGAACAGGGCGGCCAGGCCCCAGAGCAGGGCGCAGGCCGTGGCCGTGGCCGGGATCATCCACCACCGGAGCTGCACCGGCCGACCTCTCAGAGTGAAGGCCGCGCAGCAGCTGAACAGGGACAGGACCATCCGGGCCAGCAGGCCGGACGCGGCCAGGGCGGGCAGGGCCGCCACCCAGAACAGGGGATCGGTAAGCCAGTCTGAGCGCACGGGTCAGCTCATTACCCACTCGGCGAGCAGGGGAGGGCGGGACAGCCCGCGAACCGGCCCGTACTGGCACAGGGCGGTCAGCTCGACGCCGTTCTTGATGATGGAGACCGGCCGGTCGGCGGAAACGACCACCACGATGATGTCCTCGTGCTCGGCCGTAAACCGGAGCGCGGAATTGAAGCGCGCGCCGCGCGCCCGATTCTCGCCCGGCACGCAGCGGCCGTCCATGAGGCAGCCGAACCCGTGCAGATGAAGGTCCCGGCAGATATGGAGCGCGCCGTCCAGCTTGGCCAGGGAGCAGGCGAGCTTGAGCTGGCTGGATTCCTGGAGGTCGAGCGGTTCCACGAAATGCTGGCCCGACATGGCCAGCCGGTTGTGACCGGTGTCCACCACCAACGTGCAGCCGTGCTTGCGGTCGCGCGCCCGGTTGACCATCATGGACACGATCTGCATCAGCTGGTGCTGGGTCTCCATGTCCATGTCCGATTCGAGCAGCTGCTCTTCGAGCTGGACCAGGTTGGCGCGCAGGTTGGACGAATGGAACCGGCCGTCAGCGAAGCTGCACACCAGGTCGTCCTTGATCCACAGGAATCCGTAGGTGCCGGAGAACTGGGCCGCCAGGTACGCGCCCGGCATGGGGCCGATGGCGATGCCGAGCACGGTGGACCCGTCGGACACCAGCACGCGCCCGGAATCCTCCACGGCCTGCAAGAGCTTGCGAACGTGCTTGGTGTCCGCCAGCCGGGGCTGCTCGTGGGCCGGGAACCGGCAGATGAAGCGGACCTGGTCCAGCTGGCTCGGCTCCACCACCACCATGCGCCCGCGCGGCCAGGCCCCTTCCTCCTTGGTGGCGGACAGGCAGATGATCGCGTCCAGGAAGGGGTAGACGCGGATGTGGGTGTCCAGCCAGCCCATGCGCGACCGCTCGTCCACGATGAAGTTGCGGACAGCGTGGGTGCCGCAGTGCTGGAGCATGAACCCGGCGGTGTCCAGATTCATCACGTTGCAGGTTTCGAAATTCTGGGAAATGAGTTCGGACGCATACTCCAGCCAATTGCGCGTGGGCCCCAGGGAACACATGTCCGGGTGCTCCTCGGTGAACCACATCTGGTAGTGCATGGACCGGGAGCGAGCGCCCTGACTGATGAGACCGGCCAGGTCCAGGCCGGACTCCTCCTGGGTGATGACCTTCAGCTCCTGGCCCTCGGGCGCCACGCCCCGCCACCTGGAGGAATACAGGTAGTAGTCGCGCAGCTTGGGCTCATGGCCTTCCAACAGATCCTGCGGGTCCCAGATGCGCGGCGGGGATTTCTCCCGCCGGGCATAGATGACCGCTGCCCGGCTCTGTTGGGAAAAATGCGACAACCCCTCGCGCAGACCGTCCAAGATATGGAAAATGCAGACACTTTCAAAAGAAGCTTCGTTCATTCCCGGCCCCCGATGCATTCCGGCTCTACGATCTTCGCAAAATCTATGACAGAAGTCTCAAGAATGTCCAGAAAAGTCTTCCGGCACGGCCGGTTGCGAGCGGAGGGGGGCGGCGGAAGCTCGCCCGGCTCCCTTCGGGGAGGCCAGGGCGCGGCCCTTGTCCCGCACTTTGAAATCCCGTGCCGCGCCCCTTCCCCCGATCGCCGGAGGCAAAAGCCCCATCTACCCCCGTCCGGCTGTCAGGACGTCGGCCAGTTCGCGGATGACGCCGTAGCCGCCGGGGACCTCGGTGATGTAGTCGGCCAGGGCGAGAATGGAGGGATGGGAGTCCGCCGGGGCCGCCTTGAACCCGGCCAGGCCCATGGCGTCGGCGTCGTTGACGTCGTTGCCCACGTAGAGGATGTCGGCCACGGAAATGGCCCGTTTCTCGGCCAGTTCGATCAGGGCCGACCCTTTGTCCCGGATGCCGTGGATGGCTTCCAGCCCGATCTTGTCGGCGCGGGCCTTGACCACGGGATTGGCCTCGGTGGAAAGGATGACCTGCTCCAGGCCGAGGGAGCGGATCATGCCCACGCCCAGGCCGTCGGAACGGTCGGCGCGCACGGATTCGCGGCCGTCCTGGTCCACGGACACCAGATTGTCGGTCATGACCCCGTCGAAATCGTAGACCACCAGTTTGATTCGGTCGGCGCCATCCAGGCCGCGCCGGGCCAGGGAGAGCATTTCGCCGTCCGGGCCGAGATAGAGCGGGGCGTCGCCCATGAGCTTTTCCGCGCGGCCGCCGCCGTTGTTCAGTATGGCGTCCACGGCCTTGTCCACGTCCGCCACCTCGATGGTCACGATGACGCAGCCCCCGGCGGTGGTGTCGGCCACCTCCACCAGACGCAGGGACTGGCCGAACGGCCCCAAGAGCAGGCCGTCCCAGGCCGGGGCGAATCCCAATGCCCGGTCATAGAACCGGGCGGACTTGTCGATGTTCCTGACCAGCAGGGTCACGGGAGGGTAGGCGGCCATATCAGCTCCTTTTTCAGCGGTTTGCCGGGCAGATTACCCTGCCTCGCGTTCTGGCGCAAGCCATCCCGCGCCCATTCTCCGGCTCCGGCCCGAAGACGCGCTCCAAAGCCGGGGACTCCTGGACCCGCCGAAAGGCGATCGACTGGTGCATAGCCGACTATATATTGATATATAGTCGGCTAACGAAATACTTATCCCACTGGTATGAAAGAGAAAAGAACTTACGTCTTCAAAACGTCGAGAATTTCGATCTTAGCGGCCTGCCAGGCGGGGTAGGCCCCGGCCGCCACGCCCACCAGACAGGAGCCGAACAGGGTGACGGTCAGGCTGACCGGGTCGATGACCAGCGGCAGGTCGGCCAGACTGCAACCGACCACAACGAGGCCCACGGTGGCCAGCACGCCCAGGCCGCCGCCCACGCCCGCCATCAGCGCGGACTCGAACAGGAACTGGCGCACGATGTCGCGCCGCCGTCCGCCCACGGCCCGTCGCACGCCGATCTCCACCCGGCGGGAACGGACCACCAGAATCATGATGGACAGGATGCCGAGTCCGCCAACGCCGAACGAGATGGTGGAGGTGATGCCGCCCAGTGTGGTCATAAGGTCCAGGGCCTGCCGCTGGAGCTGGACCGCGTCGCGCGGGGAGAGCGCGCCGAAGTCGTCCTCCTGGCCGGGACCGATGTTGTGCCTGTGGCGCATGACCGACTTGACCGACGCCTCGACCTCGTCAAGCTCCGCGTCCTTGTCCAGGCGCAGATAAACGCCGCTCACCCAGTCCTGGTTGCTCGCCCGGCGCATAAAGGTGGTGAGGGGCACGAACAGGACCTCATCCTGGTCCGTGCCCGAGATGTCCGCGCCCTTGGCCTCCATCACGCCGAGCACCTCGAAGCCTGCCCGGTACATGAGGACGCGCCTGCCCACGGCGCTTTCCGGATCGCCGAAAAGCCGCTCGGCAATGGCCCGGCCGAGCACGCAGACCATGGCCCGGTCCTCCACCTCCTGGTCGGTGAAGAACCGCCCGTACTCGGGATGGAAGCTGCGTATGATCTGGTAGTTGGGCAGCGAGGCCATGACCATGGCGTTCACGGCGTTGCCCCCGCCCTTGACCGGCAGGGTCTGCGACACGTAGGGCGCGCCCTCCAGCACCGAGGGAACCGAGTCGATCACGGCCTGGGCGTCGGCCAGGGTGAAGGTCCTGACCCGGCCGAACACGCGCACGTCGCCCCGAGGATTGAAGCGCACCGTGCCCGCCACCACGGCGTAGAGATTGGGGCCGAGCTTCTCGGTCTCCATCTCGGCCTGGCGGACCATGATCTTGGACACGTGCTGCACCCCGGTGAAGGCCAGGGCGCCGAGGAACACGCCGAGCATGGCCAGAATGGCCCGCAGCTTGTGCGCGGCCAGGGAGGAAACGGCCATGCGGAAATTGATGGAAAGCATATTTCCCTCCGCGTCCTACTCGTAGCGGTCCCGGTTCCAGGCCGTATTGCCGTTGAACACGTGCTGCCACAGCCGCTCGAAAGCGTGCCCGGTGTTGTTCCCGTCGTCCGGGTCCGCCTCGATCATCCGCAGTCCGTATTCGTAGAACGCGCGCGGGCGGGTGCGGATGCGTTCGCCCGTGACGCAGAAATTGCCCGTGGGCGCGCGGGCGATGATCCGCTCCGGCATGGGGACGCCGAACAGCCGCGTGAAGACCTCGCCCAGCGGGATGTCCTTGCCCCAACCGGCCCAGCGCCCCTTGTTGGCGGGCTTGCGCAGGTCGTGCGGGCGGCCCAGCGCGTCGCACTTGAGCTTGAACCAGGCCAACCCCTTGAACGGGACCATGCGCTCAACCGCGTCGCCGAGCTGTTCGCGCAGGATGTCCACCGTGGCCCGGCCCTGATCATGGATGTGATCGAACGGATCGCCCTGAAGAAAGACGTTCATGTCGGCAAGATGATCGTATTCACGCACGATATGTGTGAGATAGGTGTGGGTCTCGCGGCCGATATTCGGGAGAATCCGGGCAGTTGGGTCAGTATTGCCGCCCTTGTCATACACAATGTAATCATACCCCAGGGACGCGGCCCAGTCGATGTCCTCGCGGTAGCGGGCTATGATCACCTGGACCGTGGCTGCCATGATCTACACCCGATCCTTCCCGCCCGCGCCGGGCCGTTCCAGGAGCATGGCCCGGACAAAGGTGGGCTGCTCGGCGGACGAGCGGGTGCCCGAGCCGTATCCCACGGCCTTGACCACGCCGAGCGGCATAGCCCCGAAGCCGTCCGCAACCGTCCGCAAGATGGCCAGGCCCGTGGGCGTGGCCCGCTCCATGAAGCACTCCGAGCCAAAGGTGGTCAAGCCCTTGGCCAGTTCGGCGCAAGCCGGCGCGGGAACAGGCATTCTCCCGTGCGCGCACTGCACGGAACCCGAACCGAGATCGATCGGTGAACAGGTCACGGAATCGACCTTGAGGGCGTCCAGGAGAAGCATGGTTCCACAAATATCCACAATGGTGTCCACGGCCCCGATTTCATGGAAATGAACCTGGTCCAGGGTCACGCCGTGGACCTTGGCCTCGGCCTCGCCCAACAGGCGCAGGGCGGTGATGGCCCGCTCCCTGGCCCGGCCGCCCAGGCCGCTGCCCTCGATAAGGCCCTTGATGTCCGCGTAGTGCCTGAGAGGCTGGTCTTCGGTCTGGACCACCTCCACATGGTGCGTGGCGATGCCGGAAATGTGCTTCACCGACCACTCGAGGCCGAACCCGCGCACGCCCAGGGAGGACAACTCACCGTCAAGATGGGAAAATCCCTTGCCCGCACCGGACAATTCCTCCAGTGCGTGGCTCAGCGCGGCCAGGAGCATGTCTCCGCTCACGCCGGTGGAACAGTCCAGATACAATGCATGCATGCGATCTCCGGGGATAGGGGTCTCACTCCCGTCCATATCCGCTCCGACAGCCGGTTGCAACCGTGAGCCGAGTTCCACCAGCATCAGGCGGCCCCGGAGGCCAGCACGTTGATCTTGTGGGCCAGGAAACCCGCCCCGAACCCGTTGTCGATGTTGACCACGCCGATGCCCGGCGCGCAGGAGTTCATCATGGTCAACAAGGCGGCCAACCCCTGAAAGCTGGCCCCGTAGCCCACGCTGGTAGGCACGGCAATGACCGGCGGCGCGGACAGACCGCCCACCACGGACGGCAGCGCCCCCTCCATGCCCGCCACGGCGATGATCACGGAAGCCCCGTTCAGGTCGTTCAGCACGGCGAACAGCCGGTGGATGCCCGCCACGCCGCAATCGAAATGACGCTCCACGGCGCTGCCCAGGAATTCCGCCGTGCCCGCCGCCTCCTCGGCCACGGGCAGGTCCGAGGTGCCGCCGGACACCACGACCACCTTGCCCCCGGACACCTGCGGGGACCGGCCCAGCGTGATCAGACCCGACACCTCGTCGAACGCGGCCCCCAGCCCCTGGTCGATGGCCTCGAAATGCGGCCGAGAGGCCCGCGTGCCGAGCACCCGGCCCATGTGGCCGGCGCATTCGGCGAAGATGGCCGCAACCTGCTCCGGGGTCTTGCCCTCGCAGTAGACCACCTCGGGACCGCCGGTCCTGCACGCTCGCAAGTGATCGATCTTGGCGCACCCGGCATCGATAAACGACTGCCGGAGCAGCCCTTTCTTCAATTCCTCCCGGGTCACACGGCCCGCCTTGAAGCCGTCCAGCATATCGTCCAGGCTCATTCAGCGTACTCCTTGAACAGGCATGATCCTACCCCGATCCTTAGGGCCAAAGCCATCAGAGAATCACGGTTTTGTTCCATAATATCCGCGTACTGTGGCAAATATTCCATAATCGCCACCAGATTATCATAGTGGACGCGCAGGGTGTCTGCGCCCATCTCGTGGCACTGCGACTCCAGACATTCCACCACCTTGAGATTGTCTGCGTCAAGCGCGATCCCGCGCGGTATGCGGGTGGCCAGGCAGCTTTCCGAAGGCGTGTCATGGTTGGGCAGCCCGGCGCGGCGCGCCAACTCGCGAACGGCCCGCTTGCCCAGCCCGGCCTCGCGCAGGGGAGAGCGCACGCCGTGCTCGCGCAATGCCTTCAGCCCCGGCCTGTGCGGATCGTCGTCCGCGTTGGTGCCGTCGAAAAAGACCGCATCCGGCCCGAATTCCTCGCGCAACACCCGAAAAATCAATCGCTTGCAGTGATAACACCGGTCCGGCCCATTGGCCCGAACCAGCGGGTCGCCAAGCACCGAAACCGGCACGGCCCGAAAGGGGAGGCCTATGTGGCGGGCCAGGGCCTCGGCGCGCCCGAGTTCCCGCGCGGGCGTCAGTTCCGACACCGCCGTGGCGGCAACGCATCCGGTGCCCAACGCCTTGCGCGCGGCCAGGGCGACCAGGCCGCTGTCCACGCCCCCGGACAGGGCGACGACGGCCCATCCGCCGTCAACCGCCTCCGTCAGGCGCGCAACCAGAAATTCCAAGTCCATGGTGCAAGATTACCCGAGGCTGTCCCTCGGTTCAACACATTTGCCCCGGGACGCGTGGTCGATCACCTCGATCCGTTTCCACGGTCCCTTCTTGAACCGGACCACAAAGGCCACGGCCAAAATGACGATGTAGGCCAGCAGGCAATTCCACGGGGCGCGGATGTCGCGCACCTCGAGCATGTAGAGAACGACCACGGGAAGGATGAGGAAGACCACCGACGACACCGCGATGGTGAACATGACGTACCGAGTGTCCCCCGCTCCCTTGAGAGCGCCGACGTAGACCAGGGCCACCGCGTCCGCCAGAGTGAAGATCGCGGCGTAGCGCATGAGTACCACCCCCATTTCCACCACGTCGTCAAACCCTGCACCGGCTTCGCCCCTGGTTCTGAACAGATTCAGCAGGAACTCCGGGAAAACCACGAAAAGCACCCCCATGACGGCCATATAGGCCATTGCCATGTGGAAGACGGACTGCGTGGAATAGGCCGCCAGGCCGATGTTGCGGTCGCCCATGGCCTGGCCGACCATGATCGAGGCCGTGATGTTCAGGCCGATGATCGGCATGAAGGCCAGGTTGTAGATGGAAAAGACCGCATTGGTGGAGGCCAGTTCCACCTGGCCGTACCGGCCGACCATAAACACGAAGAAGGAGATGGCGAAGATGTCCAGGAACATCTCGACCCCGCCCGGAAGCCCGAAGCGCATGAACCGCGAAAACAGGTCCCGGTCCAGCCGCCAGGCCGACCGCATGCGGTAAGCCTCTTCGTTTTCCCTGGTGAAGACCAGCTTGACGTACATCAACGTCGGCAGGGTGTACCCCACGAGCGTGGCGATGCCCGCCCCGGCGATGCCCATCTCGGGAATGGGGCCGAAACCGTAGATCAGGCAGTAGTCCAGGGGAATGTTGATGGCCGCGCCGAGCATGTGGACGACCATGACGGTCTTGGTCAGGCCCCGGCCGGAATAGAAGCAGGACAGGCACAGCCCCAAAAGAAACGGCAGCCCGCCCAGGCTCAGGATGCGGAAATACACGATCTCCAGCTCGCGGACCGCCTGCGGATGCCCGCCCAGGTCGAACAGGGGAGTGGCCACGAACCAGAACCCTGCCAGCAACAGGCCGGACGGCACGCAAAACCACATTCCCTGCCAGATGGCGCGCCCCACCTTGTGCGGCCGGCAGGCCCCGGTGTACTGGGCCACGAAAACACCCACGTATTCGGTGACGCCCATGAAAAAACAGAGGAACAGGAAGGCCGCGACGCTGGCCGGTACCGACGCGGACAGGGCATTCAGCGAATACCCGCCCAGGAAGATGCGGTCCGTGAAGGTCATCACCGTGGAGGAGACCATGCTCACAACCAGGGGCATCCCGATTTTCAGGGCCTTCCCATACCCGCCGTCCGCCGACCACCTGTCCAACATCGCCTTGCCGCTCCGTTTAAAAAAGCCGCCGGTTCCCCGGCGACGCGTGAACAGGAAGCCTATACCTGCCGGACATTTCCGTAAAGCCGAATCCGCCTATTTTCACAGCTTGCGCGGTTTTTGACAGCATGCTATATATTTTTCGGCAACGTATCGGGATAATGGAGACTATGTTAACAAACGACGACGAACTATTTTTTCACCGGCTCTGCCGCCTGCAACGCGCATATGCCGGGGCCTTGTCCCGGCGGCTCGAGCCGCACGGGGTGAAGCCGGGATACCTCGCCATCCTCGAAAGCCTCTGGCTGCGCGACAACGTCACCCAGAAGGAACTGCACGCCACTCTGGACATCGAACAGGCCACGCTGTCCAGCACTTTGCAGCGCATGGAGCGGGACGGATTGCTCACACGGGAGCGGCTCTCGCAAGACCGGCGGATCACCCGCATCGCGCTCACCGAACGCGGACAAGGGCTGAACAAGGCGGTCCAGGCCTCGCTCGCGGATGCCCACACCCTGGCCACCTCCGGGCTGACCGTCAATGACCGGCGATATTTCTACCGTATTCTCAAGCAGATAGCCGAACATCTCGACGCCGACGCCGAGGACGACACCCTGATCCTCCTCGATGAAGTGGAGGACTGAGTCCGGTCCGCCCATTGTTTTTCTACAATCAACCGCAAACCCATTTCCGCCAATGTGCCATGGCATATCCCCCATGACGCCCTCCATGCGAGCGATCCGATATATTCCGTCCGCAACCTTCTCCAATCGTCCATAAATGCTTCCGGCAAGGTCTTTTCCGCTCCATGCCACAAAGGGCGCGCCAGACACGCCCCCTGGGTCCTTCCATCCGCCCCGTCTTTAGAGTTTTCTCAGACATTTTCGATAGTACCGGCATTCCTGAACAATACCGACGAGCTGTTTTTTTCTACGCCCAAAATGGATTTTTGGGTGTTTTTCCCATTATTTTTTACGATGAAATCTGCTATATGCATCCCTAATAAACAGCAACGCCCTGTAATGTTTTCGTATCGTTATATCTCTAGAATTATTCTAGAGTTTGTAGACCAGCGTTGTACTTTGTTGACAATCTTTGACTCCTTATGTCAAAGAATGAACATCATAGGTCAGATCGTGACAGTATGAACAACCCAGGCGCATCCATCCCCCCGACACTGCTTACCGTGCGGGAAGTTGCGGAGTTTTTACGGGTGCATCAGCGAACGGCGTACAGGCTGATTACTGGCGGGAGCATCAAGGCGATCAAGATCGGGAGCCAGTGGCGCGTCCCGGAAAGCGCATTGATGGACTATTTGGAGAGTGGGTTCCGGGCCGCGGCAGAGTCCAGGGGGAAGAAGGGCCGCCGCAGGCCGGATCAGTTCAAACTCCCATTGGAGTAAGGAGAAAGGCATGTCGAAAAGAATGGGTGGCGGTCATGACGGAAAAGACACGGTCCTCAATGTGAACCTCCCCAACGACTTCGGTCAGGATCTGGAGGTCATCGGCCATCTCATTGGCGAAGAAATGTATTTTGACGACAGCACCGGCATGTTGACCATGGAGAAGCTGTATCGAGACGAGGACGGCAAGCTGGCATACGGCATCATCTCCGCCATCGGCCATGCCCGCGAGCGCCGCGCCTACCGCGTGGAGGAACGCGAGAAAAGCTGCATCGTCACCAACGGCTGCCTGAGCCTTGAATTTTCCTATGACGAGCTTTTCGAACTGCTGGCCGTGGCCATGGAGTCCGAAAAGGAAAGCTCCAGCCGCCAGGTCAACGAACAGGTCCGCCGCCGCCTGGCAGCCAACGAATAATTTTCTTCCCGTCATGCACGAGAAAGAGGGGGGCCGGACGGTCCCCTTTTTTTGCGCCCGGTGCCCGGCGCGCCTTATTTCAGATATTCCATCTGTCCGGTGGATTCCATGACCGAGAACCAGTAGTCGGAATTGACGTTGATGTTCCGCCGCTTGGTGGCGACCAGCTCGAGCGGCAGGTGGACCAGACTCGACTTGAGCCGGGTCACGACCATGCCGGTTTTTCCGGCCATGGCCGCATGGACCGCGTTCTGCCCCAGGAACCCGCAGTAGACGCGGTCCCCGGCATTGGCCGGCACGGATCGAATCAAGTAGCTGGGATCAATGAACTTTATGTTCATTTCAAGGTCCTTCTTGCGGCAGTGGGCCATGAGCTTGTCGATGATGTGGCCGCAGATGTCCCGCAGTTTCGGGTTGCCGGAGGGGTCGCGCTCCAACGGCCCGCCGAGCAGGTCTTGACCCGCGCCTTCGGCGCAGACGATGACGGCATGTCCCCGTTGGGCGAGGCGGCGTTCCACGGCCATAAGCAGCCCGTTTTCGCCGTCCAGGGTAAATTTCTGTTCCGGCACGAGCAGGAAATTGACCTCCTGCATGGCCAGGGACGCCTGGGCGGCGATGAACCCAGCCTCGCGGCCCATGAGCTTGACCAGCCCCACGCCGTTGTCCACGCCCGTGGCCTCCACGTGGGCGCAGCGGATGGCTTCGGCCGCCTTTTCCACGGCCGTGTCGAAGCCGAAGCATCGGGTGATGAAATTGATGTCGTTGTCGATGGTCTTGGGGATACCGATAATGGCGATCTTCCGCTTGCGCCGGGACACTTCGTCCACAATGGACCTGGCCGCGCGCATGGCCCCGTCGCCGCCGATGACGAAGAGCACGTTCACGTTGAGGCGCTCCAGGGAGTCCGCAATCAGCTCCGGGGGCTGGAGGCCGCGCGAGGAGCCGAGCACCGTGCCGCCGAACTCGTGGATATTGGTCACGTTTTGCGGGGTCAACTCCTTGATATCATACCCATACTCCGGGATGAACCCGCGCAGCCCGTTGGTGATGCCCAGCACGCTCCGAATGCCGTAATGATAGTAGGCTTCCATGACGATGGACCGGATCACGTCGTTGATGCCCGGGCAGAGGCCGCCGCAGGTGACGATGGCGCACTTGGTCTTGGAGGGGTCGAAATAGAGTTTTTCGCGCGGCCCTGCTTTTTCGAACTGTTTTTTCAGGATGTCGGTATCCAGCTCGTTCAGTTCCTCGCTGGTAAGCATGAGGGTCGTGCGGACCGATTCGTCCACACATCGGATGTTGGCCAGCGGCGTGGGAATCTTCGGCGTGCCGAGGCGGGCTATGGCCGTCTCGAAATCCAGTTTCTTTCGTGCCATGGCAGCTCCCGATGCGCCGTCACCAGGCTGAAACGTCCGGTTCCGGCAATTCGTCCACGGTTTGCTTCAATTCATCGGCCGAGGCCGAGGCCGCGCCCACCTGGCCCACGACAACGCCCGCCGCGTAGTTGGCCAGGGTGCAGGCGGTCAAAAGGTCCAGCCCGGCGGACAGACCGAGGGCGGTTGTGGCGATGACGGTATCGCCCGCGCCGGTCACGTCGAAGACCTTGCGGGCCACGGTGGGAATGTGGGTGATGTTCTCCGGCCCCTCGAACAGGGCCATGCCGTCGGACCCGAGGGTGATGAGCAGGTTGTTGCAGTTGAGGCGGTCGAAGAGGGCGTGCCCGGCGCGGATCACCGAGTCGCGGGCAGAGACCGGGAAGCCCGCGCCTTCGCCCGCTTCCTTGGTGTTGGGCGTGAGCAGGTCCACACCCTGGTAGCGGTCGTAGTTGGCGGTCTTGGGGTCGACCAGCACCAGCGGCCGGGGTTCGCAGCGGCCGACCAGCTCCATGAACCGGCGCATGAACTCCTCGGACACCGCGCCCTTGCCGTAGTCGGAGATGACGACCACCGGGTATTCGGCGATGTCGGCCTCCACGGCTTGCATCACGCTGTCCAGGGCGATGCCGGAAAGGGCGTCCGCCTGCTCGTGGTCCACGCGCACCACCTGCTGGTTGTGGGCGATGATGCGGGTCTTCTTGGTGGTAGGGCGGCCGTCGTCCGCAATGAGCCGGGTAACGAGGTTGGCGTTGGCGCACATGCGGCCGAGGAGCGCGCCGTCCCTATCGTTGCCGATCAAGCCGACGAGCAGGGGAGCGCCGCCCAAAGCGGCAATGTTGCGGGCCACGTTCCCGGCCCCGCCCAAAAGATGGGATTCCGACTCCACGCGGACCACGGGCACCGGGGCCTCGGGCGAGATACGCTCAACCCCGCCCATCAGGTAATGGTCGAGCATGAGATCGCCGATGATCATGACCTTTCGGCCCTTGAGACCGGTGATCGCCGAATGGATTGTATCGCGTGACATATTGTAAACAACCAGTATTTTTAAAATGTTATTTCATCAGACCACGGTCTGATCGTGGTCGGCGGCAGTGGTCGATCCCCATTGCCGCGAGGCGGAAGATCATGCGGTTCATCGGCGTGGGATCGCTGGCCGCCATATTCGGCTCAGGAGGAATAATCCCTGCTCAGGCGAACTCGACCCCAAGTTTTTCCACAAAAGACCGCAAATCGTCTTCATCGCCGTAACTTACCGTAACCTTGCCTTTTTTGGATGACCCGGAGATCTTGACCTTAACGCCCAACACATCGGACAGCGACGTTTCGAGGGATTCCAGTTTCGGATCCAGCGTCTTGGGCTGCGCCTTGGCCGTCCTGGCGGCGGCGGAACCGATCTCGTCCGCGCCGGGCAGTCGGCCGTTCTGTTTGTAGAAGGTGGCCTGGGCTTCGGCCTGGCGCACGGTCAGGCCGTTGTCCACGATCCGGCGATGCAGCTCGGCCTGCGGATCGGCATCGGGCACGGCCATGATGGCACGGCCATGCCCGGCGGAAATGGCGTTTTTCTGGATGTCCGCCTGCACCGGCTCGGGCAGGTTCAGCAGACGCAGGGCGTTGGCCACGGCGGACCGGCTCTTTCCCACCTGCCGGGCCAGCTCCTCCTGGCTCAGGCCGAATTGCTGCTGGAGCTGCTGGTAGCCGAGCGCCTCTTCAACGGCGTTCAGGTCCTCGCGTTGCAGGTTCTCGATAAGGGCTATGGCCAAGCTCTCCTGGTCCGTCATCTCACGGACCAGGGTGGGGATCTCGGACAGGCCCGCGATCTTGGAGGCGCGCAGTCTGCGCTCGCCCGCCACCAACTCGTAGCGGTTGTTGCCGAGCGTGCGAATGAGGACCGGCTGCAGTACCCCGCGCGACTTGATGGACGCGGCCAGGTCGTTCAGGGCGTCCTCGGAGAACTCCCTTCGCGGCTGGTGCGGGTTGGGCACGATGGCGTTGATGTCGATCATCCGCACCTCCGCGGAATCGGCAGTGATCTTTTCGTCTTCCCGAACACCGCCGAGCAGGGCATCCAGCCCCCGTCCCAATCCCCTGTTAGCAGACATCATACACACTTCTCCTCGATTCTATGGTACTGCACCCTTGCCCAATCGGGCGGGAGCGCCTATAACGCCCCGAAGACGATCAACCCTTCGGAGCAATCATGTCTGAACACATCAACGAACTCTTTGACAAGGACGGCAACCTCGTGGGCGCACTGCTCACGGCGGAGGCTTGGACCACCGTTCGGGACCAGGTCATGGCCGCCCTCGGCGTGGACGAACAACCGGCGGAGCAGGAACGCCCCGAGCCCACGGCGGACTGGGAGACCCTCCAAGAGTACTGGGATTTCCCATATCCCGTGGACGTGGACGTGAACTGCGAGCACTGCGGCAACGCCACGGACGACTGGACCGCCGACGAGCCTCGCCTGTTCCGTCTGACCAGCGTCAACCTGGCGGGACTGGTCGCCTTCACCTGCATGAACTGCCGGGCCAAGGTCACCAAACGGCACTTCAAGGACAAGATCGTCACCGAATGCGCCCCGTACCTCGACTCCAAGGTCACATCCAAGGAAGGGCGGTACTGATCGCCGAATTCTCAAGCTGTCCGACCACCGTTTTCTCGCGGTCGGACAGCCTGTCAAAGAGCACGTCTAGACCCCGGCGGTGGAGCTTTTTTCCACTTCCTGGGCCAGCGCGAGATACGCCTCCGCACCCCGCGATTTGATATCGTAATTGATCACCGGTTTTCCAAAGCTCGGAGCCTCCGAGAGGCGCACGTTCCTCGGGATGATCGTCTCGAACAGGTGCTGCGGAAACGCCTTTCGCACCTCATTCTTCACCTGCCACGACAAACGGTTCCTGGAATCGTACATGGTCAGCACCACGCCCAGGATGTCCAGGTCCGTGTTCAGGCGCTTGCGGACCAACTCGTATGTCATCAAGAGTTGCGCGATGCCTTCCAGGGCGTAATACTCGCACTGGAGCGGCACCAGCATTTCGGTCGCCGCGCACAGGGCGTTGACCGTAAGCAGGCCCAGGGAAGGAGGGCAGTCGATGATGATGAAATCATATTCGTCGTTCACCGGGTCCAGCAATTCGCGCACATAATACTCGCGCCCGAACTTGTCCACCAGCTCGATTTCCGCGCCCACCAGATCCTGCGTTCCAGGCAGAATATCCAGGAACGGCACGCCTGTTTCGCAAATGGCCTTGCGAACATTATTGGGCTCGAACAAGACGGTATAGATGTTTTCCCGCTTGTCGCCCGGATAAAAACCCAATCCGCTGGAGGCGTTTCCCTGGGGATCGCAATCCACCAGGAGGACCCTTTTTTCCATCACTGCAAGGGACGCCGCCAGGTTCACCGAGGTCGTAGTCTTGCCGACCCCGCCTTTTTGGTTCGCTACCACAATTCTTCTTGCCACGAGACCCTCGCTTCACGGTGGTGATTGACGATCACTTGTTCAACCGACTGTTTCACGTGAAACAATCTCAACGCAAACCAAAAAGTTTCACGTGAAACATGTTTTTGGACGTTTTCTTTTCGTAGGCTGAAACGCATGTGAAGGCAAGGGGTGTTGTGTGAAAGGAATGAAAAAGGGCGGCTTTCGCCGCCCCTGAATATCCGAATCCGGAATTTCCTCTATTTATTGTAATAGCCGCGGTACCAATCCACGAAATTTCTGATTCCCACTTCGATGGACGTGTCGGGTTTGAAACCTACGTCGCGGACCAAATCGTCCACATTGGCATAGGTGGCCGGAACGTCGCCGGGCTGCATGGGCATGTAGTTGAAGATGGCCTTTTTGCCCACAACCTCCTCGATAACCTCGATGTACCGGGACAGCTCGACGACATTGTTGTTGCCGATGTTGTAGATCTGATAGGGCACGGTGCTGGTGCAAGGGTCAGGGTTGTCGCCGTCCCAGTTCAGATTCGGGCGGGCCGTGTGTTTGGTCACGCGAACCACGCCTTCCACAATGTCGTCGATGTACGTGAAGTCGCGCATCATCTTTCCGTAATTGAAGACGTTGATGGGCTTCTCGGCAAGGATGTTCTTGGTAAACAGGAAAAGCGCCATGTCCGGGCGGCCCCACGGTCCGTAGACCGTGAAAAACCGAAGCCCCGTGGTGGCCATTCCGTAGAGGCTGGAATATGAATGGGCCATCATCTCATTGGACTTCTTGGTGGCCGCGTAGAGGCTCATGGGATGATCGACGCCCTGATGGGGATCAAGCGGCATTTTCGTGTTCTTGCCGTAGACTGAGCTGCTCGAAGCGTACACCAGGTGCTCGACCTCGTTGTGTCGGCAGCCTTCGAGGATGTTCAAAAAGCCGACGATATTGGAGTCGACGTAGGACCTGGGGTTTTCGATGGAATAACGCACGCCCGCCTGAGCGGCCAGGTTGATGACGTGCGTGAACTTCTCGCGGGCGAAAAGCTCGGTCATGTCCCGTTCATCCTGAAGATTGATGTTCACGTGCCTGAACAGGTCGCTTTCCTTGAGTATGTCCAGGCGCGCCTTTTTCAGGTTCACGTCATAGTAGTCGTTCAGGTTGTCCAGGCCCACGACTTCGTGGCCTTCGGCGGTCAACCGCCGGGAAAGATGGAATCCGATGAATCCGGCTGCGCCGGTGACAAGTATCTTCATGGAGGGGTCGATCCTTTGGCCCCGGTGTCCGGGGGCGTTTGTTGTCGTCAAGATTGCCGAGCCGGGCTTGGGCGCGGGCCGAGGTCACACATTCCTTGATGCACAACGCTCATACTCCACACCTGCGCGTCAATGCAAGCCGGGTTACGAAGTTCACAAATGCGGGAAATCGTGCCCGTGAAATGGCAACTATCCGGTTCAGGGCTCCGCCGCGCCTGCCTGCCATCTCAAAACCCTTGTGTCCCAACGAGTTCCGGGGGCACAGTCCATATTTTGCCTCTGCGGCGTTTTTCCGAAAAACAGGAGCGGGACCTCGCCTAAAGGGCTATCTTTCGGCACAGGGTCAAAAATGAGGAATTTTGGTGAAAAATAAAATTTTTGGACCATCACAGCCGGATTTTGAGCAAATCGTCCACGGCCATCTGCTGTTCGTGAGGCAGAAGGGCGGTCAACCGTCCGAGTGGAGGCAAAACGTGTACAATGACATGTTCGAGCATGTGCGTGCTCAGTGAGGGGTCGGCCTGGGGCAGAATGACCCTGAGGGCCTCCTCGCCGAAACAGGCGATGTGCGGCGTGCGCCACAGTTCCCATCCCTTCCAGAACAGATTCGTATCCGGTTGCAGGGCACCGTCCGCAAGCGCGCTGACCGGCCAGAAATTGATCGTGCCCTTGGGCCAGCGCAGATGCGCCTGCAAGTTTTTGAGCACCTCGCTGCGCCTGTGGTCGGGCTGGCCGCCCAGGTCGAGGCCGAGCTCCATGTAGGTCCACACCACCTTGGCCCCGGGCTTGGTGAACTTCAGGAAATGATCCCATGGCCGGGGAAAATCCGGGGCGGGTGTCGGGGTAGGGGGCATGGCGGGCCTGGATGTGGAGGCCGGACGCGGGCCGGGCGCACCCTTCGGCGCAACAGCCTGCCTGCGCTCGGGAGGGTACGAAGGGGAGGGGGGGTGCGGGACGGATTGCGCGGGCGAAGCCCCTTGGGCGGGCGGGCCGTTTTCGGCTTCGACGCGTACGCCGCCGGGCAGATACAGGAACTCCAGGCCGGACTCGACCCAGGTCCGCAAGTCCTCGCGGGTGTTCAGCCGAGCAGAAGGTGATCCCATAATCTCCACGCCACTTCGGTCTTGGGCAGTTGCGGCCAGGTTTCCATGCGGCCCGATTCGTCCAGCACCGTCATCTGGTTGGTGGGAACGCCGAACCCCGAGCCGGGCCGCGAAATGTCGTTGGCCGCAATGAGGTCGAGGTTCTTGGCCGCAAGCTTGCGGGCCGCCTCTTCCTTGACGTTGTCCGTTTCGGCGGCGAACCCGATGAGCTTCTGGCCGTCCTTCTTGGCCTGGCCCAAGCTTTTGAGAATGTCGGGGTTGGGCTCGAACTCCACGGTGATCCCGGCACCGGCCGAACTCGTCTTCTTGAACTTGGTGTCGCCGAAGGGCACCGGGCGGTAGTCGGCCACGGCTGCGGTCAGGCAGGCCGCGTCCATGCCGGGCCAGAGATCGGCGCACGCCTCAAACATCTGCCGGGCGGTGGTGACGCTGACCACGGAAATGTCGCCGGGGAAGGTGAGATTCGTGGGACCGGCCACCACGGTCACCTCGGCGCCGCGCAAATGGGCGGCCATGGCCATGCACGCGCCCATGGTCCCGGAAGAGGGGTTGGACCAGAACCGAACCGCATCCCACGATTCGCGGGTGGGGCCAAGCGTGATCAGGACCTTGCGGCCCGCGAGATCCTGGGGGCTGAGGGCCTTGAGCACGGCGGTCAGGATTTCCTCCATGGGGGCAAGCCGCCCGGTGCCGGTGTCGCCGCAGGCCACGAACCCCGTGCCGGGAAGCACGCGGATGTAGCCGAGTTCCCCGAGCATGTCCCAGTTGCGCCGGGTGGCCGGGGCCTCCCACATGCGCGGGTTCATGGCCGGGGCCACGATCTTGGGGCCGGGAAAGGCCAGGGCCTGGCAGGAAAGCATGTCGTCGGCCAGGCCGTAGGCGAGGCGGGCGAGGGTGTTGGCAGAGGCGGGCGCAATGGCCATGACGTCCGCTTCCTGGCCCGGTTCCAGATGCCCGAAGGCGGTGTCCGCGTCCGGCGCTTCGTCAAACATGGAGGTGTAGACGGGTGCCGCGCCCAGCGCCTCGAAGGTGAGCGGCGCAACAAACCGGGCGCACGACTCGGTCAGGGTCGCGGAAACCCGGCAATCCGCCTCCTGAAGCAGGCGGAGCAGGTCGAGCGCCTTGTACGCGGCAATGGAGCCGGTCACACCGAGGTGGACCCGCTTGCCCATGAATCCGGCAAATCCGAAATGTGATTGCATCAATTTTTCTTTTCGCCCGTTTCCTTGACTTCCACGGCGAAAATGGTGGTGACCGAGGTGGCGAATTTGTCGTCGATCTGGATGACGCAGCTCTTGTTGAACTTCTCGAAGTTCAGGATGTGCGAGTCGCTCGCCTTGTTGTTGGAAACCAGCGTCCAGTTATCCTTGGTCATGTTGTTGATGAAGAACTGGACCAGTTCGAGAATCTTGACGCGGCCCTTGAACTTCATGATGGACGCCTTGAACTTGGCGTTGTCCAGCCGGTAGGAACCGTCGTTCACGTAGTCGATTTCCTTGGGCAGCATGATGTCGTCGAAATCGAGATAGTAATTGGGTTCCTGGTATTGGGCACTGTCGGACTGGCCGGTGTCGGTCGTGGTCGAGCCGGAGCCGGTGGTGGTGCAGGCGGCAAGCATGCCGGCAAACGCCAACGCGATGAAAATTCTGGTCAGGGTGCGCATGGTCTCCTCCGTAAAAAATTTGCTACACCGACTCCTTGAGCCGGTCTATCTTGTCTTGCAGGTATTTTTCCATATCCCGCCTGTCCTTTCGGAGCCGAACCAGCTCGGATTCGAGAATCTGAAGCTTGGCCTTGATGTCCGAAGTGTCGAAGGACAGCTTGAGCGCCATCTCCTCGATCTCCGCGTCTTTCTGTTCCAGGGCGCGGGTCTGCTCGAGGATCTCGCCGGGCAGGGCGTCGGTTCCGGCGGGCAGTTGCTTCAGCCGCTTCTGGCTGCGGGCCAGGAGCACGAAAGCCGTCTTGAGCTTGCGGATGTCGTCCTGCTGGCTGTCGATGATGGACTTCTGGTCGGCCATCACCGCCATGCAGGCCGCCACCTTTTCGATGACCCCGTTGAACGTGTGGGCCAGGTCGGCATACCCTTCGGCCTGCGGAGCGGGCGTGGCCACCCGGTGCTCCACATCGATGGTGCGAGGAAATTCGGTGCGAAGCCGGTCGTCGATCTCGGCGGTCACGCATCCATCGGCGTACAGGGTCGAGATGCGCTCGAAAACAACCACGGACTCTTCGGGGTACCTGGTGACGCGGCCCATCTTGCGCCCGCCGAGAAAATCCTTGAACAGCGAAGCGTACCGACGGGCCGTCGGCGCGGGAATGCGGGTGAGTTTGGCTATCTCAGCCACGGAAAGCCAATTCATGCATAATGAAATACCATGAATACGGCCAATATCAAGCCCCAAAGGGAAACGCGTCTGATGGCATTCCATCCTGTTGATATCATTGAATAACAAAAAAAGATTCCGTTGAATATCGAGGTGTTGTACACTCATCCGCTCTGACCGAGAGCTGTACTATATTATGGAAATACCCCAAGACTACCTTCTTTCGAGCTACGACTACCTCCTGCCCGAGGACCGCATCGCCCAGGAACCCGCCCGCCAAAGGGACGGTTCCAAGCTGCTGGTGCTCAACCGCGACAATGGGGGCCTGACCCGATCCCGGTTCACCGACCTGCCCGGCCTGCTGCCCAAAAACGCGCTGCTGGTGGCCAACAATTCGCGCGTCATACCGGCCCGCATCTTCGGGGAAAAGCCCACCGGAGGCCGGGTGGAGTTCCTGCTGCTCACGCCGCTGCCCCTTATCCGGGCGCATACGGACAACGGCTGGAACCACGCCACGGTGGAAGGGCTTTTGCGCGCTTCCAAGACCCCCAAGCCCGGCACCGCCGTCCGGTTTTCGGACACCTTCCGGCTGGTGGCCGGGGAGCCGGGCGAATTCGGCCGACGGCGGGTGGAGCTGCAATGGAAAGGCGACCTGGAATCCCTGTTCTTCGAGCTGGGGCACCTGCCCCTGCCGCCCTACATCAAGCGGCCGGACCGGGCCGCCGACCGCGACCGCTACCAGACCACCTACGCCGATACGGCCAAGACCGGGTCCGTAGCCGCGCCCACGGCCGGGCTGCACTTCACGCCCGAGCTGCGGCAGCGCATCGCGGACAAGGGCTTCGAGTGGGCCGAGGTCACGCTGTACGTGGGGTACGGCACTTTCAGCCCGGTGCGGTGCGAGGACATCCGCGACCACTCCATGCATGCCGAATACATCGAAGTGCCGGAGGGGACCGCCGAGGCCATCCGCCGGGCCAAGGCCGAGGGACGGCCGGTCATAGCCGTGGGCACCACCAGCGCACGCACCCTGGAAGGCATGTACAGGGCCTGCGGCGCGGTGTCGGAATTCAAGGGAGAGACCGACATTTTCATTTATCCCGGCTATGCATTCAATATGATAGACGGCATCGTGACAAACTTCCATTTGCCAGAATCGTCGCTCATCATTATGCTTTCGGCGTTTGCGGGAAGAGAAACCATACTTTCCGCGTATGAGTTTGCACTGAAAAACGACTTTCGCTTTTTCTCCTACGGAGATGCGATGCTCGTCCTGTAATACGGGTAACCGTATAATATTTAACGGAACTGGAGTCATACATGTCGCGAATCGTAGTTCAGGAAGACCGGTGCAAGGGGTGTCTGCTCTGCACCACGGTCTGTCCTGTAGACATCATTGTCCAGTCTGACCGCTTCAACGCGAGCGGCTACAAGGTCGCCGAGGTGCCTGAAGCGGACGCGGACAAATGTACCGGCTGTGCATCCTGCGCGACGATCTGCCCGGATGTAGCGATCAAAGTGTACAAAACCCCCAAGAAAAAGAAGGGGGAGTAGCATGACCAAGCAAGCTGAACGTATTTTCGTCAAGGGCAACGAGGCCATCGCCCGGGGCGCGCTGGCCGCCAAGTGCAAGTGCTTCTTCGGCTATCCGATCACGCCCCAGAACGACATCCCCGAATTCATGTCGTCGGCCATCATCAAGGCGGGCGGCGACTTCGTGCAGGCCGAATCCGAAATCGCGGCCGCCAACATGCTGCTCGGCGCGGGCGCGGCCGGTGTCCGCGCCATGACCTCGTCCTCCTCGCCGGGCGTATCGCTGAAACAGGAGGCCATCTCCTACATGGCCGGTTCCGAAATACCGGCGGTCGTCGTCAACATGAACCGCGGCGGACCGGGACTGGGCGACATCGGCCCGGCCCAGGGCGACTACTACCAGTCCACCCGGGGCGGCGGCCACGGCGACTACCGCCACTTCACCCTCGGACCCGCCACGGTCCAGGAAGCTTACGACCTGACCATCCGGGCCTTTGACATCGCCTTCAGGCACCGCACCCCGGTGCTCATCCTCGGCGACGCCATCCTCGGCCAGATGAAGGAACCCATCGTTCCCTGGGAGCCGGAAAACATCGATGACGAGCCGGGCCGCGACTGGTGCCTGGACGGCAAGACCCCGGACCGCGAAAAGCGCCTGCTCAAGTCCCTGTTTCTCCAGGAAGGGGAGCTGGCCGGGCAGAACAAGCACCTGCAGGCCAAGTACGATGCCTGGGAGGAACTGACCGAATGCGAGCAGTTCGAGACCGAGGACGCCGAACTCGTCATCTGCGCCTACGGCTCCATCGCCCGAATCGCCAAGTCCGCGGTCCGCAAGTTCCGCAGCCAGGGCAAAAAGGTCGGCCTGTTCCGACCCATCACGCTCTACCCGTTCCCGAGCAAGGAACTCAAGGCGCTGGCCGAGCAGGGCAAGCGCTTCCTGACCATCGAACAAAACCTGGGCCAGATGCTTGACGACGTCCGCCTGGCCATCCGCACGGTGGCCGACTCCGACTTCTACGCCATCTACCCCGGCAACCTGCCCACCCCGGACGAACTCGAGGAACCCATCCTCAACAGCCTGGAGGGGAAATAAATGTCTGAAATGAACGAAAAACTCGTATTCGATCGGCCCAAGTCCGTTATCGACCGCGCCACCCACTACTGCCCGGGCTGCCATCACGGCGTGGCCCACAGGCTGGTGGGCGAGCTGCTCGACGAGATGGATCTGGCGGAAAAGGTCATCCTGACCACCTCCATCGGCTGCTCCGTATTCCTGTACAACTACCTGAACGTGGACGCCGTCGAGGCGCCGCACGGCCGCGCTCCGGCCGTGGCCACCGGCATCAAGCGCGCCCGTCCCGAACACTTCGTCTTCACCTACCAGGGCGACGGCGACCTGGCCTCCATCGGCATGGCCGAGATCATCCACGCGGCCAACCGGGGCGAGAAGATCTCCGTAATCTTCGTCAACAACACGGTCTACGGCATGACCGGCGGCCAGATGGCCCCGACCACGCTCATCGGCCAGACCACGACCACCACGCCCGCAGGCCGGTGCATGACCCACGAGGGCGCGCCCATCCGCATGACCGAGATCATCGCCTCCCTGGGCGGCGTGGCCTATGCCGCGCGCGGCTCGCTCGACAATGTGAAGAACATCCGCAAGGCCAAGAAATACATCAAGAAAGCCTTTGAATTCCAGTTGAGCGGCACGGGCTTCGGTTTCGTGGAGCTGCTCTCCGCCTGCCCGACCAACTGGAAGATGACGCCGCTTGCGGCCAACGAACGCATCCAAAAGGAAATGATCCCCTACTTCCCGCTCGGCGTGTTCAAGGACGTGTCCGAGGAAGGAGGCATCTGCTAATGCGCTACATCGACACCATCATCGCCGGATTCGGCGGCCAGGGCGTCATGCTCATCGGCAACCTGCTGGCCTACGCGGGCATGAAGGACGGCCTCAACGTCACCTACATCCCGGTCTACGGCCCGGAAATGCGCGGCGGCACCGCCAACTGCACGGTCGTGCTGTCCGAGGAGGAAATCGGCTCCCCGATCATCCATCGACCCGTGTCCCTCATCGCCATGAACCGGCCGTCGGTGGACAAGTTCCAGCCGCGCGTCCAGGACGGCGGGGTCCACATCATCAACTCCTCGCTCATCGACATGGAGCTGGCCGACGAGAAGCGGCTCAAATGCCACGCCGTTCCCTGCAACGAAATCGCGGACAAGCTGGGCAACACGCGCATGGCCAACATGGTCGCCATCGGCGCCTACGTCCAGGCCACCGGGATCATCCCGCTGGACGCGGTCATCGGGTCGCTCGAAAACGTGATCTCCCCGCGCTACCACAAGCTCATTCCCGCCAACACCGAAGCCATCAAGGCCGGAGCGGAACACGTCGCCTAAACGGCCGGCAATGAAACACTCCGCCGCCCTGTTCCGCTCACGCGGAGCAGGGCGGTTTTTTGTGCCTCCGACGGCCGGGGCAAGGGGAAGGAAAAACCTTTCGTGAAAGGTTCTTTCCTTCCCCTTGTCCCGGACCCCCATCCCCTTCCTTTTCCGAAGCTTTTTGGGTCGCTTCGTGAGGGATGACGAGGGAGATGGTTGGTGGTAGGTTTTGAGGGTTAATTGGAATATGTTTTTGATACTATGAAATATTTCGGAGGGTTGATACATGTCTGATGCGGCGTTTGTCTGGAGGGGATTGAAAAAGGTCCGGATGACGGGGCCGCTGGTGCTGTCCGTGACCAATTACGTGGCCGCCAACCTGAACGCCAACGGGTTGCTGGCCGTGGGAGCCTCGCCCGTCATGACCCACCAGCCCGAGGAGATCGAGGACCTGGTCGCCATTTCCGGGGCCGTGGTCTGCAACATGGGCATTCCCGCGGGCACGCTGCCCGAGGCCCTATACAAAGCCGGAGCCTGCGCCAACACGTTGTCCAAGCCGCTCGTCTTCGACCCGGTGGGGGCCGGTGCCTCCGGCTACCGCAACCTGGTCTGCGAAAGGCTGCTCCAGGCCGCCTCGCCGGACGTCATCCGGGGCAACGGGTCCGAGATCATCGCCCTGGCAGGCCAGAGCGGGGCCACCAAGGGCGTGGACAGCACCCACGGCGCGCTTGAGGCGCGATCCGCCGCCGTGGGCCTGGCCAAGCAGCATTCCTGCGTGGTCTGCGTGTCCGGGGAAACCGACCTGGTCACGGACGGAAAACGCGAAATCCTAATCCGAAACGGCCACCCCATGATGCCCCGCATCACCGGCCTGGGCTGCACCGCCACAGCCCTGGTAGCGGCCTTCGCCGCGGTCGTGGAGGACACAATGGAAGCCGTGGCCGGAGCCATGACGGTCCTTGCAATAGCAGGGGAAATCGCCGCGAAGCAAGCCGCCGGACCGGCCTCCCTGCAAACCGGCATCATCGATCTTCTGTACACCATGACCAACGAGGAAATAGACACCTGCGCCCACATCTCCGGCTAGGGCGATAGCATCCGCACAATTTAAGCAAACAGATAAGACAATCCAAAATAATAAGACCTGCCGAGGCTGCTCGGCAGGTCTTATTTTGCATTCGAATTATCCGTCTAGAAGCTCGGAATATCCTCCACCTTTTCGGTAAGCAGGAACTCGCCGTTTTCAATGGATTCCTTGAGCTTGTCCGCCACTTCCAGCGACATGGAATAACTGGTCACCGGGACCGTGGAGGTCTTCTTGCCGTTGACCGTGACCTCGCCGGAGCGCAGCTCCGCCATGGACACCCGGGCCAATTCGCGCGGGATGCCGTTGGGGTAGTCGTAGCCGTAGTCCTTGACCGGCATGGTGATGTCCTCGTCGGACACGCCGGTGAACCAGGCCATCTCCTCGTTGAGCATGGGGATGGGAATGCCCACGCCCACGGCCAGGGACACGCCGTAGCCCACGATGGACTGGGCGCGCACGTACCGGGCCTTCATCTGCTTGAAGTCGCCCTTGACCATGAGCGTCCCGGCCGGATTCTCGGGCAGGCCGCGCTCCGTGCGCTTGGGCTTCTGCACGTGCTGGGTGCCCTCGCCGATGACGTAGCCCACGCCGCCGCCGAGGAAGATGCGCGTGCCCAGGCCGATGGTCCTGAAGTACGGATCGTTGAACAGCGGCGACAGGCAGCCCGCCGTGGCGTAGTTCACGTTGGAGGAGTTCGACTTGAGCGGACCCATGTACGTATAGATGGTCCGGCTGGTCATGTTCACGGCCGCGTTGTAGTTCTGGTAGCAGTTGCGCGGGTTGAGCATGACCGCGTTGGGCAGATCGGCCAGGGTTATGTCCTTGTCCAGCTCGCGGCGCGGATAGCAGTCCGTGCCGTACGCCTCGGCCCGCAGGTGGACGGCCTTGCCCCTGAGCAGATCCTCCATGACGTGAGCCCCGCCGTAGGCGAACCGGCCGGGATGAACCTTGTTCAACGGATCGTCGTCGCAGGGCTCGGTGGCCCCGAGATAAGCGTCCACGGCCGCCACGCCGCAATAGCACGGCACATTGTTCAGCCACAGCCTCGAAACCTTCATCACCGGGGGCTGTTGCCCGATGTTGAACAGGAGACCGGAGGAACACATGGGCGAGAACGTGCCCGTGGTGACCACGTCGATCTCCTGGGCCGCCTTGACCTTGCCTTCCTTCCTGACGATGGCGACCATTTCCTCGGCATTGACCACAACGGCCTTGCCCTTGCGGATGCGCTCGTTGATCTCCCGTACCGTCTTGTTCACTTTGTATTCTGCCATTATGCCTCCGGGACCGCTGGGCACGTCCGGCCCGTCCCACTCTTAACATTGCCTCACGCCGCGCACACGGGCTTTTTCGTCCTCTCCGCAGGGAGATTACCGCCGCGCACCGGGTCAACCCCTTGTAATCGAAAATCCGGCGAAGGAAAACCAGCTTCTTGCCGCCCGTGCCGCACTCGTCGCGGCCGCGCCCCCAGGGGGGAAATAATTCCGCCGAAACAAACCTTTTTCAACAAGGAAAACGCCACCCGTCAAAAAGCTTCCCTAACCGTGGTTTTTCCGTAAAAACCAGGCTAAAAAGCTTGGCTTCAGGTATATTATAATGTATAGATCCTAAGGAATTTCGGGAATTTCTTTAGACTCCTATTTTACTGTTTTTTCCGTTTGAATTCCAGCAATTTAAAACAACAATTTAACGAGCGTCCATACAGCGTGAAAGACTCCTTACGGAAACATTTGCTTCAGACCTGCTCGGAAGACGAACTCAAGCGGTGGTTCGACCCTTTGTTTTTTGATTATTCCGAAAAGGAAAAGCGGCTGACGGTGGGTTTTCCCCATGCATTCTTCGCCAAATGGTTCGAGGTGGATATCCAGGACAAATTCGAGGCGCAGCTGAACCTGTTCCTCGGCTCCGGCTATGTGATCAGCTACCGGGACACCGAGCCCCTGGAGAGGGGCACCGGCGTGCAGGTGGCCGACGTGGTCAAGCGCATCGACTTTCCCTTTGGTCAGGAATTCACCTTCGACACCTTTCTGATCAACAAGAAGAACTACTTTCCCATCGCCTCGGCCAAGGAGGTGGCCAAGCAGTCCGGCTCGCTCTTCAATCCGTTCATCATCTGCGGCTCGGGCGGTTCGGGCAAAACCCATCTGCTCCGGGCCGTGGCCAACGAGATTTCCAAGCAGCACGACTATTCCACCCTCTTCATGGGGTCCATGGATGAACTGCACTCCCTGTATTCCATCCGCTTCAAGGGCGACCGATTCAAGGCGCGCAGTCATTTGTTCGAGTACGATTTCCTGTTCATCGACGATTTTCACAAGATCCGGGAACACCCCCATTTCCAACAGGAACTCGTCAACATATTCAATCACTTCTACGACAACAAGAAGCAGATGGCCATCGCCTGCCGGGAAAAGGTAACCAGCTACGACTTCCTGGACGAGGCGTTGCAGTCCCGCCTCGGCTGGGGGCTGATCGTCACCCTCAAGGAGCCGGACCTGGAAATCAGGGTCGGGTACATCCAGCGGCAGGCCCAGGCCAAGCGGCTCACCCTGACCAAGGAACAGGTCCTCACCCTGGCCCAGCGGTTCACGGACTTCCGCTACCTGCAAGGCATCCTGCTCAAGCTCTTCGCCTTCAAGGAGCTGGTCAAGCAGGACCTGTCGCAGAAGGATTTCGATCACATCCTGGCCAACACCGAGGAAAAGACCACCGACGACCTGACGCCCAAGAAGATACTCAACGTGGTCAGCGAGCACTTTAGCGTCCACGTCAAGGATCTGATCGGCACCAAGCGGCACCAGCACATCGCCCATGCCCGCCAGGTGGCCATGTTCCTCTGCCGCCAGATGCTCAACACATCCTATCCGGCGCTGGGCCGGTCCTTCGGCGGAAAGGATCACTCGACGGTCCTGTATTCGGTTAAAAAAATCGAACAAATGCAGGAAGATGACTTCGAATTGAAACAACTGTTGAAAACCTTGAAGAATAAATGTCGCATGTCGTGACTATTGTTGCCGAACGCGGGTTTACGCAAAAGAAGTTCCAAAACAAACACACTGCGTGTTCTAAAAAAAATCCATGATTCAAGTAAGATGGATTGGTTAGGAACAAAGGAACCGAGACAATAAATCTCAATCAAGGAGATATTTTTTATGTTTCTGAAAGTGAACAGAGATGAAATCATCGAAGGACTCCAGAAGTCGGCCAATATCATCCCGGCCAAAACGGGAGCCGCCTTCCTTCGCACCATATGGCTGCAGTGCGAGGACGGAAACCTGAACGTGATGTCCACCGACTCGAACCTCGAGTTCATGGGTTCCTACCCGGCCGCCATCGAGGGCGAAGGGTTGGCCGGCGTCCAGGGCCGCGCCTTCTATGATCTGGTCAAGCAGCTCCGTTCCGACCAGGGCGAACTCACCATCCGCACGGACGACGAGAACCAGAACGTGCTGGTGGAGCAGAAGACCAGGAAGTACAAGTTCCCGGTCAACGACCCGGAGTGGTTCCAGAAGTTTTCGACCTTCCCGGAAGACGCCACCGTGTTCTGGTCCGGCGATTTCCTGCACGAGATCATCGAGAAGATATCGTTCTGCATCTCCGACGAGGACTCCATGGAGGCCATCGCCTGCATCTACATGGTGCCCCGCGACAAGATGGGCGTGAAGACCGTGGAGGTCTGCGGCTTGAACGGCCACCAGTTCGCCATGCTCGATTTCGTCAATGACGACATCTTCGCCATGCTCCCGGAAGAGGGCGTGCTCATCCAGAAAAAATACCTGACGGAGCTGAAGAAGTGGCTGACCGCGGACGAGATCGAACTGGCCATCTCCAACAAGCGGCTGTTCTTCCGCACCGGCGACAAACGCGAGA
Source organism: Desulfovibrionaceae bacterium (assembly GCA_015709315.1). Taxonomy (GTDB): domain Bacteria; phylum Desulfobacterota; class Desulfovibrionia; order Desulfovibrionales; family Desulfovibrionaceae; genus Pseudodesulfovibrio. The sequence continues at coordinate 41,689 of JACCQI010000019.1, forward strand.
CCTTTACCCTGCCACTGTCCTACTACCAATATCCGAACTACAACAATTTCATGGCCAAGCTGAACGACCCGGACGTTTCCACCCTGGAAGTGAACAGGCTGGACCTGATGGACGCCCTGTCCCGCGTGGCCCTGTTCAACACCGATTCCAACCGTTGCGCGTATTTCTCCTTTGCGGGCACCGAGGTCACGGTTTCGGCGCAGGGCCAGGAAACGGGCACGGCCAGGGAATCCATCGACGCCGCCTTCACCGGCGAAATGACCCGGATCGCCTTCCCGACCCGGAACCTGATCGAGATACTCAACCACTTCAACTCCGACACCGTGAAGTTCACGCTCACGGGAACCGAGGCGCCCTGCGGACTGACCGGGGCGGACGACAAGAACTACAATGTGATCGTCATGCCGATGATGATCCAGGAAGAGACTTATTATACCGAGGAAAATGCATAGATGAGCGACAAGTACAACGCCGAATCGATCACAGTACTCGAGGGGCTTGAAGCCGTTCGAAAACGTCCCGCCATGTATATCGGCTCCACCGATATCCGTGGCCTGCATCATTTGGTTTACGAGGTTATCGACAACTCAATCGACGAGGCAATGGCCGGGTACTGCGACAAGATCAAGGTCACCCTGCACATGGACAATTCCTGCACCGTGACCGACAACGGCCGCGGCATCCCCGTTGACATCCATCCCAAGGAAAAGGTCCCGGCCGTCCAGTTGGCCATGACCACCCTGCACGCGGGCGGCAAGTTCGATTCCGAGACCTACAAGGTGTCGGGCGGCCTGCACGGCGTGGGCGTGTCCTGCGTCAACGCCCTGTCCGAGTTCATGGAAACCACGGTCAGGCGCGAGGGCAAGACCTACCGCATGAAGTTCGAGCGCGGGCACGTCATCCACGAACTGGAGGAGATCGGCCCGTCCGAGCACACGGGCACCAGCCAGCGCTTCCGGCCGGACGAGGACATCTTCGAGGTCAACCAGTTCGACTACGACACCCTCAGGAAGCGGTTCAGGGAGCTGGCCTACCTGAACTCCGGCCTGGAGATCGAGTTCAAGGACGAGCGCAACCCCGAGGCTGAGCCGGAGAGCTTCAAGTTCGACGGCGGCATCAAGCGCTACGTCAAGGACCTCAACGCCAACGCCCAGACCATCGGCGAGATCGTGTACGGGGAGGGCGAGTCCGAGAACATGCTCGTGGAGTTCGCGCTCCAGTACACCTCCGGCTACAAGGAAAACACCTACACGTTCGCCAACAACATCCGAACCATCGAGGGCGGCACCCATCTGGCGGGCTACAAGACCGCGCTCACCCGGGCCATCAACAACTACATCCAGAACGCGGACATCCCCAAGAAGCTGGTCAAGAAGCTGACCGGCGACGACGTGCGCGAGGGACTGACCTCGGTCATTTCGGTCAAGCTGCCGGATCCGCAGTTCGAAGGCCAGACCAAGACCAAGCTCGGCAATTCCGAGGCGGCCGGCCTGGTGGCGGGCGTGATCTACGAGAAGTTGAACACGTTTTTCGAGGAGAATCCCAAGGAGGCGCGGTTCATCATCGAGAAGGTGGTGGACGCGGCCAGGGCGCGCGAGGCGGCCCGCAAGGCCCGCGACCTGGTCCGGCGCAAGGGTGCGCTGTCCGACAACGCGCTGCCCGGCAAGCTGGCGGACTGCCAGTCCAAGGACCCGACCATCTCCGAAATCTTCATCGTCGAGGGCGACTCCGCAGGCGGCTCGGCCAAGCAGGGCCGCGACCCCAAGATCCAGGCCATCCTTCCCCTGCGCGGCAAGATTCTGAACGTCGAGAAGACCCGCATGGACAAGATGCTCGGCAACAAGGAAATCCGGGCCATGATCACCGCCTTCGGCATCGGCATCGGCCAGGACGAGGACGAGAAGGACTACGACAAGCTCCGCTACCACAACATCGTCATCATGACCGACGCCGATGTGGACGGATCGCACATCCGCACGCTGCTCCTGACCTTCTTCTTCCGGCAGTACGAGGAGCTGATCAACCGGGGCCACGTGTACATCGCCCAGCCGCCGCTCTACCGGGCGCACAAGGGCAAGTTCGAGAAGTTCATCAAGGACGACGTGGAGCTGGACAACTTCCTGCTCGAGCGGATCGGCAGCGACCTGGCGGTCAAGACCGAAGACGGCGCCGCCTTCGAGGGGGAGAGGCTGATGAAGGTCATGGACCGCATCCGCTTCCTGCGGACCCGGTTCAACGAGGCCGAGACCGTGGGCATCGACCCCACGCTCTACCAGAAGCTCATGGATTATCCCGAGCGCATCTCCTACACGCACTTCGAGGAGCACGACCCCGAGGAGTTCAAGAAGGACTTCGAGACCAACGGCTACAAGGTCCACATCGAGACGGAACGCGACCAGGAACTGGACAAGGACCGGACCTACCTGATCTTCGAGAACGAGAACGGCCACCGCACCCGGCTGGCCATGGAGTTCTTCTACTCCAAGCTCTACAAAACGGCCTACGCGACCTATGGGGAGCTTAAATCGGAGTGCGGCGGGTTCGAGTTCGTCCTGGACATGAAAGAGGCGCAGAAGCCGGTTTCCGGCATTTTCGAGCTATATGAGGCGGTCATCGAGGAAGCCCATCGCGGCTGGTCCATCCAGCGCTACAAAGGTCTGGGCGAAATGAACCCGGAGCAGCTGTGGGAAACCACCATGAACCCGGAAAACCGGACCATGCTCCAGGTGACCATCGAGGACGCCGCCGCGGCCAACGACATCTTCACGGATCTCATGGGCGACAACGTGGAGCCCAGGCGCGAGTTCATCGAGAAGAACGCACTGGCCGTGCAGGAACTGGATATTTAAGTTTGGGGCGAATGAATGAATAATACCATCACCATCGAAAGCGAACTCAAGAAAAGCTACCTTGAGTACTCCCTGTCGGTCATCATCGGGCGCGCCATCCCGGATGTGCGCGACGGGCTGAAGCCCGTCCACCGCCGCATCCTCTACGCCATGCATGACCTGGGCAACTATTACAACCGGGCCTACAAGAAATCCGCGCGCGTGGTCGGCGACGTCATCGGTAAGTACCACCCGCACGGCGACTCGGCCGTGTACGACGCCCTGGTCCGCATGGCCCAGGACTTCTCCATGCGCGACATGCTTGTGGACGGCCAGGGCAACTTCGGTTCCATCGACGGCGACTCCGCCGCCGCCATGCGATACACCGAAGTCCGCATGGCCAGGCTCTGCTCGGAGTTCCTCGGCGACATCGAGAAGAACACCGTCGACTTCATACCCAACTACGACAACACCATGCAGGAGCCGTCGGTCCTTCCCACCAAGGTCCCGAACCTGCTCCTGAACGGCACTACCGGCATCGCGGTGGGCATGGCCACCAACATTCCGCCCCACAACCTGGGCGAGCTTATCGACGGTTCCGTCCACCTGCTGGACAAGCCGGACTGCACCATCGAGTCGCTGATGAAGCGGGTCAAGGGCCCGGACTTCCCCACCGGCGGCACCGTCTTCGGCGGCCAGGGGCTGGTGGACGCCTATACCACCGGGCGCGGCTCCATCAAGATCCGGGGCGTGGTCGAGATCGAGGAGGCCCGCCGGGGCCACAAGGAAGCCATCGTCATCCGGGAGATTCCCTACGCGCTGAACAAGTCCACCCTGGTGGAAAAGATCGCGGCCCTGATCCACGAGAAGAAGATCGAGGGCGTGTCCGACCTGCGCGACGAATCCGACCGCAAGGGCATCCGCATCGTGCTCGACATGAAGCGCGGGGCCATCCCGGACATCATCATCAACTCGCTCTACAAGTACACGCCGCTGGAGACCAGCTTCGGCATCAACATGATGGCCGTGGTGGGCAAGCGGCCCATGCTGCTCAACCTCAAGGAAGTGCTCGGTCACTTCCTGGAGCACCGGCGCGAGGTCATCATCCGCCGGACCAAGTTCGACCTCGACAAGTGCGAGAAGCGCGTCCACATCCTGGAAGGCCTGCGGATAGCGTTGGACAACATCGACGAAGTGGTCAAGCTGATCCGAGCGTCCAAGACGCCGGAAGAGGCCCGCGACGGCCTGATGGCCCGGTTCGGCCTGTCCGAGATCCAGGCCAAGGCCATCCTCGACATGCGGTTGCAGAAGCTGACCGGCCTGGAGCACGACAAGCTGCTCGAGGAATTGGCCGACCTGATGAAAAAGATCGAGTACTTCAAGTCCATCCTGGAAAACGACGAGGTGCTCAAGGGCGTCATCCGCGACGAACTCAAGGAGATCAAGCAGAACTACGCCACCCCGCGCAAATCCGAGCTGCTCAAGGCGGACCTGGATTCCATCGACATCGAAGACCTTATCCCGGACGAGGAGACGGTCATCACCCTGTCGCGCCGGGGCTACATCAAGCGCACGCCGCTTTCCAACTACACGGCCCAGCGGCGGGGCGGAAAGGGCATCGCGGGCGTGCAGACCGGCGACGGCGACTTCATCCACACCTTCATGCTGACCACCAACCACCAGCATCTGGTGCTGTTCACGAACCTCGGTAAGATGTTCAAGATCAAGGTCCATCAGGTGCCCGAGGGGTCGCGCTACGCCAAGGGCGGCCACGTGAACAACCTGCTGCCCTTGGAAAAGGAGGAGAACATCGCCACCTGCCTGTCCCTGCGCGAGTTCCAGGACGACCGCTTCTTCCTGTTCGTGACCCGCAAGGGCATGATAAAGCGGTCCTCCATCGGGCTGTACGGCAACTGCCGGTCCACCGGCATCCGGGCCGTGAACCTGCGCGACGGCGACGAGCTGATGACCGTGCGCGAGCTTGACCCGGACGTGGATTGCATCCTGGCCAGCCGCGAAGGCTCGGCCATCCGGTTCAACATCAACGACGCCCGGCCCATGGGCCGCGCCACGGCAGGCGTCAAGGGCATGGCCCTTAGGCCCAACGACGAGGTCGTGGCCTGCGTGGTCACCGGCGACACCGAGCGCGACCAGTTGCTCACGGTCTCGGAAGGGGGCTTCGGCAAGCGCACCTCCATCGACCAGTACCGGGTCCAGACGCGCGGCGGCAAGGGCATCCTGAACATGCGCCTGACCAACAAGACCGGCAAGGTCATCGGCGCGCGCATGGTCAACGAGAGCGACGACGTCATCCTGCTCACCTCGCAGAACAAGGTCATCCGCATGTCCGTGTCCGAGGTCAGCCGGACCAGGGGCCGCGCCACCCAGGGCGTCCGCCTGGTGCGTATGGACGACGACAACAAGGTGGTCGGTTTCGACCTTGTCATGGACGATGACGAGGAATTGAAAGACAACAATTCCTAGGACTTAGATGAAACGGTTAGTGCTGTTTACATTGCTGGCCGCGGCGATGACCGTCGTCGCGGCCTGCTCGTCCGATTCCTCGCCGGGCCGCGAGGACATCGAGCGGGCGCGTTCGTCCTATTCCAAGGGGTTCTACCTCGAGGCGGAAAAGGACTACGAGCGCTACCTGCAGATAGAGCCGCAGGGCGAGCACCGCAAGGAGGCGTGGGACCGGCTCAGCGAGATCGCGGTGTCCATCAAGGGCGACTACGACCGCGCCGTGGTCCTGCTGGAAGCCATGTACCTGGAACTGGGCGAGGACCCGGACGAGGCGTGGAAGATCATGTTCCAGTTGGGCGATGTCTACGCCGAGCTGGGCAACCGCGCCAAGGCCATAGAGTCCTTCGAGAAATGCCTGGTTCACGCCGAGGACAACCCGGAGCACGCGTACAGGACGCAGTTGCGGATGGCCCGGCTGTATCGGGACATGGGCAGCTACGACCTGGTGGCCTCCACCCTGGAAAACTGCGCCGATTCGGCGACCGAGCCGGAGGTCAAGGCCCGCTGCCTGTACGAGCTGGCCCAGAGCTACAGCATCATTTCCGGCTGGAACCAGGCCAAGAAGGCCCTGGAGGAGTTGCTGGCCATACAGGGGCTGTCCGAGGAAACCCACGCCCTGGCCGTGTTCCTGCTGGCCGACATCTACGAGCACGAGCGGGACTATCGCAAGACCCGCGAGCTGCTGGGATCCATCCTGAGCACATACCCCAACCCCAAGGTGGTGGAATCGCGGCTGGGCAGCCTGCCGGACGTTGCGCCGGAGCCCATTCCCCTGGTTCCCCCGCCTTCCGAGCAGCCATGACCGCATTTTTCTGCCTGCGCCACGGAATGACCGACTGGAACAGGGAACACCGCATACAGGGGCGCACCGACACCGCGCTCAACGACGAGGGCCGCGAACAGGCCCGGAACTGGGCCGAGGCGCTGGCCGGGGCCGGATTCGACCTGATCGTGACCAGCGGGCTGGCCCGCGCCCGGGAAACCGGGGCCATCCTCAACCAGGTGCTGAACCTGCCCATGGTCGAGGACGCCCGGCTCAACGAGCAGGACTGGGGCAATTGGACCGGCCTGACCCGCAAGGAATTGGCGAAAAAAGGGAAGCTATTGAATCAGCAGGAGAAAAAGGGGTTCGACTTCAGGCCGGAGGGCGGCGAGAGCCGCAACGAGATGCTGGATCGCGCCTGTGACGCCTTCATCGACCTGTCCGGGGAGCATCCCGGCAAGTCCGTGCTGGTGGTGACCCACAACGGGGTGTTGCGGTGTTTGGCCCACGCCCTGTCCGGGTCGGACTATTTGCCCGGCGACCCGGACCCGATCATGCCGGGCCGGCTGCACCGCTTCGAATGCGCCGAACTGGAGCTGGCCCTGGGCGAGCTGAACGTGGCGTTCGCACGCCCAGGCGGTTCGGGCGAAGCCACGGAATAAGGGGAACCGGCTAGCCGAGCCGGCTGATGCCCACGCTCATGACCATGGCCATGGTGATCCAGAGCGCGGTCTTGACCGTTCGGACGGACCGGGGAATCCTTGCCTGGACGGCTTCGGTGAGGCCGTGGGTGGAGTCTTCCGGCCGAAACAGATAGGTCAGGTAGGACATGGGTGGCTCCTTGTATCGGGTTCGTTGTCCGCTGATTTCCTAGTAGGGAAAAGCGGGGCCGAAGGTCCAATAAAGATGCCTGAGACTATCCATAAGGATTTCTTATGAAAGGGCTGTAAAGGCCGTTGCGCGGGCAGGGCCGCGGTTTCCCGTTTTCCACGCATCCAGCCTTTTCCGCAGGGAAACCCTATGCCGGGCGACGGCCAATACGGGGTTACTGGCGCATCCCCTGACGCCCGGCATCAGCGATCCTGATTGATAACCGGCCCCTGTCCGGGTATGTACGGCTCATGGAACTCTATCAGCTCAGAACCTTCGTGGCCGTGGCCGAGGAGGGCAATTTCACCCGTGCCGGCAAGCGCGTCCACGCCACCCAGCCCGCGGTCAGCGCGCACATCAAGGCCCTTGAGGAAGAGCTGGGCGTCCGGCTGTTCGACCGGGTGCCGCGCGGCGTGGAGCTGACCCAGGCCGGTGCCGAACTGGTCCAGGACGCCATCGAGGTGCTGTCCGCGGCCAACGGACTGGCCGCCAAGGCCGTGACCCTCGGCGCCGAGGTTGCGGGCAAGGTCTCCCTGGGGCTGTGTACCGACCCGGATTACCTCCGGGTGACGGCCCTGCTGGCCGAGATCGAAAAACGGTTTCCCCGGCTCAATCTTTCCCTGGCCCAATTCCCTTCGCGGGTCATCCTCAAGGAAATCCGCGCCCACAATCTGGACGCGGGCTTCGTGTTTTCCGGCAACCCCTACGGGGATCTGGAGGTCATCACCCTGGCCCGGCCGTCCTACGTCATCATCGGCGCGGCCAGATACCGCGAGCAGCTCGAGTCCGAAGACACGGCCCCGCTTTCCGAATACACCTGGATCATGCCCACCACGGACTGCGCCATCAGGGAGTTGCAGCTCGACCTGTTCAACCGGCACAACATCGTGCCCGCCCGGACCATCGGCGCGGATTCGGAAGAGGTCATCCGGCCCCTGATACTGGAAGGAAAGGCGCTCGGCCTGGTGCGCGCGGACGAGGCCGGGGGCATGGTCGAGTCCGGCCGGGCCGTGGAATGCGCGGCCCTGGGCCGCCACTTCGTGGAATTGCGGTTCGCCTACCGCAAGGGCGAGGCCGACGACCCGTCCCTGGCCGCGCTCATCGAGATCGTGCGCGCCGCCTGGGAGGAGTAGCCGAACCCGCTGTATCCGCGGCTATTGCGGGGCGTTGTCCACACCCCAGGCCCGTTTCACATGTTCGATGACGGCCCGCATGACCGGGTCCTGGTCGCGCCGCTTCAGGCAGACGAAATTCAGGTCGATGGACAGCTCGTCAAAGGCCATTACGTGAACCTTCCGACCGATGCGGTTGGCCGCCCGGACCTCGTTGCTGCGAAGGAACGATACGCCCTTTCCCGCCGCCACCAGCACGCGGATGACCTCGTCGCCGTCCACTTCCAACTGGTTGGCGGGCTTGAAGGCGCGGGACTGGAAAAACGGTTCGATCAACTGCTGCACCGGGTTGTCGGACGGGTCCATGATCCACGGCAGGTCGGCCAGCGCGGACAATCCCCCCTTGATGCGGTCCTTCCAGATGTCGGGCACGGCCACGTAGAACTGGGTGGTTTCCAGGGTCACGGCGTCGATCTCCGGGTGCCGCGGCCCGCCGAAGATGAAGCCGCAGTCCAGGTCGCCGTCGCGCACAGCCCCCTGGACCGAGGTCGAGGCCCGTTGCTGAATCTGCAGGGTCAGCTTGGGGTGCGCCTCGCCCAGAGAGGTGAGCAGGGGCACCATGCGCAGGTATTCGGCGTCGGTGTTCAGCCCCATGGACAAGTCGCCCACCAACTCGTCGCCCATGTTGCGCGCCTCGATCTTCAGCTCCCTGGCCGCCCGGAGCACGTCCTTGGCCTTGTCCCGGAGGCGTTCCCCGGCCTCGGTCAGCCGCATGCCCTTGGGAGTGCGGATGAACAGGCGCGTTTCCAGCTCCTCCTCCAGCGACTTGATGTGCGCGCTGACCGAAGGCTGGCTGGTGTGCAGCCGCACCGAGGCCCTGGTCAGGTGCCCCTCTTCGGCCACCACCACAAAGGTCTTGAGTTGGTAAAGTTCCATGGTCGATCAGCCTCCTTGATGACGGTCATCATCATACGTGATTGAGAAACGGATTGTCATCAGAAAAACCGAAGAAGTGTATCAAACAAAACAATTGGATTGATTTCGCGGACATCCTTATCTCTGCACTATAGGAAAAGGCCCCCTGGGGACAACGAGCAAGGAGAACGAACATGAGCATGGAAAACGATACCCGTCTGGCCATGTTGCATTTGCAAAACGACGCAAGGGAAACCGGCGTCCGTTCGCCCCGTCGCCGCAACTTCCGGCGTTACCGCCGCGTTGCCGGTGCGACCCTGACCGCCTTTGCCCTGACCCTGTTCACCCGGGGCGCATAAATTTCCGGGCCGCACGGCCCCATTACCAAGCGGGTTAGAGCCGCTCTTGTCTGGGGATTCTCATCCTTTCCTCTCAGACAAGAGCGGCTCTTTTATTGTGGTCCGGCGGCTTGCGATAGCGGGCCGCCTGCACAATTTCCGAGGGTGACTTTCATCCTCACGTACCGGGTGTACGCTGCGGTGAAAGACTCCCTCGGCGCCCATGCGGGCATTAGATCTTGTACGGCTCGAAGACTCGCCTACAATTCACTATAAATGCACATGCGACCCACTCTCCCAAGCCTCGCATCGTGCGTAGGGAAAGGGGAGGAGCTTTGGGCGGGACGTGTGGCTGGGGGGCCCGCTGTCAGGTGCCTGAAGGTACCTGAATCGCTTGTGGCGGCGTTGTGGGGAGACTGCGTGGAGGTGTCGATGCGCGGGTAAGGGCGCGCCGATTGATCTTTTGAGTGGGATTGGAGAACGTGGGCGGCATGCGGTTCAACCGCCGCCCGGTGGACGGGATGGGGAAAAAAAGGCTCCGGCTAATTGCCGGAGCCTTTTGCATGCCGGGGTTGGCTAGTCGACCTTGTGGTAGGCCTTGGCGGCCGCGCCGCAGATGGGGCACTTATCGGTAGGTTTGCCATTGTGGGTGTGGCCGCAGACCGAGCAGATGTAGAATTCGGCGTCGGCAAAGACGTCCCCGTCCGCTTCGAGCGCCTTGGTGTAGAGGTCGGCGTGGACCTTTTCCGCCTCGTTGGCGAAACCGAAATAGCGCAGGGTGGCGTTCTCGCCCTCGGCCTTGGCGTCCTCCATCATCTCGGGATACATCTTCTCGAATTCGTAGGTCTCGCCGGAGATGGCGGCCTTGAGGTTCTCTTCGGTGGAGCCGATGCCCTTCATCAGCCGCAGGTGGGCGTGGGCGTGGATGGTCTCGGCGGCGGCAGCGGCACGGAACAGCTTGGCTGCGCCGGGCTTGCCTTCCTTCTCGGCCTGCTCGGCAAAGGCGAGATACTTGCGGTTGGCCTGGGACTCTCCGGCAAAGGCGGCTTTCAGGTTCTCCAACGTCTTGGTCATGATGCGTTTCTCCTTGATTGATGAAAGTTTCGGTCAAAAAGACCGTGATATTCAGTGAATGTGGATAAACTAGTAATGGTTCCTAAAAAGGAAATCAAGTCCTTTTTCATAATAATCGGGGACCGGCCGCACGGGCGCTATTTGACGGCGACCCAGCTGGACAGGACCGACACCAGGGTCACGGCTCCGGCGAGCGCAAGAAGGTATTCCGGGGGCAGGAAGCGGATTTCCAGCAGGAAGGGCGGGAAGTTCAGCGCCTCGGCGATGAAGGAGTGGACAATGGCCAGCAGGCCGATGCCCAGGCCGGAGCCGAGCACGCCCTGGACGAACCCGCCGGTCAAAAGCGGCCAGCGGATGTAGCCGGGACGGGCACCCACCAGGGAGAGGATTTCCACCTCGTCCAGACGGGTCATGAGCGAAAGCTTGATGGTGTTGTGGACCACCAGGGACACGATGAGCGCCAGAAAGCCGAGCACGGGCCAGATGACCATGTGCGAGATGGTCCTCCAGCTCTGGGCCAGGTCCGCCTGGAACGGGGTGTAGTGGACCTTGTCCACGCCGGGCAGGGACTTGATCTGGGTGAGCAGTCCGGCGGCCCAGCCCTGGTCTTGGGCCTCGGGCGGCACGTGGAACGAGACCAGCCCGGAATAGGGCAGGGGATTGTTGTCCGCCAGCCAGGAGAAATCGCCGGTCTCGCCCAGGGTGGAGGCCAGTTCGGTCAGAGCGTTGTCCGGGGTGAAGGTCTTGAAATCCTTGAGGTGTTCCATGGCCCGGATGGTGTCCCAGTCCTTGACCACGGTTTCCGCGTCCGCATCGGTCTTCCAGTAGACCTGGAACTCCACCTGGCCGCGCGACTTGAGCAGCTCGATGTTGACCGTGTGCAGGCCGAGCAGGATCAGGCCGGTGAGCAAGGTGACCATGGCCACGGCCACCAGGGTGAGCAACTGGGCAAAGGGGTGCAGCCGCAGGTCCGCCACGCCCCGTGCCGACAGCCTGAGGAACTGGCCGATCATAACCCCACCTCGCCGAGGCTTGCGGGTTCCTCTTTCTCTGGTTCGGGTTCCGCGCCCGAAGCCTCGTCCACGATGCGGCCGTCCTGCAAATGCAGGATGCGCGCGCCCGGCACGCACTCCAACACCTCTTTCGAGTGGGTGGCCATGATCACGGACGTGCCGTAGGTGTGGAATTGCTGGAAGATTTCCATGAGATGCATGGTCAGGTCCACGTCCAGGTTGCCTGTGGGCTCGTCCGCCAGGATCAGCTCCGGGTTGGCGACCATGGACCGGGCGATGGCCACCCGCTGCTGTTCGCCGCCGGACAGCCGTTCGCAAATGGAATAGGACTTGGTTTCCAGGCCCATGGCCCGGATGATGGCCCGCACGCGCCGCTCCAGGTGCTGTCGGGGCATGCCGCGCACCTCAAGTGCCATGGCCACGTTGTCGAAGACCGTCCGGTCGGACAGTATCTTGAAATCCTGGAAAACCACCCCGACCTTGCGTCGAAGCTGCGGGATGTCCCGCTTCCTGAGGTTGTTGAGCTGGTATCCGGCCACCGAGGCCCGGCCCCGCGTGACCGGCAGCGCCCCGTAGAGCAGCCGCAGCAGCGTGGTTTTGCCCGCCCCCGAGTGCCCGGTCAGGAACAGGAACTCTCCCTTTTTCAGCGAAAACGAAACATCCTTCAGCGCCCAGTAGGTCCCGAAATTATAGGAGAGTCGCTCAACAGTTACCATCATGCCCGCCAATGTACCTGTAGCTTATGATTATAGCAAGGAGGGGTGAACGCGACGGCGGTGGGGCGCGTCGGCTTGCGATAGCGGGCCGCCTGCACATTTTTCGGCCGATCCGCGTCCTCGTCGTATTGGGATACGACTGCGGGGCGGATTCGGCCGAGAAAATGCACATGCGACCCACTCTCCCAAGCCTCGGAGACGGCATTGGCGCTCGGGGGAAAAGGGTGGGGGGCGGTGGGATATTTGTTCGGGGCTGCGGGGGTGACCCGCTGTCGGGAGCCGGTGGCTCCCGAATCGCTGAGGGCGGCGGTGTGGGGAGGGCGTTTGGGAAATTGTTTTGTTGATCGCCTTAGTGATTATATTCTTTTGGACCGCCGCACGGCCTTTCTGGCTGCTTAAGCGAAGCGGGAAGCCGATGTTACCACAATGCTTGGGCGAGGGTTCCCTTCATTTCGTAGGGGAAGGTGTCGTTTCCCACCGTCATCTCTCCGGCCAGGCTGAACAGGGTCTGGAAGAAGTTGTCCGGGTCGATCACGGCCACGCCCGCGGATTTGTAGGTGATGGGGCGGCGCAGGGAAAAGTCGCGAATGTCGAGGTGGTTGCCCTCTATGGCGGCGGTGAAGGCGAGGTCCTCCACGGACCGCTCGCCGGGCAGGATGAGCTGCTGGGAGCGGATGTCCAGCCAGCCGTTTTTGGGCAGCCGCGCGCCGTCGGGCATGAACAGGCTGCCCGAGGTGTTGAGCGTGCCCTTGAAGTCGCCCTGGCCCAGCAGGTAGGTCAGGTTGAGATCCCCGCTGAACTCGAAGATGCCGTTGGAATAGAGTTCCAGGAAGCACTGGGTGCCGTGGGTGTCCAGCCGGACCTTGGCCAGGGGGGCGAAGCCCACGGTCACGTAGGCGTGGCGGAAGCGCAGGGCGCCGGGGGTCTTGGCCACGGCGATCCTGAAGTCGTTTACCCGGAAGCCGAAGGGGCCGTCCCGGTCGATGTTCTCCCAGGTCAGGCCGACCATGGGCAGGTTCTCGTCCAGGCGGGTCAGGGCGGAGGCCCATATCTTGTTCCAGGGCGTGAACAGGGCCACGCCGAGGAAAAAGCCCAGCAGGACGAGGAGCAGGCGGGCCAGGATGCGGCCCGGCAGGGAGGACGGCTTGCGGCGTCTTTTGGTCATGCCTACCTTGCCAGCACGAGGTGCGCGTCAGCCAGGCGCGGGTCCTCGGGGTTGCGGGTCAGGGTGAAGTCCGGGGCCTGGAGATTGGCCCGGTCGCGCACCTCTTCCAGAAAATCCGTCAGCATGATCAGGGTCAGGCGATGGCAGGTCACCTGCGCGCCCACCACGTCCTCCTTGAGCCGTGTGATGCGAAGCGAGGTCACGTGGTCGCCCATGCTCCGGTCCTCGATGATCCGTTGAACCGCTTCCACCGGAGACAGGTGGGCCAGGTCTCCCTGACGGGCGCGCAGGGTGCGGATGTCATGTACCAGCGGGGCGACCCGCCCGTATTGCGTCTTTTCGACGGCGATCTGCTGGGTCAGCTTGCCCGTGAACAGCCCGCCGCCCACGAGCACGGCAAAACACAGCCCGGCCAGCCCGGTCAGCACGAGCTTGAAGAAACGCTGCTGCGAGGCGGGCGGCCATTTCGACCAGGGGTATCCGTGCTGTCCGGCAGGCATGTCAACGAGGCTCCACGGTCAGGATGAAGAGGGTGTCGTCGCCGAGTTCGTCGCTTTTGTACAGGGAAAAGAGATAGTACTCGTCGTCGGACAAGGCCCCCATGTAGGCATGGAATCCGTCCGGGCCGCCGCCGATGACGCCGCGCACTCGTCCGGTGGTCCCGGCCAGGGTCAGCCCTTCCAGGCGCAGGCTTTCCTCGGCTGGCCGGCTCAGGGCGGCCAGCACGCCCAGGGGGTCCAGGCCGATGCGCCTGGAGGCCATGAGCTTGCCGTGCTCGAATTGCAGCCGACCGAACGGCGAGCCGCCGATGTCCGGGCCGAGCACCGAGCTGTAGAGCTTGTCGGTCTCGTGCCGGATTTCCATGAGCTGGGCGCGGTTGAGGCCGTAGCGCACCCCCTGTCCGGCCAGGAAAAGGCCGCCGATGGCCAGCACCCAGACCAGGTTGCGGATGAACCGTCTGGATTCCCTGGCCGAGTCGAACCTGGGCACGTGGTTTGTGTTGGTGGATTCCGTCATGGCTTATGCGGATTCATTACGCGAATCCCCCAGGCGGAGCAAGCGGGCGACAGGGCCTGCACATCCCGCCCGTCGGCCGGAAGAAGCCGCAAACGGCGGGCCGCGCAGAAGCGCCACCCGCCGTCTTGCAGTCGTTTCGCCGCCGCTAGAGGCTTTGGGCCGCTTTTTCCACGGACTCCTTGAATCCCTCGCGGGCGGCCTTGATCCGTTCGGCCAGCTCCGGGTCGTTCAGGGCCAGGATCTGGGCGGCCATCCAGGCGGCGTTCTTGGCGCCGACCTTGTCCAGAGCCAGGGTGCCCACCGGGAAGCCCGGCGGCATCTGCACGGTGGCCAGCAGGGCGTCCATGCCGCCCAGGGGGGAGGCGGTCAGGGGCACGCCGAGCACCGGCTTCGTGGTCTTGGCGGCCACGGCCCCGGCCAGGTGGGCGGCCAGCCCGGCGGCGCAGATGAAGACCCGGCAGCCGTCGGCCTCGTATTCCGCCACCAGACGGGCGGTGCGCTCCGGGGTGCGGTGCGCGGACGACACGGTGAACACGTGGTCCACGCCCAGTTCGGTCAGCAGGTCGGAACACGGGCGCATCGTGTCCTCGTCGGACAGGGATCCCATGAATATGGCGACTTTCGGCATGACGTGAATCCTTTGTTTATGAGAGCCGCTTCAAGCCCTTGTCGGCGATGTCGCGGCGATAGTAGCTGTTGTCGAAATGGATTTTTTCCACGGCCTGATAGGCCCGCTCGCGGGCGGCGGCCAGGTCGTCGCCGAGCGCGGTGACGCAGAGCACGCGGCCGCCCGAGGTGACGATCTTGTCCCCGTCCGTCCGGGTGCCCGCCTGGAAGACCTTGACCCCTTCCATGGCGTCGGCCTCGTCCAGCCCGGTGATCTCCATGCCCTTGGGATAGGAGCCGGGATAGCCTTCGGCGGCCATGACCACGCCGCACGCGGTCTGCGGGGAGGACGTCACGTCCACCTGGTCGAGCTTGCCGTCGATGCAGGCGAACATGATCTCCAGCAGGTCGGTTTCGAGCCGCATGAGCAGGGGCTGGCATTCCGGGTCGCCGAACCGGACGTTGTATTCGAGCACGCTGGGGCCGTTTTCGGTGTACATCAGCCCGGCGTAGAGCACGCCCTTGAAGGGTTCGCCCTTGGCGGCCAGATGGCGGAGGATGGGCTTGATGCACAGCTCGGCGGTTTCCTCGTATTGCTCCTTGGGCAGGATCGGGGCCGGGGAGTATGCGCCCATGCCGCCGGTGTTGGGGCCGGTGTCGCCCTCGTAGGCGGCCTTGTGATCCTGGCTGGAGGGCAGCATGGCGTAGTTTTTGCCGTCGCAGAAGCAGAGGAACGACGCCTCCTCGCCCGAGAGCGCCTCTTCGATGACCACCCGTTCCCCGGCCGAGCCGAACGCCTTCTTGACCATCATCTGGTGGACGGCCTCCACGGCTTCTTCCTCGCTCTTGGCCACGATCACGCCCTTGCCCGCGGCCAGGCCGTCGGCCTTGACCACGATGGGCGCGCCCTTTTCACGGATGAAGGCCACGGCCTCCTCGTAGTCGTCGCAGACCCGAAACGGCGCTGTGGGCACGCCCGCGTCGGCCATCACGTTCTTGGAGAACGCCTTGGAGCCTTCCAGATTGGCCGCGAACGCATTGGGCCCGAAGCAGGGGATGCCCTCCTGCCTGAGCGCGTTTTCCAGCCCGAGCACCAGGGGCAGCTCCGGTCCGGCCACCACCAAGCCCACTTCCTCGTCCCTGGCCAGGGCCACCAGGGCCGGAATGTCGTCGTCCTTGACGGCGACGTTGACGCCCACCTGGGCCGTGCCGCCGTTGCCCGGCGCGCACAGGATGGATTCGACCTTGGGGTTTTGGGCAAGCTTCCAGCACAGCGCGTGCTCACGACCGCCGGACCCGACAACCAATATCTTCATGTAGTCCCCCTCTCAGTGTTTTGGGATGTACAGGTGTGTTAAGGAAAAACCCCGGAATTATCAAGGGAGGAGGGGGCGGCGGACCGCCCTCATTCGCCCAGGACCCGGCGCATCACCTTGGCGCAGGCGTCGTCGTCGGGCACGAAGGCGGTTTCGCCGATGGAAACGACCGGGCGCATGCCGATGAGGGAATTGAGGATGTAGGCGTGGCGATAGCCCGGAAGGTCGTCCGGGCCGATGCGGGCGGGCTGGATGTTGAGTTCCTCCCCGGCCAGGTCCAGTGCGATGGAGGGCTGGCGGTACGGGGAGTCCACGCAGACGAATGCCCCTTCCTTCTTGAATGCCAGCGCGCCCTCGGCGGCCTGGAGGATGTTGCAGTCCAGGTCGAACAGGGCCACCTCGTCGAACCCGCGCGACAGGGCGCGGCGCAGGGCCAGGTGGGCGAACATGGCGTTGGTGGTCTTGTGGCCGTTGAGCATGGACACGTGGCGGTTTTTGCAGACGCAGAGCCGGTATGCCTTGTACGGCTTGGGTTCGTGGGGCGCGGCCGTGACCACGGGCGAGGCCGTGTCCGCGCCCATGGGATAGAAGATGTTGACCCGCGCGGTCTGCCCGGTCAGGCCGTTGCGGTTGAGCACCTGGGCGATGACCTCCTCGAAGTCCACGGTCTCGTACTCCACGTCAAAGGTCCGCAGGGAGTGGAAGATGCGGTCCAGGTGCTTTTCCAGGTGGCGGATTTCGCCGCCGTTGCAGTAGAGTGTCTCGAAAAAGCCCGCGCCGCAACGAAACGCCGGGGCGGCCGGGTCCATCGGGACCGGTTCCAGGGTGTATCCGTTGTCTCGGTAATGGATCATCGTTCCCCCGGGGCAAGAGGTGTCTCGGCCGGAAGGCCATGCCTCTTGATACGCCGTTGCGGGGTTCGCGTCCACCGCGTCGGCCTATTTCAGGGCTTCGGCGAACCGGGCGGCCACCTGGAGCAGGTTTTCGTCCCAGCGGGCGGCCAGGGGGTCGGCGACGACCACTTCGCCGCCGATGGCCCGGGCGATGGTGGCGGCGGACTTGGACGAGAACTGCGGCTGGGCGAAAATGGCCCGGATGTTCTCCTCCCTGGCCAGGGCGATGACCGAGGCCAGCTCCTTGGGACCCGGCTCCTTGCCCTCCAGCTCGACGGGCACCTGGATCAGCCCGTAGTCGCGGGCGAAGTAACCCCAGGAGGGGTGGTAGACCAGGAAGCGGGAGCCGGACAGGCCGTGGAGCATCTCCCGGATGCGGCCGTCCACCTCGCGGATGCGCGCGAGCAGGGATTCGTAATTGGCCTTGTAGGCGGCCTCGCCTTCGGGGTCCGCCGCGACCAGGGCGGCCAGGATGTTTCCGGCCATTTTCACGCACAGGCTCGGGGCGTTCCACACGTGCGGGTCGAGCGGCCCCTGGTGGTCGGCCTCTCCCGCCTCACCGTGGCCGTGGTGATGGTCGGCCTCGTCGTGGTGGTGTTCCCCGGCTTCGTCATGGTGATGGACACCCTCGTCGTGATGATGGTGGGCGGCCATGGACATCCGTTCGATGCCCGCATCGGCCTGGACCACGGCGATGTCCGGGTTGGCGCTTTGCATGCGCGGCAGCCAGGCGCGCTCAAAGGGCACGCCTATGGCGAAGAAAATGGCGGACTGATCCAGCCGCACCATCTGGCGGGGCCGAGGCTCGTAGGAGGCCGGGCTTGCGCCCGGCGGCACCATGACCTCGGACCGGACCCGGTCGCCGCCGATGCGGTCGACAAAGAATTTGAGCGGGGCGATGGACACCGTGACGTTCAGGTCCGCAGCCATGGCCGGTGCGGCCAGCAGCAGGGCGGCAAGGGCGAGGAGCAGTTTTTTCATGGGGTTCCTTTGGGATATGTTCCGTTAAATCGGTTTCGAGATTGAAGACATCTATGGCAATAAAAGACGTTTTACACGCTATCGCCGGGTAAGACAACTTCCCTGGATGACAACGCGCCGCAATCTGCTATAACCGCATCCATGGATAGTCAAACCGTGCTTTTCGCCTTCGGGCTGACCTTGTTCGCCGGGCTTTCCACGGGCGTCGGCTCGGCCATCGCCTTTTTCGCCCGCCAGACCAATACGAAATTCCTGTCCCTGGCGCTGGGGTTTTCCGCCGGGGTGATGATCTACGTGTCCTTTGTGGAGATCATGGTCAAGGCCCGCGACGCACTGGCCACGGAGCTGGGCGGGGTCGCGGGGGCCTGGGTGACCGCGCTGTCCTTTTTCGGCGGCATCGCCTTCATCGCGATCATCGACAAGTTCGTGCCCAGCTACGAGAACCCGCACGAGATGCACTCCATCGAGGAGATGGAGGACGGCTACGAACTGCCCAAGGACGAAACGCACGATTTCGACAAGCTCAGGCGAACCGGCGTGTTCGCGGCCGTGGCCATCGCCATCCACAACTTCCCGGAGGGCTTGGCCACCTTTACCGCGGCCCTGACCGATCCCGCCCTGGGCCTGGCCATCGCCGTGGCCATCGCCATCCACAACATCCCCGAGGGCATTGCGGTGTCCATCCCGCTCTACTACGCCACCGGGGACCGGAAAAAGGCATTCTTCTACTCCTTCCTGTCCGGCCTGGCCGAGCCGGTGGGGGCGATTATCGGCTACCTGATTTTGCTGCCGTTCTTCACCCCCACGGTGTTCGGCGTCCTGTTCGCGGGCGTTGCGGGCATCATGGTCTTCATTTCCTTCGACGAGCTGCTTCCCGCGGCCGAGGAGTTCGGCGAGCACCACCTGTCCACCTACGGCCTGATCGGCGGCATGGCGGTCATGGCCGTTTCCCTGCTGCTGTTCATGTAGTGTTGTCCCGCGCGGGCCGCGGCTTCGGGAACCCCCGGAGTCCGGGGGTTGCCAAGCGCCTTCTTCATATGTATTGGTTGTGCCCTGCCGCCGGATCGGGCGGACATCATATATAGCAGGAGCGCACCATGGCATCCAACGTCGACGAAATCACCATCAATTATTCCGAAGACAACCAGCTCATCGTCAAGGAGCTGGACAAGGTCATCCTGTCCAAGGGCGCATGGACGACCATTATTTTCCGTTACCAGGAACTGAATCGCGCCAAGGGCGAATACGGCCCGGAAAAGTACACCATCCGGCGCTACCAGAAGGTGGACGGCACCTACCGTCCCAAGTCCAAGTTCAACATTTCCAGCCAGGCTCAGGCCGAGAAGATCGTCGAGGCCCTGGGCAGCTGGATTTCCTAGCTCCGGGAGCGCCGCATGTTTCTGGGCGCGCACATGTCGATAGCCGGGGGCCTGCACATGGCCTTCGAGCACATCGGCAGGGTGGGCGGCACCGCGCTTCAGATCTTCACCCGCAACCAGCGGCAGTGGAAGATTCCCCCGCTGACGGGCTACGACGCGGAGCTGTTCGCCGCCGCATGGGAGCAGTGGGGCGACTACCCGGTGGCGGCCCACGACTCCTACCTCATCAACCTGGCCTCCGATCAGGAGGAACAGGAAAAACGCTCCCTCATCTCCTTTGCCGAGGAGCTTCGGCGCATCGAAACGCTCTCCATCCCGTACCTGGTCACCCATCCCGGCTCGCACCTGGGCCGGGGGGCGGAAGCGGGCATCGAGCGCTACGCGGCCAACCTGGACCGGGCCATCGAGCGGTCCGGTACGGAAGCGGGCACGATCATGCTGGAGACCACGGCCGGGCAGGGCACCAACCTGGGCGCGACCTTCGAGGAACTGGCGGCCATCATCTCCCTGTCCCGCCATCCCGACCGGCTGGGCGTGTGTTTCGACACCTGCCACGCATTCGCCGCCGGGTACGACATCCGCACCCCCGAGACCTACGCCGCCACCTTCGACGCCTTTGACCGCACCGTCGGCCTTTCCCGGCTCAAGTTCTTCCACGTCAACGACTCCAAGACCGAGTTCGGCTCCCGCCGGGACCGGCACGAGCACATCGGCCAGGGCCATATCGGCCTGGCCGGTTTCCGCAACCTCATGCGGGACCCCCGTTTCGCGGAGGTTCCCAAGACCCTGGAAACCCCCAAGGGCACGGACCTCGAGGACGACGTCCGCAACCTGAATATCTTGCGCGAACTGGCGAAATAGTATTTCAACAACAGACGGCGTCCGGCAACAGCCCGCCGCCGCAAACAACGACAACACCCCGCATCCCTCCCCCGCGCCAGGCGCGGCGACAAAAAGCTTTGGAAAAGAAAGGGGATGGGGGTCCGGGGGAAGG
>JACCQI010000081.1 GCA_015709315.1 Desulfovibrionaceae bacterium
CGTCCCCGCCCGCTTCAAGGACGGTTACGGCCCGGTCGGCGCCTGGTTCCTGCTCTTCAAGGCCAAAGCCACCAACTACAAGGGCGAAGACTACTGCGAGACCAACCGCGCCATGCTGAAGCCTTACGAGGATCGCGGCTACGCCAAGGGTCACATCATCCCGACCTGCCTGCGTAACCACATGATGCTCCGTGAGATGCGCGAAGGCCGCGGCCCGATCTTCATGGACACCAAGACCGCCCTGCTGGTCACCGTCAACAACGACCTGTCCGGCCCCGAGTGGAAGCACCTCGAGTCCGAGGCTTGGGAAGACTTCCTCGACATGTGCGTCGGCCAGGCCAACCTGTGGGCCGCCACCAACTGCGCTCCCGAGGATCGCGGTTCCGAGATCATGCCCACCGAGCCCTACCTGCTCGGTTCCCACTCCGGCTGCTGCGGCATCTGGGTTTCCGGTCCGGACGAGGAATGGGTCCCCGAGGTCTACAAGGTCAAAGCCGACAACGGCAAGATCTACAACCGTATGACCACCGTCAACGGCTTGTTCACCTGCGCTGACGGCGTCGGTGCCTCCGGTCACAAGTTCTCCTCCGGTTCCCACGCTGAAGGCCGCATCGTCGGCAAGCAGCTGGTGCGTTGGGTTGTCGATCACAGGGATTTCAACCCGACCCTGAAGGAAAACGCCGCCGATCTGGCCAAGGAAATCTACCAGCCGATGTACACCTACCTGGAGAACAAGGCCAATTCCACCGATCCGGTCGTGAACCCCGCCTACATCACTCCCCACAACTTCATGATGCGCCTCATCAAGTGCACCGATGAATACGGTGGTGGTGTCGGTACCCTGTACATGACCTCCAAGGCTCTGCTGAACACCGGTTTCTGGCTGCTCGGCATGATGGAAGAAGACTCCAAGAAGCTCGCCGCTCGTGACCTGCACGAACTGATGCGCTGCTGGGAACAGTTCCATCGCCTGTGGACCGTCCGCCTGCACATGCAGCACATCGAGTTCCGCGAGGAATCCCGTTACCCGGGCTTCTACTACCGCGGCGACTTCATGGGCCTGGATGACAGCAAGTGGAAGTGCTTCTGCAACTCCACCTACGATCCCGCCACCGGCGTGACCACTGTCTTCAAGAAGCCCTACATCAAGATCATCCCCGACGCCTAAGCTTAGGTAATGATCACCCCGAGAGCGCGGGTCCCCGGACCCGCGCTCTCTTAAAAATACCGGGGCTAAAATGGTCTGAATCCGGGCCGGGAAAACCGCTCCCGGTCCGGGTTTAGGCCATTTTGTTGGCTTGAGCCTCAACTTTATTCGGGAGGAGTTAAGAGAATGTCGAATAACAGTATTCTCGTTGTAGGCGGGGGGTTCGCAGGGATCACCGCCGCCCTCGAAGCCGCGGAAGTCGGCTACGAGGTGTACATCGTTGAAACCAATCCCTACCTCGGTGGCCGGGTTGCGCAGCTGAATCAGTATTTCCCGAAGCTGTGCCCCCCCTCCTGTGGCCTGGAGATCCAGTTCCAGCGCATAAAAAACAACCCCAACGTCAAAGTCATCACCATGGCCGACGTCACGTCCGTTTCCGGCTCGGCCGGCAACTACGACGTGAAGATCACGCAGCGTCCCCGCTTCGTGAACGAAAAATGCACCGCTTGCGGCGAGTGCGAGAAGGCCGCCTCCACCAAGATCGAGTCCGAATTCGACTTCGGTACCGGCACTCGCGGCCTGGCGTACAAGACCCATCCCTTCATGTTCCCCATGCGCTACGTGGTGGACGCCGAGAACGCGTCCGAAACCGAGCTGTCCGCCATCAAGGCGTCCTGCCCGTACGGCGCCGTGGACCTGGACGACGCTCCCAAGACCATCGACCTGGCCGTGGGCGCCATCGTGGTCGCCACGGGTTGGAAGCCCTACGACGTCGCCAACCTGACCAATCTGGGCGGCGGCAAGCTGAAGAATGTGGTCACCAACATGCAGTTCGAGCGCCTGTGCGCGCCCAACGGGCCGACTGGCGGCAAGATCGTGCGGCCTTCCGACGGCACGGAACCCAAGCGGATCGCGTTTGTTCAGTGCGCCGGTTCCCGCGACCAGAATCACTTGAACTACTGTTCCTATATTTGCTGCATGGCGTCCCTGAAGCATGTGCGCTACGTGCGTGAGCGCTCCGACGCCAGTGCGACGATCTATTACATTGATCTGCGTACCCCCGGCCGTTACGACAAATTCAAGTCCATCACCGAGGCCGACGACAAGCTCAGCCTGGTCAAGGGCAAGGTTGCCGAAATCGTCGAGGACGCGGGCGGCAACCCGATCGTCACCGTGGAGAACGCGCTGACCGGCATCAAGACCGACGAGAAGTACGACATGGTCGTCCTGGCCACCGGCATGCAGCCCAGCCTGGCAGGTCTCGGGCAGGCTGACGCCGACGGTTTCGTCATCGACGGCGAGGGCATCATTGCCGCCGGTTGCGCCAAGCAGCCCTTTGATGTCATGAAGACCGCCCAGTCCGGCACCGCTGCCGCGATGAAGGCGATTCAAACCGTGGTAGGGAGGTAACCGATGGCTGAAAAGCTTGGAGTATATATCTGTGGAGGTTGCGACATCGGCGCGAATCTCGATGTCGACGCCCTGGCCGAATTCGTTGCCAATGGCAAACATTCCTCCAATGTGGCCGTGGCCAAGTCCAACGCTGTCCTGTGCAGCCCCGAGGGCAAGGCCATGATCGAGGCCGACATCGCCGAGAACGGACTGGACGGCGTGGTTTGCTGCGCCTGTTCCCCCCGCGCCAAGTGGGACGTGTTCAAGTTCGGCGACAAGACCCAGGTGGAGCGCGTGTCCCTGCGCGAGCAATGCGTGTGGTCTTACGAGGAAGATCCCAAGTTCCCCGGTCAGATGGAAATCATCGCCAAGGACTACATCAACATGGGAGTCATCAAGCTGATCAACAGCCGGATTCCCGAGCCGGAACTGCCCGAAGCCTTCAAGACCGTGCTGGTCGTGGGCGGCGGCTTCACCGGCCTGAACGCGGCGCTCAACGCCGCCAGCCTGGGCTACTCCGTGGTCCTGGTTGAAAAGGAAGACAAGCTGGGCGGCAAGGCCGCGACCATGTACAAATCCTTCCCGCTGGGCGCTCCCTTCTCCGAGCGCGAGCAGGAGATCAACCTGCCCGAGCTGGTCGCCAAGGTCGAGGCCAACGACAAGATCCAGGTCGTCACCGGCGCGACCCTCGAGTCCCTGGCCGGCGCCCCGGCCCAGTACAAGGCCACCATCGCCGGCCAGGAGTACGAGATCGGCGCGGTCGTCATGGCCACCGGCTTCGTGCCCGGCAAGGGCGAATTCCTGGCTCCGCTGGGCTACGGCAGCATCAAGAACGTGGTCACCACCGCCGAGCTGGAAAACATGGCCGCCAACGGCGGCATCAAGACCGCCGAGGGCAAGACCCCGACCTCCGTGGCCTTCATCGTCGACACCTCCCTGCTGACCAAGGACGTCAGCTACGAGCCTTGCGGCGAGGCGTGCGAGGAAGAGCTGCCCTGCGACGGCAACGAGGAAGAGGGCGAGGAGTGCGAAACCTTCGTCTACGAGGACAAGGAATCCGCCAAGCACCTGGCCTACTCCTCCGAACTGACCTCCCTGGTCGCCCTGAAACAGGCCAACTACGTGCGCGAGCTCGCTCCCAACGCCGTGGCCTATATCGTGTACGACCACATGATGGTTCCCGGCATCAACGAGAAATACTACCAGGCCGCCCAGGACGATCCGGGCGTCATGCTGACCAAGGGCACCGTGACCGCGGTTACCGAAGCCGGCTCCTCCGTGATCATCAAGGCCAAGGACACCCTGCTGGGAGACAATGTCGAGCTGGTCGCCGACATGGTCGTCGTCCCGACCGCCATCGTCCCGACCACCGCGGCCGACCCGACCATGAACTTCGTCTACCGCCAGGGCCCGGCCTTCCCGGATCTGGAGCTGTTCGACGGGTTCGCCGATTCCAACTACATCTGCTTCCCCTACGAGACGCGCCGCACGGGCGTCTACGCAGCGGGTTGCGTGCGCCAGCCCATGGGCATGGGGCTTGCCGCCGAAGACGCGGCAGGCGCCGCGCTGAAGGCCATCCAGTGCATCGAGTCCGCCAACCGAGGCGTGTCCGTACATCCCCGGTCCGGCGACCTGAGCTTCCCTGAGTTCAACTTCACCCGTTGCACCCAGTGCAAGCGCTGCACCGAGGAATGCCCCTTCGGCGCTCTGGACGACGACGAGAAGGGCACGCCGCTTCCGAATCCCACCCGCTGCCGCCGCTGCGGCACCTGTATGGGTGCGTGCCCGGAGCGCGTCATCAGCTTCGCCAACTACGGCATCAGCCAGATGGGTCAGGCCATCAAGGAAGTCAAGGTTCCCGAAACCCTGGACGAGGGCGGTCCCCGCTTCATCGTCCTGGCCTGCGAGAACGACGCCTACCCGGCCCTGGACATGGCCGCCATGCGCGGCAAGTCCTGGTCCCCGTATGTGCGCTTCCTGCCTGTCCGCTGCCTCGGCTCGGTCAACGCCATCTGGGTTGCCGACGCCATGAGCAAGGGCATCGACGGCGTGATGCTGCTCGGCTGCAAGTACGGCGACGACTACCAGTGCCACTTCG
>JACCQI010000020.1 GCA_015709315.1 Desulfovibrionaceae bacterium
CGGGAAACGCGAAGAAAGTGAATGAGGGCCGGACCCTTGCGTGTTGAGATACGCTACGGGCCTGGCCTTTTCTTGCGCCTTGCAGCTCGCCGCTTCCCGCGTGGCGGACGTTTGCGCCAAGAGGGGTGAACCACGCCGCTGAGGGAAAAATGAAGGCCGGGCCGATCGCGCACCAAATTGCGCGATCGGCCCGGCCTTGTTGATGTTGTTCGGCTGCCGGGAGAGCTATGCCGCGGCCTGGCGGGAACGGCCTGAGCGGTTGCGCCGGTTGCGGTTGGGCTTCCCGGATTTCTCGGCCGCGGGATTGGTGCGGGCTTCACGCTTGGCCGGGCGGGACTGGTGCTTGGCCGGACGGGACTGGCGCTTGGCCGGGCGCGCGTCGCTGCGGGACTCGGCAACGTCGGCGGCCTGCGGCTCGATGGTGATCTGCATGACCCGCTCGATGGCCCGCACCTGGCTGGCGTCGTCGCGGGTGACCAGGCTGATGGCGCTGCCGGAGCGCCCGGCCCGGCCGGTGCGGCCGATGCGGTGCGTGTACGCCTCCACCGTGTCCGGCATGTCGTAGTTGACCACGTGGGTGATGCGGTCGCAGTCGATGCCGCGCGCCGCGATGTCCGTGGCCACCATGATGGTGAACCGCCCCTGGCGGAATCCGTTCAAAGCCCTCTCCCGCTGGTTCTGGCTCATGTTGCCCTGCAGGAAGGTGGCGTTGTAGCCGTTGTTGGTCAGCTTGCGCGACAGGCTCTTGGCCTTGTGCTTGGTGCGCGTGAAGATCAGCATGTTCTGGTACTCGTCCTGCGACAGGAGCTGTTCCAGCACCTCGCCCTTGGCGTTGGCGTGCGTCTTGTAGAAGACGTGCTTGACGCTCTTCACCGGGGAGGTGGCGTTGATGCGGACGGTCTTGGGATCGACCAGGATGCGCTTGGCAAAGGCCAGTATGTCGTTGGGCATGGTCGCGGAAAAAAGCATGTTCTGCCGCTTGACCGGAAGCTTGCCGATAATCCGCTTGATGTCCGGCATGAAGCCCATGTCGAGCATGCGGTCGGCCTCGTCGAGCACCAGGGTGTCGATGTTCTTGAGGTTGACGACGCCCTGGCCCATGAGGCCGAGGAGCCGGCCGGGGCAGGCCACGATGACCTGCGACGAGCGTAGCGCCTTGATCTGCGGACCCATGCCCACGCCGCCGATGACCGAGCAACTGCGGACGCCGGTCTTGCGGCCGAGGGAATGAAAGTTCGCGTTGATCTGCAACGCCAGCTCCCGAGTCGGAGCCAGAATCAGGGCGCGGGCGGCGCCCTGCGCGGCTTGGGTGGAAAGAATATGTTGCAGGATGGGCAGGGCGAACGCGGCGGTCTTGCCGGTGCCCGTCTGTGCCAGGCCCATCACGTCGTGCCCCTGAAGGATCAACGGAATGGCCTGGCTCTGGATGGGAGTGGGAGCGGCATAGCCGCAGGACTTGATGCCGGCCATGATGCGCCGGTCAAAGGAAAAGGTCGAAAAAGTCATGGTAACCTTGGGTAAAATGAAATAAAAAACGACGGCGCGCGACAGCGGTCGATCCCGGATTTTCCGGGTGGCAAGGGATGACTCTGGTACGGGGAGTAAATCTTTTGACTTGCGAAGAACGTCAGTTGCCCAATGGGGGCCAAGAAGTAATCATGCGTCCAGTCACGCTGAGTGCCTTCTTCTCATCTATTTCACGGGAAAAGTAAAGGACTATTCCGTAGCCATGGTTTTCCTTCTATTTCAACATTATCCGACCACATCGCCCCGCCCGGACAACACCGTTCACCTCCTCCAGGCCCAACATTTTCGCCCTCAGGGGTTTACATTGCCGGATTGCTGATTAGGTATTGTGGATTGAAATCAACGATAAGGAGTATTGCCATG
Source organism: Desulfovibrionaceae bacterium (assembly GCA_015709315.1). Lineage (GTDB taxonomy): Bacteria > Desulfobacterota > Desulfovibrionia > Desulfovibrionales > Desulfovibrionaceae > Pseudodesulfovibrio. Next base: position 1,891 of record JACCQI010000020.1, read on the forward strand.
ATCAATGTAACCGAGGCCGCCCGCCAGGAGCTGACCAACTATTTCGCCGACAAGGATGTGCAACCCATCCGCGTACACCTGGCCGACGGCGGCTGCTCCGGCCCGCGCCTGTCGCTCGCCCTTGACGAACTGCGTGAAGGCGACAAATCCGTGGAGCACGACAAGTTCACCTTTCTCATCAATGAGGAACTGGCAGCCCTGACCGGCAACGTGTCCATCGACATGACCCCCTACGGCTTCACCCTGGACTCCGAGAATCCCGTCGGTGGCGGCGGCTGCGGGAGCGGCTGTTCCTGCTCCTCCTCCGGCTCCTGCGGCTGCTGACGCGATAAGCGGCGATCTGCTGCGTTGCTGCGAAAAGGCCAGACCCTTGCGTATTGGGATACGCTGCGGGCCTGGCCTTTTCTTGCGCCTTGCAGCCCAACAATCGCGCCCTCCCCGCGTCCGCACCGCCGTCAGGCTTCGGATAGCGGGTCCCAAAAACCAAAAGGGACAGCACTCTCGGTGCTGTCCCATCCGATTAGGACCGCAACCCCGGTATACCGGGTTAATCGAACGTCCTTTCATCGACGAGCCTGGGCGCGTTCTCGGGCAATGTGCCGGGCGCCACGGTCTCGACGACGGGTCTCAATTTCATGGCCGCCTGAAAGTCGGCGGCAAAGGCGTCGTTGTCAAAGGCTTCGGAAGCCTCGCAGACAACTATCAGCATGTCATTGCCCATATCATTCTTTACACGTATCTGCCAACCTGAAATCGCGGGACACCGGGCAAAAACCGCAGCGGCCTGGCCGGGATAGATGAACTGGCCCTTGACCTTGGCCGTGTCGTCGGCGCGGCCCTTCCAGCCCGTGAGCTTGCGGGCCGTGCGGCCGCACGCGCAGGGAGCCGCGTCCAGGGACGACAAATCGCCCGTGGCCAGCCGCACCAGGGGATAGTCGGTGAAGAACGGGGTGACCACCACCTCGCCCAGTTCGCCGTCGGGCAGGGGCGCGCCCGTGGCCGGGTCGCAGATCTCCACGTGGCGGTAGTTGGACAGATGCATGCCGGAAAGCTCCATGCACTCGTAGGCGATGCAGCCCACGTCGGCCGTGCCGTAGCCTTGGCGGACGGTGATGCCGAACATCTCCTCCACCTCGGCGCGCAAGGCCTCGGACAGCGGTTCGGCGGCCACGTAGGCTTTTTTGAGGCTGAAATCCCTTTGCAGGTCGAATCCGGCGGCCATGGCCTTCTGCCCGATGACCTTGAGATAGCTGGTCATGCCCACAAAGGCGGTGACCGGCAACTGGGTCAGAAACTCGATCTGCTTTTCGGTATTGCCCGGACCGGCCGGGACCACCGCGCACCCGATGTCCCTGAGTGGCTCCTCCAACATCAGACCGGCCGGGGTCATGTGGTAGGAAAAGGTCATCTGCGCCAGGTCGCCGGGCCGGAACCCGGCGGCAAAGAACCCCTCGGCCCAGGCCCAGTAATCCTCTTCCCGGCCCTCGGGATCGTAGATCGGGCCGGGCGACTGGTAGACGCGCGACAGCTCGCCCGGCGCGCAGTTCAAAAACCAGCCGATGCCGTGCTCCTTCTGCCACTCGATGATGTCCCGCTTCCGGAGCGGCGGTATCTTGCCGTAGTCCTCGAAATTCTTGAAATCCCGCGCGCAAGCGCCCAACTCGCCGAGCCGCGCCTGGAACTCCCCGGACGACCGCTCGGCCTCCGCAAGCACCTCCTGCACGCCCTTCCACTTGCGCTTCATCCGCTTCTCGCGCGACTCGGTCTCATACTCGCTGTAATACATAAGGAATGCCTCCGGCGGCCGGGGGAAGGGGGAGAAAACCCCTTTGAAAAGGGTTGTTTCTCCCCCTTCCCCCGGACCCCCATCCCCCTCTTTTCCCAAACTTTTCGCATCCGCTTCGCGGGGACCGTGCGAAACGGGGAGTTTTGTTTTTCATACGACAGCCCGGCGAAAAATTCCACCGGCATCAACAAAACAATGATCCGAGCCTCCGCACCAGTAAATTCCCCTTCTTCCGCCCCTTCCCCCAAGGCGCGGGAGCAAAAAAGCGACCCCGCCCGCACCCAAGCCGTACCAAGGCTTCCGATAGCGGGCCACTACCCAAGCCAGCGCTTGCGCCGACGGTAATGCTTCACATCCCGATAGCTTTTTTTGTCGCCTGTGCGGCCCATGCCCAGGTAGAATTCCTGGACGTCCGGGTTGTGGAGCAGGTCGTCGGCCGTGCCGTCCATGACCACGCGGCCGTTTTCCATGATGTACGCCCGCTCGGCCACGGACAGGGCGGCGCGGGCGTTCTGCTCCACCAGCAGGATGGTCACGCCCTCGTCCTGGTTGAACCTCTTTATTATTTCAAAAATTTCTTCGACCAGGAGCGGCGCAAGCCCGAGGGACGGCTCGTCCAGGAGCAACAGCTCGGGCCGGGCCATGATCGCCCGGCCGATGGCGCACATCTGCTGCTCGCCGCCGGACATGTAGCCCGCCAACTGCCTGCTGCGCTCCTTGAGGCGGGGGAAATACGCATAGACCCGCTCCATGGACTCGGCGATCTCCGAGCGCGGCCGGGTGAACGCCCCGCACCTGAGGTTTTCCTCCACGGTCAGGTCCTCGAAGATGCGGCGGCCCTCCATGACCTGGAAGATGCCCCTTTTGACGATCCTCTCCGGGATCAGCCCCTGGATGGGTTCGTCGTTGTACAGGACCACGCCGTCCGTGACCTCGCCGTCCTCGGTTTCCAGCAGGCCGGAAATGGCCTTGAGCGTGGTGGACTTGCCCGCCCCGTTGGCCCCGAGCAGGGCCGTGATCCGCCCGCGCGGGCAGGCCAGGGACAACCCCTTCAGCACCAGGACCACGTCGTTGTAGACCACTTCCAGGTTCTCGACCTTCAATATATCGTCCAAGATTGCCTCCGGCGGCCAAAGAACCTTTTGAAAAAGGTTCTTTGGAATCTCCAAAACTTTTTATCGCGCCGCTGTTTCGTCGTGCCAGCTTGCAAAACCGTCAGGCGGCGAAACGCTCCCTGGTGCGTGCTTGCCATGCTTCCGGCGCACGCACCCCCACGCCGCCATGTCGTTCCCCCTTCCCCTCCATCCTCCCTGGCGGCGTGGATACAAAAAGTTCTGGAAAGGGGGTCCGGGGGGAAACCTCTTTCAAGAGGTTTCCCCCCGGGACGCTGTATCGAACTAATGCCCCAGCCAGTCGGCGCGGCGTTCCAGGATCTGTTCCTTGATGAAGGTCAGCTTGCCGCCTTCGACCTTGTACAGAAAGACGGCCATGTTCGGGCGATGGTCGTCCGGGAAGAAGGAGATGGCCGGAGCCAGTCCCATGGGATCATAGTCGCGCAGGGTCTCCAAGGCTTCCTTGAGGGACTCGCCGGTGACCGGACCCTTGGCCGCGGCGCGCTTGAGGCCCTCGGCCATGGTCAGCGCGGACACGAAACCGCGGGTGAAGTGGGTCATTTGCGGCTGGTTGTCGGTCATCTCCATGATCACCTTCATGCCCGGCACGTCCTGCCCGTAGACCGCGGCGGCCTGGTTGGAGTAGGCGCCTTCGGCGGCGTCTTCGCCGGCCAGCTTGGACAGGTTCTCGTCACAGCCCCAGATATTGATGAAGAAGGTGGTGTCCATGCCGATGTTCTTGGCGGACTTGAGGATGACGGACGTGGACGGGGTGGTGCCGCCTATCCAGCAGTAGTCCGGGCCAAGATCCTTGAGCGGCAGCAGTTCGGTGGTGGCGTCGATGGCCTTGAGCGAAACGTTGGCGTCGCCCACGACCTCGAAGCCGAGCTCCTCGGCGTACTCCTTGGCGCCCGCAATGGGAGCCAGGCCGTACGGGTGGTCCGGGTAGATGAAGGCGATCTTGGGAGCGCGCTCCTCGGTCCAGTTGTCCTTGAAGTGCTTGATGGCCGCCCGCGCCTGGGTGGAGTAGTCGGCCGCGGTGAAGAAATTGTACGGGGCCGTCTTGGGATCGGTCAGGTGGGCCGAATAGGACGCGGACAGGTCGGGCACCTTGTCCTTGGCCAGGGTGCGGATCAGGGCCTCGGTCACGGCGGAGCCGAATCCCTGGATGCAGACCGCGCCCGCACCGACCATTTTCTTGTACATGGAAAGCCCCTTCTGGACGTCATAGGCCGTATCCTGCAGGTCGAATTCGATCATGCGGCCGTCGATGCCGCCGTTGTCGTTGACGTACTTGACGCCCACCTTGAGGCCCTCGGCATAGGGCGTGCCCACGGACGACGTGGCGCCGGACATGTCCACCAGGCCGCCGACCTTGATGGGGGCCATTTCCTTTTTCGCGGTTTCAGCCGGTTTTTGTTCCTCGCCTCCGCAGCCCGTGAGCACCAGCCCGGCTATAAGCACGGCGCACGCTGCGGTTATGATGGTACCAACCCTCATGTTCAACTCCTACGGGGTTTAAGGGTTATACGCCTCCTCACCGTGATTCGGCGTTGTTTCTATAATCGACCCGCCGCGCGGCGGGATTGTGTCCGCGCTAATGCGCGAAGGGATACAGCTTCCAGTACGCCTTGATGAGCCGCCAGCGGTGGGCCAGGCCCTCGGGCTCGTAGACCAGGAAAAGGATGAGCACCAACCCGAACACGCCGTGCTGGATGGCTCCCACGCGCTGGGTGATGGCCGGGATGTAGTCGCTCAGGCCGTTGGCCAACACGTTGAGCACCTCGGGCAGCACGGTCAGGAACACGGCCCCGAACACGGACCCGAGGACCGAGCCGAGGCCGCCGATGACGACCATGGCCAGATAGGTGATGGACAGCCCGATGTTGAACTGCTCGCCCGAGATGTAGCCGGTGTAGTGGCCCCACAGGCCGCCCGCCACGCCCGCCAGGAACGAGCTGACGCCGAAGGCGATGATCTTGTACCAGAACAGGTTCACCCCGTTGATCTCGGCGGACAGGTAGAAGTCGCGGATGGACACGAAGGCGCGGCCGTACTTGCTCCGCATGATGTTGGACACCATGAGCAGGCTCAGGGCCGCGAACGCGAACAGCAGGTAGTACATCCGAATCTCGGAATCGAAGGAGAAGCCGAACATCTGCGGCGGGTCGAGCAGCAGGCCGTTGGAGCCGCCCGTGACCTCGCCGCCGTGCAGGAAGACGAATTCCAGCACCAGTTGCGCGGCCAGGGTGGCGATGGCCAGGTAGATGCCCTTGAGCCTGAGCGACGGCACGCCGAAGACCATGCCCACAAGGGCCGTGACCAGGCCGCCCGACAGGATGGCCAGGGGAAACGGCACGCCGTGCAGGGAGCACTGGCCCGCGGCGAACGCGCCCACGCCGATGAACGCGCCGTGGCCGAGCGATATCTGGCCGCACGCGCCGGTCAGCAGGTTGAGCGACACCGCGCCGATGACCGCGATGAAGATCAGGTTCATGACCGAGACCAGGTAGTTGTCCAGGCCCAGCGGGACCGCGATCAGGACCGCCGCGAACAGGCCGACCATGAGCTTCTGGAAGCCGGACTGGAAGATTTGGGCCTCGCCGCGATAGGAGGTGAAGAAGAGTCCGCATTTGCCCTGCATGGCTACACCCTCTCGATCTCTTTGGTTCCGAACAGGCCGTAGGGCTTGATCATCAGGATGACCACCAGGATGATGAAGGCCGCGACCTCCCTGAACCCTCCCAGGTTGAAGAACTGCCGGGCCGCGCCGTCGCAGACGTTTTCCAGCACGCCGATGATCAGCCCGCCGAGCGCCGCGCCGAGCAGGGAATCCAGGCCGCCCAGGATGACCGCCGGGAAGACTTTCAGGCCCAGGTGCCCGATGTGCGAATTGATGCCGTTGATGTTGCCCAGGATCACGCCGCCCACGGCGGACACGATGCAGGCGATGCACCAACTCATGGCGAAGATATTCTTGATGCCGATGCCCATGGATTGGGCGGCCTGCTGGTCGAAGGCCGTGGCCCGCATGGCCACGCCGGTCCGCGAATACTTGAAGAAGACCGAGAACACGGCGAACAGGATCACGGACAGGATGAAGGCCGCGATGTACACCGGGGCCACGGGCAGCCCGGCGATCATGACCGGCTCGGTGGGCAGCACCTGCGGGTAGACCTTGATCTGGGTGCCCCAGCAGAGCTGGACCAGGGACTTGAGCACCGAACTCATGCCCACGGTGACCATGATGACCGAGATGTGCTCCTCGCCGATGAGCGGCCTGAGCACCATGCGCTCGATGGCCAGGCCGAGCAGGACCGAGAAGCCGAGCGTGATCAGGAACGCCCAGATGAACGGGATGTTGAACTGCACGGTCAGGGCGAAGCAGATGTACGCGCCGACCATGACCATCTCGCCCTGGGCGAAGTTCACCACCTTGGTGGCCTTGTAGATGATCACGAACCCGAGCGCCACCAGGGAGTAGATGGAGCCCACCACCAGCCCGTTGACTATCAGTTGGAGATAATATTCCACTTACGCCTCCATGTCCTCGATGCGGATATTGCCGCACATCTCGCGCACCCGGCCGTCCTGGTAGGTGATTTCGGTTTCCAGATTCATGGCGCAGGCGTCGGTGTAGAGCGCCTCGATGAGCGCGCCGTAGCGTTCGTTGATGGTCGCGCGCCGGACCTTGCGGGTGCGGGTCAGCTCGCCGTCGTCCGGGTCCAGCTCCTTGTAGAGCAGACAGAAGCGCCTGATGCGCGTCTCCTCGGGCAGGCCCGCGTTGGTTTTGGCCACTTCGCCGCGTATCAGATCGTAGACCTCGTCCTTGGCGGCCAGGTCCTGATAGGTGGTGTAGGTGATCATGTTGGACTCGGCCCAGTGGCCCACGATGGCCATGTCGATGCACAGGATGGCGGCCACATAGTCGCGCCCGCCGCCGAGCACCACGGACTCGCGCAGGAACGGGGAGAACTTGATCTTGTTCTCCAGGAACTGGGGCGAGAATTGTGTGCCGTCCCTCAGGTGCATGACGTCCTTCAGGCGGTCGATGACCACCAGCCGCCCGTTGTCGTCGAAATAGCCCGCGTCGCCCGAGAGCAGCCAGCCGTCCCCGGTGACGGTCTCGCGGGTGGCCTCCTCGTTCTTGTAGTAGCCGATAAAGACCGCCGGGGACCGGGAGATGATCTCGCCCTCCTCGGTGATCGCCACCTCGGTCTCGGGGATGGGCGCGCCCACGGAGGTGAAGTCCACCTCCCCTTCCTTGTGGATGCAGGAGATGCCCGCGATCTCGGTCTGGCCGTAGATCTGCTTCAGGTTCACGCCGAGCGCGTGGAAGAAGCGGAAGATGTCCGGCCCGAGCGCCGCGCCGCCGGTGGTGGCGCTCCGCATGCGGGTGAACCCCAGCCGGTCGCGCAGGGCGCGGAACAGTCCCTGATCGGCCAGGAAGTACTTGAACCGGAGCCATGCCGAGGGTTTTTCGCCCGCGAACAGCGTGTCCACGTACTCGTAGCCGACGGGCAGCAGCCGGTTGTAGAGGAACCGCTTCAGGGGCGTGGTCTCCATGATGTCGCCCTGGACCTTGGCCGCGATGGACTCGTACACGCGCGGCGGGGAAAAGATGAAGTGCGGGCCGATCTCGCGGGAATCGGCCGAGGCCGTGTCCGGGGTCTCCGGGAAGTTGACGCAGAAGCCGAAGAGCAGGGCCGAGGCCACGGCCATCATCTGCTCGCCCATCCAGGCCAGCGGCAGGAAGGAGACGAACTCGTCGCGCGCGGACTTGGGGTCGTACAGGCCCAGGTTGTGGGCCATGGAGAGCAGGTTCTTGTGGGAGAGCATGGCCAGCTTGGGGCGGCCCGTGGTGCCCGAGGTGGTGGCGATAAGGCAGGGATCGTCGGGCTTGACGTCGGCCATGCGGCTCCTGAAATGGGCCACGCAGTCGGACCGGGACTCGCGCCCCAGCCGCCGGACGGCCTTGAAGTCCTTGAGCCCCTTCACGGTCTTCTCGTAGGCGGCCAGCCCCTTGGGGTCGTGGTAGACGATGTGTTCGAGGTGGGGCAGCCCCTCCCTGAAGGAGAGCATCTTGTCCACCTGCTCCTGGTCCTCGGCCACGACCAGACGGCACTCGGAAAGATCGAAGATGTACCGGATTTCCTCGGCCGGGGAGTCCTGGTACAGGCCGAGCGCCATGCCGCCCAGGCCCTGGATGGCGAGTTCGGCCCAGATCCATTCCGGGCGGTTGTCGCCGATGAGGATGACGATGTCGCCCCGGCCCATGCCCAGGGCCTCCAGCCCGCAGGCGAACTCGGCGGTGACCCGCAGGCTGTCCTGCCAGGACACGGCCTGCCAGACGCCCCATTCCTTTTCGCGCAGGGCGGTCTTGCGGGCGCGCTCCCGGGCCTGCCTGACGAGCAGCCGGGGCAACGTGGTCTTGTATGGTTTTGCCATGAAATTTCCTTTATTTTTATCTCGGCGGGTCGCCGGGCCTTCCTTGCATAATCTCCTTATCGTCCTGCAAACGCCGCGTCTTCCGTGCCCAGGTAGGCGGCGATGACGTCCTTGTTCGCCTGCACCTCGTCCGGCGTGCCCTCGGCGATCTTCTGGCCGAAGTCGATGACCACGACCTTGTCGGAGATGTCCATGACAACTCCCATGTCGTGCTCCACCAACAGGACGGTGACGCCCCATTCTTCGGCAATGTCGAGGATATACCGGGCCATGTCCTCGGTCTCTTCGAGGTTCATGCCCGCCATGGGCTCGTCCAGGAGGATGAGCTTGGGTTCGGCGGCCAGTGCTCGGCCAAGTTCCACCCTTTTGCGCACCCCGTAGGGAAGGCGTCCCGCGTGCTGGTGCCGGTAGGGCGAAAGGTTGAGGAAATCGATGACATCTTCCACGCGGCGTCGATGCCGCTCCTCGGCGCGTATCGTCTTGCCCCAGTACATGATGGAGGAGAGCAACCCGTAGTTGATCCGGCCGTGGCGGCCGACCATCAGGTTGTCGAGCACGGACAAACCCTTGAACAGGGCGATGTTCTGGAAAGTGCGCGAAAGCCCCAGCTCCGTGCGCTTGTGCGCCGGAAGCGAGAGCAGGCACTCGCCGTCGAGGGAGATGCTGCACGGCCCCCGCGCCCCGCCGTCGGGGATGTAGCGGCCGCTGATACAGTTGAGCATGGAGGTCTTTCCGGCACCGTTGGGACCGATGAGGGACGCTATGGTCCCCTGTTCAACGGTGAAGGACACCCCCATCAGGGCGGCAATGCCCTTGAACGTGAGTGTTACGTCACAGACGTCGAGATAGGCCATATCCTAAATTATGTGCTGAGAGCACGCCCGTCTCAAACGACGTGTGCATGGCCGGCCGGTGAATCCGAAACACCGATGCCGGTCCGTATGCTGCCGGAAGGCTGAGCGGCCCTTAGGTCCACTCTCCCTTGAAGTCTTCGGGAGCGACCAGTTTGTAGCCCCGGTCCGTGAGAGCTGCCTCCACTGCGGACGGGTCTTCGGTATCTACTCGGACGACGACCACGCGGCGTCCGTTGAAAAAGAAGGTGCCGGTGGAGATGATGGACATCTTCATGTTGGCGATGACGCCGGCGACCTCATAGAGCACGCCGGAACGGTCTTCAACCTCGATGGTCAGGCGGGAGCCGCCCTCACGATACCCCATCTCCTCGGCAAGCACGTCGAGCATGACGTTCCGATTGATGTATCCGATAAGCTCGCCGTCCTCGCCGACCACGGCCAGTCCGGCCAGGTCCATCTCGAACATCATGTCCGCCGCGCCCTCGATCTCGGTCTCGGGCGCCACGGTCTTGATGTCGGTGCGGTAGATCTTCTCCACCGTCAGCTTGCTCATCAGGTAATTGATCTCGTGTTTCTCCAGGGAGGTCATGATGGACGGGAGCGCGGCAAAGATGTCCTCCTTGCGCACGTAACCGAGCAGCTTGCCGTCCTCGTCCACCACCAGGAGCATCCAGAGCTTGTTTTCCTCAAGCTGTTTCTGGGCGTCCTTGACCAGGGTCTGCGGGGTGACCTTGACGAAGTCGCGAAGCATTTTCAGTCCCACGTACATGTTTTCCTCCTTGAAGCGGCCGCTGGGGCACTGCCGGTTGAAGCCGTATGGCATGCATTGCTTTCGGATGGATACACGTTTTCATTGAACGGCGCAATTTCATCCGCAAGCGGTCGGCGGTGTGCGGTTCACCTAAAAAACCGTTTTCCATGCACAAGTCAATACTCAAACAATTGTTTGGATACAAAAAATCGATTGCCGGTCCCGATTCGACCGCACAAAGCGGACGATTCATTTGCCTTTATCCGGTCGATGCCCTAAAAATATATGGGGCAATATCGGCATGGCGATCCGTTGTCCCGCCCGGAAAACGTCCGCTCAAAGCAAACCACAAAGGTCATGAAAAAGAGCAGTTACGAAATATTCAAAAAAGCCGTTCCGCTGTTTCTCATAATCCTCGCCGCCATCGGCGTGTTCCTGGGCGGTTCGGCGGCCTTCTTCTATTTCTCGGGCCATAACGAGTTCATCGCCGGGCTGGAAGCCGGGGAATCCCGCATCGTCGAGCGCGAGGCCACCGCCATCCGGCACGAATTCGACAACGTCATCGACGACATCCGCTTCCTTGCCGGGCTGAACGAGTTGCGGCTTTTCCTCGACACCGGCGACCCCCATCTGCTCAAGGGCGTGCAAAACGAATTCATGCACATGGCGAACCTCAAGCAGAAATACGACCAGATCCGCTGCCTGGACGAAACCGGCATGGAGGTGGTCCGCATCAACAACCTGGACGGCCGGGCCGTGGCCGTACCCGAAGACCGGCTCCAGAACAAGGGGAGACGCTACTACTTCATCAGCGCCATCGACCTCGACGAAGGCCACATCTACATGTCTCCGATGGACCTCAACGTGGAGCACGACATCATCGAAACGCCGCTGAAACCCGTGATCCGGTTCGCCCTGCCGCTGTTCGACAGCGTCGGGCACAAGAAGGGCATCGTGATGATCAACTACAACGCATCCGGCATGCTCGATCGAATCGCCACTTCCGGAGAAAACTCCCTGGGAGACGTCGCTCTGCTCAACCACCACGGCTACTGGCTGCTCGGCCCGGAGAAAGACAGGGAATGGGGATTCATGTATCCCGGCCTGGGCCAGGAAACATTTTCGCGGGACTTTCCGAAAGAATGGAAACGACTGCGCGAATCGAGCATGAGTCAGTTCACCAGCAAAAACGGCTTGTACACCGCCGCCGTCATCAACCCCATAACGGAGGACCGTATCTCCCGCTACTCGATAGCCCCGGGCCACATCTCGGCGGAGGTCGAGCCGTCACTGTTTTTCTGGGTGCTGGTATCCCACGTTCCCGGGAAAATCATAAAAGCCGACACTCGGAAGCTGATATTCGAGATCCTGGCCGGAAGCTCCGCGCTACTCATTTTCATGCTCGGCGGCGGCGCGCACCTGGCCGTGGCCATCACCCGCCGCCGCGAGTACCAGGCCCAGCTGGTCGAGTGGGCCTTGTACGATACCCTGACAGGGCTGGCCAACCGCAAGCTCTTCTTCGACCGCCTATGCGCAGGCATGTCCATGGCCAAACGGCACAAGCGGCGGCTCGCCCTCCTCTACATCGACCTGGACGGATTCAAGGCGGTCAACGACACATACGGCCACGAGGCCGGCGACGCCCTGCTCGTGCAGGTGGGGAAGCGGCTGACGGGCATGGTCCGCCAGTCGGACACCGTGGCCCGGCTGGGCGGCGACGAATTCGCCGTCATCCTGGCGGAAATCGAGCACACCGGGGCCGCCTCCGGGGTGGGCAGGAAGATCGTCGGGGAACTGAGCCGCCCGTTCAAGCTGGAGCGGGCCACCGTGACCATCGGCGCGAGCATAGGCGTGGCGGTCTACCCGGACCACGCAACGTCCGAGGACGCGCTGGTCCAGGGCGCGGACGAGGCCATGTACGTGTCCAAGGAGAAAGGCAAAAACCGCTGCACCTCCGCCGACCAGGTGAAGAGTTGAGAACCCGCCTTTAGCCGCCCATGCGGCAGAAGAGGCTGGCCTGGGCGCAGCAGCCCGACAGGCCGAGCGCCCGGTAGACCGCATCCATGTCCACGGCCTCGCGCACCACGCCCGCCAGGTGGTCCAGGGCGTCCTCCATGTCGAACGCGGTCTGGATCTCCCCCAGCGGGGAAAGGCCCTTGTCCATGCGAAGCTGGTCGATGAACCAGCGGCGGAACCAATCCGAATCGAACAGCCCGTGCAGGTAGGTGCCCATGACCCGGCCGTCCGCGCGCATGTAGCCCAGCGGCTCGCCCGCGTTGTCGCGCAGGGCCGGGCGCAGGCCGTCGGACAGCGGCGTGGTCCGGCCGTGGTGTATCTCGTAGCCGTGGACCGGGTGGCCGGAGGCACAGTGGGTGCCGAAGGTGCGGGTGAGCGTCTTTTCCGGGGCCAGGGTGGTCAGCACGGGCAGCAGCCCGAATCCCTCCACGCGGGTGGTCTCCGACTCCAGGCCATAGGGATCGTCCACGGTCTCGCCGAGCATCTGGAACCCGCCGCAGATGCCCACGATGCGGGTCCGGCAGCCTTCGCCCGCCAATTCGCGCAAGACCGCGGCCATGCCCGTGCCCTTGAGCGCCTTCATGTCCGGCACCGTGGACTTGGAGCCGGGAATGATCACCGCGTCGGGCGCGCCCACGTCCCGGGCGTCCGCCACTACGCGGACTTTCACGTCCGGCTCGGCGTACAGCGGGTCGATGTCGTTGAAATTCGAGATGCGCGGCAGATCCAGGACCACGATGTCCACGCACTGGTCGCCCGCGAACTTGTCCCCCTCGGGCCGGAACCCGTCCTTGAAGGACACGGAGTCCTCCTCGGGCAGCCCCAGGGAATGGATGTAGGGCACGGTGCCGAGCACGGGCTTGCCCGTGTGCTCGAACATCTGGCCGAAGGCCGGGTCGAGCAGCGAGGCGTCGCCCCTAAAGCGGTTGATGACGAACCCGTCCACCCGGTCGCGCTCGGCGGGCGTGAGCAGATTCATGGTGCCCACGATGGAGGCGAACACGCCGCCACGGTCGATGTCCCCGGTGAGCAGCACCCGCGCCCCGGCGTACCGGGCCATGGCCATGTTCACGATGTCGTGGTGCTTGAGGTTCACCTCGGCCGGGCTGCCCGCGCCTTCGAGCACCATGACGTCGTGCTCGTTGGCCAGCGAGTCGTAGGCCGCCTTGACCGCCTCCCAGGCGCGCGGCTTGTACTCCACATACTCGCGCACGCGCATGTTGCCCACGGGCCTGCCCATGACGATGACCTGGGAGCCGGTGTCCGAGCCGGGCTTGAGCAGCACCGGATTCATGCGCACGTCCGGCTTGAGGCGGCAGGCCATGGCCTGGGTCACCTGGGCGCGTCCCATCTCGCCGCCCTGGTCCGTGACGAAGGAGTTGAGCGACATGTTCTGCGCCTTGAACGGGGCCACGGCATAGCCGTCCTGAAGCAGGATGCGGCAGAACGCGGCCGCCAGCACGGACTTGCCCGCGTTGGAGCTGGTGCCCTGGATCATGAGCGCCGGGGTGCGCTTGGCCCGCTTGACCACCGGCCCGCGTGCCGTGCCCGAGACCGCCTCCATGGCCCGGATAAGCCGCTCGTTGGCGTCCTTGCCGCGCACGGCCACCCGGAACCAGTTGTCGTCCAGGCCGGTATAGTTGCCGCACAGCCGGATGGCGATCCGGTGCTCGGCCAGCAGTCGGTCCCTGAGCCAGACGGCGTCCTGACCCACGCGGTCCATGCGGCACAGGAGATAGTTGGCCGCGCCCGGAAAGACCTTGATGCCCGGCACCTGCCGCAGGCCCGCGGCCAGGGCGTCGCGCAAAAGCCCGGTGCGCTCGCGGGTGCGGCCCCCATACTTCGCGTCGCGCAAACAGCGCGCGCCCACCTTTTGGGCCAGGGTGTTCACGGACCAGGCGGGCATGTTCCGCCGGATACGCAGGATCACGTCCGGGTCGGCAAAGGCCAGGCCCAGCCGGATGCCGGGGATGGCGTAGAACTTGGTCAGGGAAAGCACGGTGACGACGTTGGACGGCCGGTCGCGCACCAGCCGGTCCACGTCCTCGGGCAGGAACTCGGCAAAGGACTCGTCCACCACGAAAACGGACTGGGGAAACAGGGACGCGGCCTCGCGGACCTCGGCCGGGGACACGAGCGTGCCGGTCGGGTTGTTGGGACTGCACAAAAAAACCAGGGAAGGGGCGCGCAACAACGGCACCATGGCCGGGAAATCAACCTTGAAGCCCTCGGTCATGCCCATCTCGATCACTTCCAGCCGGTGCGCCCTGCACGCACGGGCATAGTCCACGTAGGTGGGCGACGGGATCACGGCCTGGCGGAAGCCGCCCATGCCCGCAATGGCGAAAATCAGCTCGGACGCCCCGTTGCCCGCCACCACCTGAGAGGGCCACACCTTGTATTTCTCGCTGGCGGCCATGACCAGGTCGTGACTCTCGGGGTCCGGGTAGGCGTCCACGAACCGGAGCGCCTGGCCCACCACCTGGCCGAGCCACGGCGGCGGCCCCAGCGGGTTCACGTTGGCCGAAAAATCGAGGATTTCCTCGGGCGCGCATCCGGCCAGCTCGGCCAGCCGCCGCACGTTCCCCCCGTGGGCGAAACGCTGCTCGTCCAGGATGTCGGGGATGCCCGCAAAGAGTGATTGCTTGTCCATGGAACCGCCGTACGGGAATGGAAGTCTAGAAAAAATTGAGACTTTTTATTCAATACCCTTAATGGTCGCCCCTGTCCACTTTCAAAACGGATAAGGGCGGTTACGGGTAAACGCCCATTTACCCCCTGCGGTGGATACGAAATGCGGTTTATGATATAAGAAGACAACCCCGCATCCAAGCATCTGAACAAACATGCGCTCCAGCAACAGGAGGCACGGGATGACACAACGACTTCAAGCCTGCCGCATCGTTCTTTTCCTCGCGGCCGCCTGCCTGGCCTTTCCGGTTTCGGCCTGGGCCTACGGGAACGGCGGCGACGGCCCGTCCGAGGCGACCGACGAATCCAGCACCCGCCCGCCGGGATTCGACCCGATCATCTCGTCGTGGCTCAACTGGAGCGAGCCGCAGACGACCCTCCCCGCCGGGTTCGGCGTGCTGATCTCCACCGAGCCCGAATCCCAGCCCACGAGCCTTCCTGCGGTGGGGATCCCCGTGGACGACTCGGACACGTCCGACCCCACGGAGCGAGGGACTGACGGGGAAACCGAAGACCCGGACAAGTCCACGGGTTCGTCCCCGAGCCTGGAGGACATCATCGCCATGGACCAGGATGCGCGCGACAGACAAGACAATCCGCCACCCGAGGACGTCCAGATTCAGACCATCGACCCGCACATCCCCATGATGCCCGGACCGCCGCCGGACCAGACGGATCGGGAGGTCCGCATGGAAGTGAACGCCTGGCTCGCCACCCTGCCGCCCGAGGACAGGGACAATCTCGTCAACTCCTACACCCCGCGCGAACGGCAGCAGATCAAGTACATCCGCCAGTTCAACGCCATGATCCAGCAACAGACCGATCCGGCCATACGCCGCTCCTGGGAGCACTGCGCCCAGCAGCAGGTCGAGCGGTTCAACGCCACCGTGAGGAACAACCGGACCCGGGTGAGGCAGCAGTTGCAGCAGGCCAATGAAAACATGACCGAGATCCGGGACACGGTCGCCGGAATCTCGGTCAACGTGTTCACCGGCCCCCTGGGCTGGCCGGGCGTGGCCATCAACGTCGGCATCAACACGGCGGCGGGCGGCGGCCGGGGCGGCCGGTCGGCCACGGCATCCTCCGGGGTGCGGGGGGCCATCAAGGCGGGCGTCAAGGCTTACGGCGGCAAGACCGCCCAGGCCCTGGACGCGCTGTCCTCCCCGGTGGTGGACAGCCTCACCCAGGAGGCCGCCGCCAAGGCCGAAGACAAGATCACCGGGAAATAACGCCGGGAGAACCATCATGTACGATACCACGCATCGCTCAAGCCTGCCGGGATTCACGGCCCTGCTGATCCTTTTCCTGTTCCTGGCCGCTCCGGCGGCCGCCCAGGGGCCGCTCTCGGACCAGGCGCTCCTCAGGGGGCACCTCATCCCCGCGGCCGTGGGCATGCGGATGGCCGGGGACGCGCCCGGCGATTCGCCGCTCATCGTCTCCTTTGCCGCCAGGCCCAGGATCAGCGGATTTCTCAAGACCAACGACGCGCACCTGGAAAAGGTGGCCCTGATCCGATACGGCGAGGACCGGCTGACCGGCAACCTGTACTACGGCAACGCGCTGGGCCGGGCCGCCTACTACGGCTTCGACATCCGGTACGCGGCCAAAGGGAACGGCCGCTATCATGTGAAAGGCCGGACCATCACCCCGTTCGAACCGCTGACGCCCAGGGCGGAAATATACTTCGTCCCCGCGGGGCCGCTTTCGCCCTCCATGCTCAAGACCCTGCCGCCGGACGAACTGCTGCGCTGGGCGCGGCAGAACAGGGAGCCGGTCGCGCCCTTCGGCCGGGCAATGCCGGTCCGCAGGTACGACGTGCTCTGCTTCTGCATGGACCGGCTCATGGACGGTGCCAGATGGGAACTTTCCCTGAACGGACAACTGGGCACGACCCGCTCCAAGGGCGGCTGGCACGTAGCCCACATGGCCGTGGACATGGCCCTGAACGCGCCCCAACCGCAGACCTTCATCGTGTTCCACACCAGGGGAAGGAAATCGGTCAACGCGGGCGCGCGGTCGAGGGTCGCCGCGTTCACCAACGCGCACCTGCCGCCCCCGGCGCCGCTGCCCGTGCCCCACATACCCGTACCCCAGGGGATGGTGCGCACCAAGAACGGCTACAAGGCCAAGAACCTGCCCAACCTGGCCCCCTGGCGCCCCTGAGGAGACACCGTCATGACCATGCAATGGAAGAAACTGCTCCCCGCGCTGGCGGCGCTGGTCCTGCTTTCCGGCTGCATCAGCGCCCTGAGCGGCGGCTCCCGAAAGGATTTCGAGCCGCTGACCACGCGCTTCGAGGACATGCCCTACGCGGCCGCGACCATTACCTCGGCCGTGGCCGCCCAGGCCATCACCGTGCCGCTGGAACAGTCGGGCACGGTCCTGTTCCCGCCCGGCACCGATCTCTCCCCCGAGATCCAGCTGGGCCTGGAGGGATTCAACTACACCGGGGCCGAGCTGTTCGCCTTCACCCCGGCCGAGGCCGAAACTCCGGGCGTGGTGGCCGGGGAGATCGAGTACACCGACCCCATGGATCGGCGATTCCTCCTCCTGTTCCGCGCCGAGTACGCCGTCAAGGGAGAATACTTCGTCATACGGCAGCTCCGCCTCGACCACCGCAGCCCCGAGCGGCCGCGCGTGGCCGTCACCGTCGTGCCCATGCGGGACGTGCCCAGGGAACCCATGGCCACGTACGGCGAGTTGGTGGACTTCCTGGCCGCAAAGGGACTGTCCCCGGCCGAGTTGGCCGGGGCGGGCAAGCAGGAATTCGCCATCTACGCGCTGGGCAAGGACAAGGTCAGCGCCGACTCAAGGCTGAGCATAGCCATATCCGCCTCCCGGACCTCCTCTACCGGTTACGCCAGGGACTGCGCGCCCGGCCTGATCGAAGGCCGGTGGCCCCTGGCCGTGGCCGCCGGGGAATGGAACCCGGCCAACAGCCGCGAACCGCTCTTCGCCAAGGTCTACTTCTCCTCGGGCAGCGGCTTCGGATCGCGGAGAAAGGTGGGCGTCTACCAGCTCACGGGCCTGAAATAGACCTGCGCGGGACAAAGAATGGCCAGAGCCTTGCCCGATGCATTGTCTTCCGGCGGGCATCGGGTTAGATAGATGTGCCGCTCCGGCGACAACGGACCGGGGCCACTAAAAACAATGCGCGCAACACTCCTCTTGACCCTTGCCCTGCTGCTCCTGCCCCCGGCCCTCTTGGCCGCGGCCGAAGCGCCCTACCCCTTTGACGATCCGTACCAGGCCACGGTCTTCGGCACGCCCGCGGACATGCGGTATGCGTTCAAGGCCCCGGTGCGCCCCGAGGTCAGGGCCATCCGCATCGAGGACCGCCGGGTGCCGCAGGTCTTCTCCTACAGCCGCGACATGTTCTTCTCCACCGCCCTGCAGGACGGCCCGGCCCCGCTTCTCTTCCTCATCGCGGGCACGGGCGCGGAGCACAACTCGGCCAAGATGATCTTCCTGACCCAGGTCTTTCACGAGGCGGGATACCACGTGGCCGCCCTGTCCTCGCCCACGCACATGAACTTCGTGGCCGCCGCGTCCGACAGCCGGGTGCCCGGCTTCGTGCCCAACGACGTGGCCGACCTGAACCGGGTCATGGGGTGGGTCCGCGAGGAGCTGGCCAAGGAGTGTTCCATCACCGGGTACGCCGTGGCCGGGTACAGCCTGGGCGGGCTGCACGCCGCCTTCCTGGCCGAACGCGACAAGCGGACCGGGGAGTTCGGCTTTTCGCACGTGGTCATGATCAACCCGCCGGTGTCGCTCATCCGGTCCGTGACCCGGCTGGACTCCTGGCTGACCGGCAGGAATCTGGGCCGGATGACGGTCCACGAGCGTATCCAGGACTACCTCGACCGCTTTTCAGACTACTACCTGAACGCCGACGTCACGGACCTGGACGACGACTTCCTGTTTCGGATGATCAAGGAAATCGGGCTGGAAAAGCAGGACTTCAAGGCGCTCATCGGGGCCGCCTTCCGCATCTCGTCCGCGTCCATGATCTTCACGTCCGACGTCTGCCTCCGGGCGGGCTATCTGGTCCCGCCGGACGACTACCCCCTGCGGACCGACGACCCGCTCCTGCCCTACGCCCAGCAGGCGTTCAACATCAGCTTCAACCACTACCTGGACGAGTACCTGCTGCCCTACCTGCAATACCAAAATCCCCAAACCACCCGCGAAGAGGTGGTCCGGCTCTCCAGCCTGGAGGCCATCCGCCCCTTTCTCGAAAACGAGGAAAAAGTCAGGATGGTCGGCAACCGGGACGACGTCATCCTGGACGACGGGGACGTGGCCTTCCTGGCCGAGGTCCTGGGCGCAAGGGCGCGCTTTTTCGACCACGGCGGGCACTGCGGCAATCTCATGTATCCGGCCTTTGTCCAGGCCCTTTTCGAGGCGGTGCGGCCATGACCCGGAAGCTCCTGTCCCTGTTCATGCTGGCCGTACTGGCCGTGGGCTGCGCGCCCAAGGTGGTGGACGTGACCGCGCCCGGCACGGGAGCCGACCCCGAGGGATTCAAGGCCCCTCTGCACCGTTGGCCCGAGGACGACTCCCCGGCCCTGCGTTTCCTGAGCGTGCGGGACCCGTGGGAACCCGTCAACCGCGAGCTGTACGAGATCAACGCCACCCTGGACAAGTACGTCATGTACCCGGCGGCCAACGTGTACCGGGCGTTCGTTCCGGCCCCGGTGCGGACCGGCGTGTCCAATGCGCTGAACAACCTCGGCGAGGTGCCGGTCTTCCTGAACTGCCTGCTCCAGCTCAAGATGAAAAAGGCGGCCATCACCTTCGCACGTTTCCTCATCAACTCCACCTTCGGCGTGGCGGGCGTATGCGACCTGGCATCCAACAACCCCAAGCTGGCGCGCCGGCAGGAAGACGTGGGCCAGACCCTGGGCGTCTGGGGATTCGACTCCGGCCCCTATTTCGTCATGCCGGTGCTGGGGCCGTCCAACCTGCGCGACACCGCCGGATTCGGCGGCGACACGCTGCTCATGTACCTGGAGATGGGCTACATCTACCAGACCCTGGGATTCCAGGACAACAGCCCCCTGGACATGACCGAGCTGATCGTCCGGGGGCTGGACATGCGCGCCAACACCGCCTTTTTCTACCATTCCACCGGCTCGCCCTTCGAGTACGAGATGGTCCGGTTCATCTACACCAAGAAGCGCGAGCTGGACATCGGGCGATAGCCGAACCGCCCGCCGTCCCTTTCGGCAAGAAAAAAGCCGCCCCGAAGGACGGCCTTTTCACATCGGCTTGCACGCCGCCCTTAGTTGAGGGTGGTGCCGATGCGGCTGAAACGGATGTCCGTGAGCGACGCCCAGGACCAGTAGATGATCAGCGCCTTGCCCACGATCTTGGAGCGCTTGACCGGACCCCAGAAACGGGAGTCGTGGGAGCCTTCGCGGTTGTCGCCCATCATGAAATATTCGCCCTCGGGCACGGTGTAGGGGCCGAAGTCGTCGCGGCCCGGAACGCGGTTGGCGTCCTTGTGCTGGACGTACGGCTCGTCCAGGGGCTTGCCGTCGATGTAGACCACCTTGTCGCGGATCTCGAGGGTCTCGCCCGGCAGGCCGATGACGCGCTTGATGAAGTCCTGGTTCTCGTTCATGGGATACTTGAACACGATGATGTCGCCGCGCTCGGGATCGCCGGTCTTGTAGATCACCTTGCCGTCCGTGGTGTCGAGCCAGATGTCGGACGGCAGCCGGACGTCGTAGGCGAACTTGCTCACCAGCAGGTGGTCGCCGATCTGGAGGGTTTCGAGCATGGAACCCGAAGGAATCTTGAAAGCCTGGACCACGAAGGCGCGGATGACGAAGGCCAGAAGCAGCGCCACCACCACGGCCTCGATGGTGTCGCGGAACGATTTGAGGGAACTTTGAGTCATTATTTTTCCTAAGTCTGTGCGGGCGATTAGTCTTCGTCTGCTTTGAGTACTGCGAGGAACGCTTCCTGGGGGATTTCCACGTTGCCCATGCGGCGCATGCGCTTTTTACCCTCTTTCTGCTTTTCCAGCAATTTGCGTTTGCGGGTGATGTCGCCGCCGTAGCACTTGGCGGTCACGTCCTTGCGGAACGGGGCGTTCCGCTCCTTGGCCACGATCTTGTTGCCGATGGCGGCCTGGATGACCACCTCGAACATCTGGCGCGGGATGGAGCGCTTGAGCTTGAGCGCCAGCGACCGGCCGATGCGCGCCGAGTTCTCGCGGTGAACGATGCAGGAGAACGCGTCCACGGGGTCGCCGTTGATCAGGATGTCCAGCCGCACCAGATCGGCCTCGCGGTAGTCGATGATCTCGTAGTCCAGCGAGGCGTATCCCTTGGTGGACGACTTGAGCTTGTCGAAAAAGTCGTACATGACCTCGGCGAACGGCATCTCGTAGGTGATGACCACCCGGTTTTCGGTCAGGTAGGCCATATTCTTCTGGATGCCGCGCTTCTCCTCGCACAGGGCGAGCACCGCGCCCACGAACTCGTTGGGCACGTGGACCTCGAGGCGTACGAACGGCTCGCGGATGGACTGGATGCGGGTCGGGTCCGGCAGCTTGGAGGGGTTGTCGATGGTCAGTGTCTCGCCGGTCACGGTCTCCACCTCGTAGATGACGGACGGGGCCGTGGTGATGAGCCGGGCCTCGAACTCGCGTTCCAGCCGCTCCTGCACGATCTCGATGTGCAGCAGGCCCAAAAAGCCGCAGCGGAAACCGAAGCCGAGCGCCTGGGAGGTCTCCGGCTCGTAGCTGAAGGCCGCGTCGTTGAGCTGGAGCTTTTCCAGTGCCATCTTGAGATTCTCGTATTCGCTCGGCTCCACCGGGTACAGCCCGGAAAAGACCATGGGCTTGACCGGCTTGAAGCCGGGGTACGGCGTGGGCGTGGGATTGTCGGCGAGCGTGACGGTGTCGCCCACGGGCGCGTCGCCCAGTTCCTTCATGGACGCGCACAAAAAGCCGACCTCGCCCGGCCCCATGTCCTTGATGTCCACGGCCTCGGGCATGAACGCGCCGAGCCGCGTCACTTCGAAATTTTTCCCCGTAGAGAAAATCTTGATCCTGTCGCCTTTCTTTATGCGGCCGTCCAGGATGCGGAACAGGACCACCACGCCCTGGTAGGAATCGTACCAGGAGTCGAAGATGAGCGCCTTGAGCGGCGCGTCCGGGTCGCCCTCGGGCGGCGGCAGCAGGTGGACCACGGCGTCGAGCACGCGCTCCACGTTCTTGCCGGTCTTGGCCGAGACCATGATCGGGTCCGAGCAGTCCAGCCCGATGACGTCCTCGATCTCCTTGGAAATCAGCTCCGGGTCCGCGCTGGGCAGGTCGATCTTGTTCAGCACCGGGATGACTTCCAGGTCGTTGTCCATGGCCAGGTAGACGTTGGCCAGGGTCTGCGCCTCCACGCCCTGGGTGGCGTCCACCACCAGCAGCGCGCCCTCGCAGGAGGCCAGCGACCGGGACACCTCGTAGGAGAAGTCCACGTGTCCGGGCGTGTCGATGAGGTTGAGAATGTACTTCTCGCCGTCCGTGTCGGTGTAGGGAATACGCACGGTCTGCGCCTTGATGGTGATGCCGCGTTCGCGTTCCAGTTCCATCTTGTCGAGGTACTGGTCCTTTTTATCGCGGTCCCCGACCATGCCGGTGATCTCGAGAATGCGGTCCGCCAGCGTGGACTTCCCATGGTCGATATGGGCGATAATACTGAAATTTCTTATTTTTTCTATTTTAATCATACTCATCCGCGCACGGCGCTTGTTCGCATGAACAAGGTAATATCAGGCTTGGGCGCGCAAAAAAAGACCCCGAACCCACAACCGGAAGGGTCTTGTAAGGCATTTGGGTCCGGTTGTCTAATAAATGGTCGCTCCTGGCGGCGGTCTTGAGAGCGGGAGGGATGCCGCCGTCATTGCGGAATTGGGGGGAAAAGACGAAAGGGAAGCCGGAGCCTTCCTTCTTCCATCCTCGCGCCGCGGGCGCATCATCTCCCAAAAATCCAAGCTGTTGGATGATGCACAATCAACCTTTGCGGCCAGTGCCGACCCATTGACTCCCGGCGGCCGATTGCTATTTATTTTATAGGAAGAACCGCCAACGGAGGTGTATGACGATGATCACTTTCGGCCGCATCAAACCGCATAACGCCACCTGACCGGGCCGTGATACGCCCGTCAAGCGGGGCGACGGGGCATGGCAACGCCCCGCCCGCCCAGCGGCCTAAATCGGGAGGCGGGGTCGCCACCCGGACCCGAACGAAAAAGCCGCCCTCAGGGGCGGCTTCCGTTTTTTATCTGCCGGGAAAAGCGGAAGCTACTTCCGCAACTCCTCGATGCGCTTCCTGATGTATGCCTGGATCATCTCCGTGCGGCCGTCGGGAGCGGGTTCGAGCTTCTTGGCCATATCCGCGGCGGTGGATTCGTCCATGTCGCTCATCATGCCGATGGCAAAGGGATCGGCCTCGCCCTCGAACGAGACCAGGCCGCAGCCGCCGACGGCCCCGATGACCATGCCGTCCACCACCACCGGGACCGAGACGCGCATCATGCCCGCATCGCACTCCTCGGTGAACGGCTTGCCCTGCTTCATCAGGTGGGCGAACATCTGGCCCGCGGGCACGCAGATGGAGCCAAATCCCTTGTCGTCGTCGCGGATGGCCATGCACAGGTCATTGCCCCAGGTGGTGCCGAACAGCCGCTTGCCGTCCGCGTCCATGATGTCGGCGTTCAGGCCGTACCGTTCGGACAACTCCTCCTGGAGCGCCCGCAGGTCCTCTGCGGATATATAATCAGTCAAATGCATATGCGAATTCCTCTTTTCTCAGTCTGAAATAAAAACGGGGGCTTGCCTGTTTACTCCGATTCTCCCCGGCGCGCAAGTCGCCGCCCGCCCCCGCCGAAACACGATTTTGGTTTTCAGGCCCTGCAAAACCGGCTAGAACCATGGGCGGAGACACGCATGAATTTTCAAACAAACACAACGCTTCGCGCCATGACCTTCGGCGTGCCCTGGAACCTTGCGCTCCTGACCATCGGCTCGTTCCTCATCGCCTTTGCGGTCAAAGCCGTGGCCATGCCCCACGGGCTGCTCACGGGCGGCATGTCGGGCATCGCCCTGCTCTGCTATTACGCCTTCGGCGGGCTGACCACGGGCCAGTGGTATTTCCTGCTCAACCTGCCCGTGTTCATACTCGGCTGGGTGTTCGTCAGCCGCCGGTTCTTCTTCTACTCGCTCTACGGCATGGTCATCTCGTCCGTGTTCATCGACGTCATTCCGTGGACGCTCAACTTCGAGGACATCTGGCTGGCCGTCATCATCGGCGGCGGACTACTCGGTGCGGGCGTGGGCGTGGCCCTGCGCTCGCTCGGCTCCACCGGCGGGGCCGACATCCTGGCCGTGATCTGCAAGGAGAAGTTCAACATGTCCATGGGCTCGTTCGAGCTGTGGTTCAACATGATCGGTTTCCTCGGCGGCTTCATCTACCTGGACATGCACGTCGTGTTCTACTCCATCGCCATGACCTTCGTCATCGCCTTCGGCATCGAGTACGTGCTGGGCATGTTCTCCGAACGCAAGATGGTCATGGTCATCACCGACCACCACGAGGCCGTGAACGCGGCCATCCTGAACGAACTCGACCGGGGTTCGACCCTGCTCGACGGCCACGGCGGCTTCACCGGAGAACCCAAGAAGGTCGTGCTGACCATGATCTCCTCCATCCAGCTCAAGGAACTGGAGGAACTGGTCTACAACATCGACCCCGACGCCTTCCTCATCATGGGCTCGGGCTTCCACGTCCAGGGCCAGGGCTTCTCGTCGAGGAAGGTATACTGACATGATATTCACTGCGGCAAAGAAGGCAACCAAGCCCCGGACCATCGGCCTGATCACGGACTTCGGCCTGACCGACCCCTACGTGGGCCAGATGAAGGCCGTGCTCGCCAAAAAGGCCCCGCACTGCCCGGTGGTGGACATCTCCCACAACGTGGAGCCGTTCAACGTGGCCCAGGCCGGGTTCTTCCTGGCCGCCAGCTATGTCCACTTCCCGGAGGACGCCGTCATCCTGGCCGTGGTCGATCCCGGCGTGGGAACCAGCCGCAAGATCGTGGGCGCACAGATCGGCGACCGGCTGCTGGTGGCCCCGGACAACGGGCTGCTCGGCCTGGCGCTCAAGAACGCCTGGGCCGAGGTGCGCGCCTTCGACCTGTCCCGGGCCGTGGACGCGCCCAAAAAGGTTTCGCACACCTTCCACGGCCGGGACGTGTTCTCGCCGCTGGCCGCCTGGTTCGCCCTGGGCGGCAGGCCCGAAAACCTGGGCGAGGAGATGGACCCCGCCGACATGGTCACGCACAACTGGTCCGAGCCGCACATCTCGGACGACCGGGCGCGCTGCCACGTGCTGCACATCGACCGATTCGGCAACTGCGTGCTCAACCTGGAGGCGGGCAGCCTGGGCACGCCTTCAAACCTTGCCATGGTTTCGCCCTCCGGCGGCCCGCTCGCCTACGCCACGCGGTACGCGGACATGCCCGAAGGCGACCCCGGCCTGCTGGAAGGCAGCCAGGGATTTTTGGAAATCGCGGTCAACCAGCGGTCCGCGGCCAAGCGCTTCGGCCTGTCCATGGGCGATGAAATCGAGCTGGCCTGGGAGGGATAGACCATGCGGCGCTTCTTCGACACTCTCGGCTTCCTGACCCGGCTGGCTCCGGCCCGGGTCATTCCCGCGGAGGCCATGAACCAATGCATGCGCTATATGGTCCCGGTGGGCGCGTTGCTCGGCGCGGCCGTGGCCCTGCCCTTCTGGCTCGGCCTGTTCGGCAACGCCCCATGGATCCAGGCGTGGCTCATGACCGCGCTCTCGGTCTACCTGACGCGCGGCCTGCACCTGGACGGGCTGGCCGACGTCTGCGACGCGGTGGCCGCCCATACCGACCCCGAGTTGTTCTGGCGGGTGGTCAAGGACAGCCGGTCCGGCGCGTTCGGCGTCGTCGGCCTGATCCTGGCCCTGGGCGGCGAGGTCGTGCTGCTGCACGAAATGGTCGTGCGCGGCGACTTTGACGCCGTGATCTGGATGTTCACCCTCGGCCGGGCCGGAGCGGTCTGGCTCGGCTACCACGTGCGCCATCTCGTCCGGCCCGGGCTGGGCAAGCTCTACGTGGACGGCGCGACCCTGGGCGTGGCCCTGGCCACCGCAATCATGGCCCTTGCCGCCGGAATCTATTTCGTCGGCCCGGCAGCCGCCCTGGCCGGAATAATTCTCGCCTCCCTGATCCTGCTCGGCCTGTTCCGACTGGCCATGAAGGTGAACGGGGCCAACGGCGACTTCCTGGGCTGCGCCGTGATCCTGGGCGAACTGGCCGCCGGGCTGGGCTACGTGCTCATCCCATAGCCTTGCGCGCCATTTTTTCGCATCTTCGTATTTCTCAACATTCGGCCGCGCGCCCGCCCCTTGGCAAAAATCCCCCGGCCCGTTAGGATCGGCCAGTCGAACCGCCATCCACGGAGGATACGTATGCCGTTTCGTTTTGTCCCGGCCCTGCTGGCCCTGTTGCTGATGCTTCCCGGCTGCGCGCCCAAGATCAAGATTTTCGCCTCCCAGGCCACCGAGCCCCTCAAGGAGTTCGTGGTGGACGGCAAGGGCGAGGGCAAGGTGGCGCTCGTCCACCTGCGCGGCTTCCTGACCTCCCAGCCCAGGACGGGCATGCTCCGCGCCCGGCCGAGCCAGGTCCAGGAGCTGGTCAACGCCCTGCGTATCGCCGAAAACGACGACAAGGTGGCCGCCGTGGTCGTGGCCATCGACTCGCCCGGCGGCACCACCACGGCCTCGGACATCCTGTATCACGAGCTCATGGGCTTCAAGAAGCGGACCGGCAAGAAGGTCGTGGCCGCCATGTTCGACGTGGCCGCCAGCGGCGGCTATTACGCGGCCCTGCCCGCCGACTGGATCGTGGCCCACCCCACCACCATCACCGGGTCCGTGGGCGTGATATTCCTGCGGCCCAAGCTCGGCGGCCTCATGGACAAGGTCGGCGTGGACGTGGAGGTCTCCAAGTCCGGGCGCGACAAGGACATGGGGTCCCCGTTCAGGGCCACCACGCCCGAAGAAAAAGCCCTGTTCCAGGCCGTCATCGACGACTTCGCGGCCCGCTTCCACACCCTGGTGGCCAAGCACCGCTCCATCTCCCCGACAGGCATGGAAACCGTCAAGACCGCCCGCGTGTTCACCGCGAACCAGGCCCTGGACATCGGCCTGATCGACCAGGTGGGCTACGTGCAGGACGCCTTTGCCAAAGCCCGCGCCCTGGCCGGTTTGCCGGGGGACGCCAGGGTGGTCACCTACCGCCGCGACACCTATCCCAACGACAACCCCTACAACACCTTGGACACGGCCGATCCGGCGAAGCTCAGTCTGCTGGGCGTGGACGCGAGCTTCATCATGCCGCCCAAGGCGGGCTTCTATTACGTGTGGCCGCAGGGCCTGACTGAGTAGTCGGCTTGCGATAGCGGCGCATCCGCACATTTTTCGGCCGATCCGCGTCCTCGCCGTATTGGTATACGGCTGCGGGGCGTATCGGCCGAGAAAATGCATGGCTGCACCACTCTCCCAAGCCTCGGTGCGTCCTTGGCGCTTGCTCGGCAAACCGTTGGTGCGCGGGTGGGGTGCCTTGTTCGGGACTGTGGTGGGGTGACCCGCTGTCGGGTGCCGGTGGCGTCCGAATCGCTCTTGGCGGTTTATTGGGGAAGGGGTCGTCCTGTCTTGCACGCCCCTGTCCTTTGCCGTACAGTGGCGCTTCCACTGACCACAAGGAGTTTTTCATGCAACTGATTTCCGACCAGATAGCCGGGTATATGGAGCGGTCCTCGTGGATCCGCAAGATGTTCGAAGAGGGCATCGCCCTGAAAAAACAGTTCGGCGAGGACGCGGTCTGCGACTTCAGCCTGGGCAACCCGGACCTGCCGCCGCCGGCCTCCGTGAAGGACGCGCTCGTCGAACTGGCCGGGGACGCGGACAAACCGTTCTTCATGGGCTACATGCCCAACTTCGGCTACCCGGACGTGCGCGAGAAGCTGGCCGAGGTGGTCAGCCGCGAGCAGGGCGCGGACGTGCCCGCCGACAGTCTGGTCATCACCTGCGGCGCGGCCGGAGCGCTCAACTCCATGTTCCGGGCCGTGCTCGGCCCCGGCGACGAGGTCATCACCCCGGCCCCGTTTTTCGTGGAGTACGGATTCTACTGCGAAAACCACGGCGCGCATCTGGTGCCGGTCCCTGCCAAGGAACTGACCTTCGAGCTGGACCTGGAGGCCATGGACAAGGCCATCACGGACAACACCCGCGTGGTGCTCATCAACTCGCCCAACAACCCGACCGGCGCGGTCTACTCCCGCGCGCAACTGGACGGGCTGGCCGACATCCTCCGCAAACACAACGAAGGCCGCAAGCGTCCCATCTTCATCCTGGCCGACGAACCGTACCGCTTCCTGGCCTTTGACGGCATCACCGTGCCGAGCCTGCTCGACGTCTACGAATATTCCGTGGTCTGCTCCTCGTTCTCCAAGAACCTCAGCATGGCGGGCGAGCGCATCGGCTACGCCTGCGTCAACCCGGCCATGCCCGGCAAGGAAGCCCTGGTGGGCGGCATAACCCTGGCCAACCGCATCCTCGGCTTCGTCAACGCCCCGGCCCTGGCCCAAAAGCTGCTGGGCAAGGTGCTCGGCGCCACGGTGGACGCCTCGGTCTACGACGCCCGGCGCAAGGCCATGGCCTCCATCCTGGATCACTCCGGGTACGAGTACACCATGCCCAAGGGCGCGTTCTACTTCTTCCCCAAGGCTCCCGGCGGCGACGACATCAAGTTCTGCGCCGCCCTGACCGAGGAAAAGGTCCTGGCCGTGCCCGGCGCGGGCTTCGGCCGCCCCGGCTACTTCCGCCTCGCCTTCTGCGTCAGCGAAGAGGTCATCCTGCGCGGCCGCGACGGCATGGCCGCCGCCATGGCAAAATTCAAATAGCCGCCTCCGGCGGCCGGGTGAAGGGGAAAGGGAAACCTCTTGAAATGGGTTGTCCCTCTCTCCTTCCTCCGAACCCCCATCCCCTTTCCTTTCCTAAACTTTTTGGGTCGCCTGCGGCGAAACGCGTATTGTTGCGGCGGGTCGCCTCCGTCACCTGTGGAGAGGTTAAAAAATTTGGTCCATCACTCCCGGATTACAGGGGAAGTTAAAATAATTGTACCCCGCCGTGGGCGAAACAGCTTCGGGATCTCAAAAAAAATGCGTTGCAACAGGTTGTTTTTACACGACTTAAAATTTATTTTGCGTTGAGGAAAATGTTTGGCACGGCGCGTGCTATAAGAAAAGCATCTTCCTTTTATTTGCACCGAGAAAGTCCAGGCCCCCTCAAGGGGGCCTTTCTCGTTTCAGGGCAACCGTCCTTCGCGGTGATCAGCCGGCTTCGCCTTCCCACCCGTGCGCATGCCGCTTCTGACCATAAACAAAAATGCCGGGCAGGATGGACCTGTCCGGCATCGTCGATGCGTTTGGGATGGAGGCTATTTCTCGTACACCGCGCCGCGCGAGGCCGAGGTCACGAGCCTGGCGTAGCGGCGCAGGAAGGGGGACTTGATCTCCTTGACCAGGGGCGTGTGGGCCTTGCGGCGCGCGTCAAGTTCCGCGTCGTCCACCAGCAGGTTGATGGACCGGGCCGGGATGTCGATCTCGATCTTGTCGCCGTCCCGTATCAAGCCGCACGGGCCGCCCGCCGCCGCCTCGGGCGAGATGTGGCCGATGGCCGCGCCGCGCGTGCCGCCGGAGAACCGGCCGTCGGTGATGAGCGCCACGGAACCGCCGAGTCCCATGCCGGAGATGGCCGAGGTCGGGGTGAGCATTTCGCGCATGCCCGGCCCGCCCTTGGGGCCTTCATAAAGCACCACGACCATGTCGCCGGGCACGATCCTGCCGCCCAGGATGGCCTCCACGGATTCCTCCTCGGAGTTGAACACACGGGCCGTGCCCGTGTTTTGCATCATCTCCGGGGCCACGGCGGATTGCTTCACGCAGCATCCGTCGGGCGCGATGTTGCCGTACAGGATGGCGATGCCGCCCTCCTCGGAATAGGGATCGTCGATGGGCCGGACGATGTTGTTGTCGGTCACGTGCGCGTCCAGGTCCTTCAAATTCTCGCCCAGGGTCTTGCCGGTCACGGTCATGGCGTCCAGGTTGAGCAGGTCGCGCTTGGCCAGCTCGGACATGACGCCGGGGATGCCGCCCGCCTCTTCCAGATCCTCCATGTAGTGCGGCCCGGCCGGCGCCAGCTTGCACAGATTGGGCGTCTTCATGGAAATTTCATTGAACATCTTGAGGTCCAGATCCAGCCCGGCCTCGGCAAACAGGGCGGGCAGATGCAGCGTGGTGTTGGTGGAGCAGCCGAGCGCCATGTCCATGGTCACGGCGTTGTGGACGGCCTTTTCCGTGACGATGTCGCGGGGCCGGATGTCGCGCTCCAGCATCTCCATGACCTGCCTGCCCGCCTGCTTGGCCAGCCGGATGCGGGCGGACATGACCGCCGGAATGGTGCCGTTGCCCGGCAGGGCCAGGCCGATGGACTCGGACAGACAGTTCATGGAATTGGCCGTGAACATGCCCGCGCACGAGCCGCAGGTGGGGCACGCGTCGGCCGTGTATTCCTCCAGCTCCTCCTCGGTCATCAACCCCGCCTTGACCTTGCCCACGCCCTCGAACACGGTGATCAGGTCGGACGTCTTCTTGTGGCCGGACAGCATGGGACCGCCGGACACGATGACCGCCGGGATGTTCAGCCGGAGCATGGCCATGAGCATGCCGGGCACGATCTTGTCGCAGTTGGGAATGCAGACAATGGCGTCGAACGGGTGCGCCGTGGCCATGATCTCCACGGAATCGGCGATGATCTCGCGGCTGGGCAGCGACATCCGCATGCCCTCGTGGTTCATGGCCAGGCCGTCGCACACGCCGATGGCCGGGAACTCCATGGGCGTGCCGCCCGCCATGCGGATGCCCGCCTTGACCGCCTCGGCGATGGTATCCAGATGCACATGCCCGGGAATGATCTCGTTCTGGGCGTTGCATACGCCGATGAGCGGCCTGTCCATCTCTTCCCTGGACCAACCGGCCGCATACATCAGCGAACGGTGCGGGGCCTTCTCCAATCCCTGGGTCATCTTCTTGCTGCGCATCGAAATACTCCTTCGTGAATGAAATTCGGACGGCTAGTTCACACCGGATAGGGGGCGGGTGTCAACGTGTTTGGCGAATGTCGCCTGCCCTCCCCCCGGTTCCTACTGCGCGTCACCGCTGAAGGGAATTTGCAGCCTGGTCAGCTCTTCGGAAAGCCTGGCGGCCTTTTTGGAGTCCACGAAGGACAGGATTTCGCCCGCTTGGCGGCCGCGCATGCCCGACAGGACTTTGACGGCCAGGTCGTCGTCCATGGTCTGCAAAATCTCGGCGGCCTTCTTGGCCTTGGTGTTGGAAAGCATGTCCACGAGTTGCCTGACGCGCTTGTCCTTGATCTCCTTGGCCTCGTCCAGCATGGATTTGATCTCGGCGTGCATCTTTTCCACCCGAGCCGCCTCGGTCCTGATGGACGCCTCCATCTCCTGGAGCGTGCGCTCCTTGGCGGCCAGCTCCTCCTCCTTGCGCTTGAGCGCCTTCCATTCCTCGGGGAGGTCCTTTTCGGTCCGCACCTCGGCCTGCTTGTCCGCCTCGGCCTCGGCTTGGGCTGTGCGGTTGGCCTCGGAGTCCGCCTTGTCGGCGATGGGCGTGGCGGATTCCTCCTGGGCGTCGGCCTCGGCGGTCAGGCCGGGAATTCCGTCGGGCAGGACCCTGTCCACCACCTTGAGCGTCAGCGAATCGACACTGACCATGCCGAACACGACGAGCTTCAGGAGGGCCAGAAAAACGAGGCTGGCAAGAACCCTAGATATCTTGAGGTTCGTACCGAAGCGTTGCCATTTCATCGTTTTCCTTCTCTTCGCGGGCGCTTTCTTCTTCATGGTGCTTCCGGGCTTGCGTTGTCTTCAGCTTCTCGAGGAGCTTCTTGTCCTTGGACCGTTCCACGGCCTGTGCCCGGCATCTCTGCAATTTAAGTTCCAATTGGTTCAGGGTGAGCCGGGCCACGGAGATGTCCTGTTCCAGCGCCTCCCGGTACTGCCGCCACAGCCACATGTCGTTGGCGGACTTGCGGGAAGCCCCCTCCCCGGCCAAGTGTTCGGTCAGGCGCGCCTCCATGTCGGCCACCTTTTCGGCCTGGGCATCGCGGGCGGCCTTGGCCCGCAAGAGGGCGGCCTTGGCCTGCTCCTCAAGCTGCTCCCGGTAGCCGAGCACCTTTTCGAGCTTGAACGTGAACGGTTTGACCATGTTTCGACTCTGCCACGAACAGCGGGACCGGATCAAGCCGGGTTATTTCGCCGCCCTTGGGGTCCCGGCCAGGCCGCAGTAGCCCTTTTCCTTCTTGTCGTCGGCCCAGCGCCACATCATGCACTGGGTCACCTGGCACATCTTCATCTTGTCGTCGTGGGTCATGAGAAACGGGCAGAACATGAATTTGGCGTCGCTTTCGGCAACCAGCATGAGGGCCTCCTCGGAAAAATGAAACGGCGCGCCGCAAGATGGCGGCGCGCCGTGACTATAGCGTGCATCGGCGGTTCTTGAAAGGTCAACTTTCCGGCGTGGCCTCGGGCGGAATCATGCCGGTGGTCTCGGGTTCGGCCGCAGCGCCCGGCATGTCGGCCGACGGGGCATCCAAGGCATGACTTTCGGCCTCGGCCACCTCGGTTTCGGGCAGGCTGACCAGGGTGGGCATGCCGAGCATCCCCTTGAGCTTTTCCAAAGACAGGATGGACAGGCGCGCCGTGTGGTCCAGGACGTTCGCGTAGCCGCCGTCCTTGATGATCTTGGCGTAGTCGCCGCCGTCGAGCTTGGGATTGTCCTTGAACCGGGCCTCGAAATTGACGGCGTATTCCTTGATGTAGCGGTCGATCTCGGGCTTGGACAGCCGCTTGATGTCCGCCATGGCCGCCACCACCTGCTCCGGGGTCAGGTCGTCGGACTCGACCACCTTGGAAAAGCTGCGGATGTAGCGCAGGGTGCCGTCGTAGATGTGGCTGCGCTTGACCACGTTCATGCCCGCCCAGCCCGCGCGGAGCCACTTGAACAGAAAGACCGTGGTGTTGGCCTTGTCCAGGTCCTCGATGTAGACCTGCACGGACCCGGAGGCGTAGGTGAAGGTGTCCATCCAGCCGATCATGCCCTTGTTCAGCCCTTCGAGACCCGAGTAGAAGTAGTCCCACTGCGTGTCGTCGAGAATGGCGCCCTTGCGGCCCACGTCGGATTTGTTCTCCTGCTCGGTGACGGACAGCAGCACGTTCTTGCCCGCGTAGTTGAGCAGGATGATGAGCCGGTTCAGGTCGTACAGGTAGTACGCCTCGGCAAAGGAATCCGGGGTGGTGGACTCGAATTCCCGGCCGCGCACCGTCACCGGGCCGTCCATGGTCTCGAGCTCGTCCCACAGCCCCTTTTCGCGGTGCAGGATTTCGCTGTCCTCGTGCCAGCCGGACATCCGCAGCACGGCCGGACAGAGCAGGTAGTTGGGAATTTCCGGATTGTAGAAATAGCGCAATATGCGGGACAGGTCGCTCTTCACCACCTGGCGCAGGCAGATGCCCAGGCCGTCGAAACGGCGGGCCGGGGCGATGTCCTTGGGCTCGGCGGTCAGGGTGACGAAGTCGAGCACGGACCGGATTTGGGCCGGATCAAAGGCCGTTTCCGGGGCGCGCAGCACCTCGAACAGGTGATTAAGCCCGGCCTCGACGTTGGCGTTCAGGGGGGCGGGTTTGGAAGAGAGCTTGACGTCCATGAGCCCATCGGGCTCGTCTTGGGCCAGGGCGGACGCGGCGGGAAGAACGCACAACACGGCCAAGAAAACCACCAGAGCCAGCAAGGGCCTCGGCAATGACAGGGTCTTATAGTTCATATGATTGTTTCGGAGTCGGCTTTTCCTCTGCCTCGCGGCAGGGCTTGTTTATTCTATTTCTCTTTATGTAGTAATGTTCCACAGATTTGGCAAGCCGGAAGCAAACATTCTAACCGACAGAGTTCATTCCGCTGTATTGGTTGGCTTTTTCTTGAATCCGAGCAGCTCCATGCGGGTCACGGCCTTGCCGCCGAACTTTTTGCGCACGGCGTCCACGGCCCGGTCCAGCTCGCTGGTGGCCTCAAGGCCGGCGGGCGCCTCCTCGAACAGGTTCACCTGGCGGCTGCGGGCCGAGAAATTGGACACGCCCACGCCGATCAGGCGCACGGCCCGCTTGAGTTCCACCTGTTTGAGCAAGTCGCGGGCGGTCTCGTAGATAATCGCGGTGTTGTCCGTGCGCGCGTCCAGGCTCCTGGACCGGGTGATCTGCCGGAAGTCCGCGAACTTGACCTTGAGCGTCACGGTGCGCCCCTTGTATCCGTGGCGTCGGAGGTCTTCGCCCACCCGCTCGGCCTGGGCGAGCAGCCATTGCCGGAGCAGTTCCCGGTCTGTCGTATCTTCCTGAAACGTGTTCTCCGCGCTGCAACTTTTGGCCGCCTCCGAAGGGACCACCCCGTTGGGATCGATGCCGGAAGCCCGATCAAAGAGCGCGCCGCCGTATTTGCCCAGCCGCTCCTCCCAGAACGCGCGCGGCTTTTTCAGCACGTCGCCGCAGGTGCGCACGCCCATCCGGGCCAGGATTTCCATGAGCTTGCCGCCCACGCCCGGGATTTTTCCCACTTCAAGGGTGTACAGGAATTCATGCATGTCCTCGTGGCGGATGACGGACAGGCCGTCGGGCTTGTCGAGGTCCGAGGCGATCTTGGCCAGGAACCGGACCGGGGCCGCGCCCACGGAGCAGGTAAGCCCGGTGGCCTCCTTCATGCGCGCCTTGATCCGGCGGCCCACCTGGTCGATGGGGCCGAACAGCCGTTCCAGGCCCGTGCCGTCCAGAAACGCCTCGTCCACGCTGGCCTGCTCCACGGTGGGCGAAAATTCGGCCAGCACGGCCATGACCTGCCGCGAGATTTCCTTGTACCGCTTCATGCGTCCGGGGATCAGGATGATTTCCGGGCACAGCTTGCGCGCCTTGACCACGGACATGGCCGAGCGCACGCCGTACTTGCGCACCTCGTAGCTGGCCGCCGAGACCACGCTCCGGTCGGACGTTCCGCCCACGGCCACGGGCTTGCCGCGCAGTTCGGGGTTGTCCATCTGCTCCACGGAGGCGAAGAAGGCGTCCATGTCGATATGGAGAATCCATGTCTTCATGCTTGGGGTTATTGTACCCGTGTGCGGGGGTGGTGGCAAACGGGAGGGGGTGGCCGTTCACGGCACGGCGGCCTTAAGAGGGGCGTCCGCGCTTCGCGTTATGCTTTCCTCTGTTATCCTTACATATTGTTTCGCCTTTACGGCGACGTACTTTTTGGCCGCTTTGGCCCAAAAGTACGTCGCCGTAAAGGCGAAAAAGGGAGTGTCGATGACAGGCGAAGTCAAACGCGGAGCGCGGACAATCTCCCCACGCCGCCGTGCCGTAGCCAGCCCCGCCATCCATACCAAATAAGAAGGCCGCCCCTGCGGACGGCCTTCATTGTCTTCAATCTTCAGGCAAGCTGCCGAAGCTATTTCAACTTCTCCGCGCGCTTCTCGCGCAGCCAGGCGTACCAAGCCTCCAGGTTGTCGCCCGTGCGGGCCGAAACCGGAATGACCTGGATGTCCTTGTTCAGCGTCTTGGCATGGGCCTCGGCTTTTTGCAGATCGAAATCCACGTAGGGGAGCAGGTCCACCTTGTTCAGCAGCATGACCGCGGAAATGTGGAACATGAACGGGTACTTCTCGGGCTTGTCGTCGCCCTCGGTCACGGACAGAAGCGTGACCTTGTAGTCCTCGCCCACGTTGAACTCGGCCGGGCACACCAGGTTGCCCACGTTCTCCACGAACAGGATGTCCAGGCCGTCGGTGTCGATGGACTTGAGCGCGTCCATGACCATGCCGGAATCCAGGTGGCAGCCGCCCTCGGTGTTGATCTGCACGGCCTGCGCGCCGGTGGCGGCCACGCGCTGGGCGTCGTTGTCGGTCTGCAGGTCGCCCTCGATGACGGCCATCTTGAACTCGTCCCTGAGGTCGGTCAGGGTGCGCTCAAGCAGCGTGGTCTTGCCCGCGCCGGGGGAGCTCATGAGGTTCAGGCACAAAATCTTCTTGACCCGGAAATTCTTGTTCAGCTCGTCCGCCAGGCGGTCGTTGGCCTCGAGCACGTTCCTGACTATGGGGACTTCCTTGGACATGTTCCTCTCCTTACCATGCTATGGCTGACCATCATCAACCTCTATGGAGGCGATGAGCAGCTCTTTTCCTTCCAGGACCTCGTGGCCGAGCAGCGCTTCGCACTTGGGGCACGGCATGCACCGATTGTGCTCGGGCGAGAACACCTCGCCGCATTCGCCGCATGCCACCTTGACCGGCACTTCGATCACTTCCAGTTCCGCCCCGTCGAATTCGCCGCCGGGGATCAGGGCCTCCCAGGCGAACTCCAGGGCCTCGGTGACCACGCCAGCCAACCGGCCGTTCTTGAGCGTCACCTTTTTCAGCTTTTTTCCGTCGTGCTTGATCATTTCCTCGCGCAGGATGCCGAGGATGGATTCAACGATTGACATTTCATGCATGGACGAAAGCAGTACACCTATTTAGGGACTGGGGCAAGGGTTCCGGGCGGCTCGGAACGCCGCTTTTTTCAGGCCCTGCGAGGCCTGCCGCGAAACGGATATGTCGTGACGGGTTTTTGTTGACACGGGCCGGAATTTCCACGAATGTTTCCCCACTTGTTCTCAGGGCGGGGTGAAATTCCCCACCGGCGGTGACCCTTTTTTTCAGGGGAGCCCGCGAGCGCCTCCCAACGGTGGGAGGGACCAGCAGACCCGGTGCGAATCCGGGGCCGACGGTGACAGTCCGGATGAAAGAGAATGAGGCAGTTTCGCGCTTCCGCCAGTGCGGTCCTCGCCACGACGTCGCAGGCGCCCCGGCGAACGCTGGCCCCCGGCCGTGTCCGCCCTTCTGTCTATCGCCCTGATTCATCCCTAGCCTCTCTGGAGGGACATTGATGATGGATCAGCCTATCCTGAAACAATTCGGCGGCCCGATCTCGCGGGTTGAAAACGCGCTCATCGCATTGCGCAAGGGCCGGGGCGTCCTGGTCACCGACGACGCGAACCGCGAAAATGAAGGGGATCTCATCTTCTCCGCCGAATCGCTGACCAACGAGCAGATGGCCATGCTCATCCGCGAATGCAGCGGCATAGTCTGCCTGTGCATGACCGAAGAAAAGGCCGCGCAGCTCGACCTGCCCATGATGGTCGAGGAAAATTCGAGCCGGTACGGCACCGCGTTCACGGTTACCATCGAGGCCGCCGAGGGCGTGACCACCGGCGTGTCCGCGGCGGACCGCGTGACCACGGTCAAGGCGGCCATCGCGCCGGACGCCGGGCCGTCCAGCCTGAACCGGCCGGGCCACGTGTTCCCGCTCTGCGCCCGCCCCGGCGGCGTGCTGGAGCGCGGCGGCCACACCGAGGCCACCGTGGACCTCATGCGGCTTGCGGGCCTTGCCCCCTGCGGCGTGCTCTGCGAGCTGACCAACCCGGACGGCACCATGGCCCGGCTGCACGAGGTGGCCGCGTTCGCCAAGACGCACCAAATGGCCATGTGTACCGTGCAGGACATCATCGCCTACCGCGAATACCGCGAGGATTCGGACGGCAACATCCGGGAAATCGAGCGGACCCCCGACGGGAAAGCCGGCATGATGCCCACGGGCGTCGTGACCGCCCGCAAAACCGCCGGGCGCAGATAGCCCGACCAACACACGACAACCCTTCTCCTCCAATACCGTGGCCCCGGCAGTTTTCGCCTGCCGGGGCCTTTTCCTTTGCGCATCCGCGCCACTCTCGAAAGCTTTGAATACGAGTTGTGACCCTCTGTTGCGCCAACAGTTCTTCCTTTGAGCGTTGGGAACGCCAAAAAAAATTGTGCGTGTGGATGAGGGGACGGGGGCTTTGCCTCCTGGCGGACGCAGGGCCGCGCCCTGGCCGGGTTACGTGTTCCCGGCGGCGCGTTCCAGGCAGGCCTTGACGAACGCCTCGGGGATTTCGGGATTGGATGCGAAATGGAGATGAACATAGGAGCCGAGCACGTTGCCCGCCCGGAAGCCCTCGGGGCCTTCCACCGGACCCTTGCGGCCGGTCACGTCGTAGACCGCGTCCAGATCGGCCAGCCCCCCTTCTTCCTGAATGAAGGAATAATGGAATTCATGGCCGCGCGCCGACAGCCCGGCCGGACCCAGCACCGTGGCCTCGCGGGTGACGATCTCCCGGTAGCCCAAAACGCGGAAACGGTCGGCCATTTCCGCCCTGATGGGGAAGACCCCGGACATGGCGTACCGGCCGCGCCCGGTGACGATGTCGTTCATCAGATACATGAACCCGCCGCACTCGGCGTAGACCGGGCGGCCGGATTCGCAAAACTCCTTGATCTCCCTCCGCAGCTTGTTGTTCTGGCCCAGCTCGAAGGCGTACAGCTCGGGATAGCCGCCGCCGAGATACAGCCCGTCCAGCTCGTCGGGCAGCCGGGTGTCGGCCAGCGGGGAGAACTCCACCAGGCGCGCCCCGGCCTCGCGCAACAGGTGCAGGTTTTCCTCGTAGTAGAAGCAGAAGGCGTTGTCCCTGGCCAGTCCCACGCTCACCTTGGGCAGTTGCGGCACGGGCGTGAACGGCGGCGTTGTCTCCACGTCCGGCAGGGCGGCGAGCAAGCCGTCCACGCTGACGCCCTTTTCCACCCAGTCGCCCAGCCGCTGGTACCGGTCCATGTCCGGCCCGTCCCGGTCGGGCGTCACCAGACCCAGGTGCCGCGACTCGGCGGCGATGGACTCGTCACGGCTTAGGCAGCCGAGCACCGGGACGCCGGGCAGCAGGGACATGGCGTCCCGCAACAGTTCGGCGTGGGAGGGGCCGCCCACCCGGTTGAAGATCACGCCCACTATGTTCAGGTCCGCGTCGAAGCGGGAATAGCCGGACACCAGGGCGGCTGCGGACCGGGCCATGGACCGGGCGTCCACCACCAGAATCACGGGCAATCCCAGGAACTTGGCCATCTGGGCGGTGGAGCCGTCGTCCAGAGTGCCTGATATGCCGTCGAACAGGCCCATGACGCCTTCGATGACGGCCACGTCGCAATCCGATCCGTAGCGGTTGAAGATCTCGATGTTGGACGGCCTGTCGAGCATCCAGCCGTCCAGGTTGTGGCTCGGCACGGGACCGTCCTTCCCGGCGCAGGCCAGGGCGTGATGGCCCGGGTCGATGAAGTCCGGGCCGCACTTGAAGGGCTGCACGCTCATGCCCCGGCGGGCCATGGCGGCCATGAGCCCGAGGGAAATGGACGTCTTGCCGCAACCGCTGTGCGTTCCCGCGATGACGAAAGCCTTGACGGATGCCATGCCGCTCCTCTGCCGATGCGGCTAAACCAGTCCCTTGCGGGTCAGGTGGTTGAGCATCTTCCCGCCCTCGGGGTGGTCCGGGTTGAGGGACAGACACCGGGAAACGGCCTCGACGCACTCGGCCCATTTTTCCTGGTCGAAAAATACCCGGGCCATATTGTACCACAGGTTTTCGTCGTCCCGGGTGATCTCCAGGGCGCGCCGGTAGTAGTCCACGGCCTGGTCGCCGAGGCGCTTTTTCCTGAGCGCGATGCCGTACTCGTTGAAGAGGTGCTTGTGCTCGTCCTCGAAGGCGGCGTCGATCTTGACGATGCGGTCGAAGACCTCCTTGGCCTTGTCCGTCTCGTCGCGCGCCAGCAGGCACAGGCCGATGCCGAAGTTGGCGCGCACGTTCCGCTCGTCCAGGCTCAACGCGTTGGAATACTCGAACTCGGCCGTGAAGGTTTCGCCGCGCTTGCGGTACTTGTCCCCGCGGGCCAGGGACTTTTGCACGG
Source organism: Desulfovibrionaceae bacterium (assembly GCA_015709315.1). Taxonomy (GTDB): domain Bacteria; phylum Desulfobacterota; class Desulfovibrionia; order Desulfovibrionales; family Desulfovibrionaceae; genus Pseudodesulfovibrio. Next base: position 41,562 of record JACCQI010000020.1, read on the forward strand.
CCCGCAGGTTGCCCACGACCTCCTTGTAGAGCTGGGGCATGGGCAGATACCCGGTCAGAAGCTCCTCCCTGGTGATCCGCTCCACCTGGCCGAAGGGGACGTTCCGATCGTTGAGGAGCTGGATATCGACCATGCCCCCATCGACCTCCTGCACGTAGTACAGGGCCGTCTGCGTGACGCGGCGGGCGGTGGTGCCGGTGCCGATCTTGCCGGTTTTCTCGATGGAAAACACGCCTTCGATCAATTCTTCGCTGGTGGTCATCATGTATTCTCGTTCGTTGCCATGCCGGTATTCCGACTCATTACACTGGTTTGGACTTGTTGAGAAGCCCTACTCCGCCTTGGATACGTCCGGGTGCGGCGCAAACCTGAGCAACAGGTAGCCGACAAGGCCCGAGAGCAGGGAGGCCAGGAGAATGGCGGTCTTGGACCCCGTGAGCAACCCCGGCGCCCCGTCGAAGGCCAAAGCCGCGATGAACAGGGACATGGTGAAGCCGATGCCGCCCAACATGCCCGCGCCCAGGAAATGGCCGAAGCGCATGCCCTTGGGGTAGCCGCCCGAGACCTTGGCGATGCCCACCACCGCGAGCGTGATGCCGATGGGCTTGCCCAGCACGAGGCCCAACAGGGTGCCCAGGGTGACCGGGCTGGTCAACGCCGTCCCCAGGTCGCCGCCGAGCACCACGCCCGCGTTGGCCAGGGCGAAGATGGGCATGATGGCGAAGTCCACCAGGGGGTGCAGCGCGTGCTCCAGGCGCTGGAGCGGGGTCTGCGCGCTGGTGGTGATGAACTGCATGGAAAGAAGCGCCGAATGCATGGCCGAATTGGTCAATACCGAACTGCCGGGCCGGGCCGAAAGCAGGTAGTCATCCAGAATGTTGGTGGCGTTGTTGATGAACGCTTCGGGATTGCAGCGGGTTCGGGCCGGAATCATGAAGGCCATGGCCACGCCCGCCACGGTGGAATGCACGCCGGATTTGAGCACGGCCAGCCAGACCACGCAGCCGATGGCGGCATAGAATATGGGCGTGCGGATGCCCATGCGGTTCCCGATGAAGGCGACAAGCAGCAGGGCGGCGGCCAGGATCAGCATCCACATGGAAATGGAGGAGGTGTAGAACAGGGCGATGACCAGGATGCCGCCGATGTCGTCCACGATGGCCACGGCGGTCAGGAATATCTTGAGCTGGTAGGGGACGCGGTCGCCGAGCAGGCTGAGGATGCCGAGCGCGAACGCGATGTCCGTGGCCATGGGAACGCCCCATCCGGCCAGGGCGTCCGTGCCCGCGGTGATGGACACGTAGATCAGGGCGGGAACGACCATGCCGCCGATGGCGCCGGCAAGCGGCAACACCGCCTGGCTGCGCGTGGACAGCTCCCCGACCTTGAACTCCCGCTTGATCTCCAGGCCCACCACAAAGAAAAACACGGCCATGAGGCCGTCGTTGATCCAGTGGTGCAATGACTTGGAAAGCACGGCCGGGCCGAACCCCACCGTACACTGGGTGTGCCACAGGGCCTCGTAGTAGCCGCTCCACGGAGAATTGGCCCAGACAAGCGCCGTCACGGCGCAAATGATGAGCAGGATGCCGCCGGTGGTCTTGGATCGGAAAAACACCTGAAACGGCATGAGAACCTGGTCGATGGGATCCCTGTCGCAAACGATAAGGTCCTTGATGGCCATGGGTCGTCTCTCCTCTGTTTGCAGCGCGGTCCGGGCGTCAGACCTTGGGCTTGATGCCTTCCAGCAACTTGTCCACGTCCTCCACGCTCATGGGTTTGTAAAAGAAAAATCCCTGGACGTACCTGCACCCCTCGCTTTCCAGGAAGGACAACTGCTCCGACGTTTCCACGCCTTCGGCCACGATCTTGAGTCCCATGGACTCGCCGAGCGAGAACACCGTGCGGACGATGGCCTGGCTGTCCGCGCTGACCTCGACGGCGTCGATGAAGCTGCGGTCCACCTTGACCACGTCGATGGGAAAGCGTTGCAGGTAGGAAAGCGACGAGTAACCGGTGCCGAAATCGTCGATGCAGATGCGAACGCCGAGATCCTTGAGCAGCAGCAGCATGTCCTCGGCCATGGCCGGGTTGTCCATGAGCGCGGACTCCGTGATCTCAAGGAACAGGGACTCCGGCCCCAGGCCCGATTTCTCCAGGGCCCTGGACACCTGGCCGACCAGCATGGACTGGCCGAAATGCTTGCCGGAAATGTTGATGTTGATGGTCAAATCCTCCCCGGATTCCACGCCGAGGTAGTCCTGCCACCGCTTGATCTGGTCACACGCCTCCTCCAAAACCATATTGTCGATGACGTAGATGAGTCCCGTGTCCTCGGCCAGGGTGATGAAGTCCGTGGGGCCGATGATGCCGTGGTCCGGGTGCCGCCACCGGACCAATGCCTCGAAGCCGCACACCCGGCGCCGCTCCAGGCAGACGATGGGCTGATAGACCACCTCGAACTCGCGCAGGTCAACGGCCCGGCGCAGGTCCGTTTCCAGGGCCATGAGTTCCAGGGCCTGGTCGTGCATCTTCTTGTTGAACACCTTGAAGCGGGACTTGCCCAGTTCCTTGGCCCGGTACATGGCCGTGTCCGCGTCCCGAAGCAACGCCTCGGGCCGGTCGTAGCCGTCGGTCTTGAGCACGATGCCGAGCGAGGCGGAGGTGAAGACCTCGTTGCCGCCGATGTTGAACGGCTGGCGCACGCCCTCGATGATCCGGCGGGCGATGGTGATGGCGTCCTTGGGCGCGGATATCTCTTCCTGCAGGATGGCGAATTCGTCGCCGCCGAACCGGGCGATGGTGTCCACGGACCGGCCGCACTGCTCCAATACCCTGGCCACGCCGCGCAACAGTTCGTCGCCCGCGTCGTGCCCCAGGGAGTCGTTGACCACCTTGAACCGATCCAGGTCCATGTACAGGACCGCGAACATGTGCTTGCGCCTTCTCGCGCGCTCCATGGCCATGCGCAGGTGGTCCAGGAACAGGGCCCGGTTGGGCAGCCCGGTCAGCGGGTCGTGGAACGCCTGCCGCTTGAGCTGGTCCTCGGCCTTCTTCCGCATGGTGATGTCCTCGATGGACCCCTCGAAGCAGACGATCTTCCCGCTCCGGTCCACGACCTTGCGGACGTTTTCCGAAATCCAGATGATGCGCCCGTCGCGCTTGCGGACCTTGGAAACGAAATTCTTGACCTGGTCCCGGGTCTCGAACAGCTCGAGGAACTCCTTGCGCCGGTTGGGGTCCACGTATAGCTGCGTGCCGATGTCGTAGATGGAACTCATCACCTCATCGGGCGACTTGTAGCCGAGGATTCGGGCAAGGGCCGGGTTGGTGTCCTGGAAACGGCCGCTGAGCGACGTCTGGTAGATGCCTTCCACCGCGTTCTCGAAGATGGTCCGGTACTTCTTCTCCGCCTTTCGCAGGGCGTCGCCGATGACCTTTCTCTCGGCGATCTCGATCTTAAGCTGGGTGTTGGTCCGCATCAACTCCGAGGTCCGTTCCTCGACCTTCTGCTGCAACTCGTCGCGCGCCTCCTTGAGTTCGCGGGTCTTCTGGGCGACCCGGTCCTCCAGGTTGGTCACCAGCTCGGATATCTGGCCGGTCATGGCGTTCATGGCCTTGGCCAGTTGCCCCACCTCGTCGTCCGAAGTGATCACCGGCACGTTGCTGAAGTCCTTGACCGCCACCCGGCCCGCGTACTCGGAAAGCTGGGTCAGGGGTTTTGAAATGTTCATGATGAACAGAAATACCAGCAGGGCGCTGCCGCCGAACAGGATGAGCATAAGGACCTGCTGCTCCACCAGCGCCTCGTGGATGTTGCGGGTGATTTCGGTCATGTCCATGCCGATGTGGACGTACCCGGCCAGGCCGCTCAGGATCGGGCTTGAGACATGCAGGTATATCTTGTCGTCCAGCTTTATCTCGCGCATCAGATTCTCTTCCCTGGCGGGTCCGGCGGGAATGTCGCCGACCAGCTTGGCGATGCGCGGAGGCATGTCCGGAAGGAAGGTGTGGGCCAGGACATCCCCATGCTCGTCGACCACGGCCACGTAGGACACGGCCGCGATGCCGAGGTACTGGTCGATGCGCGCCTGGACCGACCCCGCGTCCCGGCTGAGGATGGTGGAGATGTCGGATTCGGCCACGCTCCGGGCCAGGGCCAGGGCCTTGGACTCGTACTCCCTGGTCATCTCCCGGCGCAGTCGGTTGCCGAAGGTCACGGAGGTGACCACGGCGATGACGCCGAAGATGATCGTCATGAAAAAAAGCGGCTTGAGGAGAAGTTTGGGAGCCTTCATTTGCGCCATCTCTCCCAGTCGGTGAAAGTGTTGAAGCTGCCCCCCGATACCGTGGTGAAGTACACGGCGTTGAGCCCCTGGTGCCGCCTGCTCCCGAAGTCCACGCGATGGCCGATGCCCAGGTCGAAATTACGCATGGAAGCCATGATCTCGGGGATGCGCTCCCTGAGCGGCTGGTCGCCCATGCGCCTGACCATCTCGCCCAGAAGCACACCGTTCAAAAAACCCTCGAAGCTGACGTAGCTGAACCGGCGCGGCTTGCCCCCCTCGGCCTGGGTCATGGGCACGCCTTCGTAATCGCCCATGATCTTGCGGTACAGCCGTACGCCCGGAAAAGTCAGATCCGCATAGCTCGGCACCACCTGGGTATGGATCAGGTTCGCGGTGTAGTCCCGGCCGTCCTTGCGCCCCTGCTCCACAAGCAGGTCGAGCATCTTGTCGCTGTCCGAAAAGGACAGTCCGGCCACGGGCCCGTCGAACCCGACCCGCCTGGCGTCGCGAATGAACGCCCCCTGAGACGCGTAGGTGCCCACAGTGATGACGGCGTCCACATCCCGTTCCAGGAGGTGAAGGGCCTCCCGGGTGAAATCCTGGTCAAAGGACGCGCCCCGCCGGTAGGCGGCCTCGGCCACGATCTTCAGGCCGTAGCGCGAAAGCGCCCGCTTCACGCCGTCCCAGCCGGTCCGGCCGTAGGCGTCGCTCTGGTAGAACACCCCGATGCGGCTCAGGCCGATGGACAGCAGGCGGTCCACCAGGCCGGTGGTCTCGTCGAAATAGGAGGCGCGGAGATTGTAGACGTACCGGCCGAAAGGCTCTGTCCGCAGAGGCTGCGCCCCGGTAAAGGGAAAAAGCAGATAGATGTTCCTGTCCTGGAATTTTTGGAGCAGCGGTAGAATGCACGTGGTGGTCGGCGTGCCCACGTAGGAGCACAGGGCGAACACATTGTCGCGCCGGATGAACCGGGCGGTGTTCTGGAAGCAGGGGGCGGGGTTGTAGCCGTCGTTGGCCGGGACGATCCGAATGGTCCACCCGTTGGCCCCGCCCGCGGCGTTGAAGTGGTCGATGTACGCCATCATGCCCCGGTAGAACTCCATGCCGAGTTCCCCGTTCGCCCCGGTGAAGGCGGCGGACATGCCGAAGACCAGTTCCCGGTCCCCGTCGGCGCGCGCGTAATGGGCGGGAAGAACAAGGCACGCGGCCAGGCTCAGGGCCAGCGCGGCAAGCAGTATTTTCCTTTTCCTATCCACGGATAACTCATGCCATTCCCGACATAAAAGTGCAACCGGAAGCCCCGGATTACACGGCTGCGCCACCGCCGTACCCGGCCCTGCGCCGGGGTGGGGCCGCCCTCGCTCCCCATGGCGCGAACGGCCGGAAACGGGGACCGCGCGGGGCCGCGCGGCTAGAAAACGTTGACGAACTCGCAGTCCATGCTCCCGCCGTCGAAAACCGTGATCACCGCAAGCGAACCGGATTCCCCAAGGGAGCCGGGATTGCAGAGGCGAACGCCGCCGGTCACGGACCAGTCGCGGGCGTGGGTGTGGCCGTAGCAAACCAGGTCGTATCCCGGCCCGAAGGCCTGGGCCGCCTTGAGCGGCACCTGGGAACGCGGCCCCCAGCCGTGGGTGACGCCCACGGTGATCGGGCCGAGTCGGGCCGTGGCCATGGGCTCGAGCTGATCGGCCAGCCGGGGGTCCCAGTCGCAGTTGCCGCGCACGCAGATGAAATTGTCGTGCTGCATGAAATAGGACCAGGTATCGAAGGACGTGATGTCGCCGCAATGGACGAGCACGTCCGCCGGGCCGAGCCACGCGGAATAGACACGGTCAAGCCAAGCGGGCGGACTCCCCATGTGGGTATCCGAAATAACGGCGATCCTCATTGCGGAAGGGAGAGCTATTCGGCGACCTTCTTGGCCCGGTAGCGGATGTAGGCGTCGCGCACCGCGGCGTACTTGTCCACGGCGCCTTCGGTCAGGGTCTCGTAATTATTGTCCTCGAGCTCCAGGGAAAGCGCGTTGACGTTCTTGTACGCCCTGACCGCGACCATTTCCAGGAAGGTCAGGTCGGCGTAGGTCAGCGGATCGCAGAAGTAATCGCCCACGAAGCCGACGGACTCGCGGATGGAACTGGGGCCGAGAAAGGGCCAGACCAAGTAGACGCCGTGCCCGAAACCGGCCTTGCCCAGCGTTTGGCCGAAGCCGTCGGCGGTGGGACGTTCCGGCTCCCAGTTGTGGGGACGGTCGGCGGTCACGTCGCCCAAGCCGCCAAGACCGAAGGCGGTGTTGGCGATGAACTTCGAGACTTCCATATAGGCGGCGTCGAACTTGCCGGTCAGGACGTTGTTGATGAACCGGACCGGGAACAGCATGTTGATGAAGAAATTGCTCACCCAGGTGCGGGGCCTTTCGGGAATCAGCCAGGCGTACCCGGTGGCCAGAGGCTTGAACAAGGCATGGTACAGGCCGTCATTGAACACGAACCAGGTCTTGTTCCAGTAATACAGAGGATCGGCAACTGTCTGATACTCATCGTACTCGTCGTCGAAGCTGTCGAAATCACTCTCCTCGCCGATCTGGCCGGAAGAGAATTGGGCCACTTCGATGGGATCGGACAGCTCTCCCGCGGCCAGGGCGGAAGCCGCCGTCCCCAAAAGGAGAAAGGCGGTCATGACCACAGCCGCAACACCCCAGTAGGTCCTATGTTCGATTCTCACGACGCCTGCTCTTTTTCCTGCTGTTGTCGGTCGATGATCTCAATCCTGTCTTGTATGATCTGCAACAAATCCTCGGGGGTGCCCTTCCTCAGCACCTCCTGAAATTGACTGCGGTAATTCATCACCAGGCTGACGCCTTCGGCGACGATGTCATAGATCATCCACTTGTCCTGGATAATCCTCAGACGGAATTCAACTATAATTTTCTTGTCTTTGTCAATGATTTCCACGAGAACTTTCGATTTTTCTCCGGAAATAGCCTCACTTTTGTAAAGGACCTCCTGTCCTTCATAGGCGGGAATACGCTTCAGGTAGGACCGTTCGAGGAGCTTGATGAACGCTTCGGTCAGGTCGGTCCGCATCTGCGGGGTCATATCCAGCCACGCCCTGCCCACGGCGAATTTGGTGACCAGCCCGAAGTCGATGTACTGGTCGGCCACGGCCCTGAGCTTGGAGATGGACGCATCGTGGTTCTCCGGGGTCAGAATATCCGGGTCGGACAGCATGGAGATGAGCTTTTCAGCCCCCTCCTTGACCCGCTCAAGGGGCGTCTGGCCGGGCGGAGCGGCCTGCACCGCGCCGGAAAGGAGAACAACCAGAAGAAACGACAACACTGTTTTTTTCAAAACCATATCAAACCCTCAAACCAAACAGACGTCCGTAGTTACACTTCGCCGAAGGCGAATTTGCTTATCAAGTCCTCCAGGTCGATGGCGGGCTGGGTATCGAACAAGGTATCGCCCGGCTTGACCGGATCGCCAAGCCCGCCGGGGATGATCTTGATGTACTTGTCCCCGATCAGGCCATTGGTCTTCACGGCGGCGATGGCGTCGTCGGTCAGCTCCACTTCCTTGAGGACCATCATGGACACCAGCGCCACGCCCTGCTTCTGATCCAGGGCAATTTCGTTGACGAACCCTATTTCCACGCCGAACATCTGGATGGGAGCGTTCACCTTGAGGCCCGATATATCAGAAAAGTTGGCTTTGACAACATAATATTTATCCGAGAACAACTGGACGTTGCCCAGCTTGACGCTCATGTAGATCACGGCCAGCAGGCCCATGATGACAAAAATACCCACAGCGGTTTCTTTCTTCATCTTCATCATCGTTCATCCTTCCGGAGGGTTGTGTCGCCCAATAGCGCACTGCAGTCGTCCTTGAACATGGACGGATCGAGCGGCGGCAGGGTCAGTCTGGGGGCGTCCCGCTCCTCGGTCTTCCTGTCCAGGAAGTGGCGCAGGTACGGGTCTTGGGTTTTCTCGAGGTCATCGATGGAGCCTTCGTAGAGGCAGTGCCCCTCGCCCAGGATGACCACGTGATCCGCCAGCGAACGCATGCTCGCCAGGTCGTGGGTAACCACCACCATGGTCATGTCGAAACGGCGCATCATCTCGAGCAGCAGCTGGTCCAGCTCGGCGGACATGATCGGGTCCAGCCCCGAGGTGGGTTCGTCGCAAAAAAGCATCCGGGGGTCCATGACCAGGGCGCGGGCCAACCCGGCCCGCTTCCGCATGCCGCCCGACAGTTCGTTGGGAAACAGGTCCATGGCATGGTCCAGGCCGACCATTTCCAGCCGGTCGCGCACGATCTCCATGACCTGCGCCTCTTTCAGGCGGGTGTGCTCGCGAAGGGGCAGGGCCACGTTGTCCTTGAGCCGAAGCGAGCCAAGCAGCGCGCCGTCCTGGAAGAGAACGCCCGAACGCTGCCGGATGCAGCGGGCCTGCCTCGGCGGCATGGAGCTGGTGTCGTGGCCGCCGATGAAGATTTTCCCGGAAATGGGAGTGTGCAGCTGCAGGATGTGCTTGATGACGGTGGACTTGCCGCAGCCGGAGCCGCCCACGATCATGGACAGCTTGCCGCCCGGGAACTCGATGTTCAGGTCGGAAACCACGGGCGTACCGCCGTATCCCACGGCCAGGTCCTGCGTTCGTATGCTCGGCGCGCCGTTCATATCCTCCCCCCTACCACAGAAGCGACGTCAGGATATAATCCGCCGCCAGGATGACCACGCAGGATTTGACCACCGCATTGGTGGTGGACTGGCTGACGCCCTCCGGCCCGGCGTGCCCGGACCGGGTGTGGGTATAGTAGCCCTCGAAACAGCAGATGGTGCAGACCAGCAGGCCGAACACCACGGCCTTGATGAAGCCGCCCTCGATGTCGTCCCAGTCGAGCGAGCTCTGCACCCGTGACCAGTATACGCCCGCGTTGGCGCCGAGCAGCTTGACGCCGGTCAGCCAGCCGCCCCACATGGCGATCAGGTCGAAAAACGCCGTCAGAATCGGGAAGCTGATGATGCTGGCGGCCACCTTCGGGGCCACCAGGTAGCGCACGGGATTGATGTCCATGATGGTCAGAGCATCGATCTGCTCGGAAATGCGCATGATCCCGATTTCGGCGGTCATGGCCGAGCCGGCCCGACCCGTGAGCATGATGGCCGTAAGCACCGGCGCCAGCTCGCGGACCATGCTGAGCGCCACGCCGGCTCCCAGGAAACCGTCCGCGCCGAACAGGGAGAGGGCGAAATAGAGCTGCATGCCCATGACCATGCCCGTGAACAGGCCGATCAGGGCAATGACCGTCACCGACTGGACGCCGATGAAATAGATTTGCCGGACGATCTTGGGGAACTGCCCAAATCCGGCAAAGATCAGGCGCGCCGAGTCGAGGAGAAAGAGTGCCTGGGCACCCAGTTCGTCCACAATCTCCCTGCATAGGGCATAGGGAAACAGAACCGGCGCAAACATCCCGCGTGTTTTATCCGCCATCCTTGGCTCCGCCCCCGAAGGGGCGTAGTTGCGTTATCTCCGAAAGGGACCAGGAATGTCCCTTGGGCCGACAGCCGTTGAAAACCGTAATGCGTATGTGTAGCCAATATACGCGAAAACGGCAAGACTGTTGCGCTTTTTGTCCCGAATTCATGTTTATTCCCCGAATGACGGCGCTTGACCGGGGCCTATTTCTCGCCCTTCCCGTTCTTGCGCGTCCACCAGTCCGGGTCCGGCCCCAGAAACCACCAGTCCTTGTGGTCGGTCTTTTCGATCACCTCGGCCAGTTGCCTGCCCCACTCGGTACGCACCCGCTGCACGGCCATCTCGAGCCACTCGCCCGCGTACCTGTTGCCCAGGTCGAACTCCTCCTTGAGGTTGAGCATGAAGTCCAGCTGGTCCGCGTCCTGGGCCAGCTTGGCCTCCAGGGAGGCGGTCTCCTCCAGCTCCTTCCAGTACCCCAGGATGTCGTCCTCCAGCCCGGTGCCGCCGGTGGCGTGCTCAAGCGCCAGGGTGCGCTCGGACTTGTCGTAGATGCGGTTGACGTAGTTGAAGTCCGCCGTACGCGCCTCGTGCAGGTCGTGAAACAGACACATGTAGGTGGTCCGGGGCACGTCCGCCCCGGCCATGAGGGCCAGCACGTGCCCGATGACCGCCGTGCGGAAGGAGTGCTCGGCCACGTTTTCGCCGCCCGTGCCCAGGAACTGGTACCCGGTCCTCGGCGTCTTGCGGAGCATGCCGCATTCATTAAAGAAATCCACTATCCGGGTGAGTTTGTCCCGCCCCTTCATGTCGGCCATGAAAAACGCCTCCCTAGGACCTGTAGTCCGCGTTGATGGACACGTAGTCCCTGGTCAGGTCGCTGGCCAGGAGCATGGTGGAGCCGGGGCCGTCGCCGATGTCCAGATGGATGACGATGTCCCGCTCCTTCATGATCGGGCCGAGCAGGTCGTCCATGTCGCCCGGCTCGGGCGTGCCGCCCCTGAACACCAGCACGCCGCCGATCTTGAGCACAAGGTTCTCGGCCTTGAAGTCCGCGCCCGAGTAGCCCGCCGCGCAGATAATCCGCCCCCAGTTGGGGTCCGAGCCGAAGAGCGCGGTCTTGACCAGGGGCGAGTTGCCCACGGCCCTGGCCACCTTTTCGGCGTCCGCGTCGCTCTTGGCCCCGGACACCTCGATGAAGGCCACCTTGGTACCGCCCTCGGCGTCCATGACGATCAGGTAGGCCAGCTCCTCCAGCACCGAAAGCAGGTGCTTGCGGAGCAGCACGTAGTCCTCCTCGGTCTCGACGGCCACGCCGGACGCGCCGTTGGCCAGCGCCATGACGCAGTCGTTGGTGGACATGTCGCCGTCCACGGTGACGCGGTTGATGGTCAGGTTCACGCAGTCGGCCAGCATGGCCTGCCACGCCTCGGCGGCGATGTCCGCGTCGCAGGCGATGAAGGAAAGCATGGTGGCCATGTTCGGCGATATCATGCCCGCGCCCTTGCACATGCCGAGCAGCCGCACCTCGCCGCCCTTGAGCGCAAAGGACGCGCTCGCCAGCTTGTGGACGGTGTCCGTGGTCATGATCGCCTTGGCCGTTTCCTCGGGACCAACCTTGCCGAGCGATTCGGCCAGGCCGGGCAGGGCCGCTTCCCACTTGTCCATGTCGAACTGCGCGCCGATGACGCCGGTGGAGGCCGGGAGCAGCTCGTCGGCGGGCACGCCCAGGGCCTGGGCGGCCAGGTTCAGGGTCCGGCGGCAGTTGGCGCGGCCCTGGTCCCCGGTGCAGGCGTTGGCCTGGCCCGAGTTGACCAGAAAGCCGGAAAATTTACGGCCGTCGGCCAGCATTTCCTTGCACTGAAGCACGGGAGCGGCCTTGAACTTGTTGGTGGTGAACACCCCGGCGGCCACGGCCGGAGTCCCGCTCACGACGGCCCCCAGGTCGAGCTTGCCGGGCTTCTTGAACGACGCGGCGGCCGCGCCGAAGGTGAATCCCTTGGGTATATGCATCATTCTTCTCCGAAGAGGTTGTTTCAATCGGGTCCTCTGCATACCGCAGAGTCGCGCCCGTGAAAAGGGGAATCCGGTTGCCCGCCGGGGCCGGAGAGCGTAAGCCGTCATCGATGGAACCGCTTATCGCCGCCTCCGTTCTGGCCACCTTTCTCTTCGCGGCCTTTCTCAAGGGCACGGCCGGGCTGGGCTTCGCCACCACCTGCCTGGGCGTCATGGCCGCGTACCTGGACCTCAAGACGGCCATCCCCCTGGTCATCGTGCCGTCGCTTGCCGCCAATGCCCTGGTCATGTTCGGGGCCGGGGGCTTTGTGCGGGTCTTCCGCCGCTTTTGGCCGATGTTCGCGGCCGCCCTGCCCGGCCTGCTGCTGGGCCTGTGGATACTCAACGGCGTCCACTCGGACCTGCCGCGCGCCGTGCTCGGCGCGTCCATGGTCCTGTACGCGGCCTGGGGAATCTGGGGCGGGACCTTCCGGCTCGAGCACGCGCCGGGGCCGGCCGTGGGCGTCGGGCTGGTCACCGGCCTGGTCAACGGGCTGACCGGCTCGCAGATCATGCCCGTGCTGCCCTACCTGATGTCCCTGCCCATCACCAAGGATGAACTGGTCCAGGCCATCAACACCTCCTTTTCCCTGTCCAGCCTGGTCATGCTCGCGGGCATGGGAAAATTCGGGCTGCTCACCAGGGACGTGCTCCTGCTGTCGGCCGTGGGCATCGCCCCGGTGGGACTGGGCATCTGGGTCGGGGGCAAGATCCGCCGCCGACTGCCCGAGGCCGCATTCAGAAAGATGGTGCATGTGCTGGTGGGAGCGCTCGGCCTGGCGCTCATCGGCCGCGCCCTGGCCTGACCCGCGCCGCCCGGTATTGCTTGCAATCAACCGCGCTCGCGGGCATAGTTTGAGGAGAAACCCCTACAAGGAGTCCCCCGTGCGCATATCGCCCCTACGCGGCATCGCCGCCGTCCTGTTCGCCCTTTTGCTCGCCAGCCCCGCAACGGCAGGCAGCCTGCCGCGCACGGCCAAGAGCCAAAAGGTGTACGTGCCCGCCTACGCCCACATCTATCAGGGAGTGAAGGGACGGCCGTTCAACCTGGCCATCATGCTCTCCATCCGCAATGTGGACGACGCCAAATCCATCACGGTGACGTCGATCAAGTACTACGACGACCACGGCGAACTGTTGAAGAACCACCTGGACGCGCCCCTGACCATCGGCCCCATGGGCACCAGCGAAATCTACCTGCCCGACCGCGACGCCCACGGCGGCTCCGGGGCCAACTTCGTGGTCCGCTGGTCCAGCCCGGAGCCGGTTTCCGTGCCGGTCATCCAGGCGGTCATGATCGGCACCGCCTCCACCCAGGGCATCTCGTTCGTCTGCGACGGGGTGGTTCTGGAAGAGGACTAGCCCCGCCCCTAGCGCACCACGCCCAGCAGGCCGTTGACCGCGGTCATGACCGACTGTTCCTTGACCTGGGTGCGCGTGCCCGAAAAATCGTAGCGCCGCGCCCGCGATCCGCCGGGCCAGGCCCAGGCCATCCAGACCGTTCCCACCGGCTTTTCCGGCGTTCCGCCGCCCGGCCCGGCAATGCCGGAGATGGCCACGGACACCTGCGCGCCCACGGCCTTGAGCACGCCCTCGGCCATGGCCCGGACCACGGGCTCGGACACCGCGCCGTGCTCGTCCAGGACCTCGCGCGGCACGCCGAGCAGCCCGGCCTTGACCTCGTTGGAATAGGCGACCACCGACCCGGCGAACCATTCGGAGCTGCCGGGAGTGTCGGTCAGGGTGGAGGCCAGCAGGCCTCCGGTGCAGGATTCGGCGGTGGCCAGAACGTTGTTTTCCACGCGCAGGCATTCGCCCAGTTCGGCCACGGCCCGTGAAATGAGATGCATGTCCATGTTTTCCTCCGGGATTCGAGACTACATGAACCCGGCCCGGCTTGTACACCCGGCCGGGCAAAGCCCGGCACCGTGCCCGTCAGAGACGGTCCTTGGCCCGATTGCGGCGGCGCGTGACGATGAGCGAGGTGGCCGTGCCCACGGCTCCCACCGCGCAGCTGCCGCCGAGAATGAAGCTCATGGCCCGATTGAAGTGGCCGAAGGCGGCGGCGTCAAGGACCATGTCGCCGACCAGGATGGAGATGGCCATGGAAATGGCCACCATGCTGCTGGTCATGCCGATGATCCGCATCTGGCCGGTCACGGCCGTGGCCACCCCGTAATCCCTCGGCTCCACCGAGTCCATGATCGCCTTCATGTTGGGCGAGACGAACAGGGCGATGCCCACGCCCATCACGACCAGCATGACCACGATGGACACCATGGAAGTGGACGCGTCAAAGGTGGCGGCCCATCCCAGGCCGCCCATGGTCAGCAGCATGCCCGTGGTGAACAGGGGCGCGGGGGGATAACGGTCCGCCAGCCTGCCGCACAGCGGCGCGAGCACGGACTGGACAAAGGGCTGGACCACCAGGACGGTCCCGGCCTGGAGCGGGGTCATGCCGTGGCCGAGCTGCAAAAAGAGGCTCATCAGGAACGTCACCCCGAAGGTGGCCAGGAAATTCAGGAATTGCAACAGGTTGCCAAGAGCGAAACCCGGATTGCCCATGAACAGGCCGAGATTGAGCAGCGGGTTTTCCCGCCGGGCCTCGATGCGCAGGAACACGGCCAGGGCCGCCAGGGAGGCCAGAACCATGGGCAGTCCCCAGGGGGAGTCCATGTTCGCGCCCCCGGACAGGAGCAGGCCGATGCAGGCCGTGCTCGCGGCCGCGCCCGAATAATCGAAGGGCACCTTGGACGGGCGATAATCCCAGCGCAGGATCCTGAACGAGAAGGCCAGGGCCGCGATGCACGGGATTACGCAGAGGAAGAACAGCCAACGCCAGCCCAGCACCTGGGTCACGTACCCGCCCACGAACGGCCCGGTGGACAGCCCCAGGTAGACGCAGGCCAGGGATATGCCGAGCACCCGGCCCCTCTCCTCGGACGGGAACGCGTCCATGAGGATGGCCAGGCCGGTGGAGACCTGCATGGCCCCGCCCAGGGCCTGCAGCGCCCGGATGGCGATCATGACGTGGATGGTGGGCGAGAAGCCCAGCATGATCGTGGACAGGCAGAACAGGGACACCCCGGCGGTGAATATCCAGTTGCGTCCCGTGAGGTCCGACATCCGGCCGAAGGCGAGCAGGCACATGGCGTGGACGCCCAGGAACACGGACTCGACCAGGCTGAGCGCCACGCCGCTGGCCCGGAAGTCCTGCCCGATGACGGGCAGGACCACGCCCACGGACGATATCATGAACGGCGCGGCGAACTGGGTCGCGGCCACCGCGAACAGCACGCCCTTCTGCTTGGGGGTGGACGTCATCGCTCCATGTCCTCCACGCCCTTGCGGAGGTTGGCCACCAGCCGGTCCAGCATGTCCAGGAACCGGTCCTGCGCCTCGCGGTCCAGCCCGTCGAACAGGGCCTCGTTGTACCGGGTCAGCATGGCCATCAGCTCCGGTTGCAGGGCGCGCGCCCTGGCCGTGGAGTAGACCAGCTTCCTGCGGCGGTCCTCGGGGTCTTCATCTCGCCGGACCAGCCCGTCGCTCTCCAGATGCTTCAAGGCCCTGGCCGTGGCGGCCGGGTCGATGAACAGCAGATTCGACAGGTCCTCCTGGACGATGCCTTCGTGCTGCAACACGGTTATCAAAAAGCCTATCCTGCCCTTGGTCAGGCCCATGTCCGCCAGGGGACAGGTCATGTAGGCCATGCTCAGGCGATGCAGCATCCCGAGCCGCCTGCCGGGGGATCGGCGATGAAATGATTCGATTTCCTGCGGCGTCATTCTTCCTTCACCCTTTTGTTGATTTGTCAATAATTGACGAGTCAACTAATCTTCGCGGCCCCTCCTGTCAAGAGCATTGAAGCAAGGTCACGAAAACGAAACAAACGGTTGCCGGCCGAACGCCCGTCCGAGTATCATGCGCCATGGCCGTCACTCCGTCCGAACTGCTGACCCTGGCGCTCGCCCGCCACCGAGAGCCGTGGAACCGGACCCTTCACGCCGCGTCCCTTGCCTGCCTGTGCCCGGCCCTTTTCCTTCACAGCTACCTGCTTGTGGCCGCCGCCCTGATTCTCCTGGGCGCGGGATTTTTCCGGCTCGGCCTCGGCGCGCCGCCGGATAACCGATGGTTCCGCTTCACGGCCCGGGCCGTGGAATGGGAAAAGAACTGGCTGGCCGCCCCCTGGAACTGGAGCAAGATCTGGCGCTTCTGCTTCGCAGTCATCGCGGCAACGGCCCTGGTTTGGGCGCTCTGGACCGGCGACATGGCCGCCCTGGCGCTGGCCGTCGGCTTCGGCGTGCTGGTCCGCGTGGCTGTCGAAAACAAGAAAAACGGCATCAATCCCTGATTTCCCTCTGGACAAATATGCTAATAGTAGCTATTCTCATTTTCAACAACGACCACGAATGGGAGGATAGCATATGAGCAACGATTTTCGAGCCTGCAAGGAATGGATCAACGAGGTGAACTGGGACATGATCCACGAGGACGCCGTCACCCTGTACCTGGAGTGGGGCAACAACAACTATCGCGACGACATGCGTTCGCCCGTGACCCGCAGCGGCGAGTACTCGGTATATTTCGCCATCGACACCTGGGGCGCGCCCAAGGCCGTCCTGATGAAGATGGACAACTACGGTTCCCAGGTGCTTTGCTCCAAGGACGTCCCCGACGACCTGGCCAGGGAACTGCGCAACGACATCAAGAACATCAAGGGCATCCTCGGCCTGACCCCGCCCATCAAGGCGTGGCTGCGGCAGGAGGTCAACGCCTAGCGACGCCCGAACCGCTTGCCCGGCACGGCCGGGGAGCGGGCAGTTGAAGACCAAGGAAAACCGGCCCGCCGCGAAACGGCGGGCCGGTTCCTTTGCGTCCGGCAGCGGACGAGCCGATTGCGGCGGACGGGCTGAGGCAACGGAGAAGCCCCCTACTCCATGCCTTCGTCCTCAAGAAGGTTGGGGCCGGAGGCGGCGTTGCGGGCCAGGTCGTCCACGCGCTCGTTGAGCAGGTGGCCGGAATGCCCCTTGACCCAGTGAAAATCGACCTTGTGCTCCGCCAGAAGCGGCTGGAGCCTGCGCCAAAGGTCCTGGTTCTTGACCGGCTTCTTGGCCGCGGTGCGCCAGCCGTTGCGCTCCCAGTTCCTGAGCCATCCCTGGGTGATGGCCTGCTGCACGTACTTGGAGTCGGTCCAGATATCCACGGAGCACGAACGCTTGAGCGCGCCCAAGGCCACGATGACGGCCAAAAGCTCCATGCGGTTGTTGGTGGTCCGCCGGTAACCCTGCGAAAATTCCTTGTAGTTGTCGCCGCTCTCGCCCTTGTACTCGCCGTGGATGAGAATTGCGCCGTATCCGCCGGGGCCGGGATTGCCCAGGCAGGAGCCGTCCGTATACATGGTCACGCGATCCGCCATTAACTCTCCTCTTTGTTCAATGCTTCAAGTTTATTGAATATTTCCGCCAAGACATCCTGAAGCGCCATGGGCCAGTCGCCCTGCTCGAAGGACGGCAGAAGAAAGGCCGTCTTCAGGGACTCGGCAAAGCCGTCGCCCAGCGCCTGGCGCATCATGGGCGGAAACCGCATCTCCGCCACGCCGAGGGACGGGGCCAGGCCGATGTACAGGGTCTTGGCGTCCAGCTCCGGGACCACGAAGTCCCCGCCAAAAATCTGGATTTTGCTGTCCAGGCCGTATTCCTCGCGCAACGACCTGGTGAAGGACGCGATGAACTTCCGCTGGTCCTTGTCCAGGGTGTGCGTCTCGTCATAGATCGCGCCGTCCAGGTTCAGCCGCTCGATGACCCGTTTGTTGTTTTCGGTGAACCCCCAGACCACGGCCGCAAAGACCAGGATCAGCAGCAGGGAGCGGATGACCTTTTCCCTGCGCGTTTCGCCGTGTACTCGTGGGATATGGATTCGCATGGGAGACTCCTATCGCGTGGCGGGGTTTCGCGCAAGAACAACGAACCGCAAGGGGCGTTCGAGGGAAGGCCTCCGGCGGCCGCTCGCCGCGGGGCGTCTCCGACGGGCAGGGCGCTGCCCTG
>JACCQI010000082.1 GCA_015709315.1 Desulfovibrionaceae bacterium
AAAAGTTTAGGAAAAGGAGGGGATGGGGGTCCGTGGGAAGGGGAGGAAACAACCCTTTCCAAAGGGTTTTTCCTCCCCTTCCCCCGGCCGCCGGAGGCATCCCCTATTTCATCAACTTTTCGGCCAGCGCCGCACCCTGTTCGCCGCCGCCCGCCATGCGGGAGAGTTCGGCCTTGAGCTGGTCCGCTTCCAGGCGTTGGCATTTGGTGTAGGTCTCGTTGTCGACCACTTGCTTCTCGATCAGGAAATGTCGGTCCGCCTTGCCTGCCAGTTGGGGCCAGTGGGTAATGAGCAGCATCTGCTGGCGGTCGGCCAGGGCGCGTAACTTGTCACCGACGGCGTTGAGCGTCAAGCCTCCAATTCCGGCGTCAACCTCGTCGAAGATGAGCGAGGGCAAGGTGTCGGAACCGTTGGCCCCCTTGCCGCGCATGGAGACCAGGGCGAGCAGGAAACGTGACAGCTCGCCGCCGGACGCGATCTTGTTCAGCGGCTGGGCGGGCTGGCCGGGGTTGGGCACCCACATGAGGCGGCCGCGCAGGTCGTCGCAGCCGGGGTAGAGTTCGCGCGGGTCGAACTCGAAATGCACCTTGATGTGCTCGGAAAAGCCGAGGTCCAACAACTCGTCCACGATGCGGATGGACAACTCCTTGGCCGCCTTTTTCCGGGCCGCGTTGAGCGTTGCCAGGGCCTCCTTCAGGCCGGTGGCGGCCGCGTCCTCCTCGCGGTTCAGGGTCTTGAGGTCCAGGGCGCAGGCGTCCAGGAAGGAGAGGCTTTCGTCGATCTCGGCCTTCATGTCCACGATCTCGTCCAGCCCGCGCCGCAGCTTGCGTTTGAGCTTGGCCAGGTCGAACAGCCGGGCCTCTATCTCGTCCAGCGTCATGGGGTCGCCGTCGTCGAAGTCCTCCGGCCCGCGCCGCAGCCGGGAGTCCAGGTCGTGCAGCCGCATGCGCAGCTCCTCGATGGCCTCGCGGTCCTCGTCGAATCCGGGGAAGAGTCGGGCGATGATCTCCATCTCGCGGTTGAGCAGGGTCATGGCGTCCAGCAGCCCGACCTCGCCGTGCAGCAGGTTCAGGGCGTTTTGCAGACATTCGCCCGCGCGCTCGCGGTCCTTGAGCACCTTTTTGCGCTCTTCCAGCTCGTTTTCCTCGCCGGGTTGCGGGTCCAGGGCCTCGATCTCCTTTTTCTGGTATTCCAGGAAATCGCGCTGTTTCTCGATGTCGTCGAATTTCGCGGTCAGCCGCAGCTTGCGCTCCAGCACGTCGGTCAGTACCGCAAGCCGCTCGTTGCGGGCCTCGATCAGGGACCTGTCCGGTAGGAAACTGTCCAGTATCTCGGCCTGGAACGCCGGGGACAGGAGTTTTTGCTGGCCGTGCTGGGAGGTGTGGACCACCAGGCGCGAACCCATGTCGCGGATGGTGGGCTGGGAGGAGAGCACATCGTTGACGTACACCCGGCTGCGCCCGGAGTCGGCGGACAGCTCGCGGCGGATCACGGTCTCGCCTTCGGGCAGCACGAACAGCGCTTCCACCGACGCCTTGTCCGAGCCGGGCCGGACCAGCTTTCGGTCCATGCGTTCGCCCATGAGGAAATCCACGGCGCGCATGATGAAGGACTTGCCCGCGCCGGTCTCTCCGGTCAGGGCATTCAGGCCGGGGGAAAATTCCAGCTCGACGTCCTCGATCAACGCAAGATTGCGAATCCGCAACAGTTCCAGCATGTGGTGCCTCCGGCGGCCGGGGGAAGGGGAGGAAAAACCCTTTTGAAAAGGGGTGTTTCCTCCCCTTCCCCCGGACCCCCATCCCCTCCTTTTCCCAAACTTTTTGTATCCGCTTCGCGGGGGAGGGTGATCGGGGGCCGGTCCGGTGTCCCGCTGGCGCGGAGCGCGGACCGATGGGTTTGTATCGGTTCAGGGGAGAATCCCTTCAAGTAATCAGAATACCGCTTGTCCTTATACACCAGCGAGGCCCGGCGGAAAAGGGGAGAGTTGGGGCGGGGGTCGGTCGCGGGGTGATTACCTGCTTGCGGCAGGATCGGGGTCGATTTGCTTGGCCATGAAGCAAACCCGCTCCCCGGCCACGATATCCTCCGAGGCCGTGTAGGTGCGCTCCGTGGCGTAGCCCCTGGCATGGTAGAAGGCCAGGGCCTGTTTGTTTCGCTCAAAACAATTCAACGTCAGCCTGGGGTGCCCGGCTTGGGCTGCCCTGGCCTCGGCATGGGCGAGCAGTGCGGACCCCACGCCCCGGCCCATGAAGTCCGGGTGCGTCCACAGGTGGTCCACATAGTCGCCCGTGAGCAGCATTGCGCCCGCAGGCGTTCCGTCCAGTTCGGCGATGGCGAAGTCCGGGCCATTTTCGCGGGCCTCCACGCCGGGCCGGTCCGCGTCCATGATCCGCCGGAACACCTTTTTGGGCAGGAAATGGGCATAGCTGGCCAGTATGGACCGGCGGATGACGTCTTCGATGACGAATTCCTCGCCGGGTCGGGCCGGGCGGACGGCGATCATTGCTTGAGCCTCGGGTCGAGCAGATCCCGTAGGGATTCGCCGAGCAGGTTGTAGCCAAGCACGGTGAACAGGATGGCCAGGCCGGGAAAGACCGACAGCCACCAGGCGATGCCGAGCACTTCCTTGCCTTCCATGAGGATGTTGCCCCAGGAGGCGTCGGGCGGCTGCACGCCCAGGCCCAGGAAGGAGAGCGAGGACTCGGTCAGGATGGCCCCGGCCACGCCGAGCGTGGCGGACACCAGCACCGGGGTGATGGCGTTGGGCATGATGTGTCTGAAGATGATGCGTGCGGGACCGGCCCCGGCCGCCCGGGCGGCCAGCACGTAGTCGCGTTCGCGGATGGTCAGGGTTTCGGCGCGCACCAGGCGGGCCACGCCCATCCACCCGGTCAGGCCGATGACCACCATGATGTTGGTCAGGCTCGGTTCCAGAAAGGCGATGACCGCCAGGATCAGGAAGAACGAGGGAAAGCAGAGCATGACGTCCACGCCGCGCATGATGATCTCGTCCACCACGCGGCCGAAGTAGCCCGCCACCAGGCCGAGCACCAATCCGATGGCCGTGGCGATGCCCACGGCCACGAAGCCCACCCACAGCGACACGCGGCCGCCGAACAGGACGCGCGAGAACACATCGCGGCCCAGCGCGTCCGTGCCCATGAGGTGGGTCGCGCTCGGGGGCAGGAGCAGGGCGTCCACGTTGATGGCGTTGGGATCGAACGGCGCGATGAGCGGGGCGAAGACCGCGCCCAGGGACATGACGCCCACAATGAGCGCGCCCAGCACGAGCAGGCCGTAGCGCGTCCAGGGCGAGATGCGTTTCAGGGGCCGCCGTTTCATCGGTCCCTCCCCTGGCCCACGCGGATGCGCGGGTCGGCCAGGCCGTAGCCGACGTCGGCCAGCAGGTTGCCCAGCAGGGTGAGCACCGCGCCGAGCACCAGGCTGCCCATGATGAGCGGGTAGTCGCGGGCCATGACCGCCTGGTAGAAGAGTTGGCCCAGGCCGGGCAGGGCAAAGATGGATTCAATGATCACGGACCCGCCGATGAGCGCCGGGACCGACAGGCCCAGGATGGTGATGACCGGCATGAGCGCGTTGCGAAGGGCGTGCTTGAACAGGACCACGCGCCGGGAGAGCCCCTTGGCGCGTGCGGTCATGATGTAGTCCTGGCGCAGCACCTCGAGCATGCTTGAGCGCATGAACCGGGACATGCCCGCCCAGGAGCCGGAGGTGTAGATGAATACCGGCAGGATGAGGTGCTTGGTCACGTCCCAGGTCTTTTCCAGGGGCGACATGGCGTCGAATCCCATGGAGGTCAGGCCGGAGATGGGCAGGATGGGCCAGTGGATGCCCAGCCAGAGCATGAGCAGGAGCGCCAGCCAGAAGCCGGGCATGGCGAACCCGATGAACACGATGATGGTGGAAATCTTGTCGAATGCGCCGCCCCGCCACCAGGCCGCGGCCACGCCGATGGGCACGGCGATCAGGAGCGTCAGTATCATGGAGGCCACGTTCATGCCGAAGGTCAGCGGCAGCCGTTCCTTGATCTTGTCCCACACGGGCCGGTGGTCGCCGGACATGGACTGGCCGAAGTCGAGCTTGACCAGCCGTTTCAGCCAGTTGGCGTATTGGATGTGCAGGGGCTGGTCCAGCCCGTAGAGCTGTTCGAGCTGGGCGCGGGCCTCCATGCCCGCCTCGGGGTTGAGGGTGGTCTGGAGGTCTGTCGGCGAGCCGGGAGCGAGGTGGATGACCCAGAAGCTGATGACCGTGATGCCGAGAAACACCACGCCCACCCACAAAAGCTTGATCAGGATACGTTTCAGAACTTGGGCCATCGCTGTCCTTTGGATAAAAGCAACCGTCCGTATTCTCTACTGCAAGACGCGTGGCGAATCAATGTGCAACTCTCTTGCTTTCCCATCACTTTTCCGGTTGACAACCACCCGTTTATTTGGATATTTACCCCTCCACCCAACGACGTGGGGCTGTAGCTCAGTTGGGAGAGCGCTTGAATGGCATTCAAGA
>JACCQI010000021.1 GCA_015709315.1 Desulfovibrionaceae bacterium
GCGCCGCCGTCAAAAAGCACTTGCCATAGGGGCGGGTCCATATATGCTTACTTTTGGTCGCTTTGGTCCAAAAGTAAGTCGCCGTAAAGGCGAAAAAGGGAGTAATGATAACAGGCGAAGTCGAACGCGGAGCGCGGTCGGTCCTCTGCCGCCGTGCCGCTTGAACAGAAAAAAAGAGGGGCGCGAGCATTCATCGCGTTCCTCCCCGGCTTCGGCACCGCCGAAGCCTTCTTCCGGCGCGCTGCCTCAAGCGTTGACACTTCATCACCCCCGCCGTAGTTTCCAGCCCATGCCATACGCCCAAGCCCTGACCAAGGCACACGCCGCCTTCCTGACCGACCTGTTCCCCGGGGACGGATGCCTTCTCACGCCTGAGGAAATGAACGTGTTCGCCACGGACGCGGGCCGCAAACGGGCCATGCCGTGGGCCGTCGTGCGGCCCGAAAACCGTGAACAGGCGGCCGAACTGCTCCGCTGGGCGGACGCCGAACGCATTCCCGTGGTGCCTCGGGCGCGGGCCACCAACCAGGTGGGCGCGGTCGTGCCCGTGCATGGCGGGGTCGTGGTCTCGCTGCTGCGGATGAACCAAATCATCGACGTGGACGAGCGCGACTTCGCGGCCGTGCTCCAGCCCGGCGTGGTCACGTCGGACCTTCAGGCGGCCTGTGCGGAAAAACGTCTTTTCTACCCCCCGGACCCGGCCAGCGTGAAGACCTCCACCGTGGGCGGCAATATCTCCACCTGCGCGGGCGGGCTGCGCGCCGTCAAGTACGGCGTGACCCGCGACTGGGTGCTCGGCCTGGAAGCCGTCCTGCCGGGCGGCCGCGTGCTGTCCATGGGCGGCCGGTCCCACAAGGACGTGGTCGGGCTGGACCTGAAACGGCTCTTCGTGGGGTCGGCGGGCAAGCTCGGGCTGATCACCGAGGTCACGGTCAAGCTGGTGCCCCTGCCCGAGGCGTCGGCCTCGGTGCTGGCCGGTTTCCGCGATCTCGCCTCCTGCATGGACGGGGCGCAGGCCGTTTTCCGGTCCGGGCTGCTGCCCTCGGCCTGTGAATTCATGGACGGGGCCGTGCTGGCCGTGACGCGCATGGTCGGCGACGTCCCGGTGGCGTCGGACGCTCAGGGCGCGCTCCTGTTCAAGGTGGACGGCACGCGCGAAGCCGTGGACGCCGAGGTCCGGCGGCTGACCGAGGCGCTCGGCACCGTGCAGCCGCTGTCCGTGGAAGTGGGCGCGGGCGAGGCCGAGGAGGCCATCTGGGAGGTGCGGCGCACCATTTCGCCCGCCTCCTTCCTGCTGCGGCCGGACAAGCTGTCCGAAGACCTGGCCGTGCCGCGCGGCCGCGTGGCCGAGATGGTGGAGTCCGTCCACAGCATCGGCCGGGAACACGGGCTGCCCGTGCTCTGCTACGGCCATCTGGGGGACGGCAATATCCACTCCAACATCCTGTTCGACAAATCGGCCGAGAGCGAGGAAGCCAAGGCCCACGCGGTCAAGGACGAGCTGTTCCGGCTGGCGCTCAGGCTCGGCGGCACCATCTCCGGCGAGCACGGCACGGGCCTGGCCAAGGCGTCCTTCGTGCCCGAGCAGCTTTCCGCGGACGAGCTGCGAATCATGGCGGACATCAAGGCGGTCTTCGATCCCCACTACATCATGAATCCCGGCAAGGGCTGGTAGCCATGACCGGCCAATGCATCCTGTGCGGCAAGTGCATGGAGGTGTGCCCGCTGCTGCGCGCCACCAATCGCGAGGAGCTGGCTCCCAGGGCCAAGTCCGAACTGTGCCGCGTGCTGGAGGCGTCGCCGGGCGAGCTGTCGGAAATCGACGCGGCCCGGCTGGCCGGGCTGTGCCTGGGCTGCGGCCGGTGCGCCGAGATCTGCCCCCAGGGGGTGGACGTGCCCGCGTTGGTGGCGGGCCTGCGCGGCGCGCACCCGAATTTCAAGTCCTGGCTCTGGAAGACCTGGCTGACCCGCGCGAAGCAATTGTGGGCACCGGGATCGGCGGCCGCCAGGCTGGTGCCCGAGGCGTTTCACATCGGCAACCTCGGCCCCATGCTCAAGATGCTGGCCGGGATGTCGGGCGGGTCGGGCCTTGAGCCGTTCGCGGAGATCGGCAGGTTCCCGGACACCTGGCGCGGGGAGCGGATGCTCCTGTTCGCGGGCTGCACCGCCAACTATGTGCAGAGCCGCTGGCTCGCGGCCGCGCTCAAGCTGTTGGACGGCCTGGGCGTGGAGGTCCTGCCCGGCGATTTCACCTGCTGCGGCTCGGGCCTCAAATGCGCGGGGTTCGCGGACGAGGGGGCGGACATGGCCGCGCGCAACGTGGCGGTCTGGCGCGCTGCGGGGCGGCCGAAAGTCGTGACCTTCTGCACCTCCTGCCTGGCCGGGCTGAGGGCCTATGACGGGTGCTTCGAGGACGAGGCCGAGCAGGAAAAATGGCGCGAATCGCAATTCCCTTTATCGAGAATTTTACATCACGCCGACTTCATGATATCCGACAACGTGCCGGAAAAGCTGGGGTATCACCATCCCTGCCACGCGGGGAAGGCGGACCCGGACCGGGACCTGCTCGCGGGCGTCCTGGGCGGCCGTCTGGTGGCGGCCACGGACAGGCAGTGCTGCGGCTTCGGCG
This sequence comes from Desulfovibrionaceae bacterium, assembly GCA_015709315.1. Taxonomy (GTDB): domain Bacteria; phylum Desulfobacterota; class Desulfovibrionia; order Desulfovibrionales; family Desulfovibrionaceae; genus Pseudodesulfovibrio. The sequence continues at coordinate 2,630 of JACCQI010000021.1, forward strand.
GCGTCATGCGCCTGGCCGCGCCCGGAGCCACCGACCCGGTCAACCGCGAGTGTTGGGACGCGCTTCAGGGCGCGGAGGTGGTCCTCACGGGCTGCTCGGCCTGCCTGGCCCAGCTTTCGGCCACCGCACCGGAGGGGGTGAAGGTGGGCCACTGGCTGGAAATCATGAAGTAGCCCACATGCAGGGCGTGGCCCCGGTTTTACGCCCGGCCCCGGATGTGATATTTCCGATCACGCAGTGAAACCCCGATTTTCACCCGTCCGACGTTGACTTTCCCGCTTATGACTATATGTACGAAGGCAACGGCTGGGCGGCCGATTCGTCTTTTGGCCTGCAATACGCCATTTAATTTTTCAGGAGACCCCCCATAATGCTCAAAAAGCTCTTCGGTTCCAAGAACGACCGATACCTCAAGAAGCTCAAACCGATCGTTGCTGAAATCAATGCGCTCGAACCGCAAATGGAGGCGCTTTCCGACGCGGACTTCCCGGCGAAGGTCAGCCAGTGGAAGGAACAGGTGGCCAAGGGCGAAAAGACCCTGGACGACCTGCTGCCCGAGTGCTTCGCCCTGGTGCGCGAGGCCGGCAGGCGCGTCTTCGATCCGCCCATGCGCCACTTCGACGTGCAGCTCGTCGGCGGCTATGTCCTGCACCAGGGCAAGATCGCCGAGATGAAGACCGGCGAGGGCAAGACGCTCGTCGCCACCCTGGCCGTGGTCCTGAACGCCCTGTCCGGCAAGGGCGTGCATGTGGTCACGGTCAACGACTACCTGGCCACCCGCGACGCCGAGTGGATGGGGACGCTCTATTCCTTCCTGGGGCTGACCTACGGCGTCATCGTCCACGGCCTGAACGACCAGCAGCGCCAGGAAGCCTACGCCGCCGACATCACCTACGGCACCAACAACGAGTTCGGCTTCGACTACCTGCGCGACAACATGAAGTTCTACAAGGAGCAGCTCGTCCAGCGGCCGCTCAACTTCGCCATCGTGGACGAGGTGGACTCCATCCTCATCGACGAGGCGCGGACCCCGCTCATCATTTCCGGCCCCGGCGAAAAGTCCTCCGGGCTGTACCGCCGCATCGACGCCATCGTGCCCCAGCTTGTGAAATCCTCGCCCACGGACCCCGAGGACAAGGACGCGGTGCCCGACGGCGACTTCGTGCTCGACGAGAAGACCAAGGCCATCACCCTGACCGACGCGGGCGTGGAAAAGATCGAGGGGTTGCTCGGGCTGGACAACCTGTTCGACCCGCAGAACATCGCGCTCCAGCACCATGTGCTCCAGGCGGTCAAGGCCCACTACTGCTTTCAGAAGGATGTGGAATACATCGTCAAGGACGACCAGGTGGTGCTGGTGGACGAGTTCACCGGCCGCCTCATGCCGGGCCGCCGCCTTTCCGACGGCCTGCACCAGGCCATCGAGGCCAAGGAGAACGTCAAGGTCGAGGCCGAGAACCAGACCCTGGCCTCCATCACCTTCCAGAATTTCTTCCGCATGTACGACAAGCTGGCGGGCATGACCGGCACGGCCGACACCGAATCCGTGGAATTCAACCAAATCTACGGCCTTGAGGTCGTGGTCATCCCCACCCACCAGCCCATGATCCGCGAAGACTACCCGGACGCCATCTACAAGACCCAGGAGCAGAAATACCTGGCCATTGCCGAGGACATCGAGGACTGCTACCGGCGCGGCCAGCCCACCCTGGTCGGCACCGTGTCCATCGAAAAGTCCGAGTTGCTCTCGCGGCTGCTCAAGAAACGCAAGGTCCCGCACAACGTGCTCAACGCCAAGCAGCACGAGAAGGAAGCCGAGATCGTGCTCGAAGCGGGCCAGAAGAAGAAGGTCACCATCGCCACCAACATGGCGGGCCGCGGCACGGACATCAAGCTGGGCGAGGGCGTCCGCGAACTGGGCGGCCTGCACATCGTGGGCACCGAGCGCCACGAGTCCCGGCGCATCGACAATCAGCTTCGCGGTCGTTCCGGCCGACAGGGCGATCCGGGTTCCTCGCGCTTCTATCTGGCGTTGGACGACGACCTCATGCGCCTGTTCGGCTCCGACCGCCTGACCGGCATCATGGAGAAGCTCGGCCTGGAAGACGGCATGGCCATCGAGAACAAGATGGTGTCGAACGCCATCGAGAAATCCCAGACCAGGGTGGAAGGCCACCATTACGAAATCCGCAAGCAGCTGCTCGAATACGACGACGTGATGAACCAGCAGCGCGAGGCCATCTACGGACTGCGGCGCGAGCTGATGGAAGCCGAGACCGTGGAGGAGATCGCCCGCGAGTACGCCGCCGACCTCCTGGACGACATCCTGGAACCGGCCCTGGCCATGAAGGGCGAGGACCAGGAGATGGTCGACTCCGTGCGCGCCCGGCTGGAGGAGGTCTTCAATTTCGAGCGGTTCAAGCAGTGGCAGAAAGGCGAATTGCCCGGACGGGAACAGGCCGAGGCCTGGGTGGAAGACATCTTCGGCTATCTGCGCGCCTCCACCCGCGAGCACTACGAACCCATCCTGCGCTATTTCCTGCTCGATTCGCTCGACCGCAACTGGAAGGAGCATCTGCTCAACATGGACCACCTGCGCGACGGCATCGGCCTGCGCGGCTACGGCCAGAAGGACCCCAAGCAGGAGTACAAGCGCGAGGGCTTCGAGCTTTTCTCCGAGCTGATCTACACCATCAAGGAGAACGCCATGCGCGCCTTCTCCCACCTGCGGATCGAGGCCGAGGTCAAGGACGAGGAATTCAAGCACGAGGGGTCGGAGGACCTGGAATACACGGACCACGAGTCCGCCCAGCAGAAGAAGCCCGCCACGGTCAAGAAGGACCCCAAGATATCCCGCAACGCCCCCTGCCCCTGCGGCTCGGGCAAGAAATACAAGAAGTGCTGCGGCGCGTAGGCCGCGCCGTACGCAGCCTTCGTTTGCCGGCGACAAGGCCGGTCCTCCCGTGTGGGAGGACCGGCCTTTATATATTGCCGTCCCTGCTGGGCGAGGGAAGAAGCGGACGCCGGACCCGTCTTACGGGGTAAGTTGGCCCTGCGTCCGGTTTTCCCCCGCGGTTTCGAGGTATCTTCTCTCCGGGCCGGGGGGGGCCGCGGGAGAGAAGGGGAGGTTACGCCGGTACAGGGACGGCCTCAAGCTCGGGAGCGGGCATGGCGTCGTGATCCCGCTCTCTGAGCATGTCTTCCATCATGGCCTCCAGTTCCTCGGCCATCGCGGCCAGGGACCGCACCGCCGAGAACGAGGCGTTCATGCTTTCCATGGATTGCTCGGCTATGTCGTTCACCTCGATGACCGCGACGTTGATCTGGTCCGAGGTGGCGGACTGTTCCTCGGAGGCCGAGGCGATTCCCTCGATCTGCATGGTGTTGAGGTCCACCAGCTTCAATATCTCTTCCTGGGCCTCGCCGGTCTCGATGGCCAGTTGCGTGCTCCGCTTCACCGCCTCCACCGCCGCGCGGGTGTTGTCGATGTTCTTTTCCGAGGCCACGCAGATGGCCTCGATGTTACGCCCCACCTCCTGGGTGGCCTGCATGGTCTTTTCGGCCAGCTTGCGGACCTCGTCGGCGACAACGGCGAAGCCGCGTCCCGCATCCCCGGCCCTGGCGGCCTCGATGGCGGCATTCAGGGCCAGGAGGTTGGTCTGGTCGGCGATCTCGCTGATGACGTCCATGACCTGCCCGATGCTCTCCACCTGAAGCTCCAGGTCTTCCATGCCCGCGCGCATGTTGTCGGTGTGGTCGTTGACCGAGGATATCGCCTCGACCACGTTTTCAACGAGCTTTGCCCCGGTCTTTGCCTTGGACTTCGTTTCCTGGGCGTTTCCCGAGGCGTCGCTTGCGCTTTTGGCCACCTCAAGCACGGCGGCGTTCATCTGCTCCATGGCCACGGCGGTCTGCTGCATGCGCTCCGTCTGGAGCACGGCTCCCTGCTTGGCCTGGGAAACCATGGCCGAGAGCGCCTCGGCGCTTTGGGTCAGGCGCGAGGTGAAGCTTTCCGCCCTGGTTGCCGAATCCTTCATCTTGTCGCGCAGGGCCAGGGCCTGCTCCTGCTGCCTCTGGGCCTCCAGCATGGACTCGTGCGCGTTTTCCGCCTGCTGCCGCGCCTCGACTTGCCTGGCCTCGACCTCGGTGAGGCGCTTCTTGAGTTCCTGGACCATGTCCGAGATGTCGTTGCACAGCACCTTGAATTCGGCCTGGAACCGGCCCTGGGGGACGGCGTCCAGGTTGCCGCCCGCCACGTCGTGGGAATAGGCCGTCAACTGGGCCAGCGGCCGGGTGATGGACAGGATGACCCAGATGGAGATGAGAATAATGGACGCGACGGTGAGGGCGCCTATGGCCGTGACCCACATGGTGACCTGCCGGTCGGACAGGGCCTTTTCCTCGGCGAAGCGGTTGCGGTTGTCCACGATGATCGGGTCCAGGGCGCGGGTGGTTGTGATGATATCCGCCGTGAGGGCCTGGCTCTCGTCCCAGGCCCGGGCATAGTCGTCGAAGGCGGCGGCGTAGGCGGCGAGCGCGTCCAGCATGGCCGTCCGCGATGCTTCGTCCACGTCGAGGCCGTTGACCTGGTCCCGCAGGATGGCCGTCCTGTCGTGGACCGCATTCAGGGCCTCTTCCGAGTGCCGGATCATGTAGTTCTTTTCCTGTCGCCTGATCTGAAGCAGGGCGATGAGGATGGCGTCCTCGGTGGCTTTTTTGAACTGCGCCTCCAGGGCGCGGGCGGCGGCGATGAACTGCCGGCGGATGCCCTCGGTCTCGGTCAGGCCGATCTTCTTGGTGGCGTCCACCAGCCGGGAAAATTGGTCCCCGTAGGCCGTCAGCAGTTCGATGGCCTGGTCCAGGCCCTGGCCGGTCTCGGGGGCCTTGCCGAGGATCGTGCCCAGGGATTGCTGCAACTGCGCATACGCCGCGTTGAATTTCCCGACGTATTCCTCGTCCAGCCTTTGCAGGAAGTTCTTTTCCTGGCGGCGGCACTGCAAAAGGGAAATCTCCGCCCGGGTGGCCTGTTTTTCGAGCCGCTCCATGGCTGCGGTCGTGTTCTGGCCGATCATGTCGGCCGTAAAAATGAGCGCGTACCCCGTGACGGACACCAGGAGCAGCACGATGAGCTTCAATTTGACTGACATAGAATCACTTCTCCTTTTTGGGCGGTGATGAAGCCCTGGTCGACGATGTTGCGCACCGAGTCACAGACCGCTGGATCATATTTGCTCCCTCTGTGGGCCTTGAGTTCATCCAGGGCGGCCTCCAGGCCCAGGGCCGGGCGGTAGGGGCGGTGCGCGCCCATGGCCTCCAGGACGTCCGCCACGGCGATGATCCGCGCGCCCAGGGAGATGGCGTCGCCCTTGAGCCCCGCCGGGTAGCCCGAGCCGTCCAGGCGTTCGTGGTGTTGATGGATATAGTCCCCCACGGGGTGGGGGAAGGGGATGGCCTTGATGATGTCCAGGCCGTTTTTGGGATGGTTGCGGACCATCTCCATCTCGCTGGGGGACAGGCTCGACGGCTTGCTCAGGATGGCCATGGGGATGCATATCTTGCCGATGTCGTGCAGCACGCCCGCTATGTGGATGGAGTCGAGCAGGTTGGGGTCCAGCCCCATGTCCTGGCCGATAGCTTGGGAGATGCAGGCCACTTTCTGTTGGTGCCCGGCGGTGTACTGGTCCCGCTTCTCCAGCGTCATGGACAGGGCGTTGACCGTTTCGTCCAGAATGTTCCGTAGCTTGGCGTGGCTCCTGCCGAGGGCCAGTTCCGATTCCTTGCGCTCGGAGATGTCTCTGGAGACCAGGGACACGGCGCAGGGCCTGCCGTTGGAAAAAATGGGCGAATAAGAGTCCGAGACCGGGAAGTTGACGCCCGCCCGGTTGCGCCGCAGGGTTTCCAGGCGAACCACGTGGCAACGCTTCCGCACCTCCCGCAGCACCCTCCGCATCTCGTGCTTCAGGTGCGGGGGCGTCAGGTCGTAGATGGAGCGGTCGAGCAGTTCCCGCGCGGTATACCCATAGAGTCCGGCGGCGCTCCTGTTGGCAAAGAATATTTTCCCGTCCAGTGCCATGGAAAGCATGGCGTCGTTGGAGGAATTGATGATTTCCAGTTGGTGATGAATTTGTTCCTGGGCCTTGAAGCGCTCGGTGATGTCCGAACAAATGGCCATTGCCTTCGGGCCTGTCTCCGGGCCGTTGATCCTGGACAGGCGGACGTTGAAGCGCCTGGGGCCGGAACCGGGGGCTTCCCAGTCCCGTTCGATGAGGGCGTATGCCTCCCTGCTTTTCAGGAAGTCGGTCACTTCGTCGGCCAGCCAGTTGCGAATCGCCCGGGCTGTGTCGGCCCCGTTCTTCGTGTCGGAGAAGGTCGATTGCGCGGAAGCATTCGATTCCAATACGGCGCCCTCGGGAGACAAGAGAATAGCCGGGAGGGGGATGTTGCTGAAAATCGTCTTGTGATCGGGCATATAGCTTCCTTGATGGCGAGATGCAACGGGTGGCCGGATGCGATTCCAGCGGATATTTCGTTCGGACGACCGTTTGGATGGGGAGCAATCCGCGTGCCATCGCGATAATTGCGCGCAAAGCGGGGCGTGTTGAACCGCAATTTATTCAACAGATTGTTTTACATGGCTATTTTTGTTGAATGAAAGTCGCAAGAATAGTTGCGAATTTGCCAGATAAACGTGCAGTTGCCGTTTGTTTTGTGAAGAATCACGCAACGGTTCAGAAGCCGGCAACCGCGAACGCGCTACATAAAATATATAACGATAGGTCTATTTAACAGGGGTGGTTACAGGGGGACCGGGCCGGTTGCTCCGGTCTGTCGGTGGGACGGGGAAAGAACCGGGCCGCGGCTTTCCTCGGCGGACGGCCGCCGGCAGGGAGCAGTCCGTCCGGGCCGGTTAGCGCCCTTTCCGACGGCCTGTCGCAACGCCCTTTTCCCCCTGATTCGTGCAGAAATACGTAAAAAGGCGCGATGCGTAATCAAATGGACGATCGATCCGTAAACATTCAGTCCGTCAAATAGTCCAACCAGGCGTTTTCCCGGCTGAGGGGGGCATCTGCAAGGCGCAAGGGCGAAGCTGCGGCCTTCCACAGCGAGCCCGCAGCAACGCAGCAGATCCCCCTCTCAAGCTGAAAAAAAGAATATGCGGATGGTTGGGAGGGGCAACCATCCGCATATCTTCCACTATCCCCAACGGCGTTGGAGAAATTCCTTTCAGCGTCCGGGCAGCGCCCGTGACGGTGTCGGCTTCCTACCCGACCCCGTCCATGGCCTTGGGCAGCCCTGCCAGAACCTCGGCGGCCATGGCCCAAACCTCGGCCAACTCTTGCTCGGTCAGGTCGTATCCCCTTGCGGCGACGAACGATTCCAGGGACGCCTGATCCGTGAGGGTCATGGCCTCGGCCAGCATGGCCTGGTCGGACATGACGTCGTTCACCAGCCGCGAGACCTCTTCCCGGCTCATGCCGCGTTCCTGTTGCCGGGGCGGGCCGTTCCGCGCAACCGGAAAACAAATGGCCGGGCGGCGGACAGACGGTCCGTAGCCGCCCAGGGAGTTGTCTTGAAAAAATCTAGAGAAACCATAGACCATTCTATAGCAAGGGTGCAGGGAGATTGCAAGAGGAAGGATCTGTCGATGAAGGGTGGCCGTATTGTGAAGAAAAACAGGGAACGAGGCGGTCGATTCGGCTTCGGACAGGCGGCCGCACCGCGCAAATCCGCGCCGTGCCTCCTATGTCGTGCGCTCGTGCAGCCGAAATGGAAAAGGGGGGTAGCACGGCACCCGCCGCACTTCCCCCCTCTCACGGGTTTTTGTGTCGCGGCGCGCTATGCAGCCCCTTTCCTGGCCCTTTGGCGGGCCGCGGCCCGTTGCTTCATGCCGTGCTGCAGGGAGCAGAGGCAGGGAACCACCACCAGGGTGAGCAGGGTGGCCACGCCCAGGCCGAAGATGACGGCCACGGCCATGGGGCCCCACCATTGGGATGTCTCGGAGCCGAGGTCCAGGCGGAGGTTGATGAAGTCGAAGCTGACGCCCGTGGCCATGGGCACCAGGCCGAGCACCGTGGTGATGGCGGTCAGCATGACCGGGCGGAACCGGGTGAGTCCCGCCTCGATGATGGCGTCGCGCGCTTCGATGCCGTTCGCCTTGAGCTTTTCGTAATAGTCGATGAGCACGATGGCGTTGTTGACCACCACGCCCGCCAGGGAGAGTACGCCCACGCCGGTCATGATCACGCCGAAGGCCGTGCCGGTGATGAGCAGGCCGAGCATGACCCCGGCCAGGGACAGGATGACCGAGGTCAGGATGATGAACGGCGTGGTCATGGAGTTGAACTGGGTGACCAGGACGATGAAGATCAGGAACAGGGCGGCCACGAAGGCGCGTTCCAGGAAGGCGGACGCATTGTTCTGCTCTTCCTGCTCGCCGGTGAATTTGTAGCTGTAGCCGCGTGGCCAGTCAAAGTCCGCGAGCCGGGTTTCGATGTCCTTGATGACGTCCTCGGCCAGCCTGCCGGACACGTCGGCGGACACGGTGACCACCCGGTTCTGGTCGATGCGGTTGATGCCGCCCAGGCCGCCGCCCATGGTTATTTCGGCCAGGGAGGTGATGGGCACGGGCTTGCCGCTTGGGCCGGAGACCGTGATGCGCCGGATGTCTTCAAGCGTGCTGCGTTCGCTCTTGGGCAGCCGGGCCACGATGTCGTATTCGTCCTTGCCCTCGCGGTACACGCCCACCTTGAAGCCGTTGACGGCGGTCTTCACGGTCTGGGCGATGGTGTTGGCGCTGACTCCCATGAGGGCGGCCTTTTCCTTGTCCACGTTGACGCGGATCTCGGGTTTGCCCGCCACGAAGTCGTCCTTGAGGTCCACCAGGCCGGGCACCTCCGCGATGCGCGTCTTGATTCCGGTCGCCAGTTCGCCGAGCGTCCGCAGGTCGGCACCCGTGATTTCCATGTTCACCGGGTCGCCGGTGGGCGGTCCCATCTTTTCGGGTTCGGCGCGCACCTCCGCGCCCCGGATGGACTCCTGGAGGCGTTGGCGCATCTCGTTGGTGATGGCCGAGGAGGGACGGGACCGATCCTGGATGTCCTTGAAGTCGAGCTTGACCAGGGCGTAGTGGGTGCCGATCTCGTCGGACGCGCCCGACTCGCCCGTGTTGGCGATGATGTACTTGATGTCCGGGTACTCGGCGGCCATCTTTTCCGCCACTCTGACGAATTTGTCCGTGGCCTCCAGGTTGGTGCCCACCGGGGCCTTGATCTTGACGTCAGCCCGCTTGGGTTCGGTCGCGGGCAAAAATTCCACGCCCTTGCCGAACAGTCCGAAGGCCGTGATCGACAGGATGAGCACGCCGAAGGAGAGGCCCAGCACCGTCCACCTGTGGTCCAGGGACCAGACCAGCACCGGGCGGTAGAGGTCCCTCATGGACTCCATCATGCGGTCCACCAAGGTGGGCTTGGCGTCCTTGTCCGTCTTGGGGATGGTCTGGAACTTGGCGGACAGCACCGGGTTGATGACCAGGGCGATGAACAGGGAGGCGAACAGGGCGATGATGACCGTGATGGGCAGGTAGCTCATGAACTCGCCCATGATGCCTGGCCAGAAGACCATGGGCAGGAACGCGCCCACCGTGGTCAGGGTGGAGGCGATGACCGGCCAGGCCACTTCGTCCGAGGCGTCGCGGGCCGCTTCGAGCCGGGTCTTGCCCATCTGCATGTGCCGGTAGATGTTCTCCACCACCACGATGCCGTTGTCCACGAGCATGCCCAGACTCAGAATGAGCGAGAAAAGCACGACCATGTTCAGGGTGAAGGACATGGCCTCCAGCACGATGAACGTGATCAGCATGGACACCGGGATGGCCAGGGACACGAACACGGCCGAGCGCCCGCCGATGAAGGCGAAGACCACCACCAGGACCAGGAGCAGTCCGGTGATGATGTTGTTTTCCAGGTCCGAGATCATCTGCCGGATGTCCTTGGACTTGTCGGCGGTCATGCCGATCTCGAGCGTGGGCGGCAGGATCTCCTGTTCCTCCTTGATGATGCGCTTCACCTCGTCGATGATGGCGATGATGTTTTCGCCCGCCCGCTTCTTGACCTCGATGGTCACGGACTGCACGCCGTTGAACCGGCTGATGGAGGTCGGGTCCGCGTAGTGGTCGCGGATGGTGGCCACGTCGCGCAGGTACACGGGTTTGCCGTCGTGGGAGTAGATGACGATGTTGAATATTTCGTCCGGGGTCTTGAAGTCGGCCGGGACCCGGACTAGGTACTTGGCCTTGCCGATCTCCACCGAGCCGCCCGGGGTGTTGACGTTGGCGCTGGATACCGCGTCGAGCAGGGAGGAGACCGGGATGTTGTAGTAGGTCACCCGGTCCATGTCGAACTCCACGAGTATCTCGCGGTCCAGGCCGCCGATGATGTCCGCGTCCAGCACTCCCTGGATGGACTCGATGCGGTCCTCCAGGTCCTCGGCGAAGACCTTGAGGCGCTTGAGGGAGAACGGCCCGGACAGGACCACGTTCAGGATGGGCAGCTCGGACAGGTTGACCTCGTGGATGGTCGGGTCGTCCGGCAGGTCGGCGGGCAGGTCCGGCTTGGCCTGGTCCACCTTGTCGCGCACCTTTTGCAGCGCGTCGTCGATGTCCACGCCGGGGTTGAACTCCACCTTGATGAGCGACACGCCGTCGTCGGAGATGGAGGAGATTTCCTTGGTGTCGGACAATCCCTTGAGCTTGCGCTCCAGGGGCATGGTGACGAGGGTTTCCATGTCCTCCGGAGCCACGCCCTCGAAGTTGGTCTGCACGAAGATGTAGGGGATGGTGATGTCCGGTTCGTCCTCGCGCGGCAGGGCGAAGTAGCTGGCCAGCCCGGCGACGATGATGAAGACCAACAGCACGACGACCGTGGACTGCCGGTGCAGTGCGGCTTTGTTGATGATCATTGCGCGTCCACCTTGGTGCCGTCCTCGACCATGGTTTGGCCGGACACGATGAGCTTTTCGCCCGCCTTCAGCCCTTGGAGGATCTGGGCGCGGTCGGCGTCGATGACGCCGATCTCGATGGTCCTGGCGCGGGCCGTGCCGTTTTCGTCCACGTAGAGCAGCCGCTCGCCGCCCTGGTTGATGATCGAGTAGAGCGGGGCGGTGATGGCGTCGGGTATGGTGCGTCGCTCAAAGGACACGCGGGCGAGCATGCCTGCGCGGATGGCCCCGTCCCCGTTGTCGGTCAGCACGCGCGTCTCGAAGGTCTTGGACGTGGGGTCGGCCTTGAAGGAGACGAACTCCACCGCGCCCTTCCACTTGCGGCCCGGGATGGCGTCCACGGTCAGCATCGCCTCCTGGTCCTTGCGGATGAACGGGATGTCCATCTCGGGCACGTTGACCGTGACGCGGATGATCGACGGGTCCACGATTTCCACCACCTGGCCGCCCACTTCAAGGCGTTCGCCCTGGTCCACGAAGCGCTTGTTGACGATGCCGGACACCGGGGCGCGGATGACGCCCTGGTCCACGCCGACCTGCATCTCGCGCAGGGAGGCGTCGGACTCTTCAAGCTTGGCGGCCATCTGGTCGAACTCCTCCTGGGCCAAGACGCCCTTTTCCAGCAATTCGCGGCGGCGGCGCAACTGCTCGGCGGCCAGCTCGCGGGACGCCTTTGCCTGGTCGAGGCGCGCGCCGCTGGAGGCCACGTCCACTCGGGCGATGATCGCGCCCTTCTTGACGTGGTCGCCCTCGCGGACGCCCAGCCATGTGACCGTGCCCGCGGAATCCGAGGACACGAACACGTCGTCTTCCGGCTCGGTCTCGCCGGGCAGGGTCAGGATGTCGTGGAGGACCATCGGGGTTACGGTCATGGTCTTCACCTTGACGACCCGTTCGGGCGCGAAGGCGTTGGCGTTGGAATCCTCGTTGCCGCATCCGGCCAGCGCCAGCAGGGCGGCCAGGGCGAGGACGGTGAGGATGGCTTGTTTATGCATTGTAGCTCTCTTTGATGGCCTTGAGTCCGCCCAGGGCGAACGTTGTCAGAAAATCGGCCGTGGAGTCGAGGTCCTCTTCGGTCCGCAGGGTGAACCGGCTGTCGTCCAGGGCCCGCAAAAAGTGGTGGGTGGTCAGGGAGGTGGCCGCCATGCAGGCGTCATTCAGGATCGCCGCGTCGGCATTCTCGCCGATCAGCTCCCGGATGACCGGGTGGAGCACCTTTTCCTCCACGTTCCTGTGGCTGTTGAGGATGTTCGGGTTGTGGTCCTGCGCGGCCAGTTCCTGCAGGATGAGCCGAACCTGGTTGAGCTGGAAGCCGGTGCGGTCGTTGGACTGGCACATGTAGCTCAACTCGGCCCGGATGTACGCCCTGAACTTTTGGGCCGGGCTGCGCGTGGACTTCATGATGTCCATGAGTCCGGTCTTGTCGATGAAGACTTCCAGCCATTCGGACAGGACCTCGTGGAAGAGGTTCTGCTTGTCGCGGAAATGGTAGTTGACGGCGGCCACGTTGACGTCCGCCCGGGTGCAGATGTCCCGAATGGTGGTCTTGGCGTAGCCCCTGGCTGCGAATTCCTGGCTGGCGGCGGCCAATATCCTGTCGCGGGTGGTGTCTTTGCCCATGTGGTGCTCCCAGTGTATGATTGAATCAGCATTTCAAACAGCGTTTGAACACAACCTAGCCACGGCAGGGCCGTGTGTCAACAAAAAAATGAAACAACGTTTGAAATGTTGTTTGGCCCCGCCGCGCGGGGAATCGGGAGGGCGCTGGAGCGGCCGGGTTGCGGGGATAAAGAACTCGACGGACCCGCCCCGGCCGTGCTACTGAACCGCAAAAACGAAAGGGGCTTTCCGGTTTCTTTCTTTTTTCCCGCCCGGCTACCCTGACTATGTTGGTCAAGGCCATTTCCCACCGGGCGGTTTTTTCCTTTTGATTCCGGGAGATAGAAAATGGAAAAATCTGAGAAGCAGGTTCTTCAGGTGGCCAAGGAAGTGGTCATCAAATTCATCGAGGTGGGGCGCATTTCCCCCTCCAATTTCGGCCAGAATTTCGACGTCATCTACAAGGACATCATGCGCACCATCACCGGCCAGACCGCCGGGGACGGGTCCCGCGAGGCCGAGCTGGCGGAAAGGGCGGACGCCGAATAGATGTCCGGGCCCGAATGCGAATCCCACACCGGGGCCACCACCCATGCCGAGCACGGCGAGCGCGTGGCCGCCATGTTCGGCCGCATAGCCGGGTGGTATGACTTTCTCAACCACGCCCTGAGCGGCGGGCAGGACATTTTCTGGCGCTACAGGCTGGCCAGGGCGGCCCGTCCCGAGCCGGGCGGCATGGTGCTCGACCTGGCCGCCGGGACCATGGACGTGTCCGTGGAGCTTTTGCGCCAGTACCCGGAATGCCGGGTCGCGGCCCTGGACTTCGCCCTGCCCATGCTGGAAAACGGCAAGCGCCGGAAGCTTAAGGACGGGCGCGAGGAGCGCATCTTCCCGGTTCAGGCCGACGGCCGGGCCCTGCCCCTGCCCGACGACAGCATGGCCGCGGCCACCATCGCCTTCGGCATTCGCAACATCCTACCGCGCGAGGACGCCTATGCCGAGTTCCTGCGCGTGCTCAAGCCCGGCGCGCGGTTGTGCATCCTGGAATTCGGCACCGGCTCGAAAAGGGTCTGGAAGGGGCTGTACAATTTCTATCTGGACAAGCTGCTGCCGTTCATCGGCGACCGCATCTCCGGCGATTCCTGCGCGTACCGCTACCTGGCGGAGACCATCAAGAGCTTCCCGGACGAGCGCGCGCTGGGCTGCGAGCTGCTTCAGGCCGGGTTCGAGCGGGTCTACAACGTGCCCATGATGTCCGGCATCGTGTACCTGCACGTGGCCGAGAAGCCGCTGAAGAAGGGCGGTGCGCCGAAGCCCGCGGCCACCAAAAAGGCCGCCCCGAAAAAGGCGGCGTCAAAGACGGGAAAACAGGCGTCCCGGAGCGTTAAAAGCTCAGGGACCGCCCGAAGGAAATAGTGAGCAGGCCGAGGATGATCGCGGTCAGCCCGACGAAGCGCAGAAACTTCGGCGGCTGCGCCGCAAAGGTCAGCAGCCATTTGGGCATGCGTTCGGCAAACAGGAAGTAGGGAATGCCTTCCAGGACGAAGGCCAGCCCCGCTGCCGTGATAAGAAGGGACCAGTCGATATCCATGGTGGCTACCCTGCCCCAAACGCGGGCCGGTGTCCACCGGGGACCGGGTACGGAGAAAATATGAGCATGATCACTTTCGACAGGCTGAAGAGCGGCGAGGACGCCATCGCCGTTGTCGGGCTGGGCTATGTGGGGCTTCCCCTGGCCGTGGCCCTGGGACGCCACTTCAGGGTGGTGGGCGTGGACGTGTCCGAAAGGCGCGTGGCCGAGCTGAACGACCGCGTGGACCGGACCAACGAGGTGGATTTCTCCACCGTGGGCGAGGACGTGAACCTGACCTTCACCGCCGACCTGTCCGCGCTTTCGGAGGCCAGGCTCATACTGGTGGCCGTGCCCACGCCCATCGACGAGTTCCGCTCCCCGGACCTCGCCCCGGTGCGGTCGGCCAGCGCGTCCGTGGGCAAACACCTTTCGCCCGGCACCGTGGTGGTCTACGAGTCCACGGTCTACCCCGGCCTGACCGAGGAGGTCTGCGTACCCATCCTCGAGGCCGGGTCCGGCCTGAAGTGCGGCGAGGACTTCTGCGTGGGCTATTCGCCCGAGCGCATCAATCCCGGCGACAAGGTCCATCGGCTGGAAACCATCGTCAAGGTGGTGGCGGGCCAGGACGAGGCCACGGGCAGGCTTCTGGAAGCGGTGTACGGCACGGTCGTGACCGCGGGCATCCACCGCGCCCCGGACATCCGCACGGCCGAGGCGGCCAAGGTCATCGAGAACACCCAGCGCGACCTGAACATCGCGCTGATGAACGAGCTGGCGCTCATCTTCGACACCATGGGCATCGACACCCTGGACGTGCTCGAGGCCGCGGGCACCAAATGGAATTTCCTGCCCTTCAGGCCGGGCCTGGTGGGCGGTCACTGCATCGGCGTGGACCCCTATTACCTGACCTTCAAGGCCCAGGCCATGGGGCTGCATCCCCACGTCATCCTGGCGGGCCGCGAGATCAACGACACCATGGGCAAGTTCATTGCCGAGGCCACGGTGAAGAAGCTCATCCAGGGCGATTGCAAGATCAAGGGCGCCCGCATAGGCGTGCTCGGCCTGACCTTCAAGGAGAACGTGCCGGACCTGCGGAACACCCGCGTGGTGGACATCATCGAGGAACTCGACGACTACGGCGCGGACGTGCTGGTCCACGACGCCCAGGCGGACCCGGACGAGGCCCGGCGCGAGCTGGGCACCGACCTGTGCGCGCTGGACGAGATGCGCGGGCTGGACGCCCTGATCCTGGCCGTGCCCCACGACGAGTACCGCTCCCTGTCGGCCGGCGAGCTGAAGGGCTGGTTCTCCGACCCCGGCAAGGCGCTGGTGGTGGATGTGAAGGGCTTTTTCGACCGGGCCGGAATGGATGCTGAAAACGTCGCCTACTGGCGGCTTTAGGAGATGCGATGATCGCGGTTGTCACGGCCACGGCCAATGAGATGCGGGCGGCTTTTCCCGACGCGCCGGTTCCGGCGCAGGGACAGGCCGTCGAATACACTTTCGGGGGACGCGGCCTGCTGCTGGCCGTGACCGGCGTGGGCGTGGTCAACGCGGCCCTGTCCGCCGGGCGGCTGCTTGCGGGCCGGACGCTCGAAGGCGCGGTCAACCTGGGCATCGCCGGGGCCTACGACCCGGATGAATATCCCCTGCTGTCCACCTGCTATGCCTGGCAGGAGACCTGGCCCGAATACGGGCTTCTGGACGAGGAGGGCGGCGTGGACCCCAGGGGGATCGGCTTCCCCCAGGGCGAGGCGGGCGGAAAACCCGTCTGGAATCGGGTCAAGCTGAACCCGGTCAACGACGCCGCCGCCATGGGTCTCGGCCTGGCCGACGGCTGGCTGCGCGCCTCGGGCGTGACCGTGTCCGGCGTGACCGGGACCCCGGAGCGCGCCGGATGGCTCAAGATGTCCTGCAACGCGGACATGGAGAACATGGAGGGATTCGCCCTGGCCTATGCGTTCATCCAGGCGGGCCTGCCGTTTCTCGAGGTGCGGACCCTGTCCAACCTGGTCGGCTCCCGCGACTCCGGCGACTGGGAAATGAAGGGCGCGCTCAAGGCGCTCGAAGGCGCGGCGACAACCCTTTTTTCGGGCTAACGCGGGGCTTGCCCCGCACCCGGCAACCTGACATACTAATACGATATGGACGACCTCTTACGATATTTTCAACGGGAACTCCCCGGCATCAATGATTTTCTTGACAAGGAAGCCGAGAGCCTGAACGGCTTGGTCAGGGACGTGGCCAAGCATATCATCGGTTCCGGCGGCAAGCGCATCCGGCCCGTGCTGACCCTGCTTTTCGCCCGCGCCCTGGGCTACGACAAGGACGATTACCACGCCATCGCCTGCGCGCTCGAACTGCTGCACTCGGCCACCCTGCTCCACGACGACTACCTGGACGACGCCGAGCTTCGGCGCGGCAAGCAGGCCGCCCACCTGGTCTTCGGCCGCACCGAGACCATCCTGGCCGGCGACGCGCTACTCGCCCTGGCCAACGAGATGGGCGCGCGCTACGGCAATGCCCGGCTTTCCTGGCTGCTGGCCAGGGGCATCATGGAGACCGCCATGGGCGAGATCGAGGAAATCACCTTTTCCCGCAATCCGTCCCTGGACCGGAGCATCTACCTGGACATCATCATCGGCAAGACCGCGCGGCTCATTGAGTGCGCCTGCCGGTGCGGGGCCGCCCTGGCCGGGGCAAGCCCGGAGCAGGAGGACGCCGCCGGCGAATACGGCCTGAACCTGGGCATCGCCTTCCAGTTGGTGGACGACGCCCTGGACTACGCCTCGCCCACCAGCGAGACCGGCAAGCCCGAGGGCGGCGACCTGCGCGAGGGCAAGGTGACCCTGCCGCTGATTCTGCTCATGGAGGACGGCGACGAGGCCGGGAGCGAGGCCCTGCTCGACGCCCTCAGGGAAAAGTCCCTGACCGAGGCCCAGTGCGAGGACGTCCTGGCCCAGGTCCGGGAGGGCGGATATTCGGAGCGGACCCGGGAAGAGGCCGCACGCTACGTGGAAAAGGCCAAGGCGTGCCTTGCCGGGTTCGGCCCGGGCGACGAAGCGGCCGTGCTCGGGCAGGCCGCGGATTTTGTGCTGACCAGGACCAAGTGATCACAGGCCGGTCCCTGGTGGGGGCCGGCCTTTTCCATATCAGAGGAGAGAGCGAACCATGCTGTGCCGTGTACTTGTCGGTTTGAAGGAAAACGTGCGTGACGTCTTGGGCGAGCGGGTGGCCCGCAAGATCGCCGGGGAACTCCATATGGACGTGGGCGGCGTGCGCATCGTCAACGTCTACACCCTGGAAGGGCTGGACCAGTCCCAGGTGGACCTCGCCCTGGAGCGTGCTGCCCTGCACGACCCGGTGCTGCACGAGGCGTCGCTTTCGCCGCTGGCCCGCGATTTCGACTGGATCATCGAGGTCGGCTTCCGGCCCGGCGTGACCGACAACGAGGGCCGTACCGCCAGGGAGACCCTGGGCGTGGCCCTCGGCCTGGACAAGCAGGCCCTGGAGTCCGTCAAGGTCTACACCGCCCGCCAGTACCTGATCACCGCCGACCTGTCCGGTGCGGACATCGAGCGCATCGGCCGCGACCTCCTGGCCAACGAGCTGATCCAGCGCTTCGAGTACAAGTCCGCCGCCGACTGGGCCGCGAATCCCGGATTCGAGGCCAAGGCCGCCCGCGTGACCGGCGAGGCGTCCGACGAGGTGAACACCATTCCGCTCTCCACCATGTCCGACGACGCGATGATGGATTTTTCGCGGGCCAACACGCTCGCCCTGTCCCTGCGCGAGATGCACGACATCCGGGCGTATTACGCGGACCCGGCCGTACGGGCCGGCCGCGAGGCCATGGGCCTTTGCGCGGACCCCACGGACGCCGAGATCGAGGTCCTGGCCCAGACCTGGTCCGAGCACTGCAAGCACAAGATTTTCTCCGCCAGGATCAGCTACGAGAACACCGAGACCGGCAAGACCTCGGAGCTGTCCAGCCTGTACAAGACCTTTATCCAGGGGTCCACGAAGCAGATCCGCGCGCGCAACGCCGCCACCCGCGAGGGCGGCGACTACTGCCTGTCCGTGTTCAAGGACAACGCGGGCGTGATCGCCTTTTCCGACACCACCAACGTCTGCGTGAAGATGGAGACCCACAACTCGCCGTCCGCGCTCGACCCCTACGGCGGAGCCCTGACCGGCATCGTGGGCGTCAACCGCGACCCCATGGGCACGGGCATCGGCGCGAACCTCCTGTGCAACACCGACGTGTTCTGCTTCGCCGATCCCTTTTACGAGGGCGAGCTGCCGCCGAGGCTGCTGCACCCGCGCCGCGTGTTCGAGGGCGTGCGCGAGGGCGTGGAGCACGGCGGCAACAAGTCCGGCATCCCCACGGTGAACGGGTCCATCGTCTTTGACGAGCGCTATTTCGGCAAGCCGCTGGTCTACTGCGGTACCATCGGCATCATGCCCAAGACAGTGGCGGGCAAGCCGTCCCACGAGAAATGCGCCCGGCCCGGCGACGTCATCGTCATGTCCGGCGGCCGCATCGGCGCGGACGGCATCCACGGCGCGACGTTCTCCTCCGAGGAACTGCACGAGGGAAGCCCGGCCACGGCGGTCCAGATCGGCGACCCCATCACCCAGCGCAAGATGTACGATTTTCTCATGCGCGCCCGGGACCGGGGGTTGTACAACGCCATCACCGACAACGGGGCGGGCGGCCTGTCCTCCTCGGTGGGCGAGATGGCCGAGGACTCCGGCGGGTTCGACATGGACCTCGAGAAGGCCCCGCTCAAGTACGACGGGTTGCGGCCCTGGGAAATCCTCATCTCCGAGGCCCAGGAGCGCATGACCATGGCCGTGCCGCCCGAGAAGCTGGACGAGTTCATGGCACTCAGCGCCGAGATGGACGTGGAGTCCTCCGTGCTCGGCGCCTTCACCGATTCCGGCAAGTATCTGGTGCGCTACGGCGACAAGGTCGTCACCTGCCTGGACATGGATTTCCTGCACAACGGCGTGCCCCAGATGGAGCTTGAGGCCGTGTGGGAACGGCCGGTCCACCCCCGCGACGAAGTGCCGGTCCCGGCCGACCAGGGCGGGCTGCTGAAGAGCATGCTCGGACGGCTCAACATCTGCTCCAAGGAGTACGTGGTGCGCCAGTACGACCACGAGGTGCAGGGCCGGTCCGCGGTCAAGCCCATGGTGGGCGTGAAGGCCGACGGCCCGTCGGACGCGGGCGTGGTGCGCCCGGAGTACGGCTCGGACCGGGGGCTGGTCGTCTCCCACGGCATCTGCCCGCAGTTCTCCGACTACGATACCTACTGGATGATGGCCAACGCCATCGACGAGGGCATTCGCAACGCCGTGGCCGTGGGCGGCGACGTCAATTACATGGCCGGCGTGGACAACTTCTGCTGGTGCGACCCGGTCCAGTCCGAGTCCACCCCGGACGGCCGCTACAAGCTCGCCCAACTGGTGCGCGCCAACCAGGCCCTGGCCCACTATTGCCTGGGCTTCGGCGTGCCCTGCGTGTCCGGCAAGGACTCCATGAAGAACGACTACAAGGGCGGCGGCAAGAAGATTTCCATCCCGCCCACCGTGCTCTTCTCTGTCATCGGCGTCATCCCGGACGTGAACAAGTGCATGACCTCGGATTTCAAGAAGCCGGGCGACCTGATCTACGTGCTCGGCATGACCCGCCCCGAGCTGGGCGGCGCCGAAGTGGCCGACGAACTGGGCTTCTCCAACCCGGACGTGCCCCAGGTGGACCTGGTTTCGGCCAAGGCCCGGTACGAGGCCGTGTTCCAGGCTTCGCAGCAGGGGCTGCTGACGGCCTGCCACGACTGCTCGGACGGCGGTCTGGGAGTGGCCCTGGCCGAGATGTGCATCGGCGGGCGTCTGGGCGCGGAAGTGGACCTGGACGCGGTCCCCGCCTGCGGCGGACCCAATCTGACCGGGCTGCTTTACGCCGAGTCCGCAAGCCGGTTTGTGGTCACCGTGGATCCGGCCGACCGCGACGCGTTCGAGGCCCTTTTTGCCGGACAGGTGCTTGGCCTGCTCGGTAAAGTCACGGATACACCTAAATTGATTGCCGAACATGCCGATAAGACGGTGTTGGCGGAGGAGGTGTCGGCATTGGTCGATGCGTTCAAGCGAACGCTCGACTGGTAGGATGATAAACCCTCCAAAAGACAATAACTGCTTTACCTGATTGAAAAATGCTTCTATAGGTTCTAGTCAGTAGTAAAGGCGGCTGGGGTATGTCGCTGCGTCACGGTTATCGCTACGGGGGTTGGTACATGTCATTCTCATCTTTTTGGTCGAAAGGCTGCCTCATGTTCTTTGGGGCCGCCTTTTTTGTTGCCGTCTGCATGGCGGGAACGGGACGGTCGAACTCCGGGCAGTTCGTCGGTTCCGCCGCATGCGAGGAGTGTCACGAAACCGAATACGGAAATTTCAAGAAATTCGCCAAGAAGGCCCACTCCGGTCAATCGGTCAAGCTCATGTCCGGTGATTTGACCGAAACCGAACTCAAGGAGTGTTTCCACTGCCATGTGACCGGATACGGGCAGCCGGGAGGGTTCGTCAGCTTCGAGGAGACGCCGGGTATGTCGGACTGCGGTTGCGAAGTCTGCCACGGGCCGGGGTACGACCATGTGGAATCCGGCGGCGACTCCGAGCTGATCAAGAGCAGCCTGGACATGGAAGACTGCGTTGTCTGCCACAACCCGGAACGGGTCAAGGCGTTCGACTTCAAGCCGCTGTTGTACGGCGGGGCGCACTAGGGGGACGGCATGAATTTCATCAGCAAATCCCTGGGCGTCAAGGTTTCCCTTCTTTCGTCGATCCTGACCATCGTGGCCTTTACCGGCCTGTTCGTCTACACCTCCATTTCCACCAGGGACCATACCCTGCATGAGGTGGAGGCCGCGGCCGAACGCGTGGCCGACATGCTCTACATCGCCATCGAGGACCCCATGGCCGTGGGCGACAACGAGGGCACGGCGATCAAGTTCCTGCAGATGGCGGAACGGTACCCGGACACCATGGTCTACCTGACCGACTACAAGGGCGAGGTCACCTATTCGACGGTTGACGAGGCCGTCCGCAAGCCCATTTACGAGGTGCGCGGCGAAAACGGCCTGCCGGGCATGATCCGGGAGAGCCTCGGCGAGAGCCAGCGCATGGGCGAGCTCATGGAGATCAACGGCAAGCTGCATTTCGCCGAGGTCAAGTCCATCGAGAACAACCCGTTCTGCTACCACTGCCACGGCGGCAGCCGGAAGATCCTGGGCACCATGGTGGTGGCGGTGGACGTCAGCCCGCAGTTCGAGGCCCTGCAATCCAACCAGCTCAAGTCCGCGGGCATTTCCGTGATCGGCGTCATCGCCCTGCTGGCGGCGCTGATCATCTTCATGCGCCTGTCGGTCATCAAGCCCATCACCTCCATCGCGGCCACGGCCGAGGAAGTGGCGGGCGGGGATCTGGACGCACAGTTCCACGTCAAGGGGCAGGACGAGATGGCCAATCTGGCCGGATACCTGACCAGCATGGTGGATCAGATCAAGAACCAGCTGCAATACAACCAGTCGGTCCTGAGCGGCATCGTGGTTCCGCTCTTCGTCACCGACGCGTCCATGCGCTTCCAGTTCATCAACCCGCCCTTGCAGCGGATCCTGGGCGTTGCCGAGGAGGACGTGAAGGGACAGATCGTTGCCGACGTGTTCGCCTGCGACGACGATGACGCCAGGACCTGCGAGGCGGACAAGGTCATGGTGACCGGCGAGCCCGTCACCGGCCGTTTCCATTTCGACCGGAAGGACGGCGTGACCTTCCCGCTCCTGTTCGAGGCGTCTCCGCTCAAGAACGCCGAGGGCGAGTGCGTGGGCGTCATCTGCGTGCTCATCGACCTCACCCGCGAAGAGGAGGACAGGAAGAACATCGAGCTGCAGCGCCAGAGCCTGCTCGAGGTGGCCAACGAGGTCACCGAGGTCGCCACCAAGCTCAACGAGGCGTCCGACAAGCTGTCCTCCCAGATGGATCAGCTCGCCAGCGGCGTGGACACCACCGCCGACCAGACCGGCCAGGTGGCCACGGCCATGGAAGAGATGAACGCCACGGTCCTGGAGGTCGCCAAGAACGCCTCCGAGACCGCCGAGGCGTCCAGCCGGGCCAACAAGGTCGCGGCCGACGGCGGCGTGGTGGTGGGCAAGACCGTGGATGAGATCAACGCCGTCGCATCCACCACCGAGAACCTGGCCGAGGCCCTGAGCGCCCTGTCCAGCCGGGCCGAGAACATCGGCCAGGTCATGGCGGTCATCAACGACATCGCCGACCAGACCAATCTGCTGGCGCTCAACGCGGCCATCGAGGCCGCCCGGGCGGGCGAGGCCGGTCGCGGGTTCGCGGTGGTTGCCGACGAGGTCCGCAAGCTGGCGGAAAAGACCATGGACGCCACCAAGGAAGTCGAGGGCGCCATCTCGCTCATCCAGCAGTCCACCTCGGACGTGGTCAAGGAGATGGACACCGCCCGGGAACGCGTGGTCAAGACCTCCGGCATGGCCCAGGAAGCGGGCGGCGTGCTCGAGGAGATCGTCAACCACTCGAACTCCATCGCGGACATGGTCAACGGCATCGCCACCGCGGCCGAGGAGCAGTCCAGCACCTCGGACGAGATCAACACCCGCGTCACCCAGATCAACAACCTGTCGCAGGAAGTCCTGGCCGGGATCAATGAATCCAACCGGGGAATCCAGGTTGTTTCGGCCATGGCGCAGAACCTCGCCGAACTGGTGGCCAAGTTCCGCAATTAACTCCCATCAACGAATCGCAAAAACGGTCCGGGGCAGCCCGGGCCGTTTTTTTTTGTATGGAACAGCCTTTTGCGGGCGGGCGGTTTGTCCGGCGCATATTGATGGTATTCAGATGTTTGCAGGAAGAATGATTCTGTTGTACGGGTGTACAGCGCTGGCGGGTAGCATGACCGCTTGACATTCCGGCGCCAAAAGAATAGTAATTGTTATCGCATTGTAGCTGGAGGGAATTATATGGCGCATGAAATGGGTTTTCGACTTTCCAAGCAAAGGAAAGTGATTTTGGAAGAGTTGCGGAAGGTTAAGAGCCATCCCACGGCGGACGAGGTCTACGACATGGTCCGCAAGATCATCCCGCGCATCAGCCTGGGCACAGTCTACCGCAATCTGGAATTCCTTTCCAGCAAGGGGTTGGTCCTGAAGCTGGGCGGGCCGGGGGAACAGAAGCGTTTTGACGGCACGCCCGCCCCGCACCCGCATATCCGTTGCGAGGTCTGTACGGCCGTTGCCGACGTCGAGTGCGACATCGACATCCCTCAGCTCCCGGAATCCTGCGCCGATGGTTACAAAATACTGAGCACCAACGTCGAGTTCGTCGGCATTTGCCCCAAGTGCCAGAAAGCCAGGCAATAGCCTGAGCATTTCCGATTTTCTCGGCCGGTCACTGCATGTGGCCGGCCTTTTCTTTTTTCTTCAGGGGGTTGACAAGGGGAAACTTCATAAGTAGGAATAATTCTCAGGAAAAAACGCCCGGGCAAGGCCTGTTACGTTTTGACGGCGATCAACGTTCCCGCACAAAATAATACGACAGGGCGGTTTTTTTCATGTATGATCCAATATACGTTTCAAACAAGGAGGACATATGTCGCTTAAAGGTACGCAGACGGAAAAGAATCTTTTGACCGCATTCAGCGGAGAGTCCCAAGCCCGCAACAGATATACCTATTTTGCCAGTGTGGCCAAGAAAGAGGGCTACGTGCAGATATCCAAGATCTTCGAGGAGACCGCCAACCACGAGAAGGAGCACGCCAAGCGGCTGTTCAAGTTCCTTGAGGGCGGCCCGGTGGAGATCACCGGCACCTTCCCCGCGGGCAAAATCGGCACCACCCTGGAGAATCTCCGTTCCGCGGCCGAGGGCGAGCATGAGGAATGGGAATACATGTATCCCGAGTTCGCCAAGATCGCCCGCCAGGAGGGCTTCAGCGACATCGCGGCGGTCATGGAAAACATTGCCGTGGCCGAGGCGTACCACGAGGAACGCTACAAATCCCTGATCGCCAACATCGAGTCCGACAAGGTTTTCAGGAAGGATACCGAGATCGTCTGGCGCTGCCGGAATTGCGGATACAACCACAAGGGCACCACCGCCCCGGTCAAATGTCCGGCCTGCGATCATCCCCAGGCCCATTTCGAGATCAAGGACACCAACTGGTAAACGAAATCACAAGGAGCGATATCATGGCTATCAAACTGGGTGAAGTGTACAAGTGTGAAGTGTGCGGCAATATCGTCATGGCCATCCACGAGGGCGTGGGCGACCTGGTCTGCTGCGGCCAGGACATGGTCCTGATGACCGAGAACACCGTGGACGCGGCCGTGGAGAAGCACGTTCCCGTGGTCACCAGGGACGGCGACACCGTCACCGTCAAGGTCGGCGGCGTGCCGCATCCCATGGAGGAAAAGCACTACATCGAGTGGATCGAGATCCAGGTGGGCGAAACCGTGCTGACCAAGATGCTCCAGCCCGGCGAGGCCCCGGAAGCCGAGTTCTGCGTCAAGGGCCTCAGCGGCGACATCGTGGCCCGCGAGTACTGCAACATCCATGGCCTCTGGAAGGCGTAGGGGCAACAGGCCGCGGCCGTCCGGCTGTTTCGGCAACGCGCATTCGCGCCGTCCCCGACCGTTTCAGGTCCTTATCGGATTATGATGAAGGGCGGGCCTTGCGGCCCGCCCTTTTACCCCTCCCCCGGCCGGGGGAGGGGGATATTGCCAGGAGATCACATGGCGTTGCCTGAAGAAATATACCAGTGCCAGACCGTCAATTGCGGATACATCTACAACCCCGACAAGGGGGACCGGAAGGGGAAGATCCCCAAGGGCACCAAGTTCGAGGACCTGCCGGACGATTGGCGCTGCCCCATCTGCGGGGGGACCAGGAAATGCTTCCGCCCGCTGGCCGGTCCCGGTTCGACCAAGTCCGACTGCGAATTGCCCGTTGAAACCGACCCGGAAAAGTTGACAGCCCCGGCCGCTGCTGAGAAGGTACACGATACTAAGGAGAACGATCCCATGCAGAAATACGTTTGCGAGATTTGCGGCTACGTGTACGACCCCGCAGTGGGCGACCCTGATACCGACATCCCGGCCGGCACCGCTTTCGAGGACCTGCCGGACGACTGGACGTGTCCCGTGTGCGGCGCGACCAAGGACAGTTTCGTCCCGGAGGGCTAGTCTCCCGGGAAGGTTTTTTCATGCAGGAAGCGCGTTCCGGTCAGGTCGCGCTTCCTTTCCATTTGCCAATAGCCTGACCGCGCAATGTGGAGTTTTGAATGAAACCAGTTGAAATCAAGAAAGACGTGTATTGGATCGGCGCGGTGGATTGGGATCGCCGCAGCTTCCACGGCTACTCCGTGGCTCCCATGGGCACCACCTACAACAATTTTCTCATCGTGGACGAGAAGGTTACCCTGATCGACACCGTGGCCGAGGAATTCTGGGGCACGCTCCAGTGCAACATCGCCAACGTGCTCGGCGACCGGAAGATCGACTATTTTGTGGTCAACCACCTGGAGCCGGACCATTCGGGCTGCCTGGCCAAGGCCATCGAGAAATACAAACCCGAAAAAATCTACACCTCCCCCATGGGCCAGAAGGCCATGAAGGCCCATTTCCACTACAAGGACTGGCCCGTTGAGGTCGTGCCCACCGGCACGGAGATCAACATCGGCAAGCGGACCCTGACCTTCATGGAAACCCGCATGCTGCACTGGCCCGATTCCATGTTGACCTACTGCCCCGAGGAAAAGATCGCCTTCACCAACGACGCCTTCGGCCAGAACTGGGCCACCAGCGAACGGTGGGCGGACGAGGTGGACCGCGCCAAGCTCGAGGAACTGATGCGCTTCTACTACGCCAACATCGTGCTGCCCTACTCCCCGGTGGTCCTCAAGACCCTGGCGGCCCTCAGGGACATGAACCTGGAACTGGACGTGATCTGCCCGGACCACGGCCTGCTGTTCCGGGGCGACGACTGCGCCTGGGCCATGGAAAAGTACCAGGAGTATGCCGAGCAGAAGCCCAGGAACCGGGCGGTCATCATCTACGACACCATGTGGCATTCCACCGAAAAGATGGCCAAGGCCGTTGCCTCCGGCCTGGTGGACGAGGGCGTTTCCGTGCGCCTGATGTCCATGAAGTCCAACCACCACTCCGAGGTCATGCTCGAAGTGTTCGACGCGGCCGCCGTGATCGTCGGTTCCCCGACCCACAACAACGGCATCCTGCCGCTCATGGCCGACATGCTGACCTACATGAAGGGCCTGAGGCCCCAGAACAAGATCGGCTCGGCCATCGGTTCCTTCGGCTGGTCCGGCGAGTGCGTCAAGGTGCTCACCCAGTGGCTGGAGGACATGAACATGGAGGTGGTGCAGCCGGTCAAGACCCAGTTCGTGCCCGACCACGAGGCGCTGGGCAAATGCTACGAGCAGGGCAAGGCCATCGCCGCGGCCATCAAGGCCAAGCTTGGGTAGCGGCCGACGAAAGACGAACAGCCCCGGCCATCGGCCGAAGAAAATGGAAAAAAGCCCGGTCTCCAGGAGGCCGGGCTTTTCTGTCGGCGGCGGGCGGCCGCCAAGACAGGAGGAAACCCGCTGGGCTAGCCGTCAAGGATCGCCTTGACCCGGCCCACGCGGCCGTCTTCGAGCCGGACCTTGATCCCGTGCGGATGGGTGGGCGACTTGGTCAGCAGGTCCCTGACCACGCCCTCGGTGAGCCGCCCGGACCGTTGGTCCTGCTTGAGCACGATATGCACCCGCATGCCGGGCTTGATGTCTTTGCGCGGAATACCCATCACGTCTATCTAGTGGAAGCGGCTCTGGTCGTTTCGTCCGTGTGGGAAGGGCAGACCCGGACCTTGCAGCCGGGGAATCGGTCGCCATGTGCAGGACGCACGGAAAATGCTATTGCCAGCTGCCGTTGGTGTAGCAGAAAATCTGGGCGTTGGGCCGACGGATCTTGGGGAGGAACTCGCCCCTCCGGCATTCCTCGGGGGTGGAGCCGTGGGATTCGTAAACGACCTCCACGAAGCGGAAGGTGCCGGAGTAGCCGTGCTTTTCCTTGGTCACCGTGAACAGCTCGCCCCGGCCGTTTCTTTCCTCGTCCAGATACTGGCGGCGCATGAAGTACACGGCCTTGTAGCTGCCGTCGGACATTTGCTCGATGCGCGGCTTGCGGCGGGAGGGAAGCAGGTGGGTGTTGGCCTTGGCCATCCACTCCAGGGCGGAGTGGACCAGTTCCCGCTGCTTGTGCGCCAAGTCCTTGTTCAGGTTGGACAGGGCGGACTTGCCCGGAGACCCGGTGTCGCATTGGGGGATGGATGCGGTCTTGACCGGAGGACTCGCCAGGGCCTCGCTTTGGGCCTGGGCAGTGGACGCAAATAAGGCCCCGGTCAGAAAAACGGCCAAAAAAAGAGATATTGCGGGTCGTTGCATGGGGTCGTATCCTTCCAGCCAGAGCAGTGGGCTGGGCGGCAGTGCCGCCCAGCCGTTGGTACTATATATCTACTTGGTTTGGATTTCAACCCTGCGGTTCAGCCTGCGGCCTTCCTTGGTCGTGTTGTCGTACTTGGGCTGGGATTCGCCGTAGCCCATGGCCTCCAGACGGTCGACGCTGATGCCGTTGGCGGTGAGCCAATTCATGACGGAACCGGCGCGGCGCTCGGACAGCCCCTGGTTGTAGGCGTCGGTGCCGGTGGCGTCGGTGTGTCCGGAGATGACGTAGGTAGCGGACGGATCCTGTTCCAGGAGCGCCTTGGCCCTGCTCAGGATCGGGGTCATTTCATCGGTGATCTCATACTTGTCGAAGTCGAAGTTCAGGTTGAAGGAGATGGTTTCCTTTTCCATGGGGACCGGGGCGGGCATCGGCGCCGGCTTGGGGGCGTCGGCGACTTCCTCGTAGAACACGGCCTTCGCGTAGCGGTCGAGGGCACCTGCGTCGGAGAAGGTGGCGGCGTCGGCGGCGACCGTACACGGGAACGCTGCGCGGATGCCTTCGACGACGGCCATGCCTTCAGCGGTGGTGGCGTAGGAAACCACATGCACGCAGAGCCTGTCGCCGTACTTGGTGCGCATGGCCTGGGCCTTGGCGACCGGGTCGGCGCCCACGTTGGACGCGCCGTCGGTGAACATGATCAGCGCGGTCTTGCCGCCAAGAGAGGACAGGGTCCCGTCGATGCTGTCAAAGCCCGCGCCCATGGGAGTGCGGCGGTTGAAGACCTCGAAATCCGTGTCGATGGCGCCGACCGCGCCGGCCACATTGGACTTGGCGTAGGGCTTCATGGAGCACATTTCGGCGTACGGGGCGAACAGGTACACGCCGGAACTGTAGTCCAGTTCGGGAATGGCCTGGTTCAGGGCCATCATGTTTTCCTTGGCCATCATGATCTTCTTCATCGGATAGCCGGCCTTCATGGCCATGGACCCGGATTGGTCAACGAACAGGATGAAGTTGTCTACCTTCTTGACCATCTTGGCTTGCGCCGTGGCTGCGAATGCAAAGGACAAGGTGAGCAGGGCCGCCAGGGCTAACAGGGTTAATCGCTTCGGATTCATCATGTTTCTACTCCTTATAATAATAATTCTTAGAAATTTCACGACAGGGCAAAGCCTTCAGTTTGGGACAATACAAAAGAGTGGTTTTCGACGCAAGGGGGGAATGCAGAAAATAAAGGAATTATAACACGATTCCGCGGCATGGGGCGGTTCGTTCAGGTTGCGTCCGAGCCGGGAACACCGTATAAAAAGACGTTTAGACCCCGAGGATTGCCTCGGGAGAGCAAGGAGAAAGCATGTACATAGTCACGGGCGGCGCGGGTTTCATCGGCAGCGCCATGGTCTGGAAGCTCAATCAAATGGGCATCGACGACATACTGGTGGTCGACAATCTGTCCACCTCCGACAAGTGGAACAACCTCGTGGGACTGCGGTACCAGGACTACCTGCACCGCGACCAGTTCCTCAAGTTCCTGGTCGAGGGGGACGACCCCTTCGAGACCACGGCGGTGGTCCACATGGGGGCCTGCTCCTCCACCACGGAGGCGGACGCCGACTTCCTCATGGAGAACAACTACCGCTACACCCAGCACGTCTGCCGCTTCTGCCTGGAGCACGGCGCGCGGTTCGTCAACGCCTCCTCGGCGGCCACCTACGGCAACGGCGAGTTCGGCTTCAACGACGACCACGCGGGCATCGACCGGCTCCGGCCGCTGAACATGTACGGCTATTCCAAGCAGCTTTTCGACCTGTGGGCCAAGGACGCGGGCGTCCTCGACCGCATCGTCAGCCTCAAGTTCTTCAACGTCTACGGTCCCAACGAATACCACAAGGACGACATGAAGTCGGTCATCTGCAAGGCCCACGCCCAGATTCTGGAGACCGGCAAGCTCAAGCTGTTCAAGTCCTACCGGGACGAGTACCCCGACGGCGGCCAGAGGCGCGATTTCGTCTACATCAAGGACTGCGTGGACATCATGGCCTGGTTCCTGGAAAACCCGGACAAGGGCGGCATCTTCAACGTCGGTACGGGAACTGCAAGGACGTGGAACGACCTGGCCCGGGCCGTCTTTGCGGCCATGGGGCGGGAGACGAACATCGAGTACATCCCCATGCCGGAAACCATTCGCGATAAATACCAGTATTTTACGCAGGCCGATATGGACAAGCTCAAGGCGGCCGGGTATGACAAGGAAATGACGGATTTGGAGAACGGCGTTAGGGATTACGTCCAAAACTACCTGGACGAGGACGACGGATATCTCAAATCCCGCTAGCCCGAGGTATATTTGAAACGCAGGTCGCGCATATCCATCCTAACCGGGACGCTTCTCGTCCTCGTGCTTTGTCTGCCCTGGACGCTCATCGGCAAGACGCCCGACGGGAACCGGGTCAGGAAGTACGTGCCCGAGGCTCCTGTGGCGCAGCCCCGGCAGTCGGAGTGGACCTTTTCCGCCGACCGCGTGGTGGGCGACCACACCAGCGAGTACGTGGAGGCGTTCGGCAACTGCTCCCTGAGCCTGGGCGAGAACCAGCTCAGGGCGGATTTCGCGCGCTACTACCAGACCACGGGCTGGGTCTTTCTCAAGGGCAACATCCGCGCCCACTGGGGCGGCGACTTTCTTCAGGCCGACGAGGCCGAGTTCGACCTCAACAACATGACCGGGTGGCTCAAGAACGGCAAGCTGTTCATGGCCAAGCCCCACATCTACGTGGAGGCCGAGCGGGTGGGCAAGTCCGTGGGCGACTCCTACAGCTTCAAGAACGCCAAGGTCACGGCCTGCTCCGGGGAGAAGCCCGCCTGGTCCGTGACCACCCAGGAGGGCGACGTAACCCTCGACGGCCGCGTCCACCTCTACCATTCCGCCTTCCGCATCAGGGACGTGCCGGTCTTCTACTGGCCCTACATGGCCCTGCCCGGGGCGTCCAAGCGCCAAAGCGGTTTTTTGGTGCCGTACATGTCCAGCTCGGACAAGCTCGGCTTCCAGATCAACCTGCCCTACTATTGGGCCATCGACGACGAATCCGACGCCACCTTCTATCAGAACTACATGAGCAAACGCGGCTACATGCAGGGCATCGAGTACCGCCACGTCAACGACTCCGCCACCAAGGGCGTCTGGCAGGCGGACGTTTTGCTCGACGCCAAGCGGGCCTCCCACGAGAAGGACGAATGGGACGACTACCAGGGCGACGGCCTGGCCCGCAAGAACCGCGACAGGTGGTGGGTCCGCTCCAAGTACAACGGCTGGCTCGGCAGCCCCAAGTGGCGGGTCAAGCTCGACCTGGACCTGATCTCCGATCAGAACTACCTGCGTGATTTCCAGAACGGCCCGAACGGGTTCGAGGCGTCGCGCGAGCAGTTCCTGGACGCCTTCGGCCGAGACATCGAGAACATCGACTCCCTGTACCGGCGGAGTTCGGCCTATGCCAGCCGGAGCTGGGACAGGTTCGGCGTCACCGGCCTGATTCAGTACGACGAGGCCCTGGAATACCGCAACGGCAACAACCCGTCCGGCAAGGACCCCACGGTCCAGAAATTCCCGGAACTGGACGCCTTTGCCTTTCAGCAGACCCTGCTGGGCATGCCTCTCGAGGCTTCCATGGGGGCCAAGTACAACTATTTTCACCGTGAATACGGCAATTCGGGGCATCGGCTGCGGCTCACGCCGGAGCTGAAGATGCCGCTGAAGACCGATCTGGTCACGGTCATCCCGTCCCTGGCCCTGGACCACACCTCCTACGACCTGACCAATCACGAGAAGACCGGGGTGATGACCCTCAACGGCACGGGCGGCAGGACCGTGTCCATCGACACCGACGTCATGAAGGACGGCTTCCAGAGCCGCACCTCCTGGTCGGGCGGTTTCTCCGCCTTCTCGGAGATGACCCGCGTGTTTTCCCTGGCCGACGACCTCAAGCCCGAGCCGACCTTGGCCGGAACCAGCCGCTGGACCCGGCTCAAGCATTCCGTGGTTCCCCGCGTGGAGTACGGGTACGCCCCGCATGTCGGGGGCCAGCAGAAGCTCCCCTATTTCGACGCCCTTGACCGGCTGGAGGCGCGCAACAGGGTGACCTATTCCCTGACCAACGTGCTCGACAGGCGGCGGGACACCGTGGTCCTGACGCCGGGCGAGGGGGGCGGCCAGCCCGTGACCTCGGTGGCCAGCGACTACCTGGACTTCATCCTGTTTCGCGTGGAGCAGTCCTACGACCTGCGCGAGGCCGACCGCAGGGACGAGCGGGCGCAGTACGAGCGGCGGCCCTTTTCCGACGTCCTGGTGGAGCTGAAGGTCAGGCCCCGGACGTTCGTGGACATCCTGACCCGCAACTGGTTTTCGCCCTATCTGGCCAGCATGACCGAAAGCGAGACTTCCATCCGGCTCCACAAGAAAGGGCTGGGCGAGATCACCGTGGGTTACGACTTCCTGGACAAGGTGGACGAGTACGCGCGCACCCGGGACGACAGGATGTCCATTCTCAACCTGGGGGCCAAGTGGGAGGTCTCCGAGGACTTTTCCCTCGACGCGCGGTACCGGCACGACTTCGCGTCCGGCAGGGACCTGGAGCGCACCCTCAAGTTCAACTGGGACGCGGAGTGCTATTCGTTCTACTTCTCCTTCACCCAGAAGCCCAACGACAACCGTTTCGAAATCGGTTTCGACCTTCTGAATTTCTAGCCGGGTGGCCCCAATGCCCGATTGCGCCGCCGCTTCAAAAAGGGCAGACTTTCGCGCAGGCAGGCCGTGCGCTTTTCCCGCGCCCGGCACTCGGGTCGTGTTGAACCGCTTGGATGACGTTTTGTGGAGCCATGATGAAACCTGCTGAAATCCGTATCCTGCCTCCGGGCCTGAAGAACCAGATCGCCGCGGGCGAAGTGGTGGAGCGCCCGGCCAGCGTGATAAAGGAACTGGTGGAGAACTCACTGGACGCCGGGGCCACCCGCGTGGACGTGACCGTGGAAAAGGGCGGCCGCTCGCTCATGGTGGTCCAGGACAACGGGTCCGGCATCCCGCCGGAACAGCTCGCACTGGCCGTGACCCGGCACGCCACCAGCAAGATTCGGGACTTTGCCGACCTGACGGCCATCGGCTCCTTCGGCTTCAGGGGCGAGGCCCTGCCGTCCATCGCCTCTGTGTCGCGTTTTCTGATGACCTCCCGCGCCGAGGGCTTTGAGGCCGCCTTCATCGAGGTGCGCGCGGGCGAGGTGACGGAAGAAGGCCCGGCGGCCCTGGCCTCCGGCACCCGGGTGGAGGTGCGCGACCTGTTCCAGTGCATCCCGGCCCGGCTGAAATTCCTCAAGACCGAAGCCACCGAGAACCGGCGCTGCCAGGACGCGCTCATGCGCATCGCCCTGGCCCATTCGTCCGTCGGGTTTTCCCTGACCCTGGGCGGGCGCGAGGCGTTTCGCCTGCCGCCGGGCCAGGCTCTGGCCGCCCGGCTGGCCGCGTTCTGGCCCCCGGCCGTGTGCGAGGGGTTGCGTCCCTTCGACTTCGAGCGCAACGGCCACCGCGCCCACGGTGTGGCCGGGTCGCCCGCCACGGCCCAGGGGAGGGGCGACCGCATCCTGCTCTACGTCAACGGCCGCCCGGTGCAGGACAAGCTCATGCTTTCGGCCGTGCGCCAGGCGTACAAGGGCATGCTCCTGTCCCGCGAATACCCGCAGATGGTCCTCTTTCTCGAACTGCCCCGGGAGGAGGTGGACGTGAACGTCCATCCGGCCAAGATGGAGGTGCGCTTCAC
This sequence comes from Desulfovibrionaceae bacterium, assembly GCA_015709315.1. Lineage (GTDB taxonomy): Bacteria > Desulfobacterota > Desulfovibrionia > Desulfovibrionales > Desulfovibrionaceae > Pseudodesulfovibrio. Next base: position 36,118 of record JACCQI010000021.1, read on the forward strand.
CGACGAGAGCGCGGTCTTTTCGACCATTCGCGGCGGCGTCATGCAGGCCCTGGGCGACCTTTCGGTCGGAGAGGACCGTGGCGGAACACACTCCTGGCCGTCGTCCCGAGCGGTCGCGTCAACGGCCTGCCCGTCGCCCGCGCCGGTCAGGCGCGGCCACCTGCCCGTGTCCGAAGACGGCGGCCCGAAATTTTCCACCTACCGGGCGTTTTCGTCCGAATACGTCCCGCCCAAAGACCTGGACCTGCCCGTGACCCCGTCCGCGCCCATGGCCCGCGAATCCATGGCCCCGGTCCCGGACGTATCGGAAGGCGCCCGCCTGGGGTCCTCCGGCCTGACCTATCTCGGCCAGGTGGCCGACACCTACCTGGTGGTACGCGACGGGGATTCCCTGATGCTGGTGGACCAGCACGCCGCCCACGAGCGCGTCCTGCTGGAGGCCATGCGAAAGGCCCGGACGCGGGGCGATTCCCAGCCCCTGGCGCTGCCTCTGGAGATATCCCTGCATCAAAGCGAGGTCGAGGTCCTGCTCGCCATCAACGACGACCTGCGCGCCATGGGCTTCGTCATCGCCATGGACGGCCCGCACCGGGCGTTGGTGCGCGGCATCCCGCCCACCCTTGACGCGGCTTCGGCCCGGGAATATCTCACGGATGCGCTGTCCGAAAAGGCGCGCGGTCTTGAGGACTTGTGGATCATGATGTCCTGCAAGACGGCCATCAAGGCCAACCAGCCCCTGGCCGTGGACGAGGCCCTGGCCCTGCTCGAAACCTGGCTGGCCGCCCCGGACAGGGAATACTGCCCCCACGGGCGGCCCGTGGTCCTGCGCTGGTCGCCCCATGACCTGGAAAAGCTTTTCAAGCGGAAGTAAAAAGGGTTACCGTTGGAGGAAGGAGAGAACTGATGCTTACATATCTTGCAAGCAGTATTTGGCAATCGCCTGCGCAGACTATAGTGAATACCGTCAATACCGTTGGAGCAATGGGAAAGGGGATAGCCCTTCAGTTCAAGAAACAATATCCAGAGATGTATCAGCGGTATAGGGAATTGTGCAATAAGAAAGAACTGATTGTTGGAAAACTTTGGTTATATAGGGCAGATGACCGATGGATTATTAATTTCCCGACAAAAAAGCATTGGAGATATCCATCCAAGCCGGAATATGTCGAAAGTGGCTTGAGCAAGTTTGTCGATGTATATGAACAGTTCGGTATAACCAGCATTTCGTTTCCTCAGCTCGGAACAGGACACGGTGGCCTTGACTGGGATTTAGTGGTTAAGCCGATGATGGAGCATTATCTTAAGCCGCTACCTATTCCTGTTTATATTCATCTGCGCGGCAATCAAAAGCAATTCGTTCCAGAGTATCTCCGATCAGTGAATGAGGCAATTCCCTTTGCCGTACTGTTGGACGATGTTCGTTCACTTTCGGGTACATGGCTGGAGACGCTCGTGCGCAAAAGACGGTTCTATTTTTCCGGCATAGATGAAGAGTATCTCGTCTTTAAGGTGGGAAGCGCACAGCGGGAAAAAAAAGTGCCCCTTGAACATCTTCGGATGTTGTGGAGCGATTTAAGTTTCAGCAAAGTCCTTCGCTCCAATCGAGTCCCCGGCGAAATAGCGCAGCAATACGGATATATTTTTGCCCTGTTGAACCGCATTCCCTATGTTGCAACGGTCGATGCTTCCGACTCCCCTGATTCCCTTTCCTCCAATCCCGCGAAAGCGCTGATGCTGGCAAGCGAGGACGTTCTCGACAGACAGGCGGAGGCGCAGGCGGAATTGCCGTTATGACCAAACCTTGGGTCGAAGAGGTCGAGCGGCATATCTCCTACTGGAGCGGCCGTCTGTCAAACCATGGCTGGTGGGCGCGCCATGTTTTTCATTACACCGACGTCAACAATGCCGCCAGGATATTGGAAAGCGGGCGGTTGTTGAGCCGTGCCCAAATAGAACGGGAGGATACGGAGTTCGTAGACGGGGCCTGTCGCAGTGTGATCCATCATACCCTGGCGGCGCATAAACAATTTGTCCGTTTCTACTATCGGCCGAGAACGCCCACGCAGTATAGGAATGAAGGGATAAGACCGCCCGAGGACCGTTGGGAGGAAGCACATTGCCCAGTCCCGGTTTTTTTTCTTTTCGATGCGCTGGACACCATGGCCCGTGACGATGCCCAATATTCCAATGGCAACATGGGGTCGGGCGATGTTTCCTATGGCCCTGGTCGTGATGATTTTTTGGCTATCCCTTTTACGAAAGTGTTTCATGACGGGACGTTCGACCCTCATGCCAATCCAGAGATTATTTTTCATCGCAACGCGGAATTGCTGATACCTGGAGAAATGGACCTCAGCGGTTTGAGATGGATTGCGTGTCGGAGCCATGGGGAACGTTCGACCTTGATGCATCGTATGAGTCCTGCGGCCAGGATTCGCTGGGGGAATGCTGTACGGGTAGGTGATAGCTCCCTTTTCCAGAAAGAATGGACGTTTGTGGATCGGGTGGAAATCGGGGAACGGCGGTTCGTGTTTCATTTTAATCCGAACAGCAAGTGTTCGCGGAACCTTCGATCTCGTGTGGTTTTGGTTCGTCCGGATGGAACCGTCGCGGAAATCGAAAATGAACTCAGTCCGCGCGGAAAGTACACGATAACATTGAGCGAGGACTACCCGTTTTTGAATGTGTCATTATTTCTTGAGGATTCCTTGGCGTATGCCAATCAGTTAACATTCAACGATCTGCTTTAACGGTTGTACATGACTATCGACTACAACAAACTCAGCGTCCGCATTCACCTGGACAACCTGCGCCACAACTTCCGCCTGTACAAGAAGCTTCACGACAACGTCATCCCGGTCATCAAGTCCGACGCCTACGGCCACGGACTGGCCGAGGTCTGCCGGGCCCTGGAGCCCGAAGGCGCGACCACCTTTGCCGCAGGCTTCGTGCCCGAGGCGGCCAAGCTGCGCGAGACCGGCTGCACGGCCCGCATCCTGGCCCTGCTCGGCCCGGTGGACGACGGGGACATCGAACTGCTCTTCAAGCACGACGTGCTGGCGGCCATCTCACACCTGGACCAGTTGAAGCGGGTGGCGGCCGCCGCCGAGCAAAACGGGCCGCTCGACATCGGGCTCAAGTTCGACACCGGCATGCGCCGCCTGGGCTTTCGGCCCGACGAGTTGGATGCGGCCATCGACGTGATCCGAGGCTCCCGGCTCAATCCGGTCATGGCCACTTCCCACCTGGCCTCGGCCGACGTGCCGGAACACCGGGCCAACGTGGAAGGGCAGATCGCGGCCTTCCAAGCCATGGTCGATCGGCTGGCCGACGCGGGCTACCCGGTGGAGGCCAACATCGCCAATTCGGCCGGGGCATTGGTCTTCGAGCGGTGCCGCATGGACTCCCTGCGCCAGGGCATCACCCTGTATGGCGGCAACCCGTTCGACGGCACGGAGCTGGAATCCCTGGGCAGGGAGTTTTTGCCCGCCATGGAAGTGACCGCGCCGGTCATGCAGGTCCACGACCTGAAAAAGGGCGAGTCCATCAGCTACGGCTGGACGTACACGGCCGAGCACGACTCCACGGTGGCCATCATCGGGGTTGGCTACGCGGACAACTACAGCCGGAAGCTGTCCAACGCGGGCGAGATGCTCATCCACGGCAAGCGCGCGCCCATTCGCGGGCGGATCTGCATGCAGATGACCGCGGTTGACGTGACCGGCCACATGAGCGAAGGTCTTGCCGTCGCCCCCGGAGACAGGGCCTTTCTTCTGGGCGGGCCGGGGCCGGACGCCATCACCCCCAAGGAACTGGCCGGGTGGTGGGGGACCATCGACTATGAAGTTTTCTGCCTGCTGGGCATGAACCGGCGGGTCTACACGTAAGAAGGAGATCGACATGCCTGCGGTACAGGACGACGAATGGGTCGTGGCCGAGAGCTACCCCGTCAAGGATATGGAGGAGAAGGGTGTGACGCCCGAATGGCTCGTCGGGAAATGGCTGGACGTGGCCGAGGACATGGCGCTCATTCCCGAGAACAACGTCCGGCTCTTCGAGGAGAACGGCGTCTGCCGCGTCGAGGTTTCCACGTATCTCATGGAGTGCATGCGCGGTTTCTAGCTTCGGGGCTCAAGCCGCATGGGACATTTCATTTCAGCCGTTTAAGGACGGCAGGGCCAAGGCGCGATCTCTCCTGCGCCTCGGCCCTGCCGTCCTTTCGTTTCGCCTCCGCACCTTCTTCACGACGGGCGTTTCCGTCTGGGCGGCGCACATCCCGAAAGTGGCTGGCAGGATTGTGGGATTTCGCGCGCGAGGGCTGCATGAGGCTCTTTTTTCATGTTTTTACGGGCTGGCCGGACGGTTCGTCATGCCTTGCGGGCAGCGGGCTTCGGGCGGGCTTTGTAACAGAACTGTAACAAAGGATTGCGTTACAATTTCGTTACGATTGTGTTACACAGCGCACGCGCTCGGCGAAGCGGGATAGCGTGACCCGCTTATCCCAATTTCAACCGCCGCCGCGCAACGAGGTACAGGGTATGAGGCTCGGATCGTTTCAGATGCGAATCCTTTTGTGGACGTGGGCGCTTCTGCTCGCCGTCCTGGGCGTGATCTTCTTCTACTCCACTTCCGTGGTGGAGAAGGAACTCGTCGCCGATATCGAAATCCGCTCGAAGAGCGAGATCGAATCCATCAAGTGGCTCATCCGGGATCACGCCGCCTTTGCCGACGAGAGGGATTTCTCCGAGTGGGTGGACGCCTTCGGCTACAGCCTCGGCTCGCGCATCACCTATATCGCCGACGGTCGCGTCGTGGCCGACTCGGACGTCCAGTTCGGCGACCTCGGCGACCTCGACGACCACTCGGCGCGGCCCGAAGTCGTGGCCGCGCTGGAACACGGATGGGGGGCCAACGTCCGCCGCTCGGACACGCTGGGCAAGGACATGCTCTACGTGGCCTCGAAGATGGAAGCCGCCTCCGGCGTGCCCGAAGGGGTGATCCGGCTGGCGGTCTCGTTTTCCACGGTCAGTGAGCGGCTGGCCCTCCTGCGCCGCAACATCCTGTGGATATTCGTGGCCACCTTCGGCGCGGCCCTGGTCCTCAGCCTGATCATGTCCAACAACATGACCCGGGAAATCCGATCCTTTTCCGCCCTGGCCGAGTCCATCGGCAGGGGGGAGTATTCCAGGCGGCTTCGGCGCGTGCCCGGCGGCGAGTTCAAGCCGCTGGCCGAGTCCGTGAACGCCATGGCCCAGTCCATCGAGCGCAGCATGCGGATCGTCCACGACCAGAAGGGCCAGCTCCAGGCCATCTTTCAGGGCATGCACGAGGGGGTGCTGACCCTGGACGGCGAGGGGCGCATCGAGTCCTTCAACCCGGCGCTCGACGAGATGTTCAACATGCCGGAATCCTCCAAGGGGCGGACGCCCATCGAGGTTTCCCGGCGATTCGAGATACAGGACCTGGTGGATTCCATCCTGGCCGATCCCGGGGAAGGGTCGCGGTCCGTGCAGATCGACCTCCTGGACGACCGGACCGTGGAGGTCAAGGCCGAGACCTACCAGGACCAGAACGGCGTCCGCAAGATCATCCTGGTCTTCCACGACATCACCGAGATGAAGCGCAGCGAGAAGGGGCTGAGGGATTTCGTGGCCAACGCCTCGCATCAGTTGCGGACTCCGCTGACATCCATCAAGGGGTACACCGAAACGCTCATCGACATGCCCCCGGCCGATCCCGAGGCCGCCAGGGGATTTCTGGAGACCGTGCTCAAGAACGCGGACCACATGGACAAGGTCATTTCCTCCATGCTCGCCCTGGCCAAGTCCGAACAAATGGGGAAGCGGCTTGAGCTCAAGCCCGTGTCCGGCCGGGAGCACCTGTCCCGCGCGGTGGACGACCTGACGCCGTGGGCCTCGGAACGGTCCATCACCTTCGAGACCAGGACGCCCGAGGGCGAGATGATGGTCATGGGCGAGACCGACGGGCTGCTGCACGTCTTCCACAACCTGATCAACAACGCCGTGAAATACAGCCCCGATGGCGGCCGGATAACGGTCAGCGCCGAGGACGACGGCGAGTCCATCGTCTTCTGCGTGGAGGACCAGGGGCCGGGCATATCGCGCGAGCTTTCGACCAAGGTGTTCGAGCGGTTTTATCGGGTGGACGAGAACACCATCGACGGATCCGGCAGCGCCGGACTGGGGCTGGCCATATGCCGTCGCATCGTGAAGAATTTCGGCGGAGAAATCTGGCATGACGGATACGGCGAGGACATCCGCGGGGCGCGGTTCTGCTTCCGTCTGGACAAACCGGCGTGACGATCGTGACAACCCTCTAACCAACTCCCTCGAAAGAGGGGCACAAAAATGGATATATACGATTTATTCCTTTATATGTCCGTGGGCGCGGGCTTCCTCATGGCCTTCAATCTCGGCGCAAACGACGTGGCGAACTCCATGGCCTCGGCCGTGGGGGCGCGGGCCATCACGATCAAGCAGGCCGTGTTCATCGCCGGGACCCTGAACTTCGTCGGCGCGGTGTTTTTGGGGTCCCACGTCACATCCACCATCAGCAAGGGCATCATCAACCCAGAGGCCATAACCGATCCCAAGCTGCTCATGGTCGGCATGTTCGCCGCGCTCCTGGCCGCGGGGATTTGGGTGCTGGTGGCCACGTTGACGTCGCTGCCGGTCTCGTCCACCCACTCCATTGTCGGGGCCATCACCGGGTTCGGACTCATCGCGGGCGGTCCCGACGTGGTCAACTGGCTTAAGATGGGCGGCATCGTCCTGTCGTGGATCATTTCGCCGTTCTTTGCCGCGCTCATAGCCTTCTTCATCTTCTCGCACATCAGGAAGTACATTCTGTTCAAGCGGGATTTCATTCATCAGGCCAAGAAATGGGCACCCATCTGGGTGGCCGTGACCCTGTCCATGATCTCCCTGTCCTTCCTGTACAAAACCCCGGCGGGCAAGTCGCTCAACCTGCACTGGACCGCGTCCCTGGGCGTGGCCGCGTTCCTGTCCTTCCTGGCCTGGCTGGCGGCGCGGTATTTCGCGTCCAAGATCGTCCTGAACGAGGAGGAGGGCGCCGAGGGCGTGGAGCGGATATTCAGGAAGATGCAGGTCGGCACATCCTGTTACGTGGCCCTGTCCCAGGGGGCCAACGACGTGGCAAACGCCATCGGCCCGGTGGCCGCCATCTACCTCATCGCCAAGGAGCACGTGCTGCTCTCCGAGGCCGCCGTGCCCTGGCCCATGCTGGTGCTGGGGGGGGTGGGCATCGCCGTGGGCATCGCTCTGCTCGGCCACAAGGTCATGGCCACCGTGGGGCATAAGATCACTTCCCTGACCAATACGCGCGGGTTCGCCGTGGACTTCGGGGCCGCCTCCACCGTGCTGGTGGCGTCCAACATGGGGCTGCCCGTTTCCACCACCCACGCGGCCGTGGGCGGTGTGGTCGGCGTGGGCCTGGCGCGCGGGTTCCATGCCGTGGACTTCCGCGTCCTGTTCAGGATCGTCGCCTACTGGGTGGCCACCGTTCCCATTGCCGCCCTGACCAGCATAGTCATCTTTGTGCTGCTCAAATGGTTGTGTTATAATTAAAGTATAACTGGACGACTAACTGCTAAGAGAGGTCATATATATGTCTTTGCGCCTTCCCTTTTTCGGCCTGTTGGCCAGCCGGTGCCCCATGGACGGACTCGTCGAGCACTACGACAAGATCGCCGAGTGCATAGCGGCAATCGACGATTCGCTGGAATGCTACGTGTCCGGCGGCGTGTGCCGCGAGTTCGAGGAGTTGACCAAGTCGGTGGACGAGATCGAGAACCACGCCGACTCCATCAAGCGAAACATCCGCAACCACCTGCCCAAGGGGCTGTTCATGGCGGTGGAGAAAGCGTTGTTTCTCTCCTACACCAAGAGCCAGGACAACATCCTCGACTCCGCCCAGGAGGCCCTGTACTGGCTGGCCATGCGCAAGGTGCTCATCCCCGAGGACGTGCAGCGGGAGATGATCTACCTGCTCGATTCCGTGGCCAAATGCACCGTGCTCCTCGGCCCGGCGCTCAAGTCCACCATCGCTCTGGTTCACGGCGAGTCCCTGGACCGCGAAGGCACCAAGGAGTGCTTCCGCAAGGTGCGCCGCGAGCGCGACGACGTGCGCCGCCGCAAGAATGCCCTGCAAAAATTGATTTATGAAAAGGATATCGATTTCAAGGATATCTACCAGCTCATCCACTTTGTGGACTGCCTGGACAAGATGGGGCACGACACCGAGAACTGCGCCGAGCTGCTGCGTTCGATGATCGCGCGCTAGGGCGGCCGCCCTCTGCCCGGTTCCCGGCTTGCGAAGGCGGGCCTGCCGCGTGGTTTTCACCGGGCGCGCCTTGTCCGGCAAAGTGATCGGGCCGTCGGCCCGGAGATCGTATTGCAAGGCCCTGCCGGGCGGACCGGCAGGGCCTTTGTTTGTCCGTTGCACGGAATCGCCGGGTGCGCCTTTCAATTCCCCAATCCTTTGCCGATAGGTCTCTATCGGTTCCATGGCGTGGATTTATGGGAAAAATTACTTGAAATTGAAAATCAAATTCAATACACTCCGCGCATGTCGATCAACATGGCAATCCAAGGAGGGCGGGTGTGCGGCCCGATGCATGGACGGCGGCCGTCCGTTCCGGTCCGGGCGCGATGTATGGGCCGGTCCGCGCGAGTGCGGGCCGGTGTTCAAACCCGAAAAGGAGAATGTGATGAGCAGATTGAAAATGGTCGGCATGTTGAATCGGGCAGGCATGAAGTCCTTCAACGAGGGGCGCACGGCTGACGCCCTGTTCCAGTTGGTCCAGGCGGACCGTTTGGCGCGGTCCATGAAATCCCCGCTGCAACAGGCCAAGGTCCGCAACAATATCGGGCTGGTGCATCAGGGGGTGGGCAACCATGAGGAGGCCCTGGCCTGCTTCAGGCTGGCCGCCCGGAACGCCGTCAAGGGCGCGGGCGAGGGGAACGTCCTGCACAAGGCCATTGTCCGCAACATGGCCCGGCTGGAGGACGGAAAAGCGGAGCAGGCCGCCTAACATGTCCACCATGAAGACCGGCCTGGCGGACAGGCTCTCGGCGGATGCGGCGTGCGCCCTGGGTTCCGCGCATTGCGTGACCACGGTGCTGCACCAGTTCGCCGAGTCCCTGGGCGCGGCCATCGACGCCAAGGACCCGCACACGTCCATGCATTCCGAGGAGGTGGCCGAAACCTCCCGCGTCCTGGCCCTGGCCATGGGGCTGTCCCCGCGCGAGGCGGACATCATCCACGTGGCCGCACACCTGCACGACATCGGCAAGATCGGCGTGCCCGACGCGGTCCTGGGCAAGCGCGGACCGCTCACTCCCGTCGAGTGGCGGGCCATCCGGCGGCACCCGGAGTTGGGAGCGAACATCCTCCGGCCCGTGGCCGCCCTGTGCCGCCTCGGCGTGGTGGACATGGTCCTGCATCACCACGAACGATTTGACGGCCAGGGGTACCCGGACCGGCTCGCGGGCGCGCGGATTCCGCTGGGCGCGCGCATCATCGCCCTGTCCGACTCCCTGTCCGCCATGCTCCAGAACCGGCCCTACCGGCGGGCCATGGGCTTCGACCGGGCCTGCGACGAGATCCGCCGCTGCTCCGGCGCCCAGTTCGATCCCGACGTGACCCAAGCCTTCATTCGGTCCGCCGACGCGGTCCGGGATATCCTTTCCGACCTGTCCGACGACACCCGGGCCGCCTGACGCTTCCGTGCCGCACCCCGCGAAAAAGCCCCCCGGCCGTGCTTGACGACCGGGGGGCTTGAATGTGTAGTGACTAACCGGCCTTGGGCGGGTCGGGCAGGTTGAGCATGGGTTCGATGATCTTCTCGAACGCCTTGCCCGTGACCGTGTCGCGGTGGACCTTGAGGAAGGGGTAGCCCTCGTCGCCGGAGGTGGCCACTTCGGGATCGAGGGGGATGCGGCCCAGGAACTGGACGCCCGCTTCCTTGGCCAGCGCCTCGCCGCCGCCGGACTTGAAGATGTCATGCACCGTACCGCAGTTGGGGCAGACGAAGCCGGACATGTTCTCCACGATGCCGAGCACGCGGTTGCCCACCTCGCCCACGAAGGACACGGAGCGGCGCACGTCGTCGATGGCCACGCCCTGCGGGGTGGTGACGATGACGCCGATGGCCGTGGTGCCGAGCGTCTGCAGGGTGGACAGGGGCTCGTCGCCGGTGCCCGGAGGGCAGTCCACGATCAGATAGTCAAGGTCGCCCCACATGACGTCCTCCACGAACTGTTTGATCAGGCCCATCTTGACCGGGCCGCGCCAGATCACGGCCTGGCGGTCGTCGGGCAGCAGGAAGCCGAGCGACATGACGGACAGGTTCTTGGACCACGGGACGGGTTCCATGACCTGGTCGCCCATGTGCGGCTGCTTGCCCTTGAGCGACAGCAGCCGGGGCACGCTGGGGCCGTGAACGTCCACGTCCAGCAGGCCGACCTTCTTGCCGGCCAGGGACAGGGCAACGGCGATGTTGGCGGCCACGGTGGACTTGCCCACGCCGCCCTTGCCGGACATGACCACGATCTTGTGCTTGATGCGGGACAGGGTCTTGTTCAGTTTTTCCTCGGGATTGGTGCATCCGCTCTCGCTGGAGCAGGAACCGTCGGGCGCTGCGGATGCGCAGCCTTCACAACCGCTCATGGCTTTCTCCTGAAAACGGCGGCCGGGGACCGCCTTTGAAGTGTCTGTGGACGTCGGCCCGGGATCGCTTCCCGGCCGGGACATACTTTAATAATCACGGACACGGTTTTGTCAAACGCCCGTGCCCGGCATGGCCAGATCGGCCAGCGAGTCCTTCAGGTATCCCCTGAGGACCTGTGTTTCGGAACCTGTGATCCAGGGCAGGACCGTGATGCCTCCCGCCTCCAGCGAGCGTCGCGTCTGGTTGCGGATGGCGCCGCATAAAAAAGTAGTTACCCCGCAGGCCAATATGGCGGATGTCCTGTCCATAGGGTCCTTTGAGGGAAGGGATAGGAGGCCTGCGGGGTAAAATTTATCGTCGCGTATTTCAAAAAGCTTGTATCCGTCGGCGTTTTCGCACACCGAGGCCAGGCGGTCCCGGTAACATGCCAGACAGATAAGCTCGGGGGTTGCTGTTTTCATCGCATTAAAACTCCATACACGGCAGGACCCGAGCCGGATGACTTGATAAAAGCATAATGCGTGCCACAAAATAAATTAAATAAAATCAAGCAATTATGTTTTGAAGCAGGAGAATAAAGGGCTAAAAATACGCCCAAAAAAACGAAATAGGGCGAATTATTTGCCCTTTCGGGAGGTGGCGAGCAGTCTCCGCAGGGTGTCCTTGGTGATGCCCAGTTCGCGGCAGGCGGCCATTTTCTTGCCGTTGTTCCGTTTCACGGCCTGGCGGGCGGCCCGCCGCTTGATGGCGTTCATGGTGCCGCGCAGGGGGTCCGGACGGCCTGGGGCGCCCGGTTCGGGCTGGAGGTATTCCGGGAGGTGCTCCATCTGGATGAATCCGCCGGGGCAGAGGATGAAGGCGTATTCCAGGATGTTTTCCAGCTCGCGGACGTTGCCGGGGTAGTCGTGGTGCAGGAGCACGTGCAGCGCGTCCTCGCTCACGCCCCGGATGTCTTTGCCCTGGCTGGCTTCAAGCTCGCCCAGGAAGTGGTCGATCAACAGGGGCAGGTCCTCTTGCCGGGCGGACAGCGGCGGCAGGGTGAGGGTGACCACGTTGAGCCGGTAGAAGAGGTCCTGGCGGAACGTGCCGTCGGCCACGGCCTGTTCCAGGTTGCGGTTGGTGGCCGCGATGACGCGCACGTCCGCCCGCACGGGCTCCACGCCGCCCAGCGGCTCGTAGAATTTATCCTGGAGGAAGCGCAGCATCTTGACCTGGAGCTTGCCCGGCATGTCGCCGATCTCGTCCAGGAAGATGGTGCCGCCGTGGGCCAGCTCGAACCGGCCCGGCTTGTCCTTGCGCGCGTCCGTGAACGCGCCCGCCTTGTAGCCGAACAGCTCGGATTCCAGCAGGGTCTCGGGCAGCGCGCCGCAGTTCACGGCCACGAACGGCCCGCTTCGGCGCGGGGAGAGGTTGTGGATGGCCCGTGCGAACAGTTCCTTGCCGGTGCCGGACTGGCCCAGCAGCAGGGTGGTGGCCTCGGAATCGCTGATGCGCGGCAGGATGGCGAAGATCTTTTCCAGGCCGGGGCTGCGGCCCACGATGTTCTCGAAGCGGTAGATGTCCTTGGCGTCGCGGCGCGCGGCGTGGATTTCGGTCAGGTCGCGGAAGGTCTCGACCCCGCCCACCACCTTGCCGTCCCCGTCCCGCAGGGCCGAGGCGGAGATGGACACCGGCAGGGTGGAGCCGTCGCTGCGGATGATGAAGATGGACTTGTTGACGATGCGCTCCTCGCGCTCCATGCAGTCGGAGATGGCGCAATTGCCGTCGCACAGGGAGGAGCGGAACACGTCCCAGCATTTGCGCCCCACGGCCTCGATGGGGAGGATGCCGGTGATGCGCCCGGCAGCCTCGTTGAAGTAGGTGACGTTCCAGTCCGCGTCCACGGTGAACAGGCCGTCGGCGATGGAGGCGAACACGTCTTCGAGCGGGAGGTCTTTCGGGAAGGACATGCGAGCAGCTTACGCCCGACACAGCGTCTTGCCAAGAAAAATGGGCGAAAAATTCTCCCACTTTTCGGGCGTTGTGACGGCTCCCGATTCGCTGCCGGCGAGAATGCCTCGGTCCGTTCGCGGCACGGCGGCTTTAAGAGGACCGTGCCGCGCGAACAGAAAAACAATCGAGGAGCGCGAACATCCATCGCGCTCCTCCCCGGCTTCGGCGATGCCGACGCCTATCCCAGCCTGTCCCGCTGTGGCGAAGCTACTTGGAACCGTGCGTCCGCACGAACCACTGCACCTGGCGGCAAATGCCCATGAGCAAATTGAACTCGTTGCGCTTCAGGTTGATTTTGGAAAAGAACCGTCGCACGGGCAACATCCAGTAGTCGGGATTGTCGTCTTTCAGAAAATCGATGGCCAGCAGGGTCTCCTGCAGGTTGTCGAACAGGGCCTCCTGCTCCCGCACGGTGGTGGGCCGCTCCTCGGGAGGGCCGTCCGGCGTGAACGGCGCGGCCAGCGCTTTTTTGAAGCATTCGTAAAGCACGACCACCACGGCCTGGGCCAGGTTCAGCGAGGTGCCCTCGCGGCTGGTGGGTATGGTCATCAACCCCGAGCATACCGAGGTTTCCTCGTTGGTCAGCCCCTTGTCCTCGGGGCCGAAGACCACGGCCACGTTGCCGCCGCCGCGCAGCCGCTCGTACACCACCCCGGCCAGGGTCTCGGGACTCATGATCCCCTTGCGCCACCCGCCCGTGCGGGCGGTGGTCCCGTATACCGCCGTACACCCCTCGACCGCCTCGGCCAGGGTGTCCGTGATGCGCGCCGACTCCAGAATGTGCCGGGCGTGGGCCGTTGCCAGGGGCAGGGCCTTTTCCATGTCGAAATTGCGCGGGTCCACGATCACCAGGTCGGTGACGCCCATGTTCAGGCAGGCCCGGGCGACCGAGCCGATGTTTTCCGGGTACTTGGGGTGAAACAGGACCACCCTGATGTCTTGCAGCATATGCACCTCCGTGGCGACGACTGGGCATGTACCACACCTCGTCCCGATGTCAAAAGGGACGAATCCCGCCGTTTGGAGCGGCCGGGACTGACTGCTCGGTCAAAAAAGCCAATGATATTAATTTTCTAATAAAATCAATGAGTGACGAATCGCATTTAAGAGAAAAGACGTTGAAAAAAGTGACATCCTATGACACAACAGGCTACCGGTAGGAAATTTCCACCGGGGTGTATTTTGCCACGTTATAGATTGATGGCAAAATGAGTTGCGGTCCATATTAACTTTTGCGGTCCTTTAGGAGGAATCATGAAACGGATTATCATCCTGGCCCTCGCCCTTGCCGTTGTCCTCGGCATGTCTTTCAGCGCGCAAGCCAAAAAGCGCTACGTTTTCGGCGGCGGGCCCGCCGGCGGCACGTTCCAGGTCGTCGCCAACGGCATCCAGGTTTTCCCGGCCATCAAGAACAACCCCAATTTCGCTATCAAGGCGCAGTCCTCCGCCGGTTCCACCGAGAATCTGCGCACCGTCAACCGGGGCCGCTCCGCATTCGGAACCGTTTACGCGGGCGAGGTCTTCCTCGGCCGCTCCGGCAAGCTGGCCGGCGACACCAACAAGTATGAGAACGTCCTGGTCTGCGGCTACCTCTACGGCGCTCCCGCCCAGTTGGTGGTCCGCAAGGGGTCGGGCATCAAGTCCGCCAAGGATCTGGTCGGCAAGAAAGTCGGCGTGGGCAACGCCGGTTCCGGCGCCTTCGCCAACTGCGAACGCTTCTTCACGCATCTCGGCATCTGGGACAAGATCGAGCGCAACGCCATGGGCTACAACGACGCGGCCCAGGCTTTCGGCAACGAGCAGCTCGACGCCTTCTGGCTTTTGACCGCCTTCCCGTCCGGCGCCGTCATCATGGCCGCCCAGACCAACGACATCGAGCTGGTCCCCGTGGGCAAGGACGCCGAGGAATCCGGCTACTTCAAGGCATTCCCGGTCTTCGGCAAGCTGACCATCCCCGCGGGCACCTACCGCGGCGTGGACGTGGACACCCCGTCCTTCTTCGACGCGGCCCTGCTGGTCGCCAACGCCGACATCCCGGCCGAGCACGTCTACGAACTGCTCTCCGCGATCTGGTCCGATGCGGGCCTGCAGCACATGGTCGGCCAGAAGAAGACCTTCAAGGCCATGTCCGTGGAGGACGGCCTCAAGGGCGTGAATCCCGAGGCCACCCCCCTGCATCCCGGCGCCATCAAGTTCTGGAAGGAAAAGGGCGTCCTCAAGTAGGCCGCACTCGCTTTGCGACACATACAACCGGGCGGGCAGAGGCCCGCCCGGTTTCAAAAGGCCACCGAGCCTGTTTGACCAACCAGTTCATATTTATGACCTAACGCCACTCCGTGAGCGCGGCATGCTGTTGCGAATCCGACAGTTCCCGTCCACAGCGCCGACGCGGGGAGTGGAGTGTTTCAAACTGCTGCCTCCCAAGGCGGTTGCGAGTGCATCATGTACGAAAAACTGAATAAATTCGAACAATTCCTGTTTGATTTCCTGTCCGTCGGCCTGGTACTGTTCTACTCCTGGTCCGCGATCTTCGAGCCCGCGGCCACCCAGTATCACCGGGGCATCTACGTCATCGTGACCTATATCCTGGTCTTTCTGATCTACCAGTCAAAGACCATCTTCTTCCGCATCCTGGACTACCTGCTCATGATCGCATCGACCGTGACCGTGGGATACTGGATCCTGAATTTCGAGGTCATCAACTATCGCATGGGCATCGAGACCACCACGGACCAGTGGATGGCCATGATCGGCGTGCTCCTCGGCGTGGAGCTGGCCCGGCGCGTGGTCGGCAACGTGTTCGTCATCATCGGCATCGTCATGCTCCTGTTTGGCATGTTCGGCGCGCACATGCCGGACCTCATCGCCCACGCGGGCGCGACCTTCCCCGAGCTGTGCACCTCCATCTTCTACCGCTCGGACGGCGTGTTCGGCATCATGGCCAACGTGCTGGCCACCTACATCATCCTGTTCGTGCTCTTCGGGGCCTTCCTGGAACGGTGCGGGGCGCAGCGGTTCTTCATCGACTTCCCCCTGGCCGCCGTGGGCCACAAGGTGGGCGGCCCGGCCAAGGTGTCGGTCATCGCCTCCGGCCTGTTCGGGTCCATCTCCGGCTCGGCCATCGCCAACACCGTGTCCACCGGCACCTTCACCATCCCCATGATGAAGAAGGCGGGCTTCAAGCCCCACGTGGCGGGCGGCATCGAGCCTGCGGCCTCCATCGGCGGCATGTTCATGCCCCCGATCATGGGCGCGGGAGGCTTCATCATGGCCGAAATGACGGGCCTGCCGTATTCCACCATCATGCTGATCGCCATCTTCCCGGCGCTGATGTACTTCTTCTCGGTCTTCGTCATGGTCCATTACGAAGCCAAAAAGGACAACGTGGTCGGCGAGCGGTACAAATACTCGGCCAAGGAAATATTCAGGAGGGAATGGCTGTACACCCTGCCGCTCGTGGGCATCACCATCTTCATGCTGGCGGGCTACTCCCCCGGCTACTCGGCCATCGTGGGCCTGGCCACCTGCATCGGCCTGTCCTTCAAGGACGAGGGCAACCAGATCGACCCGACCCTTTTGATGATAATGTCCTTCATGGTCATCTGTCCGTGGGTGGTGAAGCTCATCGCCAAACTGGGCGGCCCCGAGGCGGCCAACGCGATCCGGCCCTACCTGTCGGGACGCATCCTGCTGCTCTACGGACTCATCGCGGCCGCGGCACTGTTCGCCTACCGCCGCCAGACCGTGGCCGGAATGAAATCCGAGCTGGGGCAGTTCGTGGTCGCCGCCCGCATGGGCACCATCAACTCGCTCAAGATCGGGGCCACGGTCGGCGTCATCGGCATCATCATCGGCGTGCTCACCTACTCCGGCCTGGTGCTGACCTTCGCCGACATCGTCATCGAACTGGCCCACGGCTCCCTGGTGGCCACCATCCTGCTCATCGCGCTCGCCTCGCTCATCCTGGGCATGGGCGTGCCGGTCACCGCCGCCTACCTGATCACCGCGGTCGTGGCCGTGCCCGCGCTCACCCACCTGGGCGTCAACGAGGTGGCCGCGCACATGATCGTGTACTGGCTGTCGCAGGATTCCAACATCACCCCGCCGGTCTGCATCGCGGCTTTCGCCGGTGCGACCATCGCCGGGGCCAACATGTGGAAGACGGCGTTCACCTCGTTCAAGTTCGCCAAGTTCCTCTACCTGGCGCCGTTCCTGTTTGCGTACGTCCCCGCCTTCTCCCTGAACGCCGATCCCATGAACATCGCCATGTGGTTCGGCATCATCGCCGCCTGCGTATTCGCTTACGCATGGTTTCTGTCCGGCATCTGGTTCGCCCCGCTGAAGAGGATGTTCGGCGGCGCGGCCGCCTAGGCCGGGCCAACCCATCGACCCGCAGGGGGGACCGGCTCGCCGGTTCCCCCTTTTTTTTCACCGGCCATTATAATTTCCCCCCGGCGCGTTGATATTGCCCCCACCCTGTGCCACTATCCGCATACACGCAGAAATCCCCGCGTGGTACCTGTTGCCTGAACGGAGAAAGCATGCGCCGTACCGTACCCCTCGCCCCGATCATCGTGCTCGGCCTGTGGTCCGTCTTCCTGGCGGCATGCTCGTCCGACGGCGACCGCGACCGGGCCGGCAACGAGCGGCCCAGGGAGACCGTTTCACTGGTCTTCAACGGCGGGCCGTCCGGCGGGACATTCAATTACTTCGCCAACAAGATGTCGTTCCTGATCACCAACGGCGTTAAATGGCTGGACGTGATGGCCAGGGGGTCGCAAGGCTCCCCGGACAACATCTGCGCCCTGAACCTCGACCAGGCGGATATGGCCATCCTGTACGCGGGGGACGCCTTCCTGGGCCTCAACGGCAGGTTGGAATGCCAGGCCGGGCGGCTCGACAGGGTCCGGTCCCTGGCCTTCCTGTACGGCGCTCCGGCCCAATTGGTGGTGCGGGCGGATTCCGACATTCATTCGGTCTTCGACCTGAAGGGGAAGATCGTGGCCGTGGGCAATGCGGGTTCCGGGGCGGCGCTGGCCGCGGAACGTCTGTTCCGGCACCTGGGCCTGTGGGACCAGGTGGACCACCGCAACCTGGGCTATTCCCGGGCGGCGGCGGACTTCGGCGCGGGCAGGGTGGATGCCTTCTGGGTTCTTGTGGGCTACCCCAACACCTCGGTCATCGAGGCGTCCACGCTCGCCCCCATCCGGCTCATCGACCTGCACGGGGCCTGCGTGGATTTCGGCTTCTACGACCTGTACCCGTTCTACGGCTGCACGGTGATCCCGGCCGGGACCTATGACGGTCAGGCCGAGCCGGTGGCCACTTTCCAGGATGCCGCCATCTGGTGCGCGAGCAGGGAACTCGACGAAGAGGCCGTGTACCGGTCGCTTCAGGCCATCTACAGCCCGGAAGGGCTCGAATCCATGCGCGCCGCCCACAAGGCGGCCTGGTCCATGTCCCTGGAAAGCGGAATTCTCAACCTGTCCGTGCCCATGCATCCGGGAGCGGTCCGCTTCTGGTCCGAGGCGGGCCGGGAGATCCCGACCATCCTGCTGCCGAACTGACCCGCCGCGCGGGCGGTTGCCGCGTATGCGGCTTCGGCCGAAATATCTTTCTCCCTCCGCAGCCCGGATATCGGCGGCGAAGCCCCGAAACGTGAATCATAATCCAGCATTGGAATGGGCGAGAACACCGAATTGATTGGACGCTCAACCAGGAGTGGTGTATAGGGACCGGAAGCGCCGGATCAGGTTGCGCGACGGAGTGAACGGACCCGATCGCGCCTGGGAAAGGCCCGAACCGCGAGGGGTGCGGCGTGACCACATTTTGAACGGAACGACAAGGGAGGCCGGATCATGGCATTGTTCACCAAGGAAGAGGCTCTGAATTACCACTCCGCCAAGCGCAAGGGCAAACTGGAAGTCATCTCCATCAAGCCGTGCAGGAACCAGAAGGACCTGTCCATGGCGTACAGCCCCGGCGTGGCCGAGGCGTGCCGCGCCATCCACGCGGACACGGAAAAGGTCTACGACTACACCAACAAGGGCAACCTGGTGGCCGTGGTCTCCAACGGCACGGCCGTGCTCGGCCTGGGCAACATCGGCCCCGAGGCGGGCAAGCCGGTCATGGAAGGCAAGGGCGTTTTGTTCAAGGTCTTCTCGGACATCGACGTCTACGACCTCAACATCGACGCCAAGACCCCGGACGAGGTCGTGTCCTTCTGCAAGATGCTGGAACCCACCTTCGGCGGCATCAACCTGGAAGACATCAAGGCCCCGGAATGTTTCGAGATCGAAACCCGCCTCAAGGCGGAAATGGGCATCCCCGTCTTCCATGACGACCAGCACGGCACGGCCATCATCTCCGCCGCCGGCATCCTCAACGCGCTCGAAATCTCCGGCAAGAAGATCGAAGACATCAAGATCGTGGTCTCGGGCGCGGGCGCGGCGGCCATCGCCTGCTCCACTCTGTACGTCCACATGGGCGTCAAGCGCGAGAACATCCACATGTTCGACTCGCGCGGCCTGATCCATGCCGGGCGCGACGGCCTGAACGAATTCAAGCAGCGGTTCGCCCAGCCCGAGGACAAGGGGTCCCTGGCCGACTGCATGGTCGGCGCGGACATGTTCCTGGGTTTGTCCGTCAAGGACGCCATCAATCAGGACATGGTCAAGACCATGGCCGAAAACGCCATCATCTTCGCCTGCGCCAACCCGGACCCGGAAATTCCGTACCCCGACGTCAAGGCGGTCCGCCCGGACATCGTCATGGGTACCGGCCGGTCCGACTTCCCCAACCAGGTGAACAACGTGCTCGGCTTCCCGTTCATCTTCCGGGGCGCGCTCGACTGCCGCGCCACGGCCATCAACGAGGAAATGAAGCTCGCCGCGGCCGAGGCCCTGGCCGCCCTGGCCAAGGAGCCGGTCGCCCAGGACATCTGCGACGCCTACGGCGTGGACAAGCTGGAATACGGCATCGACTACATCATCCCCAAGCCGCTCGACCCGCGCGTCCTGACCTGGCTGGCTCCGGCCGTTGCCAAGGCCGCCATGGACACCGGCGTGGCCAAGGTCCAGCTGGACCTCGACCAGTACCCCAAGGACCTGGAAGCCCGCATGGCCGCCTCCAAGGCCCGCACCGCCAGCGTGGTTGATTCCTTCGGCTACGACATCTAGAGGCTGAGAGCCTCCGGCGGCCGGGGGAAAGGGAGAGGGAAACCCTTTGAGAAGGGTTGTCCCTCTCCCTTTCTCCCGGACCCCCAACCCCTTTTCCTTCCTAAACTTTTTATCTGCGCTTCGCGCGGTTGCCGCAGGGCCGGCTCTTCAGTATGATCGATATATGGACCAGGAACTGGAAGCCAAATTGCGTGAACTGGCCGCTGAAAACGGCATCGACCCGGACGAACTGATTTCCCTGGCCGAACAGGCCGGGCTGCCCGACGGACTGGATCAGGTGGTGGAGAGTGTGCTCGGCGACGTGGCCACCTACGCCCGCGCCCTGGACAAGCTCAAGGAATGACCATGGCCCGGCTGTTCATCGGCATCGCCCTGCCCGCCGCCTACCAGGAGCGCGTCCACCCCTTCACCCAGGCATTGGGCAACGACCTGGCCTCGTCCGTGAACTGGACCCGGCCCGGCAACTGGCATCTGACCCTCAAGTTTCTCGGCGATACCGACGAGGCCCGCATCCCGGCCATCATGGACGCGCTCGAAACCGTCGATCTCCGCGCATTCCCCCTCCAGGCGGGCGGGGCCGGGACCTTTCCCAACCCCCAGCGCCCCAAGGTCCTCTGGCTCGGATTGAAGCAGGGCGCGCGGGAATGCGAAGCCCTGGCCCAAGCCGTCGAAGACACGCTGGCCGCCATCGGCCTCTCCAAAGAAAAAAAGCGCTTCCGCCCGCACCTGACGCTCGGTCGCGTGCGCCGCGACCACGACGACAACTGGCAGGCCGTACTGGACAAAGCCGCGTCAAAAGACTGGCCCGCCTTCACCGTGGACCACTTCATCCTCTGGCAAAGCCAGCTCGCCCCCACCGGCGCAGTACATACCGCCGTCGCACAATTCAGTTTGAGGAAATAGCCTCCGGCGGGGGGGGGGGGGGGGGGGGGGGGGGGGGGGGGGGGGGGGGGGGG
>JACCQI010000022.1 GCA_015709315.1 Desulfovibrionaceae bacterium
ATAGGAAAAGGATATTACAGATTGCCTTGACCTGAGGCCACATAGGAAAAAGTTTTGAAAAAGAAAAGGATGGGGGTCCGAGGGAAGGGAAGGAAAAAACTTTCTCAAAAGTTTTTTCCTTCCCTTCTCCCGGCAGCCGGAGGCACTCTAAATCGTAATGACGAGCGGCACGACCACGGGGTCGCGGCCGAGCACTTTGCGGAAGAAGCGGCGCAGGGCCGAGCGAATGCGTTCCTTGAGCTTGACGGTTTCGCCGGGCGCGATGTTCTCGTGTACGTCCAGAACGATGCATATGGCGTCGTCCAGCAGATGGCGGTACTCTTCCTCGAACACGAACCCCTTGCTCATGATGTCCGGCCCCATGGATATCTCGCCGGTGGCCTCGTCCACCACCATGACCACGATGACCATGCCCTCGCCCGCCAAAAGCTGGCGCTCTTTGAGCACACTTTGGCCCACGTCTCCCACGCCCTTGCCGTCCACCAGAATTTTCTTGGCCGAGATAGGCGGCAGCAGCTCCATGGCCCCGTCCTTGCTGAAGGCCACGGGCTGGCCGTTCTCCACCACCAGGGATTTTTCCTCTTCCACGCCGCATTCACAGGCCAGTTGCCGGTGCTTGACCAGATGGCGGTACTCGCCGTGGACGGGGATGAAGCATTCGGGGCGCACGGTCTGGAGCATCAGCGTCAGTTCGCCCGCATGGGCATGGCCCGAGGCGTGGATGCCGTGCATCTTTTCGTACAGGACCTCGGCCCCCAGCCGGTACAGATTGTTGATGACCCGGTTGATGGCGCGCACGTTGCCCGGAATGAACCGGGAGGAGAGGATGACCAGATCGTCCGGCTTGACCGAGAGCTGGCGGTGCTCCCCGGCGGCCATGCGGGACAGCGCGGCCAGGGGTTCGCCCTGGGACCCGGTGACCAGCAGGACCAGTTCGGAGTCATCATGGCCGTCGATGGTGTCCAGCTCGATGAACGTGCCCCTGGGCACCTTGAGGTGTCCCTGCTCAAGGGCCAGCTCAATGTTCCGGGCAAGGGACTTGCCGGACACGGCCACCTTGCGCCCCTCGGCGTCGGCCAGATCGAATACCTCTTGTATCCGCTGGATATGGCTGGAGAAAAGAGAGACGAGAATGCGCCCCTTGGCCGAGGAGAAAATCTCGCGCAGGGAGACCTTGATCTCCCGCTCGGTCATGGCGAACCCTTCCTGCCCCACGTTGGTGGAGTCCGAAAGCATGAGCTTCACGCCCGGCTCGGAAAAATTGCGGAATGCGGCCAGGTCCGTGGCGTGCCCGCCCAGGGGGTTGCGATCGATCTTGAAGTCTCCGGTATGCACCACCCGCCCGGCCGGTGTCTCGATGCCCAGGCCGAATCCCTCGATGATGGAATGGCAGACCGGGAAGAAATTGAACCGGAAATCGCCGAGCAGCACCCGGTCGTAGGGACGCACGGGCCGCAGGTCGGCCCACTTGTCCAGATCGTGCTCCCGCAGCTTGATCTCCACCAGCCCAAGGGTGAACTCCGAGCCGTAGACCGGGACGTCCACGTTCTGCAAGAGCCACGGCAACGCGCCGATGTGGTCCTCATGGCCGTGGGTCAGGACGATGCCGTGCAGCATCTTCTTGTTCTTGAGCACGAAGTCGAAGCAGGGAATGACCACGTCCACCCCGAAATGGTAGTCCTCGGGGAACATGAGCCCGCAATCCACCATGACCATGGAGCGTTCGGTCTTGTAGAGCATGCAGTTCATGCCGATCTCGCCGAGACCGCCGAGGGGATAGATGGTGAGTTCGTTTCCTGCCATGGCTATCCTTGTGCGAGCAGTTCCTTGTAGGCCGCGTTCATCATCTCGTAGAGATCGTCCTTGAATTGCTCGCGTTCCTTGAGGGTGTACTTCGCGGGATCGATGACCGGCAATGCCTTGATCCGGACCACGGGCCGGTTGTCGATGGTCAGCCGCCCCTTGGGCATGACGCGGCCGGTGTTGGCAATGACCACGGGCACCACGGGCAGCCCGGACTTGAGCGCGATGATCATGCCGCCGACCTTGAACTTCATGAGTTCCTCAAGGTGGATGTTGCGCGTGCCCTCGGGGAAGACGACCGGGGAGATGCCCTCCTTGGCCCTGTCAACGGCCTCGTTCAGGGACTTCATGGCCGAGCGCCGGTTCTCCCGGTCGATGCAAATGTGCCCGGCATGGGCCAGCGCCCTGCCGTACAGGGGAATGTCGAACAGGGACTTCTTGGCCACGAACCGGATGCGGTTGCCCTTGAGCACCTCGAACAGGACCGGGATGTCCAGGTTGGACTGGTGGTTGCCGATGAACACGTAATGGCCCTTGGGATTGATCCCGCCCAGGTCGGCTTCGATCCTGATGCCCGCAAGCTTCACGGCGGCGGCTCCCCACTTGAGACCCCAGTAGTCGTATTCCTCCGGGGTGCATGCCTCCGGGTCCACCCGCATCATCCTGTAGCTATAGTAGACCGTCACGATCCACAGGAGCGGTACGAAAAACAAACGTCGAAACATGATCCTTCCTTGCTCTGGAAAACTCCCGTTCAACTAAACCAAATCACTGCATGAAACAAGACGAATATACGCAGACCGAACGCGCAGGCCGGGTCGCCGAAAAAAATGGAACGAACAGCGAACGCACCGAATGGGATAATCCCCTTGCCCTCGATTCCTCCGAACGCTACAAAAAAAAGAGAAACCAAACAACAACCTGTATAGGCAAAAAGACGAGGCCGTCCATGTTTTCCATTCGCCACGCAATGCTCTCTGCACTGGTCATGTTCCTCATTGCGCCCAACACGGCGCATGCCGGGCCCAAAACGGTGCGCATCCATCATACCGAGGTCGTGTTGCCCCACGCCGTCGGACTCGACGACGAACTCATGGACATTCCCGAATTCGCGGAATTCATGTCCCATCTCTGCCCCACTTCGAACACGTTGCAATGGGCTTACGTGAGCCTGGCGGACAAAGAACAAATCTTGGAGGGCACCAGCAAGGGACTCCAGACCTACGTCCTAGTGGAAACGCCGGTTGTTACTGAACGGATGCAGCTTACGACATCCCATTTTTCCGAACTTCAAGCCATGCTCCATGCCGAGCATGAAACACTGTTCTCCAACCACCGGGAGATTACTGAACAGACGATCCGGGAAAGCGCCGAACGGTTCGACGAATCATACGGTACCAAAGTGGGTTTTGGTCAGCCGCAAATCCGCAGTATAGGCCTCATCTCGGAGGGAAAGCACCAAATCTCAGTAGCCTACAGACTCATCGCGGACATCACTATCGATGGCCAGCCGCAACGTACGGACAAAGCTCTCGTCATCAACACGCTGCTGGCAGCGAACAAACTCCTCTACGTCTATGTTTACGCCACTTATGACGAAGGAAAGGGGCTCGTCGAGGCCATCTCCATCAGCAAAGAATTCCGGGATAAAATGCTCAAGGCCAACCCGAGCAGAGGATAAGGCCACAAAAAAGGGCGGCGGGATTCCCCGCCGCCCTTGTGCAATACGCTTAACGAAAACCTAGTCGTTCTCTTCCGCCTTCTTGTTGGCGGCGATGACCTTTTCGGTTTCCTGGGGCGGGCATTCCTCGTAGGAGGCGAACTCCATGAAGAAGGTGCCCTGGCCCGCGGTCATGGAGTTCAGATCCGGGGCGTACTTGAGCATCTCGGCCATGGGCACGTGGGCCCGGACCTCGGTGAGGCCAGCCTGGGAATCGGAACCCAGAACCTTGCCGCGACGCGAGGACAGGTCGCCGATGACGTCGCCCATGAAGGAGTCGGGCACGGCCACGGTGACGAGCATGATCGGCTCCAGCAGGGCCATCTTGGCCTTTTCGCAGGCTTTCTTGAAGGCCAGGGAACCGGCCACCTTGAAGGCCATTTCCGAGGAGTCCACGTTGTGGTAGCTGCCGTCGTACAGGGTGACCTGGAAATCGATGACCGGGTAGCCCGCGAGCACGCCGCGCGCGGCGGTCTCCTGGACGCCCTTGTCCACGGCCGGGATGAACTGGCGCGGGATGGAGCCGCCCACGATCTTGTCCTCGAACTCGTAGCCGGAACCGGACGGCCGGGGCATCACGTTGATCCAGCAGTCGCCGAACTGGCCGCGGCCGCCGGACTGCTTCTTGTGACGGCCCTGCACTTCCTTGGCCCCGGTCTTGAAAGTCTCGCGGTACGGGACCTTGGGGGTCTTGAGCACGATCTCGGCCTTGTAGCGGCGCTTGGCCTTTTCAACGGATATTTCGATGTGGTTCTGGCCCATGCCGGACAGCAGGATGTCGCCGGACTCCTCGTCGCGGGACAGGGTCAGGGTGATGTCCTCGTCGAGCAGCTTGGCCACGGCGGCGTAGACCTTGTCCTCGTCGCCCTTCTCGGCCGGGGCCAGGGCGAAGGTGATGAGCTGCGGGGCGATTTCCGGCTTGGCCAGCTCGAACCTGTCCTTTTCCACCAGGGTGTCGCCGGTGCGGGTGTTCTTGAGCTTGGCCAGGGTGACGATGGAGCCGGGACCCATGGGGGTCTTGAGTTGCGTCTGCTCCTTGCCGTTCATGACCAGAAGCTGGCCCACGCGCTCCTTTTCGTCATTGCTGACGTTCAGGAGCTGGGAATCGGGATTGAGGGTGCCGGAAAGCACGCGAACCACGGTCAGTTGGCCCGCGAACGGGTCGGCCATGGTCTTGAACACGAAGCAGGCCAGGGGAGCGTCCGGGGAGGACTCGCGCTCGCCTTCCACGCCGGTCCACGGCTTATGGTCCAGCGGTCCGGGCATCAGATTCTGCACGGTGTCCAGAATCATCTGGCCGCCCTGGCAGTTGAGCGCCGCGGAAACGACCACGGGTACGAGCTCGCCGGAGGCAACGCCCGCCTGAAGGCCCTTGGTGATGTCTTCGGGAGAAAGCTCGCCCTCCTCGAAGTACTTCTCCATGAGTTCCTCGTCGGATTCGGCGATATTCTCGATCATGGTCTCGCGAAGGGCCTCGACCTCGTCGGCGATGTCGCCGGGGATCTCGCCCTCGTCAACCTTGCCGTCCGCGCCGAACATGAGCGCCTTGCCGGACATCATGTCCACCACGCCCTTGAAGTCTTCCTTGGCCCCGATGGGATAGTAGAGAAGCGCCGGACGTGCGCCCAGGGCTTCGGAAATGCCGGTGAAGGCCATGTCGAAGTCCGCGCGGTCGCGGTCCATCTTGTTGATGACGATCATGGAGGGCAGGCCCATTTCCTGGACCAGGGACCAGACCTTGCGGGTCAGCGGCTTCACGCCGTCCACGGCGTCGATGACCATGACGGCCCCGTCGGCCGCGGTCAGGGAGTAGGAAAGATCGCCCGCGAAATTGGAATCGCCGGGAGTATCGATGAGAAAGTGGTCGTTCTTCTTCCACTTGAAGCTGGCCAGACCGGGCTGGACCGAACCGCGCCGCTTGATTTCCTCGGGCTCGTAGTCGAGAACGGTGTTGCCGTCTTCGACCTTGCCGAGGCGGCTTACAACTCCGGCATTGAAAAGAAGCATCTCGGCGACGGAGGTCTTGCCGCTGCCGCCGTGACCGACAAGTGCATAGGTTCTTTGAGTTTTCAGGTCAGGCATACTACACTCCACATCGTTTTTTTCAGGTTGTCCTTATTGTTTCGGAGGGCCGTTACCCCCCGCGATAAGTACAGCGCTTGGTTTTTAACGGGTTTAGTCCTATAGGAAGACCAACGCGAGCTTGTCAAGTCGTCTTGGTCGGTTTTCTGATATCCTATCCATCCGAAATATTTAACTTTTTTTGTCAGCCGCGACGTTAAAAAGGTATAAAAGCTATTAATTACAGCTAGTTGTACTAGCCAACGGATAAACTTACAGGAGCGAACTTTGCTGCTTACCAGCGAGATTTTCACTGCCCCGGCCGCGTCCATACGGGCCGACGGCGCCCATCTGTTCTGGTCGGGGAATCCCCCGAAATCACTGGCCGATTCCCTGGCGGAATTCGGCCAAACGGCCCCGGTCCTGGTCTGCGAAACCGAGGACGGCCCGTCGCTTGTGGCCGGGCATTCGCGGCTGGCGCTCCTGGCCGCTGCCGGACAGCCGGTGCTGGCGCGTTTGGTCGAAGCCGAAGACGACGCGGACAAGGGACGCCTCTACCTGGCCGACAACGGGCACCGGGTCATGGACGACTCCATGCGCCTCGCGGCCCTGGAATACTTCGCCCCCCTGCTGGACCGGGCCGAACTCGAATCGGACATCCTGCCCCGCCTCGGGGTGCGGCCCACATCCAAGGACGCCGGTTTCCTCCTGGCCTGGCTCGACCTGGAACCCGAATGGCGGGCGCTCCTGGCCGCGGGCAATGTTCCCTTGGCCGCCGCCGGGCCGCTGGCCCGCATGACGGCCGAGGACCGGAACGCGGCGCGCCCCCTGTTCGCCGCCCTTTCCTGGTCGCGCTCGAACGGCGTCAACGTCCTCACCTGGCTCTTCGAGACCGCCAGAATGTCCGCCTCCCCCGTGGCCGAAGTCATGGACCGGGCGGGCATGAACGCGGCCCTCGGCCAGGGCTTGTCGCCCAAGGACGCCATCGCCCGGCTCACGGCCTGCGCCCGGCAGGTCCGACACCCGGAACTGGGCCGGTTGCAGGCCCGGTACGCCGAGGCCGCCGCCGAAATCACGGCCGGAACCCGGTGGCGCATGGCCCAGCCGGACAATTTCGAGACCGGGTCCAGCGAACTGTCCGTGCAGGTAAAGACCCCGGAACAGTTGTCGCGGGCCGCGCGGGAACTCACGGAACTCGCCGAATCCCCGGCATGGGGCAAGCTCTGGGACCTGGGGAGCGGCAATGAGTAAACGGCTGCCCTCCCACCTGCGCCGCATCGGCCGCGTGTTCGTGGACCGCTCCATGCTGGACTCGCCCATGGCCCGCAGGGTGCGCGACCGCCTGGCCGGGACCGACCAGGCCGACATCCCGTGGACCGTGGTGGAGCCGGACCAGGACCGGGTGGAGTTTACGGACGGCGACGCCCAGGCGCTCTACCTCAAGGAATACAAAGGCAAGTTCCTGCGCTTCTGTCCCGGCACCCGCGCCTACCACTGCTGCGGCTACCGGATCATCCACATCGGCGAGAACTGCCCCATGGCCTGCTCCTACTGCATCCTCCAGGCATACTTCCAGGACCGGGTGCTCAAGATATGGGCCAACCAGGACGCCCTGTTCACCGAGCTGGGCAACGCCTTCGGCGCGGACCGCAACACTCGCTATCGGGTGGGCACCGGCGAGTTCACGGACTCCCTGGCCCTGGAGCACCTGACCGGGTACAGCCGCGACCTGATCGGATTTCTGGAAAATTACGACAACGTGGTCCTGGAGCTGAAGTCCAAGGTGGTGGACCTGACCTGGATGAACGCGACCACGCGCACGGACCGCGTCCTGCCCGCCTGGTCGCTGAACGCACCGTTCATCAACGAGCACGAGGAATTCCGGGTTTCCACCCTGCGCGAGCGGCTGGAAGCGGCCCGCACCTGCGCCCAGGCCGGGTTCCGGGTCTGCCTGCACTTCGACCCCATCATCCACTACCCGGGCTGGAAGGAGGGGTACGGCGAGATCATCGACCTGATCTTCGACTACGTCACCCCGGACCAGGTCGCCTACATGTCGCTGGGGTCGTTCCGGTGCATGCCCCAGCTCACCCCGATCATCGAGCGGAATTTCCCGGACACCACATACATATACAACGAATTTGTGCCCGGCCTGGACGGCAAGGCGCGGCTGCTCAGGCCCCTGCGCGTGGAGCAGTTCACCTTCATGGTGGACCGGCTGCGGAAGCACGGCATGGACGAGCAGCTCTACTTCTGCATGGAGTCGAGCGAGGTCTGGAACCAGGTCTTCGGCTTCGCGCCCAAGGACATCGGCGGGCTGGGGAACCGGCTCATGGACCGGGCTTTCGGAGAAAAATAAATGAGAGAACCCAAAGTCAATAAAACCGCCGTGGGACAAATCGTCCGCCACATCAATCACCACGGCGGCGTTTTCGAATACTGGAATGTGGGCATCGAGGAAGAAGGTTCGGACCGGGACAGTTCCGCCGACCAGCTTCCCATGCGGTTCGATATCCGTAATTCCGACGACGCCCGCGCAACCATGTCCCACCTGCTCGACATGGGCCTCATGGCGGACGACGAGTACGACGCCGACCCCACCATGTTGTTCATTTACGCTCACACGCTGGTCGAGGAATAGACTTCAAAGGACTCGGGAAGGGTTGATGGCGCAAGGAAAAAGCAGGGCCGAAGCGTATCAGGCATACGCGAGGGGCTGCTTTTTTCGCAGCAACGACGCAATCGGGCCGCTTGGGAAGATTTCTGCTTGCCAACCATATAATATTAAGCTAAGTACCCCCGACTTCAAATTCACACATCCCGCCCATAACTCCGGGTGAGCCGTGATGGCACGGCTTCCTTCATGGACTGCGGGATGGACGAAAAACCCAGGAGATCCTTATGGCTTATGTTACCATGAAGCAGATGCTGGAGACCGGCGTCCACTTCGGCCACCAGACCCGCCGCTGGAACCCCAAGATGCGCCCCTATATCTTCGGCGCGCGCAACGGCATTCACATCATGGACCTGCAGCAGACCGTCAAGATGTTTGCCACGGCCCACGACTTCGTCGTCGACACCGTCGCCAAGGGCGGCAAGGTCCTGTTCATCGGCACCAAGCGCCAAGCCCAGGAGGCCGTCAAGGCCGAGGCCGAGCGCGCGGGCATGTTCTACGTGACCCACCGCTGGATGGGCGGCACCCTGACCAACTTCCAGACCATCAAAAAGTCCATCGACCGCCTCAAGACCCTTGAGCAGATGTTCGAGGACGGCTCCATTTCCAAGTACACCAAGAAGGAAGCCGTGGGCATGAACCGCGAGGTCAAAAAGCTGAACATGGCTCTCGGCGGCATCAAGGAGATGACCGAAGCCCCCAGGGTGGCCTTCGTCATCGACCCCAAGCGCGAGCAGATCGCCATCCTGGAATGCCGCAAGCTCGGCATCCCGGTCGTGGCCGTGGTCGACTCCAACTGCGACCCGGACCTGGTGGACTACATCATTCCCGGCAATGACGACGCCATCCGCGCCATCAAGCTGTTCGCCACCCACATGGCCGACGCCTGCCTCGAAGGCGCCGCCATGCAGAAAGACTACGCCGCCAAGGCCGAAGCCGAGAAGGCCGAAGCCGCAAAGGCCGAGCCCGAAACCGAAGAGAAGGCCGAGGCGCCTGCCGAAGCCCCCGCTGAGGAGAAGTAAGACATGGCTATTTCCGCTGCACAAGTGAAAGCCCTGCGCGACAAGACCGGCGCAGGCATGATGGATTGCAAGAAGGCGCTGGTTGAATCCGGCGGCGACGAAGAAAAGGCCGTCATGTACCTTCGCGAGAAGGGGCTGTCCAAGGCCGCCAAGAAGGCCGGACGCGCCACCAGCGAAGGCCTGGTCACCCCCTACGTTTCCGAGGACGGCAAGACCGCCGTCATCTCCGAGCTGCTCTGCGAAACCGACTTCGTGGCCAAGGGCGACGACTTCAAGGCGTTCGCCGCGGCCCTTTCCGAGAAGATCGCCGGCCTGGACGTGACCGCAGGCGCAGCCGAAGACCTGCCCGAGGACGTGGCCGACGTCACCGACCTCATCGCCAAGCTCGGCGAGAACATGGGCGTGGGCCGCTTCGCCAAGGTCGCCACCGACGGCGTGCTCGGCGTGTACATCCACACCAACAACAAGCTCGGCGTCATCGTCGAGCTGACGGGCGGCGGCGACGCCGACCTGGCCAAAGACGTGGCCATGCACGTGGCCGCCATGAACCCGCAGTGCATCAGCTCGGACGAACTGCCCGCGGACGTCCTGGAAAAGGAAAAGGCCCTGTACATGAAGCAGGCCATGGACGAGGGCAAGCCCGAAAACATCGCCGAAAAGATCGTCATGGGCCGCCTGAACAAGTTCTATTCCGAAGTCTGCCTGATCGAACAGGCGTTCATCAAGGAAGACAAGAAGAAGGTGAAGGACATCCTGGGCGGCGCGACCGTCGCCGGGTTCCACCGCCTGGCTCTCGGCGAAAAGGCCGAATAGCCACTGAGACCGATATGAAGAAAACGGGCCGCACGGCCCGTTTTTTTTGGCCTCGGGCCGCCGCGGCGCACGTCCCGGTGAAACGGCTTTTTATCCGGCCGCTTCACTCTGGTCTTTATCGGCGGCCTGAAATGTGATACCGCCTTTGGGCGGGATCGTTTTACCCACTACACAACGATACGCAGGGGAATGAATGAGCACCACGCAGTACAAGCGCATCCTTTTGAAACTCAGCGGCGAAGCCCTGGCGGGCGACCAGCAGTTCGGCATTGAACCCGGGGCCATCGGCCAGTTCGCCAAGGAGATCGCCGAGGTCGCCGCAACCGGCCTCCAGATGGCCCTGGTCATCGGCGGCGGCAACATTTTTCGCGGCATGGCCGCCTCGGCCAAAGGCATGGACCGCGCCCAGGGCGACTACATGGGCATGCTGGCCACGGTCATGAACGCCCTCGCCGTCCAGGACGCGCTGGAAAAGAACGGCTGCGACACCCGCGTCATGACCGCCCTGTCCATGGCCGACGTGGCCGAGCCGTACATCCGCCGCAGGGCGCTCAGGCACATGGACAAGGGCCGCGTGGTCATCTGCGCCGCGGGCACCGGCAACCCCTACTTCACCACCGACTCGGCGGCCGCCCTGCGCGCGCTCGAACTCAAGTGCGACGCCATCTTCAAGGCCACCAAGGTGGACGGCGTGTATGACAAGGACCCCGCCAAGTACGACGACGCCGTGAAGTACGAGACCGTCACGTACATGGAGACCCTGGAAAAGCGGCTCGGCGTCATGGACTCCACCGCCATTTCCATGGCCAGGGACAACGACCTGCCGATCATCGTCTTCAACCTGCACAGGGAAGGCAACATCCGCAGGGCCGCCAACGGCGAAAACATAGGAACGACTGTCCAAGGAGAATAAAATGCAATCCCTACTCGACGACGGAAAAAAACGCATGTCCGGAGCCATCGCCGCCCTTGAAAAGGACTTTTCCAAGCTGCGGACGGGCCGCGCCACCACCTCGCTGGTGGACTCCATCGTGGTGGACTACTACGGCACGCCCACGCCCATCAACCAGCTCGCCTCCGTGTCCGTGCCCGACTCCAAGACCATCACCATCCAGCCTTGGGACAAGGGCGCGTTCGGCTCCGTGGAAAAGGCCATCATGTCCTCGGACCTCGGCCTGAACCCGGTCAACGACGGCAAGATCATCCGCATCTCCATCCCGCCCCTGACCGAGGAACGCCGCAGGGACCTGGTCAAGGTGGCCAAGAAGTACACCGAGGAGTGCAAGATCGCCATCCGCAACGTGCGCCGCGACCTCAACGACTCGCTGAAGTCCATGGAAAAGGACAAGGATATCTCCGAGGACGAAAAGAAGAAGGGCGAGGCCGACGTGCAGAAGCTGACCGACGACTTCGTCAAGAAGTCCGACAGCGTGCTGGCGGAAAAAGAGAAGGAAATCCTCGAAATCTAGCGGGGCCGGTCTTTGTCGAACACGAATATTCCCACCCACATCGCCATCATCATGGACGGCAACGGCAGGTGGGCCAAACAGCGCGGGCTGAAGCGGACTGACGGCCACCGGGCCGGCACCGAGGCGGCCCGCGCCGTGGTCACGCGCTGCCGCGAGCTGGGCGTCAAACACCTCACGCTGTACACCTTTTCCAAGGAAAACTGGACGCGGCCCAAGGACGAGGTCAAAACCCTTTTCGATCTGCTGATCTCATTCCTCAAACGCGAGGAGAAGTCGCTCAAGGAGCAGGGCATCCGCCTCAAGGTCCTGGGCGATATCGACGGCATGCCGCTCGCCGTGCGCCAGGTGCTCAGGCACGTCATCCGCCAGACCGAACGATGCACGGACATGACGCTGAACCTGGCGCTCAACTACTCGGGCCGGGACGAGATACTGCGCGCGACGCGCGCGCTGGCCGCCAGGGGCACGTCCCCGGAGGAAATCACCGAAGAAGCCTTTGCCGCCGAACTCTGGACCGCCGGACAGCCGGACCCGGACCTGATCATCCGCACCAGCGGCGAGTTGCGGCTGTCCAACTACCTGCTCTTTCAGTGCGCCTATTCCGAATTCTACTTCACGGACGTGTACTGGCCCGACTTCACCCCCGACGAACTGGAAAAGGCCATCCGCTCCCTGGGCCAGAGGGAACGCCGTTTCGGCAAGACGGGCGAGCAGGTGGCCGAGGGCTGATCCCATGCCGAGTTCCCCAGCCTTCCGCATGTTGCCCCCGACACCTAATTAGCGTACACCAGAAAAAACGCACGACGGGTGCGTGATCATAGGTAACCGCTGGAATCACATATGGAAATCTCCCCGCACAAACAACGGATCACCACCGGCATCGCACTGGCGGCCCTCCCCACTCTCGCCCTGATCTTCCAAGGATGGGTGCTCTTCGCGGTTCTTGCCCTCTTCTGCGTCCTGACCCTGTGGGAATTCTACTCCATGTTCCGCCCGGTGCGGCACATGGCCGCCTTCAAGTCGCTGGGCGCGGCCTTCACCTTCCTGCTGCTCGGCGCGTTCACCACCGGCGACGCGCGCTACCCGAGCGCCATCCTGCTGGCCGCCTTCTGGGCCTCGGGGTTCATCTTCCTGGCCCGCTACAACAAGGACATCACGGCCTCCTACCGGCACGCCGCCATCTTTCTGGTAGGGCTCATATACATCCCCATGAACCTCCACTTCTTCCTGTCCATGAGCAGGCCGGAAATGATCCTGGTCATCGGCGCGGCGGTCGTGTCCGACACGGCGGCCTTCTACGCCGGAAGCCTGTGGGGCGAAAAGAAGATCTGGCCGCGCATCAGCCCCAAGAAATCCTGGGCCGGGTCCCTGGGCGGACTGGCGGCCTGCACGGCGGCCGTCACCATATACGGCATGGTGTTGGGCCTGCCCGAGGTGGCCTTCTGGAAATGGCTCCTGCTCGGCTGCCTGCTCAACGTGGCCGCCCAGATGGGCGATTTCATGGAATCCGCCATCAAGCGGTCCCTGAACATCAAGGACTCCGGCTCCATCCTGCCGGGCCACGGCGGCATGCTCGACCGCGTGGACTCCATGCTGTTGGTCACGCCCGCCTACGCGCTGACGGCCATGGCTCATCCCTTCTTCAGCTAGAAGGCACGGAACGGTCGTGAAGACATACATCTCGCCCTGGCCCGAAACCGCATCCCTGCCGGGTTTTCCGCGCGCCCTGTCCATCCTCGGGGCCACCGGCTCCATCGGCGACTCCGCCTTCAAGGTCATCCGCAAGCACCCGGACCTGTTCACGGTCACGGCCCTGGCCGGTGGCCGCAACGGCAAAAAGCTGGCCCGGCTGTGCGCCGAGTTCCGGCCCGGATTCGCCTGCGTGCTCGACGACGGCGCGCGCAAGGAATTTCTCGACAACCTGCCCGCAGGCTACGCACCGGAAGTCCTGGTCGGCCCGGAAGGCTACGCCCGGCTGGCCGCGCTTCCCCAGGCGGACATGGTGCTTTCGGCCATCGTGGGCGCGGCCGGGTTCGAGCCGACCCTGGCCGCCGCCGAAGCGGGCAAGATGATCTGCCTGGCCAACAAGGAATCCCTGGTCCTGGGCGGCCACCTCATCCGGCGGGCCTGCGCCGGGTCCGGGGCCGTCATCATGCCCGTGGACTCCGAGCACAACGCCCTGTTCCAGGGGCTGTGCGGCCACGGGGACGACGGCGAACTGAAACGCCTCATCCTGACCGCCTCGGGCGGCCCATTTCGGGGCCGGGACCGGCAGTTTCTCGAATCCGTCACCCGCGAACAGGCGCTCAACCACCCCAACTGGAGCATGGGGGCCAAGATTTCCGTCGACTCCGCCACCCTGATGAACAAGGGGCTGGAGCTGATCGAGGCCTGCCACCTGTACGGCCTGTCCCCCCATTTGGTGGACGTGGTGGTCCATCCGCAGTCCATCGTCCATTCCCTGGTGGAATACGTGGACGGCTCGCAACTGGCCCACCTCGGCATGCCCGACATGCAGGTGCCCATCGCCTTCTGCATGAGCTACCCGGCCCGCGTGGCCGTGGACGTGCCCCAGCTCAACCTGGCCGACGTGGGCAGCCTGACCTTCGAGAAACCGAACCTGGACGCCTTCCCCTGCCTGCGGCTGGCGCAGGAGGCGTTCGCCGCCGGGCCGAGCCACCCCACGGTGCTCAACGCCGTCAACGAGGTGGCCGTGGCCGCCTTCCTGAACGGGAAAATCCGCTTCACGGACATCCCGGCCATGATCGAAGTTGCCCTGGGCCGCCACCGGGAGGCGGACGTGTCCACGCCCGAGGCCGTGCTGGCCCTGGACGCGCAATCGCGCCGGGAAGCCGAAACCATGCCCTAGCCAAAGCGCCGGGAGTGTTTATACTGTTCCGAGCCGCCGTCCCAAACAGGCGGCCCGAGAGGAAACCATGATCACAAGCATCGTCGCCATCGTCGTCGTACTCGGCGGACTCATCTTCTTCCACGAACTGGGACACTTCCTGGTCGCCCGCCTGTTCGGCATGGGCGTCAAGGCGTTTTCCCTGGGCTTCGGCCCGCGGCTGGCCGGATTCACCTCCGGCCGGACGGACTACAAGCTCTCCCTGATCCCCCTGGGCGGCTACGTGGCCCTGGCCGGAGAACAAGGCGAGGAGGAAACGGACTTCCCCCGGGACCAGCTCTTCGCCAACCGACCGGCCTGGCAGCGCCTGTGCGTGGTGGCCGCCGGTCCCCTCTTCAATTTCCTGCTGGCCTTCATCATCTACTGGTTCCTGGTCCTGAGCCAGGGACAGGCCGTGATCCTGCCCGTGGTGGGCGGGGTGCTGCCCGATTCCCCGGCCGCGGCCGCCGGATTCGCCAAAGGCGACCTGGTCACGGCCATAGACGGCGTGCCCATCGACTCCTGGACCAACATGGTGGACACCATCCGGGCGGCGGAAGGCCGCGCCCTTTCCATGACCGTGGACCGGGACGGCACGCCCCTGACCCTGTCCGTGACGCCCAAGATCAATTCCTACACCAATCTGTTCGGGGAGACCGTGACCGTGCCCATGGTGGGCATCAACCAGTCGGGCGAAGTCCGCTACGAATCCGTCGAGGGCGTCGGCTTCACCACCGCCCTCTCCCACACCTGGAACGTATCCGCCATGGTGGTCAAAGGATTTCTTTCCATCATCGAACGCCTCATCCCGGTGGAGAACGTGGGCGGCCCGATCATGCTCGCCCAGATGGTCAGCGACTCGGCAGCGTCCGGCATCTTCTCCCTGTTGAGCATGATGGCCATCATCTCCATCAACCTGGCCATCATCAACCTGCTGCCCATCCCGGTGCTGGACGGCGGACACATCCTGTTCTTCTGCCTGGAAATCGTCTTCCGCCGCCCCCTGAACGAGAGATGGAAGGCCCGCGCCATGCGCGTGGGGCTGCTCATCCTGCTCCTGCTCATGAGCCTGGCCATCTTCAACGACGTGCGCCGTCTGCTGTCCTAGGAACCCGATCATGGCCATCCCCAAGACACGCCCGGTAAAAGACCTCCTGCTCGCCATGGCGGGCGCGGAGGAGCGGCTGCAACTGGTCCTGGGCCAGCCCGGCCCGGACGGCTGCACCCTGCTCGCCTCGCGCCAGTGGACCGTGCCCGGCCAGTCGGTCCGGTTTCTGGTCCCCGGCCTCCATGCCGTGCTGGACGAGTTCGGCGTAGACGCCACGGTCATCGACCGCATCGCCTGCGTGCGCGGACCGGGCAGCTTCACCGGGCTGCGCCTGGTGCTGGCCGCCGCCGAAGGCCTGGCCGCCGGGCTGGGCGTCCCCCTGGCCGGGATCGACCACCTGCCCTTGCTGGCCGCCGGTCCCGCACCGCTGGCAAGCTCGCCGCTGCACGTGCTGACGTACGCCCGGCGCGGCCTGATCTACGCCCAGTCCTTTGACGCGCCCTCGCTCAAGGAAATCGCGCCCCTGGCCTCCCTCGGCCTGGACGAGGCCGCCGAACGGATCACGACCCTCGGCGACACCGGCCTGCTCCTGGGGTCCGGCCTGCGGAAGAACCAGGCGTTCTTCGCGGACCTGGCCGCCGCCAATCCGGGCCTTGTCCTCCTCGACGAAACCTGGGACGTCCCCTCGCCCGACCTGCTGCTCAAGGCGGCAACCAAAGCCGCGTTCGCCCGCGAATCCATCGACCCCATCTACGTCCGCCCGTCCGACGCCGAGGACAACCTGGAATCCATCGCCCGCAAGCGGGGGCTGGACCCGGCCGAAGCCCGCAGGCGGCTCGACGAACTGCGCGACAAGTAGCCGCCCGGAAACGCCATGCGGATCAGCCCCATTCTCCTCGAAGTCTTCAAGAACCGTTTTTCATCCATTGCCGAGGAGATGGGCGTCACCCTGACCCACACCGCCTTTTCGCCCAACATCAAGGAGCGGCGCGACCTGTCCTGCGCCGTGTTCGACGAGGCCGGCGACATGATCGCCCAGGCCGCGCACATCCCGGTCCACCTGGGGTCCATGCCCCTGTCCGTGAAGTCCACCATGGAGGCCATGGGACAGGACGGCGGATTTTGCCCCGGCGACATGGTCATGCTCAACGACCCGTTCAAGGGCGGCACCCACCTGCCCGACATCACCATCGTGGCTCCGGTCTTCGCCCAAGGGGCGGACCGGCCCGCCTTCTTCGTGGCCAACCGCGCCCACCACGCGGACGTGGGCGGCATGGCCGCCGGGTCCATGCCCCTGTCCACCTCGATTTTCCAGGAAGGGCTGATCATCCCGCCGGTGCGCGTGGTCCGCGAGGGCGAGACCGACCGTGAACTCATGCGGCTCATCCTGAACAACGTGCGCACCCCGCAGGAACGCGAGGGCGACTTCGCGGCCCAGTTCATGGCCAACGTCACCGGGGTCCGGCGCATGGCCGAATGCATCGGCAAATACGGCCTGGACGCCTGCGCCGCCTATGCCAGGGCGCTCATGGACTACTCCGAGCGCATCACCCGGCGGGCTGTGGGGGACATCCCGGACGGCGAATATTCTCACGAGGATTTCATGGACGGGGACGGCATGGGCGCCGAGGACATTCCGATCCGCCTGGTCCTGACCGTGTCCGGGGACAGCGCCCGGCTCGACTTCTCCGGCTCCGGCGACCAGGTCCAAGGCTCGATCAACGCGGTCCGGTCCATCACCTTGTCCGCCGTGCTCTACGTGTTCCGCGCCCTGGCCGGGCGCGACATCCCCGCCAACGCGGGCTGCATGCGGCCGCTCACGGTCGTCACCCGGCCCGGCTCCATCCTGGACGCCCAGTTCCCGGCGGCCGTGGCGGGCGGCAACGTGGAGACCTCCCAGCGCACCGTGGACGTCATCCTCGGCGCCCTGTCCAAGGCCATGCCCGACCGCATGCCCGCGTCCAGCCAGGGAACCATGAACAACCTGACCATCGGCGGGCAGGCGGACAACAAGCCCTTTGCCTACTACGAGACCCTGGCGGGCGGCATGGGAGCCACCCCGGCCGGGCCCGGCGAATCAGCGGTCCACTCCCACATGACCAACACCCTGAACACGCCCGTGGAGGCCCTGGAATACGCCTACCCCATCCGGGTGCGGGAATACTCCATCCGGCGCGACACCGGCGGCGCGGGCCGCTTCAGGGGCGGCGACGGCATGGTCAGGGACATCGAGCTGTTGGCCGACGGCGACGTCACGGTCCTGTCCGAACGGCGGAAGCGGGGCGCGCCCGGCGCGGCCGGGGGCGGACCGGGCAGGCCGGGCCGCAACGTCCTGGTCGGCCCGGACGGTCCCGAAGACCTGCCCGGCAAATTCCACCGCAGGGTGGCCAAGGGCGGCCGCATCCGCATCGAAACGCCCGGCGGCGGCGGTTTCGGCGATCCCGAAGACGCCTAGCTCCCGCCCATCTCCCCGGTTCGCCGCGCCACAGCCTCCATTTCGCCGCCTCCGGTCTTGCCCAATAATCCGTGCAGACTCCGGCAAAAACATTGGCAGAAAAAAGTCCGCCTTTCCCGAATCGGGAATGCAGCGGACCTGAAATTTCTCCCGGAACCGCCTGGTCGTGTGACTGATGCGAGCGATTCCGGGAGAACATGTGGGGGCGTCGTTTCTACGGGGTGAGGCGTTCCGCCGTATTCTGGATCTGCCGTCCGAGCGGCGTCTGCATGGAAATCTCACGCTCCACCTTGGTGATGCCCTTGAGCACCGTGGAATGCCGCCTCCCGAGGCGCTCGCCGATGGACTTGAGCGACATCTCGGTGTGCTTGCGGGCCAGGTAGAAGGCGGTGTTGCGGGCCAGGACCACCTGGCGCTTGCGGCTCTTGGACCGAAGTTCCTCCTCGGACAGGCTGTAGCTCTTGCAGATGAAGTCGATGATGTCGGCAAAGCCCGGCGCGGCGTTCTGCACGGCGTAGTTTTCCAACACTTCCCAGGCCATGTTCATGGTC
Organism: Desulfovibrionaceae bacterium; assembly: GCA_015709315.1. Taxonomy (GTDB): domain Bacteria; phylum Desulfobacterota; class Desulfovibrionia; order Desulfovibrionales; family Desulfovibrionaceae; genus Pseudodesulfovibrio. The sequence goes on from JACCQI010000022.1 coordinate 18,504, forward strand.
ACGGCCCGGTTGAGCAGCCGCGCCTTGAGCACCAGGTTGTTCAGGCAGCTCTCCAACTGGCGGATGTCCGTGGTGATGCGCTCGGCCAGAAGCTCGGAGACCTCCACGGGCACGTCCACCTGAAGGCGGCTGGCCTTGTCCATGACGATGCGGCGGCGGGTCTCCATGTCGGGCCGGTCGATGTGGGCCAGGAAGCCGGAGCAGAAGCGGGACACCAGCCGGTCGTCAACGCCGGAAAACTCCTTGGGCATGAACGAACTGGTCAGGACCACCTTGCACCCCCGGTCGCGCAACGCGCCCAGAGTACACAGCAGTTCCTCCTGCATCTTTTCCTTGCCCTGAAAGAAATGCACGTCCTCCATCAGAAGCACGTCGATCCCCTCGCGGAACTGGGCCTTGAACTGGTCCACCTGATGCGCCCTGATGGCCAGGACCATGCGCGTGGCGAAATCCTCGGAAGAGAGGCAGGCCACCTTGAGATGCTTGCGGTTGGCGGAGCGGCACAAGGCGTTGCCCACGGACTGGAGCAGGTGCGTCTTGCCCAGACCGGGGCCGGAACTCAGAAAAAGATGATCCGTATTGAAAATCGAATTGCAGATGGACTTGCTGGCCGCGCAGGCAAGTTCGTTGGACGGCCCGACGATGAAATCGTCAAAGGAGAAACGCCAGTTGGGGGCCGTGATGGGCTTCGGCCCATGCTCCAGGGGCAGGCCCAGATGCGTGGACCGCGTCACCTGGGCAACGGGTTTGCGCCTGACGGCCGCTTCGGCCGGGGCGGGTTTGCGGGGCTGCACCTGAATGGAGATGCGGGGCTCGCCGCCCAGGACCTCGGCGGCGGATTCGCGGATGACCTGCAACAGGCGGTCCCTGATCCAGTTGGCGACGAATTCGTTGGGCGCAGTCAAAGTAAGGCGGCCGCCTTCCACGCGGCCGCCGAGGGGCTTTATCCAGACGGTAAAAAGGCCGGGATTGAGGCTCTTTTCCAGTGAGTGTAGTATTTGCTTCCAGGCAGTATCGACCATGCAGTGGGAGATAGTTTATCACCGCGCAAACAACAATTCGTGAATTCCAAACTCGAGGCCAATGACAGGCCGAGGTTATTGACAGTTTATTAAAAATAAAACCTCTTTAAATCTAGCAGGTTGAGTCAAAGTCCGCCTAGCGCCCACCTTTTCTTCTTCACCCTTTTGAAACAACCGTGCAACAAGGGTTTCCCGGCTCTCCGAATTTTCCGGAGGAGATATTTTTCCACAATAGTGGAAAAACTTTTCAACATATACAAACGATTTATTTGTCAGGATAGTCACAATTTCATTAGTTTCCTTTTCTATTGACGATTTTTTGTGACACCCCAAGCTATATTCCCGAAGTCATTAAATGCATTTTCTTGGCGTAACGATTTAAATTAATAGTATAAAATGAAACAGCAACCATTATCGGCTCATTACGCCCCGGCGCACTATGCCGCTTTGGGCCGTAAAAACCCCCTATTCCCAAGGGCTGTAATGGAACTGTCACTTTTGAACACATTTAACCTATTGCAACAAAAGAAGAAAATAGAATAGATACCCGATCGTCAAGAAACGCGCGGTGTCCGGGGGTGGGATATTCTCCCGGCCTTGGGAAAAAAAAATTTACTTCAGACTGTCCCTGGTCGGGAACTTGCCACAGGCGAATTTCGGCGATTCCGGGCAATAACCCAGCTGTTCGCAGCGAGCGCCGCCGTTGGCGAAGATGGCGGGAAGCTTTTCCTTGCATATGGCGAGCATGCGATCGGCCACGGCCCGAACCTCCCACTGCGCCCGGTTGCAGCAGCGCAGATGGAAGAAATGATTCAGGCTCCGGCAATTCATGGTCATTACGATCTTGGTCTCGGCGGCCTGGGGCAGGACGAACCGGGCGTCCTCGTTGGCCTTTGACTTGCGGCCGTGGGCCACCAGGATGTCGCGCAGGTCGGTGTAGGCGGACTGCACCTCGGCCATGAACGCCTCGAACCGCTCCTTGGCCTCGGGAATCTTGGCGATGGCCGGGGGCATGACGTAGTCCATGTCGTTCTCGGCCACGTAGCGCTGGCTCTGCTGCGAATAGGAGGCAATCCGGTGGCGCACGATCTGGTGGGAGCACGCCCTGGAGATGCCCTCGACGGCAAAGGTCATGGATACGTGCTCCACCGGGCTGTCGTGCCCGGACTCCATGGTCTTGGACACGAAGTCGGCCTGCACCTGCGGGTCGATCTCCCCGGAAAGGAGCCTGGGCCACATGTCGGCCACGAAACCGGCGTGGTAGCACTGGCGGAAGGCGGCGTAGATGAGCGAAAGGGCGTCGGGGGTCATGGCCATGAATTCGACCCTGGGTTTCTTTTCCGGCATGTATGTCACTCCGTGATGGTAGATGTATCGAATCGGTTTTCCTGCTTACCCCAATCGAGCGGAGCTGTCACCAGTGCGCGGACCGGCGGCGCGCCTAGTAGCCGATCTTCTCCAGGGCGTCATCGAGCATCTCTTCCGGGGTCCCGGAGGCCTGGAGAATGAAGTGAAGCACGGAATAGAAGACCGGCTCCATGAGCGACAGCCGGGCGGACAGGCCGCGCCACAGCGCCTCCTTGTCCGCCCCCTCCCCGCGCACGGCCAGGCGGCCGGACAACAGCCGGGTGTCGGCCATGAGGTAGAAGACCTTGCCCGCGCCGTGGATGAGCGGACGGACATCGTCGTGCCCCACCAGTTCGTCGCCAAGGACCACGATCCTGCCGCCGGGCGCGAGCGCGGCCACGGCCTCTTCCAGGGTCTCGGGCACGGCCACGCCGAGGCCGGTGCGCTCGCCGATCAGCCGGGCCAGTTCCGCCTTGCCCGCGCCGCGAAGCCCGACCAGGATCAGGTTGCCGGTGTCCTGCCATGCGTCGGCGTAGTCCTCGCGCCTGTCGCCCACGGAAAACTCCCGACGGGCATCCGCCTCGCCCACTTCATACCGCTCGTTGATGAGGTATTTCGCCATGTTTCGCCCCCTTTGACGTCAAGTTTGCCTTGCCTCGCGGCCGATATCACGTACGATGGCCGAAACACGGACACCGGATGGACGAACCATGCCCAAGGATCTCATTCATTTCAAGGTCGCCATGATGACCTCAAAACGGCTGGCCAAGACGCGGTTCGGCACGTGCCTGGACCGCGAGCGGCCGGGCCTGCTTCTGGGAGCGGTCTTCCACGACGGACTCTTTTACGCCGTGACCGGAGCCTCCCGGCCCCTGGCCCCCCTGGCCCACAGGCTGCACGGCGCCCATGGCGAGGACACCTACGACCTGATTCGGCTCCAGGCCGCGCACGCGGCCCGGGCCGAGCGCCGGGACCTGGCCGCCGCCCTGCTGGCGGGCATGGCCTCCCACCTGTTCACCGACGCGGTCATGCATCCCCTGGTCTGGCACCTGTCCGGCCACTACTACTCGGACTCACCCGATAAAAAAACCCTGGCCCGCCAGCAACACCGTGCCCTGGAGGCCCTCATGGACATGGTCGCCTGTCCCGAAATGCTCGGCCGCCCGCTCTTCTCCCTGAGACGCCTGCTCCGGTCCGTGGGCCCCGCCCTGTTCGAAGCCCTGCCCGTGGACGGCCTGGCCAAAATGACGCGCATCGCGCCCGGTCGCGTCCAGGCCGGGCTGCGGTCCGCGCTCCGCGTCCACGCCGGATTCCAGGCGGCCTATTCGGTCACCCCGGCGGCGCGGCTGCTGTTCGCGCTCATGCCCGTGCTTCCGTCCCGCGCGCGGGAAATCGCCGCCCTGTTCTACGCCCCGCAACTCATGACCCAGGCGGCCGCGCTTGAAGGCGTCATCGACTACCGCCACCCGGTCACCGGGGAGGCCGCGTCCGCGTCCCTGCGCGACATGATGGAGCTGGCCGCCGACAAGGCCGCCGAACTGTGCCGAAGGCTGGAGTCCGGCGTGTTCCAGGGGGCAATGCAGCCCGACCTGCCGGAAAACGGGCCGTCCCTCGACGCGGGCCTGTCGGGCGTCAGGGCCGGGTCCATGCGCCATTTCGCGGACCGGCCGTTTCCCGCACTTCCGTAAAATTTTGCCCGGCCGCATTGCCCTGCTTCGGAAATTGCTATAAAAAATAGGAACAATTCGCACACAAGAAAGGAGAACCCATGAAAAAAATCATCCTTATCGGCTCCGGCGTGGTCGTCGCCGCCATCATCGCCATGATCGTACTCGTGGTCCTGAACCTGGGCGACCTCATCAAGGCGGCAGTGGAGAAATACGGCCCGCCCATCACAAAAACGGAAGTGCGGCTCGGCTCGGCCGACATCTCCATCCTGTCCGGCTCCGGCTCCCTGGAAAATTTCTTCCTGGGCAACCCCCAGGGGTTCTCCATGCCCAGCGCCCTGGAATGCGGAACCATCCGCGTTTCCGTGGAGACCGACTCCCTGACCACGGATACCATCGTCATCAATGAGATCTACGTGGACGGCCCGGTCGTCAGCTACGAAAAGAAGGGGTCCACCGACAACTTCCAGACCATCGTCAACAACATCAATAAGACCGTGGCCGGCGAAAGGAAGGCCGACAAGGCCGCCGAGGACAAGACCGCCACCGAGACCGGCTCCGAGAAAAAGATCGTGATCAACGACTTCATCGTCAAAAACGGCAAGATCAACGTGGGCGGCTCCCTGCTCAAGGTGTTCGGCGACAAGGGCATGGGCATCGCCCTGCCCGACATCCACCTGAAGGACATCGGCAAGGACAAGGAAACCACCCCGGCCGAGGCGTTCTCCCAGATCCTGGCCGAAATGACCGGCGACGTGTCCGGCTCGGTCACCCAGTTCGGCAAGGAGTTGCAGAAGCAGCTCGGCAAGGCCGTGGAAGGCGCGGGCAAGGCCCTGGAAGACGCCGCCAAGGGCGCGGGCGAGGGCGCGGATTCCGTGGGCGGCGCCATCAAGGGGCTGTTCGGTTCCGACTAGCCTCCCCTTCTATTATATGTATGGGAAATGGCCGCGCCGATCCGGTGCGGCCATTTTTCATCCGGCAAACCGCGCCTTGCCTCTCACCGGGCCATTGCAGTACAGAACAAAACCATGACCACCGCCTACGCAGCAGAACCCGTGATCGCCGACGGCCGACTGGCCGACGTGCGCATCCGCATCCGGGGCAAGACCTGGCACCTTTGGGGCCGCTCGGGCCTTGCGCGGGAAACGGAACTGGCCGCGGGGGTGCCCGACGGCGAACTGCCCGTGCTTGTGGGCTCGGGCCTGGGCCGCTGCCTTGAAACGCTTCTCGAGCGCGGCCTGCCTGTGGCCGTGATCGACCGGGAGGCCCCCATCCTCGCCCTGACCGGGGCGGACGGACTCGCCGCCGGGCAAAAGAACGCGCTCCTTATCGACGACCCGGACCCGGCCGCCGCCTTCAAGCGAATCGCGGACTGGCAACAAACCAACAGCGGCAAGCCCCTGCACCCGGTGGTCATCCCCCTCTACCCCCGCCTGGACAGGAACTTCTACGGCGCACTGGCCGAAGCCCTGAAAACGGCTGGGCAAACGGATTTCTGGTCCATGGCCCGATATCCTAAATTTCGATCGACGGACCCGAAAATTCTGTTCTTCGACTCCAGCTATTTCCTGTGCCGGGAGATTCTCGCCGCCCTCGACCGTGCGGGAACCCAATACCGGACCATCCCCCTGGACGGCCGCGAGATCGGAAGCAACGACTTCATCGAGGCGCTGCTCAAGGCGGTGGTGGACTTCCGGCCCGACTTCGCGCTCACGGTCAACCACTTCGGCCTGGACCGCGAGGGCAAGCTGGCCGGGCTGCTGGACGAACTGTCCCTGCCGCTGGCCTCCTGGTTCGTGGACAACCCGCACCTCATCCTCTTCGACTACGCCCATCCCGGAACCGGCAACACGGTCCTGTTCACCTTTGACGCGGACAACGTGGCCCCGTTGCGCGAAAAGGGCTTCCCCCACGTGCATCACCTGCCCCTGGCCACGGACCCGGAACGATTCCGGCCCGGCCTGCCCGGCGGCGATCCGGCATGGGCGTGCCCCGTGTCGTTCGTGGGCAACTCCATGACCGGGCCGGTGGCCAGAAGCCTGGGCCAGTCCGGCCTGCCCGACCGCCTTCGCCGTGAATACCCCGCCGTGGCCCGCGCCTTCGGCGATTCCGGCGAAACCCGCGTGGACCGTTTCCTGGCCCGCAGCCGCCGGGATTGGAACCGGGCCGTGGCCGACCTGCCCGACCGGGAAAGCCGCCTGGCCTGCGAGGCCCTGCTGACCTGGGAAGCCACCCGGCAATACCGGCTGGCCTGCGTGCGGGAAACCCTGCCCTACTCGCCGCTGATCGTGGGCGATGCGGGCTGGGCCGACATCCTGCCCGGCGATGGGAGCTGGCGTCACCTGCCGCCCCTGGACTACTACGAGGACCTGCCGCGCTTCTACCCGCTGACCGGCATCAACTTCAACTGCACCAGCAGGCAGATGCCCGGAGCGGTCAACCAGCGCGTCTTCGACGTGCCCGCCTGCGGCGGCTTCCTGGTCACGGACTACCGGGTCCAGATGGAAGATTTGTTCGACCTCGACTCCGAGGCCGTGGCCTACCGCGAAACCGGGGAAATCCCGCACCTGCTCGAACGATTCATCAACGCCCCGGCCGAGCGCGACGCCATCGCCCGGAAGGCCCGCAAGCGCATCCTCGCGGAGCACACCTACGCCGCCCGGCTCGCCCGGCTCGTCGAGACCATGCGCGCCACCTTCGCCTGACGGTCGGCGGCCCGCCGCGCCACCCCGCCGCATCCGGCCGGAAGCCTCCCGGCCATGCCTTCCTCCCGCCCTCGCGAAAACGTCTTTGGCCATTCGTCCGCCAGGACCGCGAAGCCGCATGAGGCGGAAACGGGACCGCCCGTTTTTTTTGCACAAAAAATCGTTCACCCAACCTAAAGTTTTTCCCCGCCAAGCCGATGAGGCTGGCAACACACGAAGGTTTTCCCGGCAAAATCCATAATCGGCCGGGATTTCAACCTAGGCATGGAAGCCAAAACATTTTCAAGGAGGAAAGTATGTCACTCACAATTAATCACAACATGATGGCGATGAACGCGTCAAGAAACCTGCGCGATTCCTACTCCAGCCTGGCGGTGTCGACTCGCAGGTTGTCCTCGGGTCTGCGCGTTAGCTCCGCATCCGACGACGCCGCGGGCCTGGCCGTCCGCGAATTGATGCGTGCCGACATCAGCTCCCTGCAGCAGGGCATCCGCAACGCCAACGACGCCATCTCTCTCATCCAGACGGCTGACGGCGCTCTCGGCGTCATCGATGAAAAGCTGATCCGCATGAAGGAACTGGCCATGCAGGCCGCCACGGGTACCTACAACTCCGACCAGCGCCTGATCATCGACTCCGAGTTCCAGGCCATGGCATCGGAAATCACCCGTATCGCCAACTCCACGGACTTCAACGGCATCTACCTGCTCAACGGCGGTCTTTCCGGCACCCACAACGGCTCCGGTCTCCAGTCCACCGGCCAGTTGAAGGTCCACTTCGGTACCGGCAACGACTGCGCGGAAGACTACTACTACATCCAGATCAGCGGGGCCACCGCCTCCGCCCTCGGCGTGGGCTTCGGCGCCGAAAGCTCCAGCGGCGCCGGTCGTTCCATCTCCACCCAGGCTCTTGCCCAGCAGACCCTGGACGTCCTGAACAACGCCATCATTTCCAAGGACAAGATCCGCGCCAACCTCGGTGCTCTCCAAAACCGCCTGGAAAACACCGTGACCGTCCTGGAAATCCAGGCCGAAAACGTCCAGGCAGCCGAATCCCGCATTTCCGACGTCGACGTGGCGACCGAAATGACCGAATTCATCCGCCAACAGATCAAGACCCAGTCCGCCGTGGCCATGCTGTCCCAGGCGAACTCCCTGCCGAGGATGGCCCTGCAGCTCCTCGGCTAGTCTCAAATCTGATCGCTTCACGGCGAACAACCGGGCCGGACTCCGCCGCAAGGGAGTCCGGCCCTTTTTTTCAAGGGAAAACGAGCCCCCATTCGTGGCATCGGGATTGCAAGTACTGTGGCGACCTAATGTAACGGGAAAAATCTTCCGATCAAGGAAACAGCCATGGCAGACAGCACCTACACATCGGGTTCCATCACCTTTGCCGGACTCGGCAACGGAACCGATTTCGATTCCCTCATCGATGGACTCATCGACATCGAGCGCAGACGCGTCACGCGCCTGGAGAACTGGCGTCTGTCCTGGGAGACGAAAAACGAGTATTTCCAAGATCTCAACACCAAGATGCTGGAGTTGAAGACCACCTTGGGGAGCATGGACTCCATGAACGAGTTCATGACCAAGGCGGTCAACAGCAGCAACACCTCCCTGGTCACCGCCTCCGCCAATTCCGACGCCCAGGAGGCGTCACACACCATCGAGATCGGCCAGCTCGCCACCAACGACGTCCTGGTGTCCACCTCCGGCGCGAACGCCCTGGACACATCCATCACCAGCACGGACACCTCGTTCACCTTTTCCTACGGCGGAGAGAGCCACACCATCGACAACATCGCCGCCGGAACCACCCTGGAAGGGTTCGTCAACATCATCAACAACCACACGGAATCCCGGGGCAAAATCGTTGCCTCCACCATCTTCGACGGTTCCGTCTACCACCTTCAGCTCACCGGCGCGAACCAGGGCAGCGACAACCAGATCGTCATTTCCAACGCGGGCTCCCTCGCCTTCGGCGCGGGCGATTTCACCGAGACCCAGAACGCCCAGAACGCGCAGGTCCGCGTGAACGGCTTTCCGGCCTCCAACGCGGGCTGGATCGAACGGTCCAGCAACGTCATGGACGACGTCATCACCGGGCTGACCCTCAACCTCAAGGATGCCGCGCCAGGCTCCAACGTCAGCCTGACCGTGACCACCGACAAGGACGCCATCGTCGAAAACGTGACCGCGTTCGTGGACGCCGTCAACGTCATCCGCGCCCAGATCCAGGCCATCACCAAGGTCGACGACGAAGGCGAAGGGTCGATCCTCACCGGCAACTACGGCATCGACATCATTGCCCAGAAACTCAAGAACATCACCGCCGACGTCGGCCTGGGCTTCGTCCCCTGGGATGAGGACACGCTGACCGGCGACAAATTTTCCGCCCTGTCCCAATTGGGCGTCATGACCGATGCGGAAGAGGCGTCCACCACCTACGGGATGCTGACCATCGACTACGAAAGCCTGTCCGAGGCCCTGGACGAGGACCCCAACGCCGTGGTTTCCCTGTTCGCGGCAGAACCCGTCGCCATCAGCCAGTCGCCGGATTTTTCCGCCCTGTCGATCATCGACGGGACGACCGCCCACGGCATCCACGATGTGGAAATCATCAGCGACGGCACGCAGATCACCAGCGCCACCATCAACGGCGAGGAAGCCTCGATCTCGGGCTGGGAAATCACCGCCGCCAGCGGTGACGCCCTGGGTATGGCCATCCGCCTGAACAACACCGGCGCGGGCACCTACTCCGGCAAGGTCACGGTCAAGGTGGGCAAGGCCACGGAAATGATCGACGAGCTTTCCGCCCTGACCAAGCCCTTCAACGAATTCACCTATGAAGGCGGCCCACTGGCGGTCCTTCAGAACAACTACAACGACATCATGGACTCCATCGACAGCAAGATCGCCTTTGAGGAATCGCGGATCGAAAAGATGGAAACCAACCTGCGCCTGAAATTTGCCAGGCTGGACGCCCTGCTCGGCCAGTACGACCTGCAGCAGGGACAACTCGCGTCTGCCCTCGAACAGCTTGAATAATAAATAGAAGGAGATAAATACATGGCTAACCCCGCGCGGGCATATCTCGCGACCCAGGTTGAAACCACCACCCAGGGCGAACTCCTGATCATGCTGTACGAAGCGGCGATCAAGTTTCTCAAACAGGCCAAGATGGAGATCGACAACAAGGACTACGCCAAGAAGGGCATCTACATCTCCAAGGCCATGGCCATCATTCACGAGCTGGCGGAGAGCCTGAACAAGGAAAAGGGCGGCGACATCACCCCGAGACTCGCCTCCCTGTACCAGTTCTGCACCAGCCAGTTGATCAAGGCCAACATCCGCATGGACACCAGGATGATCGAGGAAGTGATCCGCATTCTCGACGGCTTGCGCTCGGCCTACGCCCAGATCGTGCCCGCAGTGGACGGCCGGGTCGCCGCACCCGCCGAACCGGCCCAGCCGGCGTCGGCCGACCCGACCAAGCCCGGAGCGCCCCGGCAGCCCGCGCCCCCGGTTCCCCCGGCAATGCCCAGGCCGCAAGTCCAGGCCGCGCCCAAACCGGCCGCAGCCCCGCAGCCCGGCCAACCAGCCGCGTCGACCAAGATGCGGACCGCGGCCAACGCGGCCAAGTTCCGCGCCGCCAACGCCTACACCAACGCCAACCGATAGAGGATCGCGGGCGCAGGGATTCCGGCCCGATGCGCCCGCTCCCCATAACGGGCTGGATTGGTTTACAACATCTTCGGCATGTGTCACCTTTCGTCCATGTCCGAATCCCCGGTCCGCGTCCTGCACGCGGTCAATCACCTCGGCCTTGGCGGCACGGAAAAGGTCCTCCAGCTTCTGGTTGCCAACCTTGACAAAAGCCGTTTTATCCCAGCCGTCTACAGCAAAAAAGACGGCCCGAGGGCCAAACAGATTCGGGCATCGGGCATCGACACCTACATCGGGCTGGACTTCTCGGATGTGCTGAACAGGTTCAGGCCCCACATCGTACACATCCACCGCGCCGGGTGGCCCGACCCCGAGATGCTCACCCCGCTCAGGCGCGCCAAGGTGCCCGTGGTGGTCGAAACCAACGTCTTCGGCCGCCACGATCCCAGCCCGCAGGCGGCGGTCATCGACGCCACCCTGTTCGTGTCCCGCTTCTGCCTGGACAGGTTCGCGACCGTCACCGCCATCGACGCCCGGCCGCCCCGCTATGATTTCCTGTACAACCCGGTGAACACGGACTTCTTCGCCGCCCGGGCCGTCCCCGACCGGGACTTCTCCGTCCCGGCGGCCGGACGCATCTCCCGCGCCGACCCCGGCAAGTGGTCGGCCCTGGCCCTGGAATTTCTGCCCCACCTCGTCCGCGACATCCCGGACTTCCGCTATCACATCATCGGGTGCATTCCCGAGGCCCGCGCCTACATCGAGGACAACGGACTGGCGGACAACGTCGTCCTCCACGACCCGGTGGAAACGGACGGCGAAATCTGCGCCTTCCTGGACCGGGTGTCGGTCCTGGCCCACGCCAACGACACCGGCGAGTCCTTCGGGCTGGTCATCGCCGAGGCCATGGCCTGCGGCCTGCCGGTCGTCACCCACCCCGCCGAGGGCCTCAGGGACAATGCCCAGTTGGAGCTGGTGGACGACCGCGTCACCGGCCTGGTGGCGGCCGACGCCGAGGAATACGCCAACGCGCTGAAATATCTGTTCGCCCATCCCGAAAAGGCGCGACGCATGGGCCGGGCGGGCCGGGAAAAGGCCCAGCGGCTCTACAGGATGCAGACCATCGCCCGACAGCTCGAACAACGCTACACCCAACTGCTCGAATCCAAAGGAATCGTTTGATGCATACACGTCTGATCGCCAGCTATACCAAGGCCGTGCTCGATTTCGCCTTCAAAAACGAAACCCGCACGCCGCCCACCCCGGCCGGGGACGACGTCCCGGCCTTTGCCGAGCGCGTCGCCCGGATGGCGGACAAGAGCCGGGCCGAAGCCGTGGTCCTGTTCGGCCTGGGCGACGGCCTGCATGCCCTGGCGCTCCGCGACGCCCTGCCCGCAACGGTCCGGCTCGTCGCCTGCGAGTTCGACCCGGCCGCGGCCCGCGACTTCCTGGCAAGCCACCCCGACTGGGCGGACGACGCCGCAGCCTGCGTCATCGCGGACACCTCCCCCTGGGCACAGCTCTACATCCTGGCCCTGGCCGGGATCACCCCGGACAAGGCCACCCTGGCGCTCAACCCGGCCGTGTCCGAGGACCGGCGCAGGCAATACCAGTCCCTGCAACGGCTGTTCATGGACGCCAGGCCCCATCAGGCCATCAACAGCTCCTACCTGAGCCATGTGGGCGTCCAGGCCCCGAACCTGTCCGTGGGGGCCATCCTCAGCCCGGACGAGCCGGACCTCGACATCTTCTTCGGCCAATTCCCGGACTGGGTGCGCGAGGTGGTGGTCGTCTGGGACGCCGAGACCGTGCCGAAACGGGAGTTCGCCTGCGCCGCACCCATCCGCCACCTGGCCCGACCGCTGGACGACTTCGCCTCCCAGCGCAACCGCATGCTGGACGCCTGCGAAGGCGAATGGGTGCTCTACCTCGACGGCGACGAGATGTTCAGCGAGGACGTCTGGGGGCTGTTCACGGCCTGCATGCTCGTGAAGCGGCTTGAGGCGTGCTGGTTCCCGCGCATGACCCTGTACCCGGACGAAACCCGGACCAAGGTGGGCTACGGCCTGTGGCCCGATCTCCAGCTCAGGCTGTTCCGCAACACCCCGTCCGCGCGCTTCGAGGGGCCCGTCCACGAACGGCTGACCGGCATCACGGGCCGGGCCGCCCTGGCCCTGGACGCGCCCATCCTGCATTACAGCCGGCTGCGAAAGTCGCCCGAGGAACTGGCCGCCAAACTGAAACGGTTCGACGAGACCGGCAACATTTCCCACATTCTCAACGCGGATTATCCGACCCTGGACCGCTCCCTGCTGCCCGAAGCATCCTTCATCATGGGATCGCTGCAGATGTTGCTGCTGGAGGAAAATCCGGCCTGATCGAATGATGAAAACTAATATTTTCAGATTGTTCAGACTTGGCTGACGGCAGGGAAACGAATTACCGAAACGCACGCGCGCAAGCGTTTCGGACCGTCTCCCGGCGCAATGGAGCGCTTTCACCCGGCGGCCGGCGCCAATCATTGCACACGACTTGATTCTGCCGTACAAAATGGATACGACCACTCAACGTTGCACACTAATGTCTTTCAAGGAACGGCAATGCAGATAGTATGTCCAGAATGTAATTTTTCGCGGGAGGTTGACGAGAGCAAGATTCCCCCTCGCTCTCAGGTTGCCACCTGCCCGAAATGCCAAACAAAATTCAAATTCCGCGATCTGCCGGAACAGGACTTTCTCATTGAGGAGTCCGCAACGGCCGACGCCGTGCCCGAGCAGGAGGTCCGGCCGGAGTCCACGCCGGAAACCCTGCCTGGCCCCGAGGCAAAGGCCGAATCCGCCGCAATGCCCGAAGCCGAAATCGAGGCCCGGCCCGAGACCCAGGCCGACTCCGTCCTGAAGCCGTTCTCCCAAAAGGACCCGGTCAAGCCTACTTCCGAAGAGCCGACTTTTCCCGGCATTCCCCAGCCCGACGAGGACGCCGAGGGCGGCCTGTGGGACCGTCTGCACACCATGACGCCCCCCGAAACCAAGCCGGACGCGCACCGCGAGCCGGGGCCCAAAGCCGAACGCAAGCCCCCGATCATCGGTTCACGGTACGGCCAGCCCGAGGAGGATGACGCCGACAGGCAGCCCGTTTCCGGCTGGACCGGCGAATTCAACTCGGACTTCCCGGACCCCATGGACTTCGAGGCCAACGAGGACGAGGACGGGGAGCCCGAGGAAGCCGGACACGACATGCAGGTGCCGCCGCCCTTCGAGCAGCTGGACCGCTACGGCTTTTTCAGCGGCTTGTTCATGACCATCAAGCTGGCCCTGTTCTCGCCCCGCCTGTTCTTCTCGGTCATGCCCGTGGGCAACGGCGTGTCCAAGCCCCTGACCTTCGCCATCCTGGTGGCCCTGATCCAGACCCTGGCCCAGTTCGTCTGGGGCGTGGCCGGGCTGACCCCCGGCATGGCGTTCACCTCGAGCGGCATGGCCATCGTGGACTACAACGCCACCAACGGCATGTTCGAGCTGCTGCTCACTCCGGCCTTCGCGGCCATAACCCTTTACGTCTTCACCGGCTTCTACCATGTCATCCTGACCCTTCTCCGGTCCGGGAACAAGGGGTTCGAGGGCACGTTCCGGGCCTTGGCCTACGCCTACGCGCCCATGATCACCGGCATCATCCCCATGCCCACCGTCTCCATCGCAATGGCCTGGATGTTCCTGTACGCCGTCTGGAGCCTGGTCCTGACCGCCATCGGCTTCCGGCACATACACAAGTCCTCGTACCTGCGCGTCATCCCCGCCCTGCTCATGCCCCTGGTGATCGGCATGATACTCGCCCTGCTGGTGATGCAGGGGCAATTGCCCACGGTCTAGGAGCGCGAATGTTCGGCTGGATCAAGGATAAGATCGAAGCGTTCAAGGCCCAGCGCACCCTGGCCAAGCAGGTGGACCCCCAAGAGTTCAAGAAGGCCGCCGGGGAAATTCGGGATTTGGCCATTCTCGCGGTCCAGCTCAACCCCAGGGAACGCGACATCCAGAAACTCGTCCGCAACGTGCTGGTGGAAATGGAACGTCTGTCCGAGCTGGCCGACCGGCCGGAATTCCGGCGTCTTTCCACGGGCAAGCGGCTGCTGCTCCGCCAGGGCCTCAAGGAGTCCCGCGACCAGCTGCTCGAATCCATCGAGTCCGCGCCCTCGCCCACCCAGACCATCCAATAGCCTTTCGGCATACTCTTTGCTCATGACTCCCCAGTGATTCCGGGCGCGTCGGCCTCTTGGCGCGCAGCCTCGGATGGATCGCAACCAACAACTGGTGTACGTCATGAAAAAAGTCTTGTTTCTCGCCCTGTTGCTGACAATGGCCGCGTGCGCGCAGGTCGATCCGTCCCTCACGGACCAGACCGTGGTCTACCGGGATGCGCCCGTCAGGAAATCGCCGCTCCAGGTTTCCGTCCATCCCAAGGGCAGGCAATACAGCCCCCTGACCGCGTTCGTCCGGCCCTTCATCATCCAGCAGCAGACCCCGGATCATGTGGAGCTGGCCGACTCCATCGCCCGGATATTCCACAACGCCTGGACCGAGGAACGGCTCTTCCCGGTGCAGGAATACCAGCCCGGCCTCCGCTACCAGGGGCTGCAATACGCCCTGGCCAGGGCCCGGGAAAAGGGGGCGGACCTGCTCGTCCTGGGCAAGGTGCCCTATTTCTACGCCGGGCACACCGTGGACGACACCGCCGTCACCCTCCAGGTGGACATCTATGCCGTGAACTCCGGCACCCTGCTCTGGACCATGATGCAATCGGGCCGGATGGAGGAAAAACCGCCCAAGGACTTTTTCTACTTCCGGCAAGAAACCCGCCTGAGCACCGGCGCGTTCAACCAGGTCATCCGAGCCATCGCCAAGGACATGGCCGTGCCGCTCAAGGCGTGGCTGCCAAACCCGGACACCCGGTACGGCTTTGTCGACAACGCCGAGGGCGTCAAGGCGGGCCTCGTTCCGGCGGCCGACGCGGGCGAGCGGGACCTGACTCCCGAGAATGACGCGGACCAATCCCCTTCGCAACGCCCCCTGGTCCGGGGCGTGAACCTTGACGTCCACTTCGACTTCGACAAGGCCACCATCCAGCCGGAGTCGCACGCCCTGCTCGACGCCCTGGGCGAAGCGCTCAATTCGCCGGAACTCAAGGGCAAGCGCATCCTCATCGGCGGGCACACCGACGCCAAGGGCGGCGTCGAATACAACCTCGTCCTCTCCAAAAAACGGGCCGAGTCCGTCAAGCAGTACCTCGTGGACCGCTGGAAGATCGACCCCGCCGTGCTGGACACCACGGGCTACGGCAAGTCCCGCCCCCTCAACCAGGGGCTGACCGAGGCCGACCAGCAGCGCAACCGACGAGTGGAAATCCGCCTGGCGCAGTAAGCGAGCCAATGAAATCTTGACATCCTGCGAACAATTCTTAATTTTTCCCGCAGGACGCACCAAAGGGGTCTTCCGAGGCCCCTTTTTTTCATCCTTTTCAGCATCCGCATTGTGTGATACCTGAATTCTTCAATTCACCCCGAGAGGTATTTTAAATGATAGGCATTTCCAAACTTTACTGCGGCGCAGTCGAAGCGTCCGACGCCCTGCGTTACGGCCGTGATTCCGGGCAGTTGCCCTCCCATTTGCTGCAGTTCTCCAAGGACAAGAAACCCGTGGTGGTCTGGAACATGACCCAGCGGTGCAACCTGAAATGCGTCCACTGCTACGCCCAGGCCGTGGACCCCAGCGACCACAAGGACCCCATTTCCACCGATCAGGCCAAGGAAATGATCGACGACCTGTCCCAGTTTGGTGCGCCGGTCATGCTCTTCTCCGGCGGCGAACCCCTGGTCCGCGAAGACCTCGTCGAACTGGCCAAATACGCCACCGAGAAAGGCATGCGCGCGGTCATCTCCACCAACGGCACGCTCATCACCCCGCGCAAGGCCCGCGAGCTCAAAGAGGTCGGCCTCTCCTACGTGGGCATCTCCATCGACGGCGCCGAAGCCGTGCATGACGAATTCCGCGGTGTGAAGGGCGCCTACAAGCAGGCTCTCAAAGGCGTGGAAAACTGTCAGGCCGAGGGTCTCAAGGTCGGCCTGCGCTTCACCATCAACAAGCGCAACGCCCCGGAAATCCCGCACCTCTTCCGCCTCCTCGAAGACCTGGAAGTCCCCCGCATCTGTTTCTACCACTTGGTCTACTCCGGACGCGGCTCCGAGTTGATCAAGGAGGACCTGGACCACAGGGAGACCCGCGAGGTGGTCGACCTGATCATGGACCAGACCCGCGCGCTCTTCGACAAGGGCAAGCCCAAGGAAGTCCTGACCGTGGACAACCACGCCGACGGCCCCTACGTCTACTACCGGCTGCTCAAGGAAGACCCGGCCCGCGCCGCCGAAGTCCTCGAGCTGCTCAAGATGAACGAGGGCAACTCCTCGGGACGCGGCATCGGCTGTATCTCGTGGGACGGCAAGGTTCACGCGGACCAGTTCATGCGCCACCACACCTTCGGCAACGTGCTCGAACGCCCGTTCTCCGAGATCTGGTCGGACCCGAACATCGAGCTGCTGAACAAGCTCAAGGACAAGCGCCCGCACGTCACGGGCCGCTGTGCCGGCTGCCGATTCCTGAACATCTGCGGCGGCAACTTCCGCGCCCGCGCCGAAGCCTACCACGACGACTTCTGGGCACCGGACCCCGCCTGCTACCTCACCGACGAGGAAATCACCGGCGAGAAGCTTTAGGAATGTCTCCGACGGCCGGGGGGAAACCGTTTGAAAACGGTTTCCCCCCGGCCTCTCTTTCCAGAACTTTTTGTAGCGCCTTCGGCGGAGTTGCCCGGAAACCGATTCTTGCACTTGTTTGCGGGACAGGTGTAAACGGGTATACAGAAATTCGAACTGCAAATCCCTGATCTGGAGTAAATATGATTCCTGCTGATTTTTATCGCGGCCGCCGTCTGAGGAACTCCCTGGCGCTGCGCGAGATGGTCCGGGAAAACCAGGTTACCGCCAATGACCTGATCATGCCCTATTTCGTGGTCGAGACCGAGGACGAGTCCTTCAAAAAGGAAATCTCGTCCATGCCCGGCCAATACCAGCTTTCCCTCAAGCAACTGAGAAAAACCGTGGGCGAAGCCGTGGCCGACGGCCTCAAGGCGTGCATCCTGTTCGGCATCCCGGCCGAAAAGGACGAGATGGCCTCGGGCGCCTACGACGACGCGGGCATCGTCCAGAAAGCCATCAGGATGCTCAAGGACAAATGGCCGGATCTGATCGTCATTGCCGACACCTGCCTGTGCGAATACACCTCCCACGGCCACTGCGGCATTGTGAAAAACGAGTACGTACAGAACGACCCCACGCTCAACCTGCTGGCCAAGGCCGCCGTGGCCCAGGCACGAGCCGGGGCGAACATGGTGGCCCCGTCCGACATGATGGACGGCCGCGTGGCCGCCATCCGCGAGGCCCTGGACGAGGAAGGGTTCATCAACACCCCGATCATGTCCTATGCGGTCAAGTATGCCTCCGCCTTCTACGGCCCGTTCCGCGAGGCCGCCGAGTCCGCGCCCAAGTTCGGCGACCGCAAGACCTATCAGATGGACCCGCCCAACGGGCGCGAGGCCATGCGCGAGGCGGCGGCCGACCTGGAGGAAGGCGCGGACATCCTCATGGTCAAGCCCGGCCTGCCCTACCTGGACGTCATCCGGCAGGTGCGCGACAACTTCGACACGCCCGTGGCCGCCTACCAGGTCAGCGGCGAATACTCGATGATCAAGGCCGCCGCCCAAAACGGCTGGATCGACGAGATGGGCGTGGTCATGGAATCCCTGGTCGCCTTCAAGCGCGCCGGGGCCGACCTGATCCTGACCTACTTCACCGAAGACGTACTCAAGGTATTGAAATAACATGAGCGAACATCCCAAAGGCCACCCCGGCGGCTGCCCCCCCGAAGGGCATCCCGGCGGACACCCCGGCCATCCCCACGGCAAGGCGCATCCCGGCGCGGAACACGCGCCCAAGAAGTACTTGGACGACGGCGTCACCCCCATCTGCCGGCTCATCGCCTGGGAAGTGACGCGGTCCTGCAACCTGGCCTGCAAGCACTGCCGGGCAGAGGCGCATCCCGAACCCTACGAGGGCGAGCTGTCCACCGAAGAGGCCAAGGCGCTCATCGACACCTTCCCGGACGTGGGCAGCCCGATCATCATCTTCACCGGCGGCGAGCCCATGATGCGGGCCGACGTGTACGAGCTGATCGCCTACGCCAAGACCAAGGGGCTGCGCTGCGTCATGGCTCCCAACGGCACACTGATCACGCCCGAGACCGCCCAAAAGATGAAGGGAGCCGGGGTGGAGCGGTGCTCCATCTCCATCGACGCGCCCGAGGCCGCCCAGCACGACGAGTTCCGGGGCGAGGTCGGGGCGTTCGACGCCTCCATGCGCGGCATCCAATATCTCAAGGACGCGGGCATCGAGTTCCAGATCAACACCACGGTGACCAAGCACAACCTGCACCTGTTCAAGGACATCTTTGACCTGTGCGAGAAGATCGGCGCATCCGCCTGGCACATCTTTCTGCTCGTGCCCACGGGCCGGGCCGTGGAACTGGGAACCGAGATCATCACGGCCGACGAGTACGAGGACGTGCTCAACTGGTTCTACGACTTCCGCAAGACCACGAATATGCAGCTCAAGGCAACCTGCGCGCCCCACTATCACCGCATCCTCCGCCAGCGGGCCAAAGAGGAAGGCGTGCCGGTCAACTTCGAAAACTTCGGCCTGGACGCCGTTTCCCGAGGCTGTCTGGGCGGCGTGGGCTTCTGTTTCATCTCCCACAGGGGCCAGGTCCAGCCGTGCGGCTACCTGGAACTCGACTGCGGCCAGGTGCGCGAAACCCCGTTCCCGGAAATCTGGAAACAATCCCCGCAGTTCCTCAACTTGCGGAATCCCGATGTCTACGACGGCAAGTGCGGCTACTGCGAATACGAAAAAGTCTGCGGCGGCTGCCGCGCCCGCGCCCAAACCATGAACGGCCACTACCTCAAGGAAGAGCCGCTCTGCTCCTATACGCCCAAAAAAAAGCCGAAGGCTTGATGCCTTCCCCTTCCCCCGGACCCCCAACCCCATCCTTTTCCAAAGCTTTTTATTGCCGCTTCGCGGGGTGGGTTGACGGGGGATAGGGTTTATACTGTACTGCTTTTAAGAAACAAATGACCGCGCCCGCACGGCACCCGCCGAAGGCGCGATAAAAAGTTTAGGAAGGGGGGTCCAGGGGGGAAACCCTTTACAAAGGGTTTCCCCCCTGGCCGCCGGAGGCACCACCACCCATGGACGCATACGACAAGCAGATACTCGACATCATCCAGTCCCACTTTCCGCTGACGTCACGCCCGTACGAAGAGGTCGGCAAGCAGGTGGGGCTTTCCGAGACCGACGTGCTCGCGCGCGTGCGGGACATGAAGAAATCCGGGCTGATCCGGCGCATGGGGGCGAACTTCACTTCCAAGGCGCTGGGCTGGCAATCCACCCTGTGCGCGGCCTCCGTGCCCGAGGACAAGCTCGACGAATTCGTGGCCGAGGTGAACAAACACGACGGCGTGACCCATAACTATTTGCGGGAAAACGAATTCAACGTCTGGTTCGCGCTCATCGCCCCGGACATGGACGCGGTGGAGGCGATCCTCGCTTCCATTACGGAAGCCACGGGCATCAAGGTCTTGAACCTGCCCGCGAGCAAGCTGTTCAAGATCAAGGTTGATTTCAAGATGGATAAATAGCGCCCAAGGCGGGAGGGAGCATGCACAAGATCATCAAGGCCCTGCTGCTCGGCCTGGCGGCGGGCATCCTCGACGTCATCCCCATGATCTTCCAGGGAGTGTCCTGGGAGGCCGCCGTCGCGGTGCTGCTCCACTGGCTGGGACTCGGCGTGATCATCACCTTTGCCCGCATGCCCCTGCCGAACTGGGCGTCCGGCACAGCCATCGCCCTGCTGACCGGCGTGCCGCTGGCCATCCTGGCCTATCCCAACGATCCGAAAATCCTCGCCCCGGTCATACTCTACGCCATGGTCCTAGGCGGCATGCTCGGATACGTCTCGGACCGGCTCATCAACCGGCAGCCCTAGCTCCCTCAGCGAAGCGCCGGCACGCAGCCGCCCAGGGAATCCTTCGGCCAATACTTGCGGCACAACTCCTCATGGCGGCTCGGCCCGCCGTCCGCGGGGCAGGCCCTCAGCCTTTCCAAGCCCGTTTCCAACCGGCGGATGAACGCATCGTCGGCATTCTGATTGAAGGCGAAGTACAATCCCAGGGGTTTCAGGTCGCACACCTTGACGAATTCCTTTCTCGAAATGCCCATCTCGTGCAGCAACTGGGAAAAGCCGGGTTCGGACTGAACCGTCAAGTCCAGGCGTCCGGCCCGCATCATACGTATGGACGCCCGGATGTTGTTCACCTCCTCCAGCCGGAGGACAGTCCGGTCCAGCGCCTCGAACAGGAAATACGCCGGGGCCGTGTCCCGGACGACGCCGATACGGTATCGGGAATAATCCGCAGGCCGGTTGATGACAATATTGGAGGATTTCATGGCAAACAGCCCGCTCTGCATCAAGGCTATGGGGCCGACCCATTTGTACTCCGTTTTCCGGGACGGCAGCATGGCCAGGGCCAACAGGGCGGTCCCCGGCCTGCTGCGGCACTCCTCCAGGGCCCGCGCCCAGGGCATATTCTTGATGTCCGACGGATCGATCTCCCTGCCGGATTGCCTGAGCGCTTCACACAGGACGTCCACGGCAAACCCCTCAAGCCGCCCGTCGCCGCATTCATGGATTATGGGGGGCAGCTCCGCACCATAAAAAACCACCTCATCCCCTGAGGCGGCCGACGGACTGCATAGCCAGATAGATATCGACAGTATGAATAATATTCTATACAACATATTCAATTTAGTAATAATTTTGTTACACTTAAACACTTATTCAAATATAATCAACCAGGATGCAGTCATTGCCCGGCACCTTGTGTTCCCCGGCCAGAAACACTTGCGGTCCGCCCCCTGAGCGGGTACACCTCTTTCAACGTCATTTCGCAACGGGAGCACGCACATGATTCTTTCACCCTCCATGCTTTCCTCTGATTTCGCCAACATGGAAAGCGAGCTGAAAGCCCTGGAAAAAGCGGGCCTTGAGTGGGTCCACCTGGACGTCATGGACGGCATGTTCGTGCCCAACATCACCTTTGGCCCGCCCATCATCAAGGCCATGCGCCAAAAGTCGGCGCTGTTTTTCGACTGCCACCTGATGATCAACGATCCCGGCCGCTACGTCGGCGACTTCGCGGACGCGGGCGCGGACCTGATCTGCGTGCATGCCGAGGCGTGCAACCACCTGGAGCGGGTCTGCTCCCAGATCGCCGAGACCGGGGCCAAGCCCGCCGTGGCGCTCAACCCGCACACCCCGCTGGAACTCGTCAAATACCTGCTGCCGCAGCTTTACATGGTCCTCATCATGTCCGTGAACCCCGGTTTCGGCGGCCAGAAATTCATCCCGTTCTGCAAGGACAAGGTCCGCGAGCTGAAGGCCATGATCGACGCGGCCGAGGCCGAAACCCTGATCCAGATCGACGGCGGCGTGACCCTCGACAACGCCCGTGAACTGACCGAGGCGGGCGTGGACGTGCTCGTGTCCGGCTCCGCATTCTTCAAGCATCCGCCATACGACGAGCGGCACAAGGCGTTTCAGGACGCTTGCCGCTGAAAAATAGCCGCATAGGATAAAACCGGGGCTGTACAGACCAGCCCCTTTTTTCTTGACACTCACATGGCCGTAGTCTCCCTCCGCGACATCTCCATCAACTTCACCGGGACCGTGCTCCTCGACGGCATATCCATGCGCATCGAGCCGGGCGAACGGGTCTGCCTGCTGGGGCGCAACGGCGAGGGCAAATCCACGCTGCTGTCCATCATCGAAGGCGTGACCCAGCCCGACGCCGGGTCCGTGGACTACGCGCGCGGCACCCGTGTGGCCATGCTCCACCAGGAGGTGCCCCAGAGCCTTACCGGCACGGTCTACGACATCGCGGCCCAGGGGCTGGGCGACGTGGGCCGCCACCTGACGGCCTACCACGCCGCATCCCAGGCCCTGGCCGAAGCCCCGGCCCCGGACCAGAGACTGGTGGACAAGCTGGAACGCGCCCAGCAGGCCCTGGAGGACGCGGGCGGCTGGCCGCACCACCAGACCATCGAGACCGTGCTCTCGCACCTCAAGCTCGACGGCGACGAATGTTTTTCGACCCTGTCCGGCGGCACCAAGCGCCGCGCCCTGCTCGCCCGTGCCCTGGTCACCGGCCCGGACCTGCTCATCCTGGACGAGCCGACCAACCACCTGGACATCGACTCCATCACCTGGCTGGAGGATTTCCTGCTCCGGCAAAACGCGGCCCTGCTCTTTGTCACCCACGACCGCGCCTTTCTCCGCCGACTGGCCACCCGCATCGTGGAACTGGACCGGGGCAGACTCTTCAACTGGGATTGCGACTACGACACCTACCTGGAGCGCAAGGACGCGGTCCTGTCCGCCGAGGCCAAGCAGAACCACAATTTCGACAAGAAGCTGGCCGAGGAGGAGGCATGGATCCGCCGGGGCATCAAGGCCCGCCGCACCCGGAACATGGGCCGCGTCCGCGAGCTGCGGCGGATGCGCGAGGAACGCCAGCGCCGCCGCGAACGCACCGGCCAGGTCGCCATGGCCATCCAGGAGGCCGAACGCACGGGCAAGCTGGTGGCCGAGGCCAAGGACATCACCTTCTCCTACGACGGCAAGCCGCTCATCAACCATTTTTCGGCCGCCATCATGCGCGGGGACAAGGTGGGACTCATCGGCCCCAACGGCGCGGGCAAGACCACGCTGCTCAAGATACTGCTCGGCGAAATCGCGCCGCAGTCCGGCTCGGTGCGCCACGGGGTGAACCTCCAGGTCAGCTATTTCGACCAGTTGCGGGAGCAGCTCCACGAGGACAAGGACGCCCGCTTCAACGTGGCCGACGGCAACGACTTCGTGGACATCAACGGCCACCGCCGCCACGTGGTCTCCCACCTGAAGAATTTCCTGTTCACCCCGGACCGATCCAGCGTGCCGGTCTCGGTGCTGTCCGGCGGCGAGCGCAACCGGCTGCTCCTGGCCCGGCTGTTCACCCGCCCGGCCAACGTGCTGGTCATGGACGAACCCACCAACGACCTGGATGCCGAGACCCTGGACCTGCTCGAAGATCTGCTCATGGACTATCCCGGCACCCTGCTGCTGGTCAGCCACGACCGCGAATTCCTGAACAACGTGGTTACCTCCAGCATCGGTTTCGAGGGCAACGGCGTGGTGGCGGAATACGTGGGCGGATACGACGACTGGCTCCGGCAGCGGCCCGAACCCGCCGCGCCCACGCACCGGCACGACAAGCCCAAGCCCGCTCCCAAACCGGCGAAACCGGCCAAAAAGAAACTCAGCTACAAGGAAAAATACGAGCTGGAGCAGAAGCGGGAGGAACTCAAGGCCCTGCCCGCGCGCATCGAGCGGCTGGAAGCCGATCTTTCGGCCGTGCAGGAAAAGATGGCCGACCCCGAATATTTCAAACGACCGCCGGAAGAAATGGCCGAAGACCAGAACCGGCTGGAATCACTGGAAAGCGAACTCGAATCCGCTTACGAAACCTGGGAACAACTGGAAACCGCCCTTGACGGCGTCGAATTGGACTGAGAATGAAGGACCTGACCATCCGCATCGTCACCCCCGACGACCTGCTCGCCTGCCACACCATAGAAGCCAACTGTTTTCCCGCCCCGGAGGCGGCCCTGACCACGTCCCTGCGGACACGCATCGAGGAATACCCCGAAGGGTTCCTGGTGGCCGAGCTGGGCGGCAAGGTGGTCGGCCAGATCAATTCCGGCTCCACCCATAAGGAAGACATCACGGACGAGGCATTCAAGCAGCTCATCGGCCATGACCCGGACGGCCGCAACATGGTGGTCTTCTCCCTGTCGGTCCATCCGAAGTTCCAGCACCGGGGCATCGGCGGCAAGCTCATGGACGAATTCATCAACATGGCCCGCGAAATGGGCAAATCCACGGTCAAGCTGCTCTGCAAGCACGATCTCATTCCCTTTTACGCCCGCCACGGCTTCCATGACGACGGCCTGTCCGCGTCCGCCCACGGCGGAGCGCAGTGGCACGCCATGACCCTGCCGCTGTAGGGCCTCCGGCGGCCCCTCCGGGGAGAGCGGGGCGCTGCCCTGGACGCCCCGCGCCGTGCCGGTCTGCGATTCGAACAGAAAAAACGAAAACGCCGTGCCATGTCCCGGCATGGCGCGGCGTTGTTCGTTGTCCGAATCGCGAATCGTTTTTAGGGGATTATTCAAACCCGAAAAAAATGCCTCTCCCGCAATC
The DNA here is from genome assembly GCA_015709315.1 of Desulfovibrionaceae bacterium. GTDB lineage: Bacteria > Desulfobacterota > Desulfovibrionia > Desulfovibrionales > Desulfovibrionaceae > Pseudodesulfovibrio. The sequence goes on from JACCQI010000022.1 coordinate 43,360, forward strand.
CACTCCACACGACAGGCATAAAATGCTCGAAAAGATAGAGAGGGGGGCCGAAGGATTGCCCTCCATCGCCCCCCAACCAATTATTTATACAAACCTTTTATCCGCTCAAAGACTGCGGTGCTGACAATAAAGTTGTCACCGTCCGAGGGGAATCGCCCTCTCCAAAAAAGGGCACGGTCGTTGAGCTTCCGAATAACCTCTTTCGCCGTATTTTCAGACGAATTGATCACTTTTGCTATGTCGGAAACAGTGAATCGGAAGGGGGCTTTGCCCGCTGAATAACCTTCCCGGATAAAAGCAAGAGTCTTTACGATATCATTGTATTTCGCCATTTCCTTCCCCTAACGTTTTTCCTGTTGCTGCCGTTTTCTGCCTACTACGCCACTTATTATTAATCTCAGTATATTTATCTATAAATTCTGTCACGTACAAAAATACTGCGCGTTAAGATTCCTTGAACGATTGCATTCATTTCCCCTTCCCCCGCCTTGATCCGGCTATCCGAAACCTCCCGCAGAACAAACAAGGCCCGGCGGACTGTTCCGCCGGGCCTTGTGTATTGGCTTGTGCCGGGGCGATTTAGGCGAGCCAGTCGTCGTCCTCCTCGATGGGGGCGAAGCCGCGACGCATAGTGTTTTCGCAGACCAGGCGCGGGTCCATGAACTGGAGCAGGTAGTCGGGGCCGCCGGACTTGGAACCAACGCCCGACATCTTGAAGCCGCCAAAGGCGTGGCGTTCCACCAGCGCGCCGACCGAGGGCTTGTTCAGGTAGAGATTGCCCACGCGGAACTGGTTGTAGGCGAGGTCCAGATTGGCCGGGGACCGGGAGTAGATGGCCCCGGTAAGGGCGAACCGGGTGGAGTTGGCGATGTCGATGGCGTCCGCCATGTCCGTGGCGCGCATGACGGACAGTACCGGGCCGAAGACCTCTTCCTGCGCGATGCGGTGGTCGCGGGTGATGCCGTCCACAATGGTCAGGGGCACGTAGCAGCCGCCCGTGGACTTGAGGTCATCGGACACCTCGCGCCGGACCAGCACGTTGCCCTCCTCCTCGGCGATCCCGACGTAGCGCATGACGTTTTCCTGCGCCCCTTTGTCCACCACCGGCCCCATGTAGTTGGCCGGGTTCTCGGACGGGCCGAGCTTGACGGACTTGGCGGCCTCGGTGAGGCGTTCCACGAACCGGTCGTAGACCGCGTCGAGCACGATCACCCGAGAGCAGGCCGAGCACTTCTGGCCTTGGAAGCCGAAGGCGGCGTAGAGCACGCCGAGCACGGCCTCGTCCAGATCGGCGTCGTCGTCGATGATGGTGGCGTTCTTGCCGCCCATCTCGGCGATGACCCGCTTGCACTGCTGCTGGCCGGGCTGGACCCTGGCGGCCTTTTCCTGGATGCGGAGGCCGACCTCCATGGAGCCGGTGAAGGCGATGACCGCCACCTCCGGGTGCTCCACCAGATGGTCGCCCATGACCGATCCCCGGCCGGGGCAGTAGTTGAACACGCCGTCGGGCAGCCCGGCGGCCTTCCACATGTCCACCAGGCAGCGGCCCACGCAGGAGGACAGGCCCGAGGGCTTGTAGACCACGGGGCAGCCGGTGACGATGGCGGCCGAGACCATGCCCACGGAAATGGCCAGCGGGAAGTTCCACGGCGCAATGACCGCGGCCACGCCCTTGCCCTGGTAAAAGAGATGGGACATTTCGCCGGGTGCGCGGCCCATGCGGCGCGGGCTGCCCAGGCGGATCATCTCGCGGGCGTAGTATTCGAGGAAGTCGATGGCCTCACCCACATCGGCGTGGGCCTGATCCCACTGCTTGCCCACTTCCAGCACCTGGAGGGCGGACAGGTCGTGAATATTGTCCTTGAGGTATTGCGCAGCCTTGAGCAGGGCCTCGGCGCGTTCCTCCGGGGCCGCGTCGCGCCAGGAGAGATGGGCCTCGGATGCGGCGCCGACGGCGTCGTCCACCTCGGCGATCCCGGCCTGGCAGACCGAGCCGATGATTTCGGACGGATCGGCCGGATTATAGGAATCCAGCCGGTCGCCGGTGACCACGTCCCGGCCGTCGATGAACAGGGGCACCTCCCCGCCCATGGTCGCGCGCACCTTGGCGATGGATGCGGGAAAGGCGTTGCGCTCGGCCTCCACGGTAAAGTCCACGGCCGGGAAGTTGCCGAAGCGGGGCAGGCCGCCCTCCTCCGGGCCGGGCGCAACGCACTTGGCCTCCAACTGGCGGCGCAGGGTGGCCTCCGGGTTCTCCAGGAGCCGGTCCATGTCCGCCTCGTCGGCAAAGGTCTGCTTGAGGAAGGACTCGTTGGCCGTGTTTTCGAGCAGCCGCCGGACCAGATAGGCCATGCCGGGCAGCAGGTCGCCGTAGGGGCAGTAGAGGCGCACGCGCCGGGCCACGTTTTTCAGTCCCTTGCGCACGGGTTCGGCCATGCCGTAGAGCACCTGGAACTCGTAGCGCTCCTCGGCCACGTTCATGTCGGCGGCCATCTCCATGACGGCGGAGATGGTGCGGATGTTGTGCGAAGCGCAGGCGAAATGGCAGATGTCGGCGTTTTCCAGGATCATCCGGGCGATGCGCTCAAAGGCGATGTCGGATTCGGGCTTGTGCGTCCAGACCGGCACGGGCCAGCCGTTCTGCTTGGCCAGCACGGTCTCGTAGTCCCAGTACGCGCCCTTGACCAGCCGGATGGAAATGGGCAATCCCTTTTCGCGCGCCCAGGCCAGGGTGTCGCGCACGTCGTCCTCGGCGCAGCGCAGGTACGCCTGGACCACGATGCCCAGATGCGGGTAGTCCGGGTACTTGGCGCGCAGCCGCTTGTACAGCTCTATGGTGGCGTCCTTGTACTTGAGCTGCTCCATGTCGATGCACATGAACCCGCCCATCTCCATGATCTTCTTGTAGATGGGCTCGATGCGGGACATCATGCCCTCCACCGTGCCGTCCACGTCCACGGGCTTGGACTGGGAGTAGAAGGCGGACGGCTTGACGGCCACGTTGACCTTGGACGCGTGGCCCCAGTCGAGGCCGGAATCGCCCTCGCCCAGCGGCTTCCACTTTTTCAGCTCCCGGTGGATGGCTTCGAGCACCTCCATGTAGCCCTCGCGGTAGGCGTCGGACTCCGCCTCGGACACGGTGGCCTCGCCCAGCAGGTCGAGGACGAAGGCGAACCCGTCCTTGCGGAGCTTCCTGATGCCCTTGACCGCCTCCCCGGCCTCCTGGCCGATGATGAACTGGCGGGCCATGGACTCGATGTTGAAACGGATGGTCCGATGCAGGACCTTGGCCACCAGGCCGCCGCCGATCTTGGTCTTGGCGGCCCCCCACTTGAGCACGTCCGGGATGTTGGAATCCTCGCCGGCGAAATATTCTTCGATATGGCGGGAAAGCGACTCCGAGGTGTTCAGGTACGGAAGAACATCAACGAACCGGAACAGTTGAACCTTGAAATCCTCATTTTTCATGGCCCAATCCATGACCTTTCCGGTCCACCAGCCCTTGTTGAAAACCGAAGGAGATTCGCCGGCAATGGACGAAAAAAACTCCCTGCCCCGAGTGATGATCCTCGGGTCCAGGGAGCTGATGTCAGTAGTCATTGTCTGCTCCTGTTATTCTTCGTCCCCGGGCAATGGGATGACCCGGGATTCCTTCACCGTGGTCAGCACGATGGTTGAGTTGGTGTCCCGCACCGGCCCGATGGTGCCGAACTTGGCCAGGGTGGCCTGCAACGCCTCCGTATCCTCGACGCGCACCTTGACCAGATAGGAGTCGCGGCCCGCCGTGTAATGCACTTCCAGGACCTCGGGGAATTCGGCAAGCTTGCGCCCCACCTCGGTGGCGCCCACGCCTTCCTCGACGCGGATGGACGTGAAGGCCGTCAGACCCCTGCCCAGCGCTTTGTGGTTGACAATGCACTCATATCCCTTGATGATGTCACCCTTCTTCAACTTGCGCACGCGCTCGAGCACCGCTGAAGGAGCCTTGCCCACCTTTCGGGCTATTTCGGCATTGGATATCTTGCCGTCGGCCTGAAGTATGTTCAGGATTTCCAAATCCAATTTGTCAATCTTTCTGTTATTCATAGTAATAGCAAATATTATTCTTTCACAAAAAAGTCAAGCCCCCTTACGGATTTCGGCTATAGAAATCGGAATATGCGTCTTTCCATTTGCCGAATCCTCATATATCGTTACAATCCGTAGAGAAATGAAGCCGTGCAACTCTTCCCGGACAGAGGCATAACACGTGACGACTTCCATTCATGACACCGCAACCATCTCCGTGACCGCCGATAAAAACGCCCTGCGCGTGGCCCTCGGCGGCCGCCTCGACGCAGCCGGGACCGCGTCCATCTGGCGGTCCGCGGTGGATTCGGTGCGGAGCGCCGCCTTCTCCTCGCTGGAGGCGGACTGCGGCGATGTCACCTACATGGACGGCGCGGGCGTGGCCCTGCTCGTCAGGCTCAGGGATCTGGCCGCCGAAAAGAGCGGGTCCATCACCCTGGCACGGCTGCGTCCCGAGGACGAAAAGCTCGTCAGCCTGACCTGGGACATCGAACTGCCCAAGTGGGACCGCGCCGACAAGGAGCGGCGCGGACTGGCCGTGGCCGTAGGCGAGGCCACCGGCGAACTGTGGAAGGCCTCGCGCCAGATGATCGCCTTCGTGGGCGAGTCCTTCGCCCTGCTGTGCCAGGCCATGCTCCGGCCGGGGCAGGTGCGCTGGAAGGACGTCCTGCTCTCCTGCCTCAACGTGGGCGTGGAATCCCTGTTCATCATCGTGCTGATCGGCTTTCTCATGGGACTGATCATGTCCTTCCAGTCCGCCGTCAGCCTACAGCGCTTCGGCGGCGAGATATTCGTGCCCAACATGCTCGGCCTGGTCATGTTCCGCGAAATGGGACCGCTGGTGACGTCCATTCTCCTGGCGGCCCGGTCCGGCTCGGCCTTTGCCGCCGAGATCGGGACCATGAAGATCAACGAGGAGCTGGACGCCCTGACCACCATGGGCCTGTCCCCGATGAAATTTCTGGTGGTGCCCAAGTTGCTGGCCACCATGATGATGGTCCTGATGATGACCATGTTCTTCAACCTCGCCTCGCTGGTGGGCGGGGCGGTGGTCATGCTTTCCATGGGCTACCCGCTGGTCACCTTCACCTCCCGCGTGTTCTCCTATCTCGACTACGGCGACTTCTGGGGCGGCATGAGCAAGGCCCTGGTCTTCAGCTTTCTGGTGGCCGGCGTGGGCTGCCTGCGCGGCATCCAGACCCGGACCGGGGCCAGCGCGGTGGGGCTTTCCACCACCTCGGCCGTGGTTTCGGGCATCATCCTGATCGCGTTCGCGGACGGCATCTTCGCCATGGCCTTCTATTATTTGGGGATATAGGCGGCGGATATGAAGGGCAACGAAACCGTCATCAGCGTCCGCCACCTGACCTGCGGGTACGACGACACCGTGATCGTGGACGACGCCTCCTTCGACATCTCCAAAGGCGAGGTGTTCATCATTCTTGGCGGTTCGGGCTGCGGCAAGTCCACCCTGCTCAAGAACATGATCGGCCTGATCCCCCCCATATCCGGCGAGGTCTGGTTCGGCGACCAGGAACTGACGTCGGCCACGGGGAAAAGGCGGGACGCCATCATCCGCAAATTCGGCGTCATGTACCAGATGGGTGCCCTGTTCGGGTCCATGTCGCTGCTGCAGAACGTCATGCTGCCGCTGGAGGAATTCACGGACCTGCCCGGGGAGGCGAGGGAGATCGTGGCCAAGTCCAAGCTGGCCATGGTCGATCTGGAGAACGCGGTGTACAAGATGCCCGCCGCCCTTTCCGGGGGCATGAAGAAGCGGGCCGCCATCGCCAGGGCCATGGCGCTCGATCCCGGCATCCTCTTCCTGGACGAGCCGGGGGCCGGACTCGACCCCATCTCCAGCGCCGCGCTCGACGAACTGATCCTCGACCTCTCGCGGAACCTCGGCATCACGTTCGTCATCGTCACCCACGAGTTGGAATCCATCTATGCCATCGCGGACCGGGTCATCATGCTCGACAAGGACGTCAAATCCATCGTGGCCGAAGGCGACCCGAAAAAACTGCGGGACACCTCCGACAACCAGTTCGTCAAACGCTTCTTCCACCGCCGGCCCGGGCTGACGCCTGACGGCCAAACTCCATAAAGGATGCGGGATGATACGTAAAAACGATTATTTCAGGCTGGGGATCTTCATCATCGTGGGCACGAGCATGCTTATCGCGGTGGTCATCATCCTCGGTGCGGGCCGGTACTTCGAAACCGCCTACACCATGGAGACCTATTTCGACGAATCGGTCAACGGGCTGGCCGAGGGGTCGCCGGTCAAGCTCCGGGGCGTCAAGATCGGCCGCGTGACGCTGATAAGCTTCGTGCCCAACATATACCACGAGTCCAAGAAGACGGAGTCCCGCTACGTGTACGTGGAGTGCGACATCAACCCGGACCTGTTCGAGGACATTTCGGAAGCGGAATTTCTTGAGCACGTAAAGCACGAGGTGGACCGGGGCCTTCGGGTGCGTCCCACGTCCCTGGGCCTGACCGGGCAGCTCTTCCTGAACATGGTCTACGAAGACCCGGACGCCAGCGCCCAACTGCCCATCAACTGGAAGCCCAGGCACGCCTACGTCCCGTCCGCACCGTCCACCCTCAGCCAGGTGGAGGGGGCCATCACCTCCATTTCCAAGACCCTCGGCAGCCTCAAGCAGGAGGACCTGAAAGCCATCATCGGGGACGTCAAATCCATCGTCAACACCATCGCCGATTTCATGCAGACCGAAGGCGGCCGGGAGGCGGGCAACAAGCTTTTGTCCATCATGGAGGAAACGCGGAGCCTTCTGAACCGGGCCAACGTCATCCTGGCCGACCCGGCCCTGGAAAGAATCATCCCCAATGTGGCCGGGGCGACCGAGTCGCTCAACACCATCCTCGCCGAGTCCGCCGACGACCTCATCACCGCGGCCGGTGAGGCCAAGACGGCCATGGCCAACTTCAGGCGGGCGTCTTTGGTGCTCGAAAAGGCCTTGTCCGACCCGCGCATGGACAAGGCCATGGGCGAAATCGCCCCCACGCTGGAAAACATCTCCAGGGCGTCCTCGGACCTGACCGCCGCGGTCAGCAAGGTTCACGCCCTGGTCAACCGCCTCAACGGCATGGTTGCCACCGAAGGGACGAACGTCCACACCATCCTGGAAGACTCCCGCGAGGTCATGCAGAACCTCAAGGAACTGACGGGCGACGCCAAGCGCTACCCGTCCGGCATACTCTTCGGCGCGCCGCCCAAGAAACCAAACCCGGAAGCGAATTAACCAGGGGCATCGACCATGAAACGACATATCCTCACCCTGCTCGTCCTTACCGCGATCCTGGCCGTGGGCTGCGTCAAGCTCACCCACGACCCCATCCACAAGCGCTACTTCCAGATCGTGCCCGAGCGCACGGAGAAAAAGGCCGCGACGAGCAAAGGGGTTATCCTCAAGGTGCGGCGGCTGTCCGTATCCGCCCCTTACGAGACCCGGGAGCTGATCTACCGCGAATGCCGGAACCGGATCGAGTCCGACTATTACAACACGTTCTTCGCCACGCCCGGCGCCATGCTGACCACGGGGCTGAGAAAGTGGCTCCGTGAATCGAACCTGTTCACCCACATCATCGAGCCGGGCTCCATGGTCGTGCCCGGCCTGACCCTGGAAGGCATGGTCAACGCGCTCTACGGCGACTACTCCGGCGACGCGCCCTTCGCCGTGGTGGAAATGCAATTTTTCGTGGTGGACGAGAACACGGCCATGAACGACGTCGTCTTTTCCGGCGACTACGCGCAGCGCATTCCCATGACCGAGCCCGACCCAGCAGCCCTTGTCCAAGCCATGACCGAGGGCGTGCAGACAATCTTCGCCGACCTTGAATCCGACCTGTCCAAAGCTGACCTGGAGTAATAATGCCTAAGAACCAATACACCTACCGGCCGGAAGAATTCGACGAAAACGGATTCGACGGGCCGAGCCGCTCCCAACTCAAAAGGGAGATGGCCGAATTGCAGCAGCTCGGAGCCGACCTTGCAGGCCTGGGCGACTCCGTGGTCAGGGAGGCGCACCTCCCAGGCGACGTGGAAGCGGCCCTGCTGCTGATCAAGAAGATGACCAAGCACGAGGCGCGGCGGCGGCATCTGCAGTACGTGGGCAAGCTCATGCGGACCTTCGACACCGGCCCGGTGCGCGAGATCGTGAAGGAGGCCAAGGCGGGACGGCAGATCAAAACCGCTGAATTCCGGCGCGTGGAGACCCTGCGCGACAGACTGCTGGACGGCGACGACGACCTGTTGCAGGAGCTCTTCGACAGACACCCGGACGAAGGCCAGAGACTGCGTCAGCTGACGCTCGGCGCGCGCCGGGAACGGGCAAAGGAAAAACCGCCCAAGGATGCCCGCGCCCTGTTCCGGCTCCTCCGCTCCCTGTCGGACTTCGAAAACGCATAGGGGCATCAGCCTTCGATTGAACGGACAATCAAAAAAAATCATCGGTGCCCTTGACGCGGGCCCATTTGGTTTTATTTATGTTTTCATCGAACACCATCGGCGGGCCGCCGCCGAATCCCAAGGAGATATCAATGGTCATTCACGAATATGCCGGAATCGTCACCGAACTGCCTGACAGGGAATGCCCGCACTGCGGCAAGATCATGGATGCCTGGCTCGCGCCGCCCGAAACCGGCTGGGGCGTCATCCTGATCTGCAACAACAACAATTGCCCGCACTACCTGAACAGCGAAGGCGACATCCTGCACAAGCGCGACGATTCCCATCTGGGTTGCCGCTATGCGGAGAACCCGGACAACGGATTCAAGCCCGTCAACGTCCTGGCCGTATGCCCCCACTAGGGGATTTTTCATAGAACACCGTGAAAAGGGTTCCGTGCAAACGGAGCCCTTTTCGTTTTGGGGCCATTGAAGGGATTATCAACGCCATCCGAACTTGTGATGAACAAAGTATTTGCTTCCTGCCGGAAGAGTGATAGATCGGGATTTCACTACAAGCAAAGGCGTAACCGGTGGTCATCACGGAAGGAAAAACAAAGGCGTTGCTCGCCCTCTGGGGATCGGTCCTGCTCTGGTCGAGCTCGTTCATCGCGCTCAAGTTCGCCTTCCGGCACTTCGATCCCATGGTGGTCATCTTCGGCCGCATGCTGGTCGCCTCCGTCTGCTTCCTGACCGTCTTCAGGAGCCTGCGAAAAATCGATTACCAGCCCGGGGACTGGAAGCTGCTGGCCTTCATGGGCATCTGCGAACCCGGCTTCTATTTCGTCTTCGAGGCCATGGCCCTGACCTACACGGACGCGTCCCAGGCGGGCATGATCTGCGCCCTGCTGCCGCTCATGGTGGCCGTGGCCGCCCGCTTCACCCTGGGCGAGCCGCTGACCAAACGCACGGTGTCGGGCTTCGGCCTGGCCATCGTCGGGGCCGTGACCCTCTCCGCCGTGGCCGAGTCCACGGAGACCGCATCCAACCCGATGCTGGGCAACTTCCTGGAATTCATGGCCATGATCTGCGCCTGCGGATACATGATCACCCTCAAGAAGCTCACGCTCCGGTACAACCCGTGGTTTTTGACCATGGTACAGGCGTTCGTGGGCACGATCTTCTATTTCCCGCTGCTCTTCCTGCCCACCACGACCCTGCCGACCGAGTACGACCCCTCCGGCCTGGCCACCATCGTCTATCTCGGCCTGTTCGTGACCATCCTGGCCTACGGCCTGTATAACTACGGCATGTCCAAGACCCCGGCGGCCCAGGCGTCGGCCTTCATCAACCTGATCCCGGTCATCACCCTGATCCTGGGCATGATCCTGCTCGGCGAACGCCTCAACTGGATGCAGTACGTGGCCTCCGCCCTGGTCGTGGTCGGCGTCTACGTCAGCCAGGACAAGTCGGCGCGGCAGGAAGCCTAGGGCCTGATGAAGACGTCCTCGCGGACGCACCCCGCCTCCCGGAGCAGCCGGGTCACGGCGCCTGCCCCGGCCTCGCCCACGTCCAGGCTGTAATCGGTCACAAAGGTTTCGATATGGGTCCTGATGACCCGGTCGTCCATCTCCTGCGCGTGGGCCTTGACATACCCTTCCCCGGCCTCGGGATGGGCGCGGGCGTGCAGCAGGCTTGACCGGATGGCCTCGTTCACGGCCCTGGCCGTTTCCTCGCCCAGGGAGCGCCTGACCGCGATGGCCCCCAGGGGAATGGGCAATCCGGTGTGGTCCTCCCACCATGCGCCCAGGTCCAGGACGCGCGCCAGACCCCGGTCGGCATAGGTGAACCGGCCCTCGTGGATGACCACGCCCGCCGCCACCGCGCCCGCCGCCACGGCGGGCATGATCTCGTCGAAAACCATCTCCTCCCTGTCCACCGCAATGCCCGCCTCCCGACAGCACAGCTTGAAAAGCAAGTTGGCCGTGGTTCTTTTGCCCGGAACGGCCACCCGCTTGCCGTCCAGGTCGGCCAGCCCGCACGGCTTGCCGGACACCAGGATCGGTCCCGCGCCGTAGCCCATGGCCCCGCCCGCCCGGAGCAGCACGTAGTCGTCCAGGATGGACGCGGCCGCTGCCGCCGACACCTTGACCACGTCCAGCGCGCCGCGCGCCGCCAGGGAGTTCAGCTCCTCCACGTCGGCCAGGGTTATGTCCAAAACGCCGGGCCAGTCCACGGCGCCGGATGCCAGGCCGTGGAAGATAAAGGTGTCGTTGGGACAGGGCGAGTAGCCGAGAGTCAGTTTTTTAGCCATTTCATCTCACTTGAATCATTCTGTTTACACTGCCTGTTGACAGGACGGCCCACCGGCTGTACCAATGGTGACCACCTGGTCACTTCTAACGAAAGAACACCCGAAGGGCAAGCATGACACAATCGGCAAAGACATTCGAGAACCTGTCCGGCGAAAAGCGGGAGCGGGTGCTTGCGGAGGCCACCCGCGAGTTCGCGGACCACGGCTACCACCAGGCGAGCGTCAACCGCATCGTGCAGCGGCTGGGCATCGCCAAGGGGTCGCTGTTCAAATATTTCGGCACCAAGGAAGGATTGTTCGAGTACCTCTTCGGCCATGCAGTGGCCGAGTTCAAGAAGCCGCTCAAGGTCATCCGCGACACCGGGACCGGCGACTTCTTCGACCGCATCGAGCAGACCTTCCTGGCCAGCGGCGCGTTTGTGGACGCGCATCCGAACATCTACCGCATCTACCTGAAGATGCTCTTCAACGAGCGTTTCCCGTTGCGTGACCGGTTCCTGGGCGAGATCCGCAAGGCCAACGCCAAGTTCCTCCGCCAGCTCATTGAAAACGGCATCGAGTCCGATGGCCTGCCCTCCGATCTGGACGTGGAAACCGCCGTCTACACCGTCCATTCCGTCATGGACCGCTTCCTCCAGGGGTACGCCGTGCCCTCCCTGGACCAGGGTGTGGAATCGACGGAGCACACCCTGCAAGACAAAGCCCGCGCCATGACGAACCTGCTTCGTCGCGGCCTGGCCGACCCATCCTAGGAGGCCGCAATGCAGTTGTTCAAAAGCGATTATTACAAGACCATGGGTCTGGCCGCTGTCCGCGACAAGGTCATGGACGGCGAGCGACTGTCCTTTGAGGACGGCGAGCGGCTGTTCGACTGTCCCGAGCCCCTGGCCGTGGGCGCGCTGGCGCACCATGCGCGCACCCGGCTGCACGGGGACAAGGCGTTCTACGTGGTCAACCAGCACGTCAACTACACCAACGTCTGCGTCAACGGCTGCGTGTTCTGCGCCTACCAGCGCGAAGAAGGCCAGAGCGGCGGATTCGTGCTCACCAGGGAAGACGTCCTGGCCCAGCTCGCCGACGCCTCCCTTGAACCGCGCGAAATCCACATCGTGGGCGGCTGCCATCCCCGGCTTCCCCTGGCGTATTTCGAGGAGATCCTGGCCGCCATCCGGGAGCGCTATCCCCAGGCCGTGCTCAAGTGTTTCACCGCCGTGGAGATCTCCCATTTCGCCAGCCTGGAGGGGATCACGACCGGCGAGGTCCTGACCCGGCTCAAGGTGGCGGGCCTGGACATGCTGCCCGGCGGCGGCGCGGAAATCTTCCGGCCCGCAATCCGCGAGCAGCTCTGCCCGCGCAAGGCCACGGCCGACCAATGGCTGGCCGTCCACGAGGAGGCCCACGGTCTCGGACTGAAGACCAATTGCACCATGCTCTTCGGCCACATCGAGTCCCATGCGGACCGCGTCGATCATTTGATCCGGCTGCGCGAATCCCAGGACCGGGGCCGCGGATACACCTGCTTCATCCCCCTGCCCTTCCTGACCGAAAACAGCAAACTTTCCATCGACTCGCCCCTGACCGGCCTGGAAGAACTCAAGACCATCGCCGTGTCCCGGCTCATGCTCGACAACATCCCGCACATCAAGGCGTATTGGGTCATGCTCGGCGTGAAACAGGCCCAGGCCGCGCTCAAGTTCGGGGCCGACGATTTCGACGGGACCGTGGTGGAGGAAAAAATCGGCCACGAGGCCGGGGCCACCAGCCGGCAGGGCATGACCCGGATCGAGCTGGAAGAAATGATCCGTGGCTGCCGCTGCACCCCGATCGAACGCGACGGCTATTTCAACGAGGTGTGAGGAAAAAAGGGCCTCCGGCGGCCGGGGGAAGGGGAGGAAAAACCCTTTGAAAAGGGTTGTTTCCT
>JACCQI010000023.1 GCA_015709315.1 Desulfovibrionaceae bacterium
GAATTGTTTGTGTTCAACTCAGATTACCTCAGATCTGGCCAGCATGGTATTTGGGTCGCCTTCGGCGAGGTGTGTGCGTGCGCGGTTTGGCGGGGGGAAGGGGGATGAAGAATGTCCCGAAGTGTTCGCCTCGGACAGCTTCGGCGCGCGGGTAAGCTGCCCGAGGCGAACACTTCGGGACGGTTGCCCACGCCACACGGTCCGATTGGCGGTTAGCGAAAGTTCCGGTGTGGTGGCGTTTAAGACATTGTCGGGGAAGAAGCCGGGCGGTTCGCGTTTAATCAAAATCAAAGCAACTTTAACCTGCGATTCGGGCCTGAAAAAAGACGTGCCCCGTACGGAACAAGGCACGTCTTTGATTCTTTTTTCAGGCTCGAATCGCACACCGACACGGCGTGCGGCGGCCGCACGTCCCTCGCCGAAGGCGCGATGGGGATTCCAAAGGGGCTTTGCTCCTTTGGCGGGTCCAGGGCAGCGCCCTGGCCGTCGGAGACGCCCCGCGACGAGCGTCCCCCTCAAAGGCTAGATGCGTTTGATGGTGGACATCTTGCCGTGTCCGAGTTTTTTGAGCATGAAGATTTCCGGGTCCGTGTCGCCCAGGTTTTCGATGGGCACTTCGGCGCGCGCGGCCTGCTTGTGTCCGCCTGCCGAGCCGAGGCCGTTCATCAGCTTCTGGGCCATGGTGCCCATGTTCCGCCGCTGGCCGTCGCCCCGGAAGATGGACACCAGCTTGCCTTCGGCCGTGCCGGAAACCACCACCCACGGCACGTCATGCACCCGGGTGAAGAAGTCGGCCACGATGACCAGGATGTCCGGGTTGCCCACGTTGCCGCAGTAGGCGAACAGCCCTTTGCCGATGCGCCGCAGGTTGTAGAAGGCGCGCGAGATGTAGCGCATCCAGTCCAGGTGGAACTCGCTTCGGCTGATGCGGTTCATCAGCTTGGAGTCCGCGAACTTGTTCAGGTACTTGAAGGCGGCCATGTCCGCGTCGATGAATTCGCGCTCAAAGGTCTTGGTGTCGCAGCGGATGCCGTACATGAGCGCCGTGGCCAGCAGCTTGGCCGGGCGAATCTTCATGTTGTAGAGGTACTCGGTCATCATGGTGCAGACCGAGCCGTACTGGGGCCGGATGTCCACGAAGTCCGCCTGGACAAGGTTCTCCTGGGAGAGCGGGTGGTGGTCGATGACCACGGAGAAGTCGAATCCCTTGAATTCGGGATTGTGGTGGGGCTGAGAATCCACCAGCGCGAATTTGTCGAACTGGGCCGCCAGGTTCGGGATGAGCTTCTGGGTGGGTATGCGGCAATAGCGGATCATGGACAGGTTGTCCGGCCGCTGGATTTCATTGATCTGCGCTATGCCCACGTTGTTCACGCGGCGGCCCATGATGCGCCTCAGGGCGTCGGCCGATCCCAGCGCGTCCGGGTCGGCGTTGATGACGATGAGCCAGTTGTCTTCTTTGTTGAACAGGCCGAGAAGCTGATCGACCTGGTCGTCAAGCTGTCGAAACAGTGCCACGAGCTAATCCTGTTTCAGGGTTAACGGCAATCCGGCAGCCACCAGAAACGCCCGGTCGGCAACCGTTGCGACGCGCCGGTTGAGCGCGCCGAGACTCCGTATGAACGCCCGGACCCCGCTGCCTGCGGGCAGGGGTCCAAGCCCGGTCTCAGCCGAGACCAGTATCAGGTCCTTTCCGTCCCAGCCTTCCAGAACATCGAGGAATTCCTGAATTCTTTCCGCCTCGCAGCCCGACTCCCGGCAGGAAAAGAGCCAGTAGTCCAGGCTGTCCACGATCACCGACGGAAAATGCAATTTAGCCTTTTGAAGCGCCTGAGGCAACCCCGAGGATACTTCCAGGACTTCCATTTTCGGGGCGCGATTTATGCGGTGTTGGCGTATTTGTTCGCGGAATTCGAGGTCGCGCGCCTTGCCGGTGGCGATAAACAGGGCCGGTTTGCGCGTTTTGGCCGCCAAATCGAGCGCAAAGTCGGATTTGCCGGATTTGTTTCCGCCGAGCACCAGGGTGATCATTTTTTTCGCCTCCACTGCGCGAGCCATTGGCCGAGCTGGTCCAGGGACTCGAAAAGGGCATTGTGTTCAAATACTTCCAGCGTCACGGTCGCGCCGGGAGCGCGGTCCAGCATGTTTTTGAGCAAATCCCGGTCTTCCGGCGGCAGGCAGGGCAGGGAGTGGTGCTGCATGCGTTTTTCCCCGCCGTACACATGCAGCATGCGGACCCGCTGCCACAGGCCGGGCAGGTCCAGGACGTCGCGCTGGTCGTAGGCCAGGATGTGGCCGATGTCCAGGCAGGCGGAATAGCCGCCCTCCACGATCTCATCCCAGATGGGCGTCAGGCTGTGGCCCCGGATGTTTTCGATCAGGAACAGGGCGGGGTCCACGCCCTTGTCGCGGAGCCGGGCCGCCAGGGGCAGGAGCATGTCCGGCTCGGTGGGCGGGTGCAGAACGTGCGCTCGGGGCGCAAGAAATGCCGCCTTGTCCAGCAGGCCGTCGATCTGCCGCCAGACCGCGTCCAGGCCCGGCCGCCAGTCGAAATCCAGGGGCATGTGGACGTGCCAGGAGCAGGGGAGATCGGCCAGGGAGGGCGGCAGATCGTCCTCGGTGTACGCGAGACATGCCTCGGCCTCGAAGAAAAGGAGTGCGATTTCAGGGAAATAGTCGGCCAGATAGCGGCCGTTTTCACTCGCCCCTGCGGGCAGGACAAAGGACGGGGCCGCGATGGTGAAGGGAAAATCAATGTTCCACCTTTTTCGGACATCTTCCACGGAAACCGGACGAATGCGGGTCGATTCTTTCCGGCCCGATAATGCGTCAAAAGACGAATCCCTTGATTTTGTTGGATTTGTTGAGTTGGGCATGGCTTGTGCAAGATTCAATGTAAAGACGAAGTGACTTGGAGGAGATTGCCATGAGGGCATTCAGGCGTTTTTGCCAGCATATTTTCAACCCCCTGCATGTCTTCTGTAGGCTGCGGCAGGCGGGCGTCCACTCCCAGGCCGCCATGAACGTTTGCCGCGTGTACGAACGCAGCGTCTATCGGTTCTTCCGGTAGAACCTTTTCCCGCGCCCGCGCCGGGTGCATCAATCCAGCAATCCGAGTTGTCTTTCCTTGGTCACCTTGCGCGCGGCCAGGGCCGTCTTCGTGACCAGTTCCGGCGGAATCTCACGTAGGTAGCGGGATTCCGGCAGGTTGAGCGTCTTGCCGTAGAGCTGCCGGCTGTCCGCGCGGCTGATGTACAGGTTGCGCCTGGCCCGGGTCATGCCCACATACATCAGGCGGCGTTCCTCGGCGAATTTCTGGCCGCGTCCCGGCGTCAGGGTGACCGTGGCCGTGAGCAGGTCCATGCCCGCGAACGGCAGGATGCCCTCTTCCAGGCCGGGCATGAAGACGGCCTCGAATTCCAGCCCCTTGGACGCGTGCAGGGTCATGATCTGCACCTTTTCCGCCACGCTGCGGATCAGTTCCAATTCGGTCTGGAGCGACACCCAGTTGACCAGCCCCTGCCAGCCTCCACGGATGTCGAATTCCTTTTTCAGCTCCCGGAACGGGCGGCTTTCCCAGAAGTACTGGTCAAAGGGCGGGGTCTCGCTGAGATACGCGGCCAGTCCCACAGGTCCCTTGGCGATGATGTGGTCCGGCACGTCGAGCACGTCCTCGGCCCCGGTGAGCGTCATGCCTAGGAACTGCTCGGCCGCGCGCAGGATGGAGGCCACGCGCGGCTCCTGCCAGAAGCCTTCCAGCTCCGGCACGGACACCGGGATGCCCGCCCGCTTGAGCGCCTTTTCCAGCGGCGGGATGAGCGCCTTGAAGCGGACCAGCACGGCGATGTCGCCCGGAGCCAGTTCCCCGGCCCCTTCCTGGTCGGCGATGGAATGGCTGGTGGCCCCGATGAGCCCCCTGATCCGGTCGGATATCCAGGTGGCCTCGCGCAGCCCGTCCGGGGCCTCGAACAGGTGGATCGCGGCCTTTGTGTCGCGGCGGGCGATCAGGCGCGGCTCGTCCGGGAACAGGTTGCCCGCGGCGTCCAGGATGGTCTGCCCGGAGCGATAGTTGTCGGTCAGGGTGATTTGGGTCAGGTTCGGCCAGAACGCCTTGAGCCGTTCCTCGGCGTCGTCCGCCGCGCCCCGGAAGCCGTAGATGGACTGCTTGGGGTCGCCGATGCAGAACACCCCCTGGCCGCCGTCGGGGGAAATGCCCTTGATGACGGCGAGCTGCAGCGGGGTCAGGTCCTGGATTTCATCCACGAGCACGTCGGTGTACGGCATGTGGAAGGTGGGCGCGCCCGACTGTTCCAGCATGAATTCCAGCAGGTCGGTGTAGTCCACCAGGTCCCAGTGGTTCTTCTGGTTGCCGTAGTTGATGTGCGCCTCTTCCATGTCCGGTGGCAGGTCTTCCAGCCGTTCACGGGCCATGGTGTATTTGTTCCAGTAATGGTCGAGGTCCTTGCCCGAAAAGTCCGGGTTGACCTCGGCGAACAGCTTTTTGGCCGAGGATTCCGGCAGGACGATGGGGGTTTCGGAATAGGCGTGCTTCCAATAGTCGAAGCAGAGCGAGTGCAGGGTGCCCGCCTGGGGCGTTTCGGCGTTTTCGCCGCGCAGGGACTTGAGCCTGGCCCGCAACTCCCGCGCCGCCCTCCGGGTGAAGGTCAGGGCCAGGATGCGCTTGGGCTGCGTGCCTTCGTCGATCAGGCGGCCCACCCGGCCCATGAGGGTCTGGGTTTTGCCCGTGCCCGGACCGGCCAGGACCAGCACCGGGCCGGGGCCGGCGTCGATGGCTTCCTGTTGGGCCGGGTTGAAGGCTATGGGGCCTTCCTGGTGCCGGGCCGCCGTCGGGGCCGGGCAGGGCGCGGCCCGTTCGCCCACGTCCGGGGTGGCCTCGGGCCGGGACAGGGAAACCAGGGTGCCCCCGTTCTTGATCTGGGCGCGTTCCTTTTCAGAAAAGACCGAGATCACGCCGTATTCGCCGTCGAACCCGGACTTGCGGATGACGTGGCCGTCGCGCATGCGGGAAATGCCTTCGCCCAGGTGGCAGGAGTAGCGGTTTAGGTCCTCGGCGGGCACGCGCTGGAGGATGTCCAGCTCGTTGCCGAACTCGCGGAGGAGCTGCATGTAGAGCGTGTTGACCTTCTTGGAGTTCGGGCCGACGCCGACCACTTCGGAGAGGATTTCCTTGAGCGGGATCAGGGACACGAAGCCCGGAGCGCCCGCGGGCTGGACCGGCTCCTCGCGGTCGGCCAGCTCCAGGATGCGGTTGTACACGCCCACGGTCACGGGCTTGCCGCAGACCGGACAGATGCCGTCGCGGGCGATGGTCTCGTGCGGGTCCATGACCACGCCGCACTTGCGGTGGCCGTCCAGGTGGTACTTGCCCTCTTCGGGGAAGAATTCCACGGTGCCCAGAAATCTGTGGCCCAGCCCCTCGCCGCGCAGGGCGCGGTAGACGCCCTCGTAGGAGACCTCGCCCCGGAACAGGTTGGCCTCGCGGCCGAGCTTCTCGCCGGAGTGGGCGTCCGAGTTGGAGATGAGCTTGATGCGGTCCAGTTCGGACCAGGTCCAGTTCATCTCCGGGTCCGAGGAAAGGCCGGTCTCCATGGCGAAGATTTCGTCCGCGTAGTCGCCGAAGCACTCGCGGGTGGAGTCGAAGCCGGACTTGGAGCCGAACAGGGAGAACCAGGGGGTCCAGATGTGGGCCGGGACCAGGAAGGCCATGGGGTGGGTTTCCAGCACCATGTCCATGAGATCGCGGGAGTCCAGGCCCAGGATGGGGCGGCCGTCCGAGGCCAGATTGCCCACCTGGGAGAGCTTTTCGTTGAACCGCCGGACCGCGTCCAGATCGGGCAGGAAGACCAGGTTGTGGACCTTGCGGACCTTGCCGCCGCGCTTGTAGATGGAGCTGATCTCGGTCTGGAGCATGAACCGGGTGCGGCCGGGGATTTCCCCGTCGAAGGTCGGTATTTCGGCCTCCAGCCCCTTCGGGTCCCTGAGGGTGAACAATCCCTTGCCGTTGTCTTCGAGCTGCTCCTCGATCTCGGCCAGCCATTCGGGGTGGGTGAAGTCGCCGGTCCCGAGCACGGACAGCCCTTTCATGCTCCCCCATGCGGCCAGGTTGCGGATGGTCAGATTCTTGCTCGTGGCGCGGGAGAAACGGGAATGGATGTGGAGGTCGGCGGTAAATCGTTCCATGGACGGAACAGTATAACCATCCATTCTTTATTGCAAGCGGGCGGACGCAAAATTGGGTTGACCCAACAGTTCGTTGCAGATACAACTTTTTGGTATGCTCAATAAGCTGAATCCCAGACAATCCCTTGGATTTCTGACCTGGAAGGTCGCCCGGCTCAAGACCAACGATCTGGCCGCCCGTTTTGCCGAGGCGGGCCTGGAGATAACGGTGGAGCAGTGGCGCGTCCTCATCCCCATCTTCAAGGCGGGCAGCATGCCCCAGGGGAAGCTGTGCGACATCCTGTCCCAGGAAAAGACCGGCGTCAGCCGCTTGGCGGCGGCCCTGGAGAAGCGCGGCTACGTGCGCCGGGAGGCGGGCAAGCAGGACCGGCGGGTGAAGACGCTTCATATCACCGACGCCGGGCGCGAGTTGATGATGCAGACCTTCGATCTGGCCAAGGCCAATATGATCAGTTGCGAGGAGCGCCTCGATCCCGAGGAGTTGGGCATCTGCAGGAAGGTCTTGTGGGAGATCCTCGAGCCGACTTTGGACGACGCCTGTTTTCCCGAGGAGCGATGATGCGTCTGAGTGCTTCCGGGCAGAAATGGCTCAAGGGGATGCACCTTGTGGCCGTGGCCTGCTGGATCGGCGGCGCGGTCGCCTTGCCGGCGCTATATTTTCTCAAGCCGGGCGCGACCGACGGCGGGGTGCTTTACGGCATGAACCAGGCCGCCCATCATGTGGACAACTGGGTGGTCGTGATACCCGGCGCGTTCGGCTGTCTGCTTACCGGGCTGGCCTATTCGCTGCTGACGGGCTGGGGGTTCATTCGGCACGGCTGGGTGATCCTCAAGTGGGTGACAACCTTGTCGGCCATCATTTTCGGGACCTTTTGCCTCGGCCCGTGGGAGCAGGCCATGGTGGAGATTTCGGGGCGGCTGGGCATGGGTGCCGTGACCGATGCGGCCTATCTGTACAATGAACAAATGAATTTCACATGGGGATGCGTCCAGGTGGCCGTGCTGCTCGCCACGGTCTTTATCTCCATATTCAAGCCTTGGAAAAACTTACGGAAAAAGAGTGATCGATGAAAAGAGCGATTCGAGTTTTCACCGTGTGTTGCCTCGCGGTCCTATTCGCCGCGCCCGCCCCTGCGCAGGACAAGGGCCCACCACCCGCGACGCCGGTGGTGGTGGGCAAGGTCACCTGCGGCGACATGGCCCCGCAGACCGAGTACATCGGCACGGTGTATTTCACCGAGACCTCGGACGTGGCCGCCGAGGTGGACGGCAAGCTCGTCTCCCTGGACGTCCAGGAGGGCCAGCGCGTGAAGGCGGGCGACCCGTTGGTGACCCTGTCCTCGGATATTCTTGATCAGTCCATTGCCAATGCCAAGGCGCTCATGGACCAGGCCCAGGCCGACTATGAACTGGCCGCGCTGGAAAACGAGCGGACCACCACGCTGTACGAGAGCCGCACCGTGGCCGAGGGCGAATACGACTCCAAGCGGCTGGCGGCCACATCCGCGCGGCAGCGGGTCGCGGCGGCCAAGGCCACCCTGAATCAGCTCCACATGGAGCGTTCCAAGAAGACCATCCGCGCCCCTTATGACGGCGTGGTCACGGCGCGCAAGATCTTTCGCGGAGAATGGGTGTCCAAGGGGTCCGTGGTGGCCACAGTGGCCCGCGACGACGAGTTCGACGTGGTGGTCAACGCCCCGCGCGACGCCTTCGGCGTGGTCAGGCCCGGCCTGGCCGTGACCGTGGGCGTGGCGGGCAAGGAACTGCCCGGCGAGGTGTTTGCGGCCATTCCCATGGGCGACGTGGCCACCCGCACCTTCCCGGTGAAGATCCGGGTGAAGAACGACGGCTCGCTCGCCCAGGGCATGGAGGCCCGCGTGGTCCTGCCCAAGGGCTTGGGCGGCAAGACGTTGATCGTGCCCCGGGACGCGGTGATTTCCGCGCGCGGCCAACTGGTGGTCTGGGCCGTTCTGGACGGCAAGGCCATGCCCATGCCCGTGCGCGTGGTGGGCTACCGGGGCATGGAGGCGGGCGTGCAGTCCGAGTCCCTCAAGGAGGATATGGACGTGGTGGTCAAGGGCAATGAGCGGCTCCAGCCCCAGCAGCCCGTGGCCGCGCAGCCGCTGAACGGGTAGGGAAGGCCGCCATGGATATCGTCGGAATCGCCATACACAAGCCGGTGGGCGTCCTGGTGGGCGTCATCCTGGTCGTCATGTTCGGCATGGTGGCGCTCCTCGGGTTGCCGTACCAGCTTTCCCCCAACGTGACCGAGCCGGTCATCACCGTGACCACCACCTGGGTGGGGGCCACGCCCTACGAGATGGAGCGCGACGTCGTCGAGGAGCAGGAAAAGGTGCTCAAGGGCATCCCCGGCCTGATCAAGATGGAGTCCTCCAACTACAACGCCCGTTCCGAGCTGACGCTCAAGTTCGAGATCGGCACCGAGATAGACAAGGCCCTGTTGCGCGTGTCCAACAAGCTGGACGAGGTGCCGGACTATCCCGACGACGTGGACCGGCCCGTCATTTCGGCCACGGGCGCGTCCACCTCGCCGGTCATCTGGCTGATGCTGGAGCTTTTGCCGGGCAATGAAAACGACATCAGCACCTACCAGACCTTTTTCGAGAACGAGATCAGGCAATACATCGAGCGCGTGGAAGGCGTGGCCGACCTGTTCTTGGGCGGCGGCCGCGAGGACGAGATGCACATCGTGGTCGATCCGGTCAAACTCGCCTCGTACAACCTGACCGCCACCCAGCTCATCTCCGTGCTCCAGAGCGAGAACGTGTCCATTTCCGCCGGCACCCTGGGCGTGGGGCGGCGCGACTACCGCATCCGCACCCCGGCCGAGTTCAAGACGCCCGAGGACATCCTGGACGTGGTCATCTCCTCGTCCGGCCAGTACCGCGTTACCCTGGGCGACGTGGCCACGGTGGCGCGCGGCAACGAAAAACACTCGGTGGCCATGCGCTACAACGGCAAGCCGGGGCTGGTGGTGGGCATTCGTCCAGAACCCGGCACCAACATCCTGAGCATGACCGACGAGGTCCACAAGGTCATCGAGGAACTCAACGCCGGGCCATTGGCCGAGCAGGGCGTGCGTTTCAACTGGACCTACGATCAGCGCCCGTACATCAACGGCGCCATCGACCTGGTGAAGCGGAATATCCTCATCGGTTCGTTTCTGGCCATCGTGGTGCTCTTCGTATTTCTCCAGTCCGTCAGTTCGACCATCATCGTGGCGGTCAGCATTCCGGTGTCCATCGTGGGCGCGTTCATCATGTTCGCGGCGGCCGGACGGTCGCTCAACATCGTGTCCATGGCGGGCATCTCGTTCGCGGTGGGCATGCTGGTGGACAGCGCCATCGTGGTCCTGGAAAACGTGGACCGGCATCGGCGCATGGGCAAGGTTCCCCTCCAGGCGGCCTACGACGGGGCCAGCGAGGTATGGGGCGCGGTCCTGGCTTCCACCCTGACCACCGTGGCCGTGTTTCTGCCCGTGGTCTTCATGGAGCAGGAAGCGGGACAGTTGTTCAAGGACATCGCCATTGCCGTCACCTGCGCCATCATCCTCTCCCTGTTCGTGTCGGTGCTGGTCATCCCCATGCTGGCCAACCAGTTTTATCGCATCGCGGACAGGAAAAGGGATCGGAAGGGCGACGACGCGCGCAAGTCCGCCGGGCTTTCCCTGGCCAAGCGGGCCCTCAAGCCCCTGACCGCCGTGGGCGTCAGGACGTCGGCCTTTATCGTCGGCTTGCTCTCCCTGGCCATCGACAACTGGAAGAGCCGTCTGGTCACGGTGCTCGGCCTGGTGGCCGTTTCGGTGCTCATGGTCGTGTCCATGTTTCCGAAGATGGAGTACCTGCCCCAGGGAAACCGCAACCTGGTCATCAATATTCTCATTCCGCCGCCGGGTCTTTCCTACGAGGAGCGCGATGACATCGGGGCGTACATCTTCGACCAGGTGCGGCCGCACTTCCGCAAGGAGGTGGACGGCATGCCGGGCGTGCGGAATATGTTCTACGTGTCCGCGCCGACCATCAACCTGTTCGGCGCCATGTCCACCGAGGAGCAGAACTCCCGCCCCCTGATTCCGATGTTCATGCAGGTCATGAACTCCATCCCCGGCATGTTCGGCGTGTCGCTTCAGGCGTCCATTTTCGAGCAGGGCATCGGCGAGGGCCGCGTCATCAACGTGGACTTTTCGGGCGACGACCTGAACCAATTGGTGGCTGCGGCCGGGACCATGTTCGGCATGACCATGAAGACCATTCACGGCGCGCAGATCCGGCCCATCCCGTCGCTGGAGCTGCTTTATCCCGAGGTTCGCTTCCACCCCTACCGCGACCGGGTCAAGGCCGTGGGCCTGTCCGCCCAGGACCTGGGCGTGGCCGTGGACGTCATTCTCGACGGTCGCAAGATCGGCGATTACAAGGAAGAGGGCAAAAAGAAGATCGACCTGGTGCTCAAGGCGGCCAACGAGGACGCGGCCACGCCCGAGGAGTTGTATTCCTCGCTGGTGGCCACCCCCAACGGGTGGGCCGTGCCGCTCTCCAACCTGGCGGAGATGGAGAACACCTATGGCGTGACCCAGATCCGCCATCTGGAACGCGCCCGGACCATCACCCTGCAGGTGACGCCGCCCGAGCACATGCCCCTTGAGCAGGCCATGGACACCATCGAGCAGCAACTCCTGCCGAATCTGCACCAGACCGGCATGATGCACGGCGTGTCCGTGCGGCTTTCCGGCGCGGCGGACAAGCTGACCGTGACCCGCGACGCGCTCAAGTGGAATTTCCTGCTGGCGCTGATCATCACCTACCTGCTCATGGCCGCGCTGTTCGAGAACTTCCTGTACCCGTTCATCATCCTGTTCACCGTGCCGCTGGCCGGCGCGGGCGGGTTCCTCGGGCTGAAGCTGGAAAACCTGCTCATCGCGCCCCAGGCCCTGGACATCCTGACCATGCTCGGGTTCATCATCCTCATCGGCGTGGTCGTGAACAACGCCATCCTCATCGTTCACCAGTCCCTGAACAACGTGCGCGAGCACTCCATGGGCCACAAGGAAGCGGTGCTGGAGGCGACCAAGACGCGGCTTAGGCCCATCTACATGTCCGCCGCCACGTCCATCTTCGGCATGCTCCCTCTGGCCGTGGCCCCCGGCCCCGGTTCCGAGCTGTATCGCGGACTGGGAGCGGTGGTGCTGGGCGGGCTGGCCCTGTCCACCGTTTTCACGGTGTTCGTCATCCCGTCCTTGCTCATGTTCGCCATCGTCATGGAAAAGCCGGGCTCCAAGGCTGCGAAGTAGCGGCCGCAACAATACCAGAAAAGCCCGTCTCCGACTTCGGAGGCGGGCTTTTGCCGTTTTTGCGGGATTGAAAAAAGACGGGCTATTTCCCGGCGCGGGTGGGGTTGTCGAGCACCCGCTCCACGGCCGCGCGGATTTTCGAGCGTATCTCGTAGTCGGACAGCCTGTTGGACAGGACGATGGAGCCGGGCTGGGCATAGGCCGCCGGGAGCAGGTTGAGGGTCAGGGCGAAGATGTCCTGAATGTCCAGGTCCTCCAGAATGTAGTCGCTGAAATACTCTTCCAGCATTCCGGGGATCAGCTTGGCCACGCGTTTTTCGTTTCGGTTGAGGATGTTGCCGACCTCGACGCCGTTGATCTTCAGTGATTGGTGGTTCATGAGATACCTCGTGGGGGATTGGCTATGGTCTTGTATTGTCTTGACCATACCCGTGTTCGGCGGGGTGTGCAACGCATCCGGCACGGTTCGTGCTTCACATTTCCATGCAGCGATTCGCCCGGAGCGTGCCGCGCCCATGTGGAGGAGCGACCGATGTCCACGCAACGTATTGAACAAACTGTACAAGGGTACACGTATCAGCGCCCTAAAAAGGCGCACGACGATGCGGAATTCCCCCTTGGGCCGGAACAGTCAAAAACCCGTCAGGAGGGAGAGGGCGGTTCCGGGGACACCGCGCGCGGCCGCATCCGGTCGCTGCTCAACCGGGTGGACGGCGAAACCGGGGGCGCCATCTCCTTTGCCGACGTGGTCGCGTACCATGAGGCCGCCCAGTCCGGCTGGAACGGCGAGGTGGGCGCGGACCTGGAGGAACTCGGCGTGAACGTGGACGTCCCGTTCCGGCTCATGTACGACCCGGCGGGTGCGGTCGCCGTGGTCGGGGATCACCCCGGCGGGGAGATGATCGACAGCTATTTCACGGCCAATCCCGGCCGGGTCAGGGAACTGGGCGACATCCTGCATCTGGGCAGGCTGGCCTCCGCGGCCGAGACCCGGCTCGGCAGGGGCGAGATGGAGCAGCCCATGGCGGTCGGGGCCATGACCGAATGGTATGCCGCCAACATGGACCCGGCGGCCCTGTTTTCCGGGGGCGGCGTGCTGGTCGGCGCGGGCGGCACGGTCTACCGGGGGTTGGACCTCCGGGTTTGACGCCCCGGGCTGTTCGCCATGACGAAATTTTACGGCCGATCCCCGTCAGGGGCCGAAAAAAAAGGCATCCGAAAACCGGATGCCCTTTGTCTTGCGTGCGGCAGGTGCTAGCTTTGGGCCTTGATGTATGCCGCCAGCCGGTTCATGCCCTCCTCGATGTTCTCCATGGAGGTGGCGTAGGAAAGGCGGATGAATCCCTCGGCCCCCTGGCCGAAGTCGATGCCGGGCGTGACCGCCACCTTGGCCTTTTCCAGGATGTCGTACGAGAGGGCCAGGGAGCTGCCGTCGAACCGGGCGGCCGGCTTGCGGGTGTTGACCAGCACGTAGAACGCGCCGGTCGGCTCGTGCCTGATGTCGAAGCCCATGTCCCTGAGCCGCTTGATGAGGTAGACGCGCCGCTTGTTGTAGATGGCCCGCATGCGCTCCACGTCCGGCTCCGCCTCCTTGAGCGCGGCCAGGCCGCCCCACTGGGCCATGGTGTTGGCCGAGATGAAGAAATTCTGGCTGAGGTTCCGCAGGACGCGCATGTATTCCGGGGGCGCGATCAGGTAGCCCAGCCGCCAGCCGGTCATGGCGTACGCCTTGGAAAACCCGTTCAGCACGAACGCCTTGTCCGTGTATTCGAGAATGGAGTGCTCGCGGCCCTCGTAGACCAGGCCGTGGTAAATTTCGTCCGAGACCACCCACAGGTTCCGCCTTTCGGCCAGCTCGGCGATGGCCCGCATGCGCTCCGCCGAGAGCAGGGTGCCGGTGGGGTTGGCCGGAGAGTTGATCATGATCGCCTTGATGCCCTCGTTTTCGTCCAGCGCCTTGCGGATGGCGGACACGCGGTACTGGAAGGCGTCGTCCTCGTCCACCGGCACCTTGACCGCCTCGCCGCCCGCAAAGGTGATGAAGTTATCGTAGCAGGCGTAGCACGGGTCCGAGGTGATGACCTTGTCGCCGTCTTCGAGCATGGCCGCGAAGAGCGCGAACATGGCCGGGCTGGTGCCCTGGGTGACGACGATGTTGGCCGGGTCCACCACCGCGCCGTACCGCTTGCGGTAGTCCTCGGCGATGGCCTCGCGCAGCTCAAGGATGCCGAGCGAATGGGTGTAGTGGGTCTTGTTCTGGTCAAGGGCGCGGCAGGCGGCGCGCTTGACGCATTTGGGCGTGTCGAAGTCCGGCTCGCCCACGCACATGCGGATCACGGACTGGCCCGCCTTTTCCATGGCCTCGGCTTTTTCATTCAACTCCATGACCAGGAACGGGGTGATGTCTCGACAGCGTTTTGAAATGCTCATTGCAATGTCCTGAAAGAAAGGAAAACCCCGCCCCGCGCCGAGACGGCATGAGGCGGGGAAGTTAATCGATATGCAGCGATTTAGGCTACTTCCACAACCTCAATATCAAACACGAGGGTCTGTCCCGCCAGCGGGTGGTTGCCGTCCAGGGTGACCAGTTCATCGTCGAATTCCGTGACTCGGACATACGCGGGCTGGCCTTCCTCGGTGCGGATTTCCAGCATGATGCCCGCTTCCAGCTCCACATTGGGCGGAATCTGTTCCTTGCGGACCTGGAAGACCAACTGCTCGTTGGGCTCGCCGTAGCCTTCGTCCGGGGGAATTTCGACCGTGACCGTGTCGCCGGCGGACTTGCCGATGACGGCCTTTTCGAAACCGGCGATGACCATGCCTTCGCCCAACTTGAATTCCAGGGGATCGCGGCCCGCGCTGGAATCGAACTGTGACCCGTCCGCTTTCAGCGTTCCGGTGTAGTGGACCTTGACCGTGCTGCCGTTTTGAGCAGTCATAGCGTCTCCTGTGTTTTGGTGGCCCGGCCGATTCCGGGAACGAACACCGTATATGTTTTTTTGCTAGAAGTCGAAATTCAGGACCTGGCGGACCTCATCCATGGTGCGGGCCGCGAATGCGCGCGCCTTGGCGTTGCCCGCGGCGAGGATGTCCCTGACCATGTCGTCGGTGCAGGCGGCGCGGCGTTCCTGCAGGGGGCCGAGGAACGCTTCCAGCGACTCCATGAGCACCTTTTTGCAGTCCACGCAGCCCCAGGTGGCGTTGCGGCAGCCTTCCCGTATCTCCGGCAGTCTGGCCGGATCGGTCATCAGCTTGTGGTACGGGTAGAGGTTGCAGACGTTCGGGTCGCCCGGATCGGATTTCCGCAGGCGGTTCTCGTCGGTCTTCATGCCGCGCACCTTGGGCAGGATTTCCTCGATGGGCTCGGACAGCATGATGGAGTTGCCGTAGCTCTTGGACATCTTGCGGCCGTCCAGGCCGTCCAGCTTGCATTCCTCGGTGAGCATGTCGGCCGGTTCCGGGAACAGGTCGGTGTCGTTGAGGTGGTTGAACCGGCGGGCGATCTCGCGGGTCAGCTCCAGGTGCGGCAACTGGTCCTTGCCCACGGGCACGGCGCACGGCTTGTACATCAGGATGTCGGCGGTCATGAGCACCGGGTAGCCGAGGAACCCGAAGGTGTTCAGGTCCTTTTGCGCCAATTGCTCCTTCTGGTCCTTGTAGGTGGGACACCGTTCCAGCCAGCCGAGCGGGGTGAACATGCCGAGCAGCAGGTTCAACTCCGCATGCTCCTTGACCATGGATTGCTGGAAGATGCTGCATTTTTCCGGGTCCAGGCCGGAGGCGATCCAGTCCTTGACCAGGCCGGGCACGAAGCCCTTGGTCCGGGTGGGGTCGGCGTACTCGCTGGTCAGGGCGTGCCAGTCGGCCACGAAATAGAAACAGTCGTATTCTTCCTGGAGGCGGACCCAGTTGGCGATGACGCCGAAGTAGTGTCCGAGGTGGAGGGGGCCGGTGGGCCGCATGCCCGAAACGATGCGTTGTCTTTCGCTCATGGTGGATGGTGTGTGGTTGAAGGTTACATGGGAATGCCGAGCAGCGAGGCGAAACCGGACACGAAGGGCAGGATGATCTCGCCCACCAGGCTGAACCCGGTGAACCGTCCCAACAGGATGATGCCGATGAGGACGATGAACCCGTAGCGGCTCATGCTCATGTATTTGTATGCCGCCCGGGGGGGCAAAAAGTACGCTACAACATTGCTGCCGTCCAGCGGCGGGATGGGCAGGAGGTTGAACGCGCCGAGAATCAGGTTCACGAACACCCCGAAGTAGGCCACACCGTACAGGGCGCTGCGGCCGGAAACGCCGAACCCGGCCATCATGTGGAATATGAGGGCAAAGGCCGCGGCCAGGGCGAAGTTGACGCCCGGACCGGCCATGGCGGTATACATCATCCCCTTGCGGGGATTGTTGAAATAGCGGGGATTGACCGGCACGGGCCTGGCCCAGCCAAACTGGACGAAAAAGAACGCCAGGGTGCCGATGGGGTCCAGGTGCTTGAGCGGGTTGAGGGTCAGTCTACCCTGGGCCCTGGCCGTGGGGTCGCCGAGGAGATAGGCCACGTAGCCGTGCGCCACCTCGTGGAAGACCAGGGCCACCAGCAGGCCGGGCGCCATGATCAGGTAACGCAGGATGTCGGCGGAAGTGATGTCGAACATGCGATGCGGCTACCATGATAGGGACCGGAGGGGCAAGGGGAATGTCCGCTCCGGGCCGCGTCCCGCAGGCCCCGCGATGGGCCGCATTCGTCCCCGCTTGCCATGATGTCCGAGCGGCGCGGACGGGACGAAAGCGGCGACGCCCCGCCGCATGTGTCCGGCGGGGCGTCGGTGCCGAAAGTTGACAAGGGCGTATTGCGGAAAATTATGCCCCGGCCTTGGTCAGGGCCATGCGGACCTTGTCCTTGAGTTCGGACAGGTCGACGGATTTGACCACATAGTAGTCTGCGGCAATGGATTTCAGGTCGTGCTGGAAAGAGTCGTAGGCCGTGGAGAGAATGACGGGAATCTGCTGGTCCTGGGTGCGTATCTCCTGCAGCAGGTCCAGCCCGGAGCGGTTGACCCCGAGTTTGATGTCGAGAATGACGATGGTCGGTTTTTCACGACCGATGACGTCGAGGATGTCTTCCTCGCCGTCGGAAGTGGCCACCGCGTATCCTTCGGCTTCCAATTCTTCCCGATAGAGCATCCGTATATGCTTTTCGTCGTCGACTACGAGAATCTTGGCCTGGTTCATTGGAAATCCTCCTTGGGACGTTCGCCTCCCGGTCAACATAGGCGATAGATATCTTTTGGGTCAACACCGGTTTCGTTTTTTCCTTCAAGATTATTGCCCGGGGTCGTCATTTCCC
The DNA here is from genome assembly GCA_015709315.1 of Desulfovibrionaceae bacterium. GTDB lineage: Bacteria > Desulfobacterota > Desulfovibrionia > Desulfovibrionales > Desulfovibrionaceae > Pseudodesulfovibrio. The sequence goes on from JACCQI010000023.1 coordinate 16,859, forward strand.
GCCGAAGCTGAGGGTTGAACTCCGCCGTCGACCTGCGTAGTCTGCCTAAGCCCGTTGGCCGTCAAAGCGCTTGCGGGAAGGAGAAAACACATGATTACCGTCAATCTCGAACCGGACGGAACGGTCGTCGAGCTGCCGGACACGCGCTCGGTGCATGCCGTGCTCAACAAATTGCGGCTCCGTTTCACCATGGCCCTCGTGGTCCGCAACGGCGAACTGCTCACCCCGGACCGCAAGCTGAAGGACGGCGACGTCCTCATGGTCCGCAAGGTCACATCCGCAGGCTAGGGGGGGCGCCATGAAATGCACGCGCTGCAAGGCCACGGCCCACGTGGCCCTGCCCAGCCATCACTCCGGGTTCTGCAAGGACTGCTTCCCGCTCTTTTTCACCCGCCAGGTGGAAACGGCCATCCGCCGGGAAAAGATGTTCACCCATGACGAGCGCATTCTGGTCGCCCTGTCCGGGGGCAAGGACTCCCTGGCGCTGATGCTCGAACTGCACCTCCAGGGCTACGACGTCACCGGCCTGCATATCGACCTGGGCATTCCCGGCTCTTCGGACAAGGCCCGCGCCAAGGTGGAGCGCTTTTCCGAAAAGCACGGCCTCAAGCTCGAAGTCTTCGAGATGGAGAAATGGGGACTGCCCATCCCGGACGTCAAGGCGCACGTCAGGCGTCCGGTCTGCGCGGTCTGCGGCAAGATGAAGCGGCACCACTTCAACCGCATCGCCGTGGAGGGCGGGTACGACGCCCTGGCCACCGGCCACAACCTGGACGACGAGGTGGCCCGGCTGTTCGCCAACACCCTGCGCTGGGACACGGCCTACCTGTCCGACCAGGGGCCGGTCCTGCCCGCATCGGACGGGTTCGTCCGCAAGGTCAAGCCGCTCTTTCGCCTCAGCGAGTTCGAGACCGCCAACTACGCCTTTCTGAAGGGCATCGAGATCCATTCCGATCCCTGCCCCTACGCCACGGGCGCGAGCTTCACCGGCCACAAGGAGCTGTGGGGTGAGCTGGAGCATCGCAGTCCCGGCCAGAAGCTTCAGTTCTATCAATCGTTTCTCAAGAACGGAAAGCCCGCCTTCGCCGCCGTGGAGCGGGAGACCGGGGCCGAACTCAAGCCCTGCGCGGAGTGCGGCTCCCCCACCAGCGCGGGCACCTGCTCGGTCTGCCGCATCAGGGCGGCGGTCCGGGAAAGCAAGGCCAAGGCGGAGGCATAGGGCATGACCGCGCCGCGCATAACCGTGACCATGCCCTGCTTCAACTGCGGCGACACCGTGGGCCGGGCGCTCGATTCCCTGCTGGCCCAAGAGGGCGTGTCCTTCGAGGTGGTGGCCGTGGACGACGGCAGCACGGACGGCACCGGCGCGGTGCTGGCGGAATACGCCCGGCAGGACCGGCGCGTGCGCGTCGTTTCCCTGGATCACGGCGGGGTGGTGGCGGCGGCCAACGCGGCCATCGGCGCGGCCAGGGGCGAATACATCGCCCGCCTGGACGCGGACGACGAGGCCCTGCCCGGACGGCTGGCCGCCCAGGCGAAATTGCTTGACCGCCACCCGGACGCGGGGTTGGCCGGGTGCCGGGTGCGCTTCGGCGGCTGTCGGAAGACCAGCGCGGGATACGCCCGGTACGTGGACTGGACCAACACGCTCCTCACCCACGAGGCCATCAGCCTGAACCGGTTCGTGGAATTCCCGGTGCCCAATCCCTCGATCATGTTCCGGCGCACCTGCCTGGAACTGCACGGCGGCTACCGGGACGGCGCTTTCCCCGAAGACTACGAGTTGCTTCTGCGCTGGCTGGAGGCGGGCGTGCGCATGGTGAAGGCGGACGAGGAACTGCTCGTCTGGAACGACCCGCCGGGCAGGCTGTCGCGCACCCATCCGCGCTACGACGTGGACGCCTTCTACCGCGTCAAGACCAAGTATCTGGCCCGCTGGCTGGCGGAGAACAACCCGCATCACCCGGTGGTCCACATCCTCGGCTCGGGCCGCACCACCCGCAAGCGCGCGGACCTGTTGCTCGACCACGGCGTGGAGTTCGCCGCCTACCACGACGTGGACCCGCGCAAGATCGGCCACGTGGTCAACGGGGTGCGCGTGCTGGACCGCAACAACGTGCCGGGGCCGAAGGACGCCTTCTGCATTCCCTACGTCGCCAGCCGGGGCGCGCGCGAGGAGATCGCGCAGTTCCTGGATGAACGCGGCTACGTCCTGGGACGCAACTTCATCCCAGCGGCCTGACCGATTGCATCCGGCCTTTCGTTTCCCTGGTTTCTCTGGCATCCTCGCGGCAGGACAGGAGAAGATACCATGGACGAACAACATCCCGCATCTATTGAAAGGCACGCAGTGAAACCGCGCAGGCCGTGGCTGGCCGCCCTGTTGTCCCTGGTCGCCACCGGCGTGGGCCAGGTCTACAACGGCAAATGGAAAAAGGGCGTCGGGTTCCTTGTGGCGGAGCTGGTCCTCGCATTGGCCATGCTGCCGCTTTTCGGGAATTTCACGTCCCTGGTCCTGTTCATCACCTTCTTGCTGGGGTTCAACGTGTTCGTGGCCGTGGAAGCCTACACCACGGCCAAGGAGCTGGGACAGTTCGTGCCCGGCCGGTCCAACCGGTGGTGGGTGTACGCCGCCTTTGTGGCCGGGGGCCTCGCCCTGGGGGGCGCGTTCGAGCTGACGGCCGATACGTGGTTCTACCGGACCTACCAAACCCCGACCGCGTCCATGGCCCCGACCATCCGGGCGGGCGATCGGTTCATGGTCGAGGTGCTGGGCCGAAACGCCTCCGTGGAGCGTGGGGACATCGTCGTCTTCCGCGCCCCTGACGGCGAGGACAGGGATTTCGTGAAGCGGGTGGTCGCCCTGCCGGGCGAGACCGTCGAAATCAGCAACAAGACAGTGATGGTGGACGGGCAGCCGCTCAATGAGCCGTACGCGTTTCACCTGGATTCGGCCGAGGTTCCGGCGCGGGACGACCTCGGGCCGTACGCCGTGCCGCAGGGAAGCTATTTCGTGATGGGCGACAATCGGGAGAAGAGCCTGGATTCGCGCTTCCTGGGTCCCATAGGCCGCGAATGGATCACGGGCCGGGCGCTGTACATCTATTTCCCGGCCGATGCGGGCGCGGAAGGGTGGGCCGACCGCCTGGGCGTGGAACTCCGGTAGGCTACCAGAATTCCCGCGCGGCCAGGAGGCCGTCCGCCTCGTTGATCTTGAGCGGGTGGACCTCGGTGATGCCCAGGGCGTCCATGTAGCCGAGAACCAGGATGAGGTTGGTGAACCGGGTGGACGCGAATTCGCTGTCGAAGTCGCTGTCCTTCCTGCCGGTCCATTCCTTCAGGCAGTTCGCCACGTCGTCGCGCGTGTAGAAGGGCTTGCGCCCTCCCATGACCTCGGGGATGGAGTAGTAGTGGACCCCGCCGATCCCGGCCACGATCACGTTGCCGTTGCGGATTTTCGACTTGATGGTCATGGGCACGGACACTTGCGCGTGGGCCTTGATGTAGGACAGGGCCTGCCTGACCTCCTCGGCGCACATCGGGTTGGGCGAGGGCGTGGTGAGCGGGTCCTTTTTCTGAATGACCTCGATGACCGTGTTCTTGAAGGTGACCGAGGCCATGGAGTCGAGGTAGAAGTGCAGGCCGCCGTCGGTCCGGCGGGCCGTCATATGCATGCCGCCCCCGCCGATGTCCCAGACCAGAAGCTCCCGCGAGGAGGTCGCCATGCCCTGCCGCACGGCGTGGAAGCTCAACGTGGCCGCCTGCTGCTGGGAAATGACCCGGCACTTGACGCCGGTCTCGTTTTCCATGCGGACGAAATAGGCCCGGCCGTTGTGCGCGTTGCGAAAGATCGAGTCGCCTGCGGCCGAATACTCCATCACTTTCAGGAGTTCCGCCCTTCGCTTCATGCGGAGCATGGCCTGGATGCCCTGGTCCATGACCTCGGTGCTCAGGTTGGAATCGTAGGAGCGGTCGAGGTCTTCGGAGAAATCGACCTTTTCGGACAGGGTTTCGATGGTGTTGGCGATCCGGCCCGTGGCGATGTCCACGTCGGCGATCGTGCATTTGATGACCGCCGAGCCGACGTCAAAGGCCGCGCGCCGGACCACGGTGGCGTCCTGGGCCGACGCGGCGGCGGCAAGGAAAAGACAAATAATGCATCCGGCAAATGCCGTGAGTCGGTTTCGCACAAGAGGTCCTTTGCTTTAAAACATTCAATAAGCCGATATACCTGAAAAATCCAGTACATGCAATTGAATGGAATCCCGGCCTATTGCTTGGTGGACCTGTAGGTGCTCCTATTGCGCCTGAGCTGGTATTTGGCCACTGCCGCGTTGTGCTCGGCCAGGGTGGCGCTGAAATGGTGCGAGCCGTCGCCCTTGGCCACGAAGTAGAGAAATTTGTGCTCCTCGGGATGCACGGCGGCCAGGAGCGCGTCCAGCCCGGGCGAGCAGATGGGGCCGGGCGGCAGGCCCCCGTGGACATAGGTGTTGTAGGGGTTGGATTTGTCCTGCAGGTGGCTTTTTTTGATGTTGCCGTCAAAGTCGGGGCCAAGGCCGTAGATGATGGTCGGGTCGCACTGGATGAGCATCCGTTTTTTCAGCCGGTTGTGGAATACCCCGGAGATGCGCTTGCGCTCGGTGGTGTCGCCGGTCTCCTTTTCGATGAGCGAGGCCAGGATCACGGCCCGGTGCATATCCTTGAACTCGGGCAATCCTTCGGGCCAGACCCTGGCCGCGTTCCTGAAGAATTCCTTGAGCATGGTCGCGGCCATGTACCGGGACTGGTCCCCGCGCGGCGGGGTGAGCAGGTAGGTCTCGGGGAAAAGGTAGCCCTCGGCGTCCTTGGCCTCGATGTGGAACCGCGCCAGCAGCTCCGGGTCGGCCACGGCCCGGGCAAAGGCGTCGTAGGAGCCTATGCCGGAGTCCGCGACCCGCCGGGCGGTCTGCCACCAGGTCAGCCCCTCGCGGATGGCCACCTTTTTCATGATGCCCGCCGAGGTGGTCAGCTCGTGCAGCACCCGTTCGGGCGTCCAGCCGGTGGAGAGCATGAATTCCCCGGCCCGCACGGAGGCGTCCCTGCCGGTCCGCCTGGCCAGCCGCAGGAAGCGGCGGGTGTCGGTGATCAGGCCTTGGGCCTTGAGGTTGCGGGCGACGGTGGTGGAAATCTGGCCCGGTTCCACGCGGAATATCACGTCCCTGCCCGGCGTTTCGGGTGCGGTGGCGAGGAATTGCTCCTCCTGCCACGCCTTGTACCAGCGGTAGCCGCCAAAACCCGCGCCCGCCAGCAGGGCCAGGACCAGAAGTGAGATCAGGATCGTCCGCGTTGCAGCCATGAGCGCAGGATGATGACGGCTGCCTGGCTGTCCAGGGCCATCTTTCGTTTTTTGCCGCGCAATCCGGCGGCATTGAGTTCCTCTTCGGCTTCCGCCGAACTCAGCCGCTCGTCCATGAGATGGATGGGCACATCCGTGCGCCGTTTGAGCGACTCGGCGAAATTCCGGGCCTGCCGGGTGGTCAGGGTATCCTCGCCCGCAAGGGAGAGCGGCAGGCCGACCACCACGGCTTCGATTGATTCATCTTGAATGATTTCGGTGAGTTCGTCAAAGAGGGCGTTGCGCGTGGTGCGCTCGATGGTCCTGAGCGGCGAAACCAGGACGCCCGCCGGGTCGCAGACGGCCAGCCCCACGCGCTTGAGGCCGAAATCGATGCCCAGCGCGCGCACCTAGATGTCCTCCAGGGGCTTCTTCGTCCTGTAGCCCATGGCCTGGACATCAGCCACAAGGGTGCCGGATTCGTCCGTGACCCGGACCGAATACGTGGCCATGCGGCCTCCGGCGGACAGTTCCTCGGCCCTGGCCGTGAGCACGGTGCCGGTGCCGGGATTGAGGTAGGCGATGGACAGGTTCACGGCGAGCGCCGCGTTGCCGCAGCTGTTGGCCGCCGCCCCGAAGGCGGTCTCGGCCAGGGTGTAGATGGCCCCGGCATTGACGGTCCCGAACGGGTTTTTGTGTTCGTCGCGCACCGCCAGCCGACAGGTTGCCGCGCCGGGCGAAACCGAGACGATCTCCACGCCGACGAGTTTTCCGAACGCGTTCTTTTCTTCCAGCAATGCCTTTACGCCGTCACAATCCATGCTTCTCTCCGGGAATTTTCCTCAGAGAACACGCAACCGGCCTTCCGGTCAAGCCGAACCAACGGCGGCCGACGCGCGGCTTTGAGCGAAGCGGGCGGCGAACTGTTCGGAAAAACAGGATAACAAGAGCCGGGGAAAGGGTTGTTTCCCTTTCTCCGGCCGATTGTCGCCGTTTTCATCCGCCAAGCCCGAACATTGGCTGGAGGCGTCTTACGCGCCCTTGCGTTCGATGGTTTGCAGCAGTTCCTTGAGCTCGCGCTGCCATTTTTTGCCGCCCACGGTCTCGGCCAGATATTCCACGGTGTGGATGACCCGGTTGGGCCGCTTGAGCTGGAGCATGGAACGCTTGATGCCCACCCGGCAGGACGGGCAGCCGACCACCACGGGCCTGGTGCGGTCGTTGCCCAGGTCCTCGGTGAGCTGCTCCTTCTTGCGGTCGCGCAGCCGGTTGTAGATGGCCGGGCTGGTCATGGCCCCGAGGCCGGACTCGCCGCAGCAGCCGGGGGATATCTCCACCTCGGCCCCGGTGAATTCGGACAGGGCGGCTCGGTACATCTCCGGGGCCTTGAGCTTGGGCACATCGGTCCATTCGGTATGGCAGGCCGAGTGGTAGAGCACGGATTCGCCCCTGTGCGCGGCGGGCAGCCGACCCAGCAGGAACTGGACCGCGTCCAGGTGTTTGAGCGGGTCGGCCAGCTCGGAGGAGAAGTCATAGCTTTCCAGCGACTCGCGGCAGGTACCGCAGGCCGTGAGCAGGGTGGTGGCCTTGAGCCCGGCCTTGCCGGTCTTGACCAGCAGGTCCAGGAACGCCTGGACGTTGCGGTGGCGGTTGGTCTTGTACGCCTCCTCGCAGCCGCTTGCCAGCAGCGGGTAGCCGCAGCACATGTGGTGGTCGGGCAGGACCACGTTCACGCCCGCCTTGAGCAGCAGGTAGACCGTGGCCTTGCCGATGGACCGGGAGAAGAGGGACGCGCCGCAACCGGGGAAGTAGAGCACGGTGTCGTCGCGGTCCGCGCCGGGACTCCTGAGCACCGATCCCTTGTCCAGCTCCAGGCTCTCGGACAGGTTGCGGAAATCGATGGACGGGCTGCGGTGCTTGATGACCGGGGACTCGATGCGGGACAGCCAGCGCGCCGGGACCATGCCCACGGTCTTGTCCTGAAGGCTCTGGCCCACGGACAGCACCTTGGCCGCCACGGGCAGCGTCTTGGCCGGGTCCTTGGCCAGGTTCCGCAGCACCATCTGCTTGACCGGATGGCCGGATTTGCCCTTGGAGTCGAGGAACGAGCGCATGGACAGCGCGGCCCCGGCCGAGTCGATCTTCACCGGGCAGGCGGCCTGGCACTTGCCGCAGGCGGTGCAGTGGTCCATGAGGTCGCGCAGTTCGGCCATCAGGACGTGGGCCGGTTCGCCGGTCTGCACCTGGGAGTAGTAGATGCCCTCGATGAGCGCGCCCAGCGCGATGTTCTTGTTGCGCGGGTGGTACATGAGCCCCCTGGCCGGATGGTACATGGGGCAGACCTGCTTGCACTTGCCGCAGCGGGTGCAGGTCTGGATGTTCTTCAAGAGGCCCATGAGGGCTTCCTTGTCCTTGAGCGCGGTCTCGTCCAGGTCCTTGATCAGCCGGTTGAAGGAGAAGGTGAAGGGTTCGCACGGCAGGTCGCGGGCGGCGAGCTTGCCGGGGTTGAACACCCCGTGCGGGTCCACCTTCGTGCGGTACTCCTTGAGCGCCGCTATCTTTTCCTCGGCCAAAAAGGCGATCTTGGTGATGCCGATGCCGTGCTCGCCGGACACCTGGCCGCCCATTTCCAGGACCCGGGCCATGACCGTGTTCGCGGCCTCGTGGGCGGCGGCGAGCATCTCCGGGTCGTTGGAGTTGACCGGCAGGTTGACGTGGCAGTTGCCGTCGCCCGCGTGCATGTGGTTGGCGATGACGATGCGCCTCAGCTGCATCTCCTGCCACAGGGCCTTTATCTCGCGGTCGAGCTTGGGATAGGTGTCGCGCAGCTTGAGGAACAGGAACCGGCACTGGGCCTCCTGCTCGGTGTCGGAGAAGTCCTTGGACGCGGCCCGGCCGGACAGGATGTCGTGGATGCGCCGGCGCGCCTCGGCAATATCCTTGTCGTTTTCGGCGACGCCTTCGAGGTCCACGACCTTGTCCAGGGTCTTGGCGTATATCTTGGCCAGGTAGATGAGGTTCAAATCCTCCAGGAACTCGGAGAATTCCGGAATGATCTCCATGGGGATGACCACGTCTTCGTTGATCTTGAAGCCCGAGGTGCGCCGGGCGATGGCGGACAGCTTGTGGCGGTCCTCCCAGAACAGTTCGGCCTCCTTTTCGTCGCGGGCCGCGAACACGTCCACGCCGTCATAGGGCTGGGCGATGGCCAGCACGGTCCGGGTGGCCGCGTTCAGGGCTTCGAGGTCGTCGGAGTCGAGTTGGACGATGATCACCGAGATGGGGTCGCCCTCGTACTGGGTGGACTTGGTCTGGTATTCGATGGCCTGCACGTACTTCGGCCCGAATTCCTCCAGGGCCGAAATCTTCACCAGGTCGCCTTCCTCGCGGATGGTGTTCCGCATGGCCACCACGTCCTTGATGACGAGCATGGCGTTTCGCATGTTCCGGCCGAAGAATTCCAGGCACAGCACGCGCGAGTGGGCCGGTTGGGGATGGCAGACGAAGGAGCAGATGGTGATGATGCCGTCCGTGCCTTCCTTCTGCACGCCCGGCAGGCCGCCCAAATACTTGTTGGACACGTCCTTGCCCAGGTCCTTGCCCCGGATCTCGTCGCCCTTGAGGACCACGGTGTCCGTGAGCCTGCCCCGTTCGTCCGTGATCTCGAAGACCGCCTCGTCGAACTCGTAGATCTTGTGGCGCGGGTGGTCCTTGCGGGTCACGGTGATGAGCGAGCCGTCGGGCCGGACCATGCGGTAGGAGAGGATGTTGTCGATGGTGGTGCCGTACTCGAAGGCGAACGGCCCGCCCGCGTTTTCGGCGATGTTGCCGCCCAGCGAGGAGCCCGCCTTGGACGCCGGGTCCACGGTGAACAGCAGTCCCTTTTTGGCCGCCGCCTGGATGGCGTTCAGGGTGATGACGCCGGACTGGGTGGTCAGGGTGAGGTTTTCGGAATCAATGTCGAGGATGTCCTTGAAGCGGGAGAGCGACAGGATCACGCAGCGTGCCTCGGCCGGGATGGCCCCGCCGGTGAGCCCGGTGCCGCCGCCGCGCGGGATGACGCCGAAATCCATTTCGTTGGCCAGCCGGATGATGGCCTGGATCTGCGCCTCGGTCTCGGGAAAGAGCACCAGCATGGGCAGCTCCATGCGAAGGTCCGTGGCGTCGGTGGCGGACTCCACGCGGCAATGCGGCTCGTGGCCGATGGCGTCCTCGGGCATGAAGACGCGCAGCTTTGCGATGATGGCGTCGCGGAAGGCGAGTTCCCGTTCGTGGCGTTCCCAGAAAAGCTCGATGCCCTTTTCCAGGATTTTGGCGAATTCGCGGTCCAGCATGGGCTTGGACATGTTCAGCCGCCTGTCCACGGCCGTCTTGACCAGTTCGGGATCGATGAACGGATTGTACCGGACCAGGAAAAGCTCGGCCGCCAGGTTGGAGGCGAGTTTCTTGACCTTTTCCGGCCAGTTCTGGAACCGCTCCATGTCGACCACGCCGAATGCGCGGGTGATGAGCTGTTCGTCGGATATGGAAATATGGGGACCGAGTTGGGCCATTACTTATTACTCCACGGAGTTTTTTGTGAAGGGAATGAGGTAAGCCCTTTTCAGGCGGTTGGCAAGTTTACGGCGGGCGGCGATCCCCGTCGAGCCGGAAGCGGGTCTTTCGCCCCTGGCGGGGATGCCCTTCGGCATTGGGGAATCACGAAAAAAAAGCGCGGCGTCCGCGAGGACGCCGCGCTGCATGTTGAACGGGGTTGGCCGGCAGGCAAGCTAGAACCGCTCGAATTCCTCCGAGGGCTCGTCCATGGCCAGGTCCACGCCGCCGGTGTCCATTTCCGGTTCGGGCAGGGCCGCGGGCTTGGGGTTGGTCACGCGCACTTGGGGGTGGCGGGTCGGGAGGGCCGTGCCGTGGCCGTTGTGGCCGACCTTGAAGAAGGACATGGTGGCTTGCAACTGCTGGCCTTGGGAGGAGAGTTCCTCGCTGGTAGAGGCCATTTCCTCGGAGGCCGTGGCGTTTTGCTGGATGACCTGGTCGAGCTGGTTGATGGCCTGGTTGATCTGGGCCGCGCCCGCGCTCTGCTCGTCGCTGGCCGTGGCGATTTCCTGGACCAGTTCGGCGGTCCGCTCGATGTGGGGGACCAGCTCGGTGAGCATGGAACCCGCCTTGTCGGCCACGGCCAGGCTGGAACTCGACAGCTCGCTGATTTCGGCGGCGGCCTGGCCGCTGCGTTCCGCCAGCTTGCGGACTTCCGCCGCCACCACCGCGAATCCCTTGCCGTGCTCGCCGGCCCGGGCCGCCTCGATGGCCGCGTTGAGGGCCAGCAGGTTGGTCTGGCGTGCGATTTCCTCGATGATGGAGATCTTTTCCGCGATGGAGTTCATGGCTTCCACGGTCTGGGTCACGGCCGAGCCGCTTTCCCGGGCGTCGGCGGCCGCCTTGTTGGCCAGTTCGTCCGTCTGCTTGGAGTTCTCCGCGTTCTGGCCGATGTTGGAGGCCATCTGTTCCATGGAGGAGGAAATCTCCTCGATGGCCGCCGCCTGTTCCGTGGCGCCCTGGGACAGTCCCTCGGCCGAGGCGGACAGCTCTTCGCTGCCCGCGGCCACGTTTTCCGTGGCCGTGCCGACCTCCGCCACCACCTGGCGCAGCCGGTGGACCATGTTGTTGAGCGCGGAGGCCAGGACGCCGATCTCGTCCTTCTGGTTCACGTCGAGCGTGCGGGTGAAGTCGCCCTTGGCCATCCGTTCGGCGAACTGGACGCCCTTGGCCACCGGCCGCGTGATGGCCAGCGTCAGGAAGATGGCGGCGATCAGGCCGAGAACGATGGACACGCCCGCGGCGCTGAGGCTCAGGACGTTGGCGAATGTCATCTCGTCGAGCATCTTCTGCTTCTGGTCCGCCCGTGCGGTCCGGCAGACCTCATCCGCATGGCGCGCCGCCGCGACCATGGCCTCTTCGGCCTGGTTCTGGCTGGCCATGTAGCCGACGAATTCCGCAAATTCCTCCTGGTACTGCGTCAGCGCCTGGGTGACGTTTCGCAGCAGGTCGATGTTGCTCTGGCTTTGCAGTCTCCCCTCGAGGTCGGCGGCCAGGGCCATGATCTGCGCCAGGCTCTCCTTGTTCTTGTCCAGGTAGGACTGTTCCTGGGAAATGATGTATTCCTTCTCGTTCTTGCGGGCGTCGAGGAACCACTTGATCATCCGGTTGGCGTCGTCCGCCTTGTCCAGCTTGGACATGATCTCCGATTCCGAGGCCACGCCCTGCCTGAGAAGGGTCTGGAATTGGTTCTTCTGCTCTTCGCGCAGCTCTTCGGTCAGGCTCAGGGTCTTTCCGGCGCTGGCGCGCATCTGCGTCATGCTTTCGTTTTTCTGGTGTTCCAGATCGACATAGGAGATGAACGCTTTTTCGTAGTCCTTGACCGCGGTATCAACCTCGGCCATCTGGTCCTTGTTGATCTGGTCGGAGAAACGCTCGTTGGTTTCCGCGATTTGGGCGTACATCGTCTTCAGCTCCGCGGCATGTTCATCGACGTACTTGGCGTCCTTGCGAAGCATGAAGTTCTTTTCCCCTATCCGGCTCTCCAGCATGAAGCGGACCAGCCGGTTGACGTCATCGGCCTTGACCACGCGGTCCTGCAGGTTCTGCATCCCCCTGAAACTGATGGCGGCCATGGTGGCCGTCAGGACGAGGACAATGCCGAAACCGATGCCGAGTTTTACTCCCAAGCGCAAATTGTTCAACATAACTTCCCCCCGAGTATGGTTTGATTTATGGCAAGCCTATTTCAGCTTTATGAGGGACGAAATTTGCTGTAAATAATTTTTATAAGATTATAACGCCGCTAACGCGGGCATGGACGGACATGGCGAAGGCCACCGCCGTTAAAGCCCGTTCGTCAGGGGGGTCCCCCCTCGGTCGGGTGTCGAAAACGGGCTTCCCCGCGCATTGATTCGTCTGCGCTTTTGGCCGATCGGGGCAGCTTGTTCACGGTTTTTGCCGCCCGGCAGAATAATCGTCCGACCCGCTTCCCGTCTTGCCTTCCAGCGCCTCCCGTTATACTGAACGTGGACATTTTTTGTGTGCGTGGGAGAGTGTTCCCCCTGTCGTTACATCCACTGAAGGACTGAGATCATGAGCAAACCGAATTTTGCGACTTTGAAGCTGTTCATCACCGGGCCCACATATATCCGCGACGAGATCAAGGAAGCGGCCCTCCTTCCCGAGTTCGGGCACCGCGACGCGGAAAACGACCTGCGGTTCAGACCCATCCGCGAGAACCTCCGCAAGCTGGCCGGGTGCGGCGACGACTACGAGCCGATCCTCTGCCTCGGCTCCGGCTCCACGGCCATGGAGGCGTCCGTGCGCTCCCTGGTGGCCGACGGCGAAACCATCCTGAACGTGTCCGTGGGGGCCTTCGGCGACCTGTATTACAACCTAGCCGCCCACAACGGGAAGAAAGCCGAGAACCTCCGCTTCGACTACGGCCGGGCCATCGACCTGAACGTGCTTGAGGACAAGCTCAAGGAACTCAGGCCCGACGTGGTCTCCTTCACCCACAACGAGACCTCCACCGGCGTGGTCAACGACATCAAGGCCGTGTGCGCGCTGATCCGCCGGTACAACGCCATGCCCCTCGTGGACGGCGTGTCCATCTTCGGCGGCGCCGAGCTGGACCTGTCCAATTCCGGGGCCGCCATGTACTCCACGGCCACCCAGAAGGCCCTGGCCCTGCCCGCCGGTTTCGGCATCGGGTTCGTGTCCGGGGAGGCCGAGGAAAAGGCCGCCACGGTCACGGGCAAAGGGCACCATCACGACATCACCAAGCACCTGGGCCGCGCCCGCAAGAACCAGACCCTGACCACGCCCAACTGCACGCTGGCCAACCAGATGTGGCGGCAGCTCGACTATATCGTCAACGAGGAAGGCGTCCAGAATCGCTTCGACCGCCACAGCGCCATGCGCTCCATGGTCGAGGAGTGGGTCGGCGGCCTTCCCGGGTTCGAGATGTTCGCGCCCGAGGGCTACCGTTCGCCCACCGTGTCCACCGTGCTCTGCCCGGAGGGCGTGACCGTGTCCCAGCTCAAGAAGGGCGTGAAGGAAGCGTTGCGCGGCGAGGGCTATCTCATGGATCCGGGCTACGGCAAGCTCAACGCCGCCCTGGAGGAAGCGGGCCGCCGGTTGGTTTTCCGCGTGGGCCACATGGGCGACATCACGCCCGCCATGCTCGGCGAGTACCTCGGCAAGCTCGAGGCCGAACTCAACAAACTGTAATCGAGAAGAGAGAGGAAGAGAGAGTATGAACAAGCGCATCCTGGCCAACGACGGCCTTGTCGAAGAGGCCCGGAAATACCTGAAGCAGCAGGGATTCACCGTCGAGACCGAGAAGCGCGACGAAGACGATCTCATGAGCGAGATCGGTTCCTTCGACGCCCTGCTCGTGCGATCCGCCACCAAGGTCACCCGCGAACTGCTGGAAGCGGGCGTCAGGAACGGCGGCAAGCTCAAGATCGTCGGCCGCGGCGGCGTGGGCACCGACAACATCGACCTTGAAGCGGCGAAGGAGCTCGGCGTCATCGTCAAGTTCGCGCCCAACGGCAACACCAACGCCACGGCCGAACACGCCCTGGGCCTGATGTTCGCCATTGCCCGGCGCGTGCCCTTTGCCCACCACACGCTGATGAACGGCACCTGGCACAAGAAGCGCTTCAAGGGCGTGGAACTGTTCGGCAAGACGCTCGGCATCATCGGATGCGGCCGCATCGGCCAGGCCCTGGCGACCAAGGCCGGGGCCATCGGCATGAAGGTCATCGGCTACGACCTGTACAGGTCCATCGACGCGCCCCTGACCTACGTGGATTCCATCCCCGAGCTGCTCGCCCAGTCCGACTTCGTGTCCCTGCACTGCGGCGGCACCGACCCGGTCATCAATACCGCCGAACTGGAGCAGATGAAGGACACCGCGTTCCTCATCAACGCCTCGCGCGGCAAGAACGTGTCCGAGGACGCGCTGTACAATGCGCTCAAGACCGGCCAGATCGCGGGTGCGGCGCTCGACTGCTACGAGACCGAACCCAAGCGCGAGGGGTTGCCCTTCGAGAACAAGCTTCAGGAGCTGGACAACATCGTCATGTCCGCCCACCTGGGCGCGTCCACCCGCAACGCCGGGGTCCGCACCGGCATGGAGATCGCCGAGGTGGTCACCGGCTACCTGCGGCGCGGCGAGTACGGCAACTCGGTCAATGTGGGCGAGACCGTCGAGGAAGAGGGCACCGAGGTCTACACCATCTTCATCACCCACGCGGACAAGCCGGGCATGTTCGGCAAGTTCGGCACCGTCATGGGCGAGATGGGTGTGAACATCCGCGAGAACAATTCCCGCAAGCTCGGCGAGCAGGTCCAGACCGTGTACATGGTCCACTCCAAGCCGAACGAGGAAGTGCGCGCCGCCCTGGAGGCCGTGGAGGGCGTTGCCCGCGTGACCATCTAGGCGCGAAAAGACAGAGTGAAAAGGGCCGGGGAAGCGTTTCCCCGGCCCTTTTTTTGCGGCTATTTCTTTCTGGCGAGCAGCCAGATGACGTGAACTAGGCCCGGAAAGTAGCCGAGGATGGTCAGCAGCAGATTGAGCCAGAACTGGATGCCCAGGCCGACCTTGAGAAAGGCCCCGATGGGCGGGATGAGGACGGAGATGATGATACGGATGAGTTCCATTGACGACTCCTTGGACAGGGTTGGTTAATAGTTCTCATGTACCGCGTAATCGCCTATGGGGCAACCCGCGCGGGGATGTTCAGCAACTCCCTGGCCGCCGGGGCCAGGAGAGGAGCCAGGTCGGCGTAGGGGACGGTCACCACCTGTTCGCCCGCGGCGTACGGCCCCACCTGATACGGGGCGAAGAAAAAGGCCGCGCCTTCGCCGGTCAGCACGAACCGGCTGAAATTCTCTTCGGTCGGTTGCAGCCCGTACTCCATCATCTCCGGCACGAACATGTCGCCCAGGGACCGGCGCAACGGCTCCCGGACCATGGCGGCCACCTCGGGCAGGGCCGTGGCGGTGTCCGCGAACAGGCCGGATAGGGGGATGGGCCGGTCCTGCTCCAGGTCGAAAACCCAGGTCACGGGCCAGTGGTTGGGGTGCGCGCCGCCGGTGTATGCCGACACGTTGAGCTTGACCGAGGCCAGCCGTCCGTCCGCCGCGACCCAGGCCGCATAGCGGATGTCCAAGGCGTATTGGTGGGGAAAGAACGACAGGTCGTGTTCCGGGTCGGCCATTTTGAAGGAGGCGATCTCCGAGGACACGCGGTCGCGGACCATGCGGCGGGCTTTGGGGGCGCAGAGCACCGGGTATTGCGCGTCCACCGAAAATCCGGGCGTGTTTTCCCGCACGGTGGCCGCGGACAGGACCGCGGGGCCGCAGGGCGATCCGGCAGCGGCCGCAAGCGGGCAGAGCAACAGACAAAGCAGGGTCGAAAGAAGGGCGAAGCGCACGGTGTTTTCCTTTTATTTTTCGAGCAGCAGTTTGCGCTGTCCCCAGGCCGCCTGGCCCAGGGAGATGCAGCCGTCGTTGGGCGGGAGCTGCGTGTGGACCAGGGGGATCAGGCCCGCCGCCCGGAGCGCCCGGGGCAGCTCCGTGGCCAGGGTGAGATTCTGCATGACGCCGCCGGACAGGCCCACGTGGTGGACGTCGAGCAGCATGGAGAAATTGAAGGCCATGTCGGCCAGGCCGTTTATCAGCCCCCTGTGGAAGCGGCGGGCTATGATCGGCACGGGCACGTTGTTTTCGAGGTCCTCGAGCGCGGCGGCCACCAGTTCCAGCGTGTTCAGGGCCACGGGGTCGCCCGAGGCGAGCGGGCAGGGATAGGCCCCGGTCTCGGTCATGTCCTGGACCTTTTCCAGCCGGATGGCGGCCTGCCCCTCGTAGGAGATGGTCTCGGCCAGGCCGCACAGCCCGGCCATGGCGTCGAACAGCCTGCCGCAGCTCGACGTCAGGGGCGCGTTGATGCCTTTTTCGAGGATTTGGGGCAGGAAGCGGCTCTCGGCCCCGAAATCGGCCAGCCACGGCCAGGCGTATCTGCCCGGCTCCCGAACGCCCAGTTCCCAGAGGGCGGCCTGGGCGATGCGCCACGGCTCCTTGACCGCGGCCTCGCCGCCGGGCAGCCGGATGCGCGAGAAATGGGCCAGCCGTTGGTGCTCCAGTTCCTCGGGCACGACCATGAGGCACTCGCCGCCCCAGATGGTCCCGTCCTCGCCGTACCCGGTGCCGTCCAGGGCCAGTCCCAGGGCCGGAGCCGTATGCTTGTTCTCGGCCAGCACGGCGTGGATGTGGGCCACGTGGTGCTGCACGGCCACGACGGGCACGTCCAGCTCCCGGCCCACCTCCTCGGCCAGGGTGGTGGTCATGTAGTCCGGGTGCAGGTCGCGGACGATGAGTTCGGGCCGGACCTGGAGGATGTCCTGGAGGTGGGCGAGTATCTCCCTGTAGAATTCGAGGGTCTCCAGGTTGGACATGTTGCCGATGTGCTGGCTGGCGAACGCCTGGTCGCCCTTGGTCAGGGTCATGGTGCATTTCAATTCCGGCCCGGTGCCGAGCACGGTCGGCCCCGCCTGGGGCAGGAACACCGGGGAGGGCACGAACCCGCGCGCCCGGCGCATGAAGATCGGGTCCCCGGTCGACGGGCTGGTGCGGAGCACGGAGTCGTCCGTGCGGATCAGGATGTCCCGGTTGTGGAAGAGCATGACGTCCGCGATGTTTCCCAGCCGCTCAAGCGCCTCGTCGTTGTCCAGGCAGATGGGCTCGGAACTCATGTTGCCCGAGGTCATGACCAGGGCGGAGACCAGGTCGCAGCAATGCTTGAAGTCATTGAGCAGGATGTGGTGCAGCGGGGTATAGGGCAGCATCAGCCCCACGAAATTCGTGTCCGGGGCCACCAGTGCGGACAGGGTGAACGGCTTGCGTTTGGCGGCCAGCACGATGGGCCGGTGGATGCCGGTCAGCCATGCCTCTTCTTCGGGGCCGATGTCGGCCAGCAGCCGCGCCGACTCCATGTCCGGGACCATGACCGCAAGGGGCTTGTCCGGCCGGAACTTGCGCTCGCGGAGCAGGGCCACGGCCTTGTCCGAGGCCGCGTCGCAGACCAGGTGGAAGCCGCCCAGTCCCTTGACCGCCGCGATCTTGCCCTCGCCCAGTTCGGCGGCCAGCCGCCGCAGGGACTCGTCGCCCTGGGCAATGACCGCGCCGGTATTGTCGGTCAGCCAGGTCCGGGGGCCGCAGCGCGGGCAGGCGTTGGGCTGGGCGTGGAACCGCCGGTCCAGCGGGTCCTCGTATTCCCGGCGGCACTCGTCGCACAGGGTGAACTTGGCCATGGAGGTCTGGGGCCGGTCGTAGGGGATGGACCGGGTGATGGTGTAGCGGGGGCCGCAGTTGGTGCAGTTGGTGAACGGGTAGCGGTAGCGCCGGTTGTCCGGGTCGTCCATGTCCGCCAGGCAGTCCGGGCAGGTGGCCACGTCGGGCGAGATGAGCACGGAATGGCCCTGGCCGCCCGTGGATTTGAGAATGATGAATTCGTTTTCGTCCTCCACCGGGGGCATAGCCTCGGAGTCGAGGGTCACGATGCGGGCCAGGGGCGGCAGCTTGGTGGACAGGTCCCCGGTGAACCGGCCTGCCTGGTCCGGGGTGCCCTGGATCTCGATGAGCACGCCGTCCGAGGAATTGTTCACCGAGCCGGTGACGCCGCTGTCCATGGCGATGCGATAGACGAAGGGGCGAAATCCCACGCCCTGCACCTGGCCTGTGATGGTGAATCGCTGCCGTACGAGAGTCATGCGGATTCCATACAACCCATCGGGCATGAGCGCAAGGTCTTGCTAGCTTCCGAAGTGTTCGAGAAAGCTGCGGATTCGGCCCCGAATGAGGCGCGTGGGGCGGAAGGACAGCGCCCGCTCCGCAGACAGCTCGAACCCTGCCGCGTCGAATTCTGTCGGGTTTTCCAGCGGGTAGCCGATGTCCGCCGGGTTGGCTCCGGCCATGCCGCGCGCGAGCGCCTCGGCCCAGAGCGGTACCCGGCCGGGGGCGATCCCCAGCACCGCGCAGGCCGAGGTGTCCAGGGCCACGCCGTTTTCGGACGCGGCCAGCAGGCCCAGGTCGAACGGCTCGCCGTTGATGGGGCCGTCCCGGTGCATGGGGCGTACGGCGTCCATGAGGTGGTGGGCGCGGGGCAGGGCCTGGTACACGTCCATGACCATGGACCGGAATATCTCGTGCGAGCGGCCCAGGGTGTAGTGGGCCATGGCCTTGCGGCAGCCGACCACGCAGCCGAACAGGTTTTTGACCGCGCCGGACAGGGTCATCTGGCAGTGGACCTTGAGCTTGGGCAGGTTCAGGATGCGGTCCGCTTCCAGGGCCAGCGCCGAGAGGCCGATGGTCCCACCGAGGGTCAGCGCGAGCGGCACGGGCCGCCCCAGGCCGCCCACCGTCAGGCCAAGTCCGGCCAGGGCTTCTTCCAGCCCGGAGATGCGGGCCACACGCGCGGCCGGGCCGAAGGCGGGCGAGTCCGCCACCGTGACCGTTGCGCCGTGGTCCAGCAGCCATGTGCAGGCCGCCCGGACCACCAGCGGGTGGGTGGTGCAGTGCCGGGCGTTGCGCGCATTGACCAGGTTGGGTTTGACCAGCACCCGCTCGCCCGGCCGCACGGCAAGGCCGGACGCTTCGAGAATTTGGCCCGTGGCCGATAGAAGCGGTAACAAGGCGTATTCCGGGACGCGGGCGATGGCGACGGTTTCAGGCATGGGTCCAGCATAGTCGCCGGCGGCGAAGCCGGCAACAGGCTCCGGGTTGCCAATCCGGGGAAGAAAGGCGAATATGAGTGGATGCATGCACTCATTTCCCTGACCGAAGCCTTCGTGAGCCGGGGCGGCAACCGGCTTGTCGGCCCCCTCTCCTGCACCATCGAACAAGGCCGCCATATGGCCGTACTCGGCCCCAACGGGTCGGGCAAGACCACGTTTCTCCGCCTGCTTCGCGGCGAGATCATGCCCGATGCCGGGGGCGGGCGTGTGTACGACTTCGGCCGGGGCGCGCAGCGTTCGGTGCTCGGCCTGCGCCGGCGCATCGGCCTGGTCTCGGCGGACATGCAGGATTTCTATTTCCTCCACGCCCGGCGCGTCACCGGGCGGGACGTGGTTCTGGCCGGTTTCTTCGACACCCCGATTCTCTATCAGGAGGCGGACCCGGCCCAGGAGGCGGCGGCCGACGAAATCCTGTCCCTGCTGGGCATAACCGACCTGGGCGGCCGCGAGTTGGGAACACTTTCCACAGGCCAGGTCCGCAAGCTGCTGGTGGCGCGGGGGCTGGTTGCCGGGCCGGACGTCCTTCTGCTCGACGAGTGCCTGGACGGGCTGGACGCGGCGAGCCGGGCCGACGTCCTGGAATTGCTCGACCGCGCGGCCGCGCGCGCCACGCTGGTCTGCGCCGCCCACCGGGCCGGGGACCTGCCGGACGTTGTCCGCGAGGCGTTGGTGCTGGAAAACGGCGTTATCACGGCAATCGGCCCGCGCGAGGAGGCCGTGGAGCGGCTGCGGCGGGCCGTGCCGGAGTCGTGCGCCTGCGCCATGCCAGCGCCGCCGCCCCTGTCCGGTTTCGACTATCTCGTCCGCATGCGCGGCGTGTCCGTGGTCCTCGACGGGAGGCGCGTGCTGGACGGCATCGACTGGCAGGCCGTGCCGGGCGAGAACTGGCTGGTGCTCGGCGACAACGGGGCGGGCAAGTCCACGCTGCTCAAGCTCGTCACCAGCGAGGTCGCGCCCTATGCCGACGGCGAGTCCGGGACCGGGACCGTGGAGCGGCTGGGCGGGCTGACCATGGACGAGGCGCGGCCGCTCATCGGCGTGGTCTCGCCGGACCTCCAGGCGCGATACGGCCGGGAGCTGGCCTGGGAGGTGACCGCCGAGGAAACGGTCATGTCCGGGTATCGCGGCTCGGTGGGCATGTTGGACGAGCCGACCAGCGAGGAAAAGCTGGGCGCGGCCCGGTGGCTGGAGGCCGTGGGCCTGGCCGGGTTCGGCCCGCGCCGGTTGCGGCGCATGTCCTACGGCCAGCAACGGCGGGTCTTTTTGGCCCGGGCCATGGCCCCCGGACCGGAGCTTCTGCTCCTGGACGAGCCGTTTTCCGGGCTGGACGCGTCCTCCCGGTCGATCATGCGCGGCATGACGCAACGGCTGGCCGAATCCGGCACGCCGATCGTTCTGGTCACCCACCACGCCGGAGATCGGATTGACGCCGTCAACCGGGTCATGGTTTTGGAGAAAGGACGGCAACGATTTTGCGGCAACAGGGAGGAATATGAGGGGAAATTGGTGGTCGGCTGAAGGGGCAAAATGGTTTTCGCTTGGAATTATTTACAATTTTTTTTCAAGTACTGCTTGACTTGTCGGCGTAAAAGGGAAACATTCGGCCGACTGAGTTGCTAGTCGGGTCAACGCGGGCGCGGTCCCAAGGCGTCGGCCGGAGCTGGTTGGGAAGAACAGGTATATCGAGAAGCAGTGTGCATATCGTGTACGCTGCTTCTATTTAATTTTCATTGATGCTACCGCATCCATATGTACATGACAGGAGTTTTTTCATGTCCAAGAACATTTATGTCGGCAATTTGCCCTGGTCCTCCACCGAAGATGAAATCCGTTCCGCTTTTGAAGCCTACGGTCCGGTTTCCTCGGTCAAACTGATCGAGGATCGTGAAACCGGCCGCCCGCGCGGTTTCGGTTTTGTGGAAATGGACGACGATTCCGCCGCTCTGGACGCCATCGAGGCGCTGGACGGCAAGGATTTCGGCGGCCGCAACATCAAGGTCAACGAGGCCAAGCCGCGCGCCGAGCGTCCGCGCTGGTAGCGCCGACCGTTTTGAGCCTTTCGGCAATGCCTGCCCGTCTCTCCCTCGGGAGAGGCGGGCTTTTTTTTGGGGTCGTTGAGACCGGCATCATTTAATATGGAGGTATTTTGGCAAAACCCAACTACAAGTTCCAGAAACGGCAGAAAGAGTTGGCGAAGAAAAAGAAAAAGGAAGAAAAGCGGCAGCGCAAGCTGTTCAAACAATCCGAGCAGGAAGAGTTCGCATCGGATTCCCCCGGCGCGGATGCTCCCGAAGGGGGCGATGCCGGCGGCGGGGAGTAGCCCCGTCCGCGCGTTCGGCGCATTGCCAACGCGCGGCGCAACGGGTATGGTGCGCGCATACCATTTACGGGAGGCCCAAGTGCGCGTGGAAGGCGAAGTGAGCTGGTTCAACGAACAGAAGGGATTCGGTTTCATTACCCTGGCCGACGGCCGGGACGTGTTCGTTCATTACACCGAGATCGTCCGCGACGGGTTCCAGACCCTGGAGGCGGGCGAGAAGGTCACGCTTTCCGTCATCGACGAGGAGGTAGGCCCCAAGGCGTCGGAGGTCCGGCTCAAGGACGACGGCAAGCGGGCCTCGCTGCTGTAGCGGCTTTTCCCTCCAAGACGATTGGGGCCTCGCGCGGTTCGCCGCGCGAGGCCCCGGTTGTTTTTCATTTCACGGGCGTCAGCCCTCGAGTCCCATTCCCGGCCGCATTTCCCGGCCGGTCAAATCCGTTTCATATCCGCCCAGGCTTTCGATCTTCGCCTTGACTTCATCCGTGCGGATGACGGCGAGCAGGGTGATGATGCGCGGGTCGTCCAGGAACTGCTTCGGGATGACCAGGTCGTACCGCTCGTGGGCCAGGGGCACGAAGTCGAGATCCAGGGCCTTGGCCGCGGCAAAGATGCCCAGGCCGCAGGAAGCGGCTCCGGTGAGCACGTTCACGGCCACGGCCATGTGGGTGAATTCCTCGTTCTCGTAGCCCTTGACCTCGCGCGGGTCGATGGAGGCCCGGGAGAGATGGTGGTCCAGGAGGATGCGCGTCCCGGCCCCGCGCTGGCGGTTGATGAAGGTCACGTCGTCGCGTTTGAGGTCGTCCACGCCCCGGATGGAGAGCGGGTTGCCCTTGGCCACGATCAGCCCCTGGTGGCGGATGGCCAGGTTGATCACGGCCACGTCCAGTCCCTTGAGGTAGCGGTCGATGAACGGGAAGTTGAAGTCGCTGGACTCGGGGTCGAACAGGTGCGCCCCGGCGAACAGGGCGGAACCCGCCTTGAGCGCGGTCAGGCCGCCCATGGACCCGGCGTGGCTGGACACCAGGCGCAGGGGTTCGGGCAGACCCATCAGCTCGTTGGCCAGCAGGTCCAGGGTGTTGTCGTGGCTGCCCACGTGGACCAGGACGTTGTCCAGCTCGCTTTTGCCCACCAGCAGTTCGCTGCGCAGCTCCTCGCCCTGTTCCGCGCCTTCCACGTCCTCGGGGATGTAGGCCACGGCCTGGGCCTTGGTCATGGTGGTGATCATGCCCGCGCCGCGCGCCAGGGGCGCGGCCACGATGCGGTCGCCGATGCGGCCCGCGGCCAGCCGGATGGCCTCGCGCATGCCCGGCCTGGACGGGGTCTTGCGGGCCAGGACGATGTCCGCCTCGAACCGCTCGGGCAGGGATTTGCCCATGAGCCAGTGGCAGATGGGGGCCAACACCTTCTCATGGCAGACCACGGCGGACACCGGATAGCCCGGCGCGCCCACCAGCAGGCGGCCCGGATGGCCGCTGCGCTCGTCGGTCACGGCCAGCAGGGTGGGCTTGCCCGGCATGACCGAGATGCCGTGGACCAGCACGGTGCCGATGGATTCGAAGACCTTTTTGGAATAGTCCTTGGAACCCGCGCTGGAACCCGCGCCGACCACCACGATATGGCGGCCGTCCGCAAAGCCCCTGATCACCGCCTCGCGCAGGATGTCCTCGTCGTCGGGCACGGGCTTGCCCCAGGCGGCGTCCACGCCCCAGGCGTCGGCGTAGCCCTTGAACACCTGGGAGTTGGACTCGATGACCTGCCCGGCCCGTGGTTCGGGTTCGTCCAGGAAGTTCAGCACTTCGTCGCCCGTGGGCAGGAACACGGCGCGCAGCCGTTCCCGCACTTCGACCGCATAGATGCCCGCGGCCAGGAGCGCCCCCACGTCGCAGGGCGTCAGTTCGCGGTTTTGGGGGATGAGCAGTTCCGTGGCCACGATGTCCTCGCCGATGCGGCGCACGTGCTGCCAGGGAAAGGCGGGCGCGTCGATGAGCGCGGTGGCCTCGTCCTTCTGGACCACGTTTTCGATCATGATCACGGCGTTCATGCCCTCGGGCAGGGGGTTGCCGGTGTTGACGGACAGGAATCCGTCGCCGCGATTCAGGCTCACCGGCGCGTCCTCGCGGGCGGCGAAGGTGGACTCCGCATTGACCGCGATGCCGTCCATGGCCGCCGCGTGGAAGGTGGGCGAGGAGTACCGGGCGAATATCGGGCCGGTCGTCACCCGGCCGCACGCCTCGTGGGTGGGCACTGTTTCGGTGGAGAGCAGGAGATCGCGGTCGAGCGCCGCCTTGGCGCGGTCCACCGCCTCTTCGGGCGGCACGGTTTCCAGATAGATATTGCGCTTGGACATGGTCCCTCCGTTATTCGTGTTGAAATTCTCCGTCCTTGTAGATGACGAGTTCCTCGCCGCCCTTGAGGGTGGCGGTGACGGTCTTGCGCTCGGTGTTGACCAGGTCCCAGTGCAGGGCGGAGTCGTTGAAGCCGAGTTCGGCTTTCAGCGTGTCGTCCAGGGCGGCCTGGTCCCCGGCAAAGGTGTCGGCGTAGGACGCGCCCACGGCCACGTGGCAGTTGCCCTGGTCGCCGCCGTAGTTCTCGTCGAACAGGGTGTTGGCCATGAAGGCGCTGATCTTGGAAAAGCGGCGGTCGGTGAGCGAGAACTCGCCCAGCCGGCTGGCGCCCTCGTCCAGGGTGAGCTGCTTCTGCACGAACTCCTCGCCGGTTTTGGCCTCGACCTTGACGGCCACGCCCTTCTCAAAGGTCAGGCGCACGCCCTCCACGAAATTGCCGGAGCGGAAGGAGGGCTGGTCCGCGTAGTAGACGCCCTCGGTGCCCCGCCAGTCCGGGGAGAGGAATATCTCGAAGGAGGGGATGTTGTGGCCGGACACCCCGAGCCAGCGGCGGTCCTTGCCGGGCGTCACCACCAGATCGGTGTTTTCGGTCTGCACGCGCAGGTGCTCGACGGGCAGATCGTTGAGCCACGCCTTGACCTTTTCCGCCTCCTTGAAGATGGCGGCCCAGCGGGCGGACGGGTTGTCGTCGTCGAGAAAGCATGCCTTGACCACCTGGGCCTTGAACTCGTCCATGGACAGCCCCGCGGCTTCGGCCAGGGCCGGGGTGGGGTAGACGCACAGAGTCCAGCCGAAGTCGCCGGACTGCTCGCGCTTCTCCATGATGTCGCGCATGAACTTGCGGGCCACGGCGGACCGGCCGATTTTTTGCGGGTCCACGGCCTGGAGGTGGGTCAGGGAGGACGGGGCGATAAGCGAGATCAGTCCGTTCAGGTTGCCCACGAACTCCCGGTCGCCCGCCGGGATGGCCGAAATCTGGGCGTCCGTGCCCTTGCCGTAGAAGGAAAGCTCCATGTTGTCGGTCATGTTCTGGCGCGGGATGGGGTTGAGTCCCTTTTCCATGAGCATGTCGAACACGGTCTCGGCCAGCGGCAGGGCGTCGGCGTCGAAGCGCAGGAGCACGAAGTCGCCGGGTCGGTAGGGGCTGGTTCGGGCCGTGGAGAGGCCCCACCACAGAGTCCGGGCATATTTTTCCAGTTCTTCCTTTGTGAACATATTCGTACCTCGATGGGGTTGGGGTTCTATCGTGCTTCGGCAGGGTAAACGACTCGCGGCGACACCTCAAGCCGGAACCCGTTAATTCCGTTATTGTCCTTGTCCCGAAAAGGTGTTTCATGGCTTGACACACGGCTGGCATGATTATATCAGCAAGTTCGTGCCCGCCCTAACCGGCCGGCACCCTGTTAAACCAGTGTCGGCGCGCGAGCCCTGCTTACGATTCGCCGATGCGCGAACAGCCCGTTAGTCGGGCATCCCAAATTCTTTTTCTGGAGGGAAAAATGGGCTACACTATCACTGTTGATCACGACAAGTGCACCGGCGACGGCGAATGCGTTGATGTTTGCCCCGTTGAAGTCTACGAGCTGCAGGACGGCAAGGCCGTTGCCGTGAACGAAGACGAGTGCCTTGGTTGTGAGTCCTGCGTCGAGGTTTGCGAATCCGACGCGATCACTGTCGAAGAGAACTAGTCACAAGTTCTGATATGGATTCGGGAGCGGCGATGGTTCGTCGCTCCCGTTCCATTTCCGCATTGCGCGGCGCTTGCACGGCCGCGGACGTCGCCTGCGGGCGTCTTTTTTTCTCCTCCGGGCCGTTCCCTGCCCGTTTTCTCGGTTCCGGCGGTTGACGATATCCGTTCACGACTTAATTGACATGAGCGAAACCTCACGGCGCGCGTCCGCGCGGGTCGCCCAGGAGCGAAACACATGGCCCTTGATTTCACCGAATATTTCAAGAAGTACGAGGCCGTCGTGGCCGAGGTGGAGGCGGTTTTCAAGAAATTCGAAAACGACGTGCCCGAACTGGTCAAGTGCGGCAAGGGATGCAGCGACTGCTGCTATGCCCTGTTTGATGTCACCCTGGTGGAAGCCATGTACATCAACGCCAAGTTCAACGAGAAGTACTCCGGGATTCAGCGCGCCGTCCTCATGGACCGGGCGGACAAGGCCGACCGGCAGATCAACAAGCTGAAGCGGAAGGTCTTCAAGGCCACCCAGTCCGGCGCGTCCACCAACGACGTGCTGCTGGAAGTGGCCAAGGCCCGCGTCCGGTGTCCCATGCTGGACGACAACGACCTCTGCTCCATCTACGAGCACCGGCCCATTACCTGCCGCCTTTACGGCGTGCCCACCGCCATCGGCGGCAAGCCCCACGCCTGCGGCAAGTCCGGCTTCAAGGGCGGGGAGAAGTACCCCACCGTGAACATGGACATCATCCTGGACAAGCTCCTGAACATCGGCCGCGAGCTCAAGGAAGGCATCGGTTCCCGCTACAAGGAGCTGGGCGAGATCCTGCTGCCCGTGTCCATGGCCGTCATCACCGAATTCGACGAGGAATACCTCGGCGTGGGCGGCGAGGCCAAGCTGACCGTGCCTCAGGCGCACGTGGAGCGGGAGTTGGGCAAGGGCGCGGCGGACGCCTTCAGGATTCCCGACGTCAAGGACGCGCCCAAGTCCGAGGCGTGCAAGAGCTGCGACCATGCCGGCACCGCCTGCGAATCGTGCGGCGAGTCCATCGTGCTCGGCGGCGGTGGCGAAGGGAACGAGTAGCATGACCGAGACCATCAATTACGAGGACCTCTCCCCCGAGGAGATCGCCGACCGCAAGCGGTACATGTACGAGAAGATGTCCGCCCGGCGGCGCAAGTTCGTGGACCGCATGGGCTACGAGAACTGGGACCCGTTCGCGGCCCCGTTCGATCCCATCGACATCCGCAAGGACAAGACCGGGTACACCCAGGCGCAGCTCACCCAGCTGTTCATCCGGGAATCGGGCAAGAACCAGAACCAGGAGTACCTGGATCAGGTTAACGAGTTCAACGTGATGATGGTCATGAATTTCGAAAAGGTAAGGCCGGTTTACGATTTTTGCCTCTGGTACGCGGAACACTGCAAGAAACACGGCGTCGAGCCATAGATCAAGGATAGCGAGATGGAACAACAATTCGACAATCTTGACGAGTACATTGCCGACCTGAAGGCCAAGCTGGAGGTCAACCCCACCTGCGGCAACACCCATTACAACCTGGGCGTGGCCTATCTCTCCCGCCGCGATTTCATGGAGGCCGAGCGCGAGTTCCTGGACGCCGTGGCCCATTCCCCGCGCATGGCCGAGGGGTATGTGCAGCTCGGCGGCATCGCCCTGCAGCGCGACGACCTGGAGTCCTGCCTGAACTACAACATCCAGGCCACCCAGCAGCGTCCGTTCTTCGCCGTGCCCTGGGGCAACATCGGCTTCGTCTTCATGCAGCAGGGCGAGCACGACAAGGCCCACAAGGCGCTCAAGAAGGCCCTCAAGCTGGACCCGAACTTCGCCCAGGCCCAGGCCACCATGTCCACTCTTTTGATTACCATGGGCGACTACGAGGAGGCGGACAAGATCCTCAAGACGCTCATCGAGGCCCAGCCGCATTTCGGGCCGGGCTGGAACAACAAGGCCATCATCGACGCCCACAACGGCGAGTGGGCCGACGCCGCCGTCTGTGTCCGGAAGGCCGAGGAGTCCGGCTTCGAGGTGTCCGAGGAACTCAAAAAGGAAATCGAGGAAAACAACAAATAGGATTGATTCCTGTTGCGACCTTGAAAAAGATGATTATATTAAGGGAGCTGTCCGAGGACGGCTCCCTTTTTCAGTCCGGAGGATACTGATATGCCCCGTTTCCGCAATACGAAAAGACAGGTCCGGGAAATCCTGGCCGCCGACGACTGGCGCGACCGGCTGGTCGAGCTGGACGAATACCGGCCGGGCGACCTGGCCGCGCCCCTCTTGAATCTTCGCCTGGACAAGGACGAGGCGGTCCGCTGGCGCTCGGTCACGGCCTTCGGCATGGTCGCGGACCGGCTGGCCCAGGCGTCCATGGAAAAGGCGCGGGTGCTCATGCGGACGCTCATGTGGTACATGAACGAGGAGTCCGGGAATCTGGGCTGGTCCATTCCCTGCTTCATGGGCGAGGCCATGGCGCGCAACGAGCGCATCGCCAGGGAGTTCCACAAGATACTCGCCTCCTACATCTTCTGCGACGCCGAGTGCGACGGCAATTTCCTGGACCACCCGGAGCTGCGGCGCGACGTCTATTGGGGCCTGGCCCGGCTGGCGTCCGTGCGCCCGGAGCTGGTGGCCCACGGCGAACGCTTTCTGGTCGCGGGCCTGGACGACGGGGACGCCTACAACCGGGCCTATGCGGCCTGGACCCTGGGCCTGATCGGGGCCAAGGGGGGCAGGGAGAGGTTTGAGGCCCTGCGCGGCGACGACGCGCCCGTGCGGACCTTCCGCAACGACGCCATCGTGGATTCGACCGTGGGAGCGTTGGTCGGTGAAGCCCTGGAGCGCCTCGGATAGGGGAGAGTGCGCGCGCCGGGCAAGGGCGGGGGCGGGTGCTGTCTTGCGTTGGTGCAAAAAAACCAAAAAATTCTCACCTCGTGCTTGACAACCAACCGGGGTCCATATAGTTATTCACTCCGCTTCGACGAGAAGGCGCGTAGCTCAGGGGGAGAGCATTTGCTTGACGTGCAAAGGGTCGTGGGTTCAAATCCCTCCGCGCCTACCAGAACATCCCCGGAAGGGAGGCCTTTGGCCTCCCTTTCATTGTTTTAATGGTTCCGGCCTGTTGGCCGGGAAAGGAGACAGGAAAAGTGCAGATCGAAGTCGCTGGCAAGCAGGTTGATTTGGCCGACGGGGCGTCGTGTGCCGATGCCCTGGCAGAGGGCTTGTCCAAGAAGCAGTTCAAGAAGGTAGTGGCCGCCCAGTGCGGCGACACAACCCTTGACCTGTCCGCGACCGTTCCCGCCGACTGCACCGCCATCGCGCCGGTTCTCGAGGATTCCGAGGAAGGGCTGGACATCATCCGCCATTCCGCCGCCCACCTCATGGCCGAGGCCGTCAAGAAGCTTTTCCCCGCCGCCAAGGTGACCATCGGCCCGGCCATCAAGGACGGGTTCTACTACGATTTCGATTTCGAACGCCCGTTCACGCCCGAGGACCTGGAGGCCATCGAGAAGGAAATGCTCTCCTCGGTGGGCGCGAACAAGGAGTTTGCGCGCTCGGTACTGTGCAAGGCCGACGCCGTGAAGCTCTTCAAGGACATGGGCGAGGACTACAAGCCCGAGATCATGGACGACCTGGGCGGCGACGAGTTTTCCGTCTACACCCAGGGCGACTTCGTGGACCTGTGCCGCGGCCCGCACGTGGCCCGCACCGGCCAGATCAAGGCGTTCAAGCTGCTGTCCGTGGCCGGGGCCTATTGGCGCGGCGACGAGAAGAACAAGCAGTTGCAGCGCATATACGGCACCGCGTGGAACGATCCCAAGGCGCTCAAGAAGCACCTCAACCGTCTCGAAGAAGCCAAGAAGCGCGACCACCGCAAGCTCGGCAAGCAGCTCGACCTGTTCTCCTTCTCCGAGGAGATCGGCCCGGGCATGTCCCTGTGGCATCCCCGCGGCATGCTGCTCCGGGCCATCCTGGAGGACTTCGAGCGCAAGGAGCACCTGAAGCGCGGCTACGAGCTGGTGCAGGGACCGATCATCCTCAAGCGCGAGCTGTGGGAGAAGTCGGGCCATTACGACAATTACCGTGAAAACATGTACTTCACGGAGATCGACGACCAGGCGTACGGCATCAAGCCCATGAACTGCCTGGCGCACATGATCATCTATAAAAGAAAGATCATGAGCTACCGCGACCTGCCCCAGCGCTACTTCGAGCTGGGCGTGGTCCACCGCCACGAGAAGTCCGGCGTGCTGCACGGGCTGATGCGCGTGCGCACCTTCACCCAGGACGACGCGCACATCATCTGCCGTCCCGACCAGGTGGAGGAGGAGATCCTCGACCTCATCAAGTTCTACCAGGACATCTACGCGCTGTTCGACTACGAGTTCGACGTGGAGCTGTCCACTCGGCCCGAAAAGTCCATCGGCACGGACGAGGACTGGGAGTTGGCCACCGAGGGATTGCGCCATGCATTGGACAAATCGGGCATGCAATATCAGGTCAACGAGGGCGACGGCGCGTTTTACGGTCCCAAGATCGACTTCCACCTGCGCGACTCCATCGGCCGGTCCTGGCAATGCGGCACAATTCAAGTCGATTTCACCTTGCCAGAGCGCTTTGACATAGTATATGTCGGCGAGGACGGTGAGAGGCACCGGCCCGTTATGATCCATCGCGCCATGCTCGGCTCCATCGAACGCTTCATCGGCGTCTTGACGGAGCACTGTGCGGGTGCGTATCCTGTTTGGCTGGCTCCGGTGCAGGCACGTCTGCTGAACGTGACCGACGCGCAGCTTGATTTCATGAAGAAAGCCGAGAAGTTCTTCGCTGCAAAGGGCATCCGCATCGACGCGGATTCCCGCAACGAGAAGCTCGGATACAAGATACGGGAAGCTCAGGTTGAGAAGATCCCGTTCATGTTGGTAATCGGTGACAAAGAGGTTGAGGCCGGGAGTGTCAACGTTCGTTCGCGAGACGGCGAGGACCCCGGTATGGTGACATTGGAAGAGGCCGCGCGGCTGATGCTTGACGCCGCAAGGGCTCCTTTCGAAGCAGGAGGAATGAGCTATAGCTTTTCGGGGTAACGACCGCCGGGGTCAGAAACGTGACGACGTCCGGCGCAACGAAAGGATTCGCATCCCCAAGGTGCGGGTCGTGGACGATGACGGCGAACAGTTGGGAGTGATGGCAACCCGCGACGCACTGGACCGTGCGCGCGAGAAGGGACTCGACCTTGTGGAGGTCGCGCCCAATGCCGATCCGCCTGTTTGCAAGATCATGGATTACGGGAAGTTCAAGTACCAGCAGCAGAAGAAGCTGCAGGAGGCCAAGAAGAAACAGACCGTGATCAAGATCAAGGAAGTCAAGTTCCGGCCGAAGACCGATGAGCACGATTACCAGACCAAGCTCAAGAAGATAGTTAAATTTCTGGAAGGCGGTGACCGCTGCAAGGTGACCATCTTCTTCCGGGGACGCGAGATCGTCCACAAGGACCGCGGTCTGACCATGCTCGACCGCGTTGTCGAGGACACCCAGGATCTCGCCAAAGTCGAGAGCAAGCCCATGTCTGAGGGACGGACCATGACCATGATGCTTGCTCCGGTGAAGAAATAACCGGATATTCGGTTTACGGGGAATCTTCCCCATATCAAGGAGTTACTATGCCCAAGATCAAAACCCGTCGCGCAGCAGCCAAGCGGTTCTCCCGGACCGCCACCGGCAAGTTCAAGCGTCGCCGCAAAAACCTCCGTCACATTCTGACCAAGAAGAATGCCAAGAGGAAGCGTCGCCTGGGCCAGTCCACCACCGTGGACTCCGCCAACATGAAGGCTGTACGTCGTCAGTTGCCCAACGGTTAGTTTGATCTGATACACGCCCGTCGGCGGCGTTCGGCAAGCGGGTATGCCCCGCACGCCGTCCGACCCGGCTTCAGATTAAGGCCCGTTGATCGAATCATTAACCCTGTAGAATCTGCCTCGTCGGGGGAGTCCGTCCGGCCCGGGAGGTAAAAAAAGATGGAGGTTTAACCATGAGAGTTAAACGCGGTGTCGCCGCCAAGAGGCGTCACAACAAATACCTGAAGATGGCCAAGGGCTATCGCGGCGCGGGTTCCCGCCTGTACCGCACCGCGCGCGAGCGCGTTGAAAAGGCCCTGTGCAACGCATACCGTGACCGCAAGCGCAAGAAACGCGAATTTCGCAAGCTGTGGATCATGCGCATCAACGCCGCCGCCCGCATCAACGGCCTGTCCTACAGCCGTCTGATGAACGGCCTGAAGCTGGCCGGCATCGAGCTGAACCGCAAGGTCCTGGCGGACATGGCGGTCCGCGATCCCCAGGTGTTCGCCAAAATCGCAGAGGCCGCAAAAGCCAAAGTGAGCTAAATCGTGAGTAATGAATTGAAGTCCTTCCTGGAAGGACTCGACAGCCTGGCCCAGGATTGCGAATCTCGCAAGGGCCAGGCTTGTTCGTTGAAGGCGTTGGAGGAACTCCGCATCGAGTTTCTGGGCCGCAAGGGCCGGCTGGCCGGCCTCATGGGCTGTCTCGGCAAGCTCGAAAACTGCGACAAGCCCGCAGGCGGCAAGAAGGCCAACGAGGTCAAGCAGCGCATCACCGAACTTCTGGACGGCTGGGAGTCCGAGCTGTCCGTGGCCGAGTCGAGCCAGGCGCTGTCCAAGTTCGACCCCTCCATGCCGGGCCGCAGGCCGTGGGCAGGCTCGCTCCATCCGGTCACCCTGGTCATGGAGGATATCTGCAACGTCCTGGGCGGCCTCGGCTTCGAGCATGTCTCCGGCCCTGAGGTCGAGAACGACTGGCACAACTTCGAGGCCCTGAACATCCCGCCCGAGCACCCGGCCCGCGACATGCAGGACACCCTGTACGTTTCGGACAACATCGTGCTCAGGACCCACACCTCGGGCATGCAGATCCGCAGCATGCTCAAGCAGCAGCCGCCCGTGGCCGTCATCGCGCCCGGCAAGGTCTACCGCCGCGACTCCGACCTGACCCATACCCCCATGTTCCACCAGATCGAGGGGCTGCTGGTCGATCACCACGTGTCCATGGCCGATTTGCGCGGCACGCTCACCGTGTTCGTCCGCAAGATATTCGGCGCCAGGACCGAGGTTCGCTTCCGGCCGAGCTTCTTCCCCTTCACCGAACCCAGCGCCGAGGTGGACATCTCCTGCGTCATGTGCGGCGGCAAGGGCGAGGCCGACGGCCACACCTGCCGCGTGTGCAAGGGCACGGGCTGGGTCGAGATCCTGGGCTGCGGCATGGTCGATCCCAACGTGTTCAAGTCCGTGGGCTATGATCCGGAGCTGTACACCGGCTTCGCCTTCGGCCTGGGCATCGAGCGCGTGGCCATGCTGAAGTACGGCATCGGCGACCTGCGCATGTTCTTTGAGAACGACGTCCGTTTCCTGGAACAGTTCGCTTAAGAAAATGTGACGGCGTGCCGGGGCCGACGCCCCCGCACGCCTCTTTGACATAGTGGGCTCGCCGGAGCCCACCCCCACGAAGACAACTTTTCCGCCTCCCCCCGAACCGCGCGAATGCGTAGACAAAAAGTTTGGGAAAAGGAGGGGATGGGGGTCCGGGGGA
>JACCQI010000024.1 GCA_015709315.1 Desulfovibrionaceae bacterium
CACGGCCTTGAGCCGCTCCTCGAACTCGCCGCGGTACTTGGCCCCGGCGATGAGTGCGGACATGTCCAGCGAGAACACGGTCTTTTCCTTCAGCCCCTCGGGCACGTCGCCCTTGACGATGCGCTGGGCCAACCCTTCGGCGATGGCCGTCTTGCCCACGCCCGCCTCGCCGATGAGCACCGGGTTGTTCTTGGTGCGCCGCGACAGGATGCGGATGACGCGCCGGATCTCGGAGTCGCGGCCGATGACCGGGTCGAGCTTGCCCGAGCGGGCCTCCTCCACCAGGTCGCGGCCGTACTTCTTCAGCGAATCATAGGTGGCCTCGGGGTTGTCCGAGGTGACGCGCTGCTTGCCGCGCACCTCCTCCAAGACCTTCAGGACCTTGTCCTTGTCCAGAGAGAACTGCTTGTTCACGCGGCCCACGCCCGTGGACGCGGGTTCGTTCATCAGCGCCGTGAACACGTGCTCCACGGACACGAACTCGTCCTTCATGCGCTTGCGCATATCGTCGGCCGCGACCAGCGCCTGCTGCATGCGCGGCGTGATCATGATCTGGTCCGGGCGCGCGCCGGGGCCGGACACACTCGGCATCCTGGCGATCTCGGCGTCGATGGCTCCCAGGTAGGCGTCGGGCGCGATGTTCAGCTTGCGCAATATCTGGCCCGCCAGCCCCTGTTCCTGCGCCACCAGGGCGTGCATCAGGTGTTCGCAATCTATTTGCTGGTGCCCATGCCGGATGGCCAGGTTCTGGGCCTCGGACACGGCTTCCTGCGTTTTTTTCGTAAAGGTATTCGGATCCATAATCGATACCCCCTTGTATATTTTAGATGAGCCTTTTGAGCTCTTCGACTTCCTTTTCCAGCTCCTCCACCCTGTCGAGCAGATCGACGATGATGGACCCGGAATTGAAATTCACGTCCAGGTCATGGACCAGGCGCATGAGCTTGTGGATGCGGTAGACGTCGCGCAGCCGGAACAGGTACTCGTCCGCGCCGGTCCGCTTGGGGCTGATCCAGCCCAGGTCCACCAGTTCGGCGACCTCGGCGGGCTGGATGGACGTCAACTGGACGAGCTGCGCCCAGGCCACGTATTCGCTGCGCTCCGGCAGGTTGAGGCCGGGAAGCTGCAAGAACATCTGCTGTAGTTTCTTCGTGGTCATGTCGCCCCCTTAGAACGTCCTGGGCTTGAAGCCGGACGCGTCGCGCAGCTTTTCCATGAGTTCGCGTTCCTTTTCGGACAGCCGCTCCGGCACGTGGATCATGATGCGCACGTACTGGTCGCCCTTCCTGGCCCCGGACCCGAGGCCGCGCCCCTTGATCCGAAGCTTCTTGCCCGAGCTGATGCCCGGCGGGATCTTCATCTCCACCGCGCCGTCCAGGGTCGGCACGCGCAGAGTCGCGCCCAGCGCCGCCTCCCACGGGGCGAGGGGCAGATCGAGGATGACGTCCGCGTCCGCCACCTTGAACATATGGTGGGGCGTGAGCCTGATCTTCAGGTACAGGTCGCCCTTGGGGCCGCCGTTCACGCCGGGATTGCCCTGGCCCGCCAGACGGATCTTCTGGCCGTCGCGGATGCCCGCGGGCACCGTGACCTCCAAGGTCTTGGTGGCCATGCGGGGAATGCCCTCGGGACCGGAAACCTGCTCCTGCAGGGTGATGGATTTCCGGCCGCCCCGGTACGCCTCTTCCAGGGTCAGCTCATAGGACGCCTCGGCGTCCGAGCCGCGTCGCGGACGGGGCTGATAGCCGCCCTGCTGATAGCCGCCCTGCTGGAAGCCTCCCTGCTGGAAGCCGCCGCGAAAACCGCCGCCACCGCCGCCGAATATGGTCTCGAAGAAGTCGGAGAACCCGCTGGCGCCGCCGCCTCCGAACCCGGAAAAGCCGCCGAAATCGGCGTTTTCATAGCCCGGCGGCGGCTGGAAATTCTGCCCGTGCTCCCAGTTGGAGCCGAACTGGTCGTAGAGTTTGCGTTTCTTCTCGTCCTTGAGGACTTCGTACGCTTCGTTGATCTCCTTGAACTTCGCCTCGGCTTCCGGGTTGTTGGGATTGAGGTCGGGATGGTATTTTCTGGCCAGCTTCTTGAAGGCCTTGCCGATCTCATCCTTGGAAGCGGAGCGCGAAACCCCGAGGAGTTTGTAGTAGTCTTTATATTCCATTCCAGTCGCTGTCCTTCGCAATTGCAGCAAGGTTATCTCATCGCCATCTTAAGGTAATCCCCCGCAACCATGTGTCAAGCCCGGCGGGCAAACTCCCGCAAAAGTTTTCCACAGGCTTTTACACAACATTGTCAATGGCGGCATGAAACAATCGGCGACGCGGATCGCGACCGGAAACAAGAAGCCCGGCAACAGGCCGGGCACGGGAGGGAAAGGAATCAGATGGCGGCTTGCCAGGACCGGGCGGGATGGCACAAGCCGTTGTTCAGGGCGTGTACCAGATCGGCCCGGCAGCGCACGGGAACCGTGAATTCCGTGGGGCGGCGGCCCAGTTCGTCCAGCCGGTGGGCGTCGGAACCGGCCACCTGGATCATGCGGCGGCGCAGGGCCAGGGACAGGCCCCGCTCGTTTTCCTCGGCGGAATTCCGGCCGTTATCCACCTCCACCAGGCGGCACAGGCCGCTGTCGAACACGGCCGGATCGACCGGGCGGGCGTGCCGAAACGGATGGGCGGCCACGGCCGCGCCGCCCAGGTCGCGGACCCGGCACAGCAACGACTCGCCGTCCAGCCCGCACTGCAGGGACTCCACGTTCCCGAAAACCAGAAAATCGCCCTGCGGCGTGGCATACTCCATGCCCACGGCGACAAACAGTCCGTCGGACTGGAAACCTTCCCTGATTTGTGCCAAGACATCCATAGTGTCGTGGTCCGTGAAGCACACGCCGTCCAGCCCCCTGGCACGGGCATGGGCCAGAATTTCCGAAGCCGTCATGCGGCTGCACGGGGAACAGGTGGAATGAACATGAAGATCCATACGCATATGATAATTATGAACCGCGCCAAACAGAAAGGCAACATCATATAGTAGATGCATTCAATGCTCGGCATTTATAATATCTATACGATAACGGGTTTCCCCGGAGTCCGGCGTGCCTGATGCCTGCCTGCTCATTCTCCTCGACGGCCTGGGGGACCGCGCCCATGCGCGGCTCGGCCATCGCACGCCCCTGCAGGCGGCCGACACGCCGTTTCTCGACCGGCTGGCCTCCCTGGGGGCCACCGGCCTGTACCACGCCACGCGGTTCGGACAGCCCCTGCCCAGCGAGAACGCGCACTTCGCCATCTTCGGCGGCGCGCCCGGCGAATTTCCCGGACGCGGCCCTCTGGAGGCCCTGGGCGCGGGCGTGGACCTCGGCCCGGACGACGTGGCCGTGCTCTCCCATTTCGCCCACGTGAAGGCCGATGCGGACGGCCGCCTGTTCCTGGCGCGCGACAAGGTCCGAATGGAACCGGACGAATGCCGCGCCCTGTTCGACGCCATCCCGCCCTTTGAGCGGGACGGCATACGGATCACCCTCCACCCGGTGGGCGGTCTGTTCGGTGTGCTGCGCCTGACAGGCCCGGTCAGCCCGCATGTCACGGACACCAATCCCATGGTGGACGGCAGGCCCATTCCCGCCCTGCTGCCCCTGCGTGAGCATGAGCACGACCCGGCGGCCCAGGGCACGGCCGGGGCGCTGCGGGCGTTCCTGATCGACGCCTATCACCGGCTTCGGGAGGCCCCGGTCAACCGTGCGCGGCTGGCCGAAAAACTGGCCCCGGCCACCGGCCTGGTCACCCAGCGGGCCGGACGGCTCACGGATTGCCCGCCCTTCCGCGAACGGTACGGCCTGCGCGGGTTGTCCATCGCCGGCGGGGCCATGTACGCGGGCCTGGCCCGGTTCACGGGCATGGACTTTCACCGGGCAACGGACACCGGAGACCCCGGCGGCGACATGGCCGAACGCGTCCGGCTCGCCCTGAAAAAAACGTCCGAATACGATTTCATCCACGTCCACACCAAGACCCCGGACCAGGCCGCGCACACCAAGGACCCGGCCGCCAAGGTCCAGGTCATCGAATCCCTGGACCGGGGACTGGCCTCGGCCCTGGAACCGCTCGACCCCGATGCGTCCCCGCTTCTGGTCGTGACCGCGGACCACTCCACCCCGAGCTGCGGCCCGCTCATCCACTCGGGCGAGCCCGTGCCGCTGATGATCGTGGGCGACGGCGTGCGCCGCGACCGCGTGGACGCCTTCGACGAGATCAGCGCGGCCGGCGGCTGCCTCGGCTGCATGCGCGGCCGGGAACTGCTGCTGACCATCCTCAACCATTTGGACAAGGCCCGCCTGGAAGGCATCCGCGACTGCCCGGCCCCCGTGGAATACTGGCCCGGCGACCATCTTCCGTTCACCCTCGACCCGGACCCGAAGCCATGACAGACATCCATCCCCTCGGTTTCATCCACGGCCGATTCCAGATACTGCACAATGACCACCTGACCTACCTGCTGGCGGGCAAGCGGTTGTGCAAGCACCTGATCATCGGCGTGACCAACCCGGACGCGGCGTCCACCCGCGACGAGGCGGCCGACCCGGCCCGCTCAAGCCGCGCCAACAACCCGCTGAGCTACGAAGAACGCGCAACCATGATCCGGGCCGCCCTGGTCGAGGCCGGGGTGGACCCCGAAACCTTCGACATCGTGCCCTTTCCCATCTGCCGCCCGGAGCTGTACGACCGCCACTGCCCTGCCGAGGCGGTCTATTTCCTGACCATCTACGACGATTGGGGCCGGGAAAAGAAGCGCCGCTTCGAGGCCCACGGCCTCCGCACCCAGGTCCTGTGGGAACGGCCCTCGTCCGAAAAGGACATCGAAGGCAAAAATGTGCGGGCGGCCATCCGCGACGGCCGGGAATGGCGTCACCTTGTCCCCCCCTCGGTGGCGAAGCTGGTCGATGAATGGGATCTGGCCGGACGGCTGCGCGAAAAATAGCCGGAATCAGCGACGGTCCGGGCGGTCGTCGGCCGGGGGTTCCCGGTCGGGATCGTAGTCGCGCGTGTCCGGGTTGTAGCAATACACGCACGCGCCGGGCCTGCGGAAATAGTTGATCAGCACGATGCCCGCGATGAATCCGCCCACGTGCGCCCACCAGGCCACCCCGTGGGCTGGCTGCATCTGCGAGGAGAGGCCGGACACCAGCTGGATGACGAACCAGACGCCCAGGAACAGCGAGGACGGGACGCGCACGATCAGCGGATAGATGATGATCGGTATCATGACCAGCACCCGGCCGTGGGGATAGAGCACGATATACGCGCCCATGACCCCGGCGATGGCCCCGGACGCGCCCACGATGGGAATGGGCGAGTTCTGCTCGAAGGCCATGTGCAGGGTCACGGCGAGCAGCCCGCAGAGCACATAGAAGACCACGAACCGGACGTGCCCGGTGACGTCCTCGATGTTGTCGCCGAATATCCACAGCATCCACATGTTCATGATGACGTGCAGCCAGCCGCCGTGCAGGAACATGTAGGTCAGGAACGGCCAGCCCATGGTCTTGGGATACCCGGCCCAGGCCGCCCAGTCCGGCTGGAAGAAGCGGGCCGGAACCACGCCCAGCAGATGATACAGGTAGGCCTGGCTGCGCGGGTCCAACCCCACGGTGTACAGGAACGCCACCGCATTGATGGCGATGATGGCGCTCACCGCATAGGGCTTGTTCACGCGGGGCACGTTGTCGCGCAGGGGAATCACGGTTCGGTCCCCTCCTTGTCGATGTCGGCGGCCAATTCGGGCCACAGCCCGTCCAGCCGCTCGTCAAACGCCCGGTTGCGCCCCGCGTGCCGCTGTTCGGCCTCGTCCTTAAGGCGTGCCGCCTCGGCGCGCAACTCGTCCAGGCCCCGGTCGTTGTCGAGGACCAGGTCGCAGGCTTCGAGCTTACGGTCCTCGGGCCACTGCCAGGAATCGAACACGGCCAGGGTCTCCCTGTCCAGCCCCCGCCTCTCGCGCAGCTCGCCGGTCCGCTTGCCGTCGGGGCAGGCCACGCCCGCCACCATGTCCACCTGCCCCGTCTCCCGCCAGCCTCCTTCGAGAAGCAGCGGAATCTCGGCATAGGCGGCCGGTTCGTCGCGGTGGGCCTTGAAGAACTCCTCGCACTCGTGGCGGACCATGGGATGGACCATGTCCATGACGTCACGGCGCACGGACTCGGATTCGCGCATGGCCGCGAACAGGCCGGGTTTGTCCACCGCGCCGTCGTCCAGGGTGTACCGCCCGCCGAAGCGCCGACGGATCATGGCCGCGCCGTCGCCGTCCGGGCCATAAAGCCGGGCCACGGACGCGTCGGCGGAAAAACAGGGAAGGCCCATGTCCTTGAGCTGGCCCAGCAGGGCGGACTTGCCGCAGCCGGGCATGCCCACGATGCCCACGCGCAGGCACTCGCGGGTCAGCCCGGCCAGCAGCCGCCTGAAGTCCTCGGGAGGCGTGAGCCACCGGGACACCCGCTCGCCGCTCACCGGGTGGGTTACGGAGAGATAAAAGGCGTGGAGCATCTGGCGCGGGGCCAGGGAGGCCAGGGAGTCGGCGCGGCGCGACCACTCGGCGTTCTCGCGCGGCCCGTAGACCGCGTCGCCCAGAAGCGGGTGGCCGATGTGGGCCATGTGGACGCGGATCTGATGAGTGCGGCCGGTGAAGATGCGGACCATGACCAGGCTGGCCAGCCCGCGAGGGCCGGTCCAGATCACCTTGTACGCGCTCCGGGCCTCGCGCCCGCCCTTTTCCGGCACGGCCATGCGGGTCTTCTGGGTCGGATGCCGCCCGATGGGCGCGTCGATGACGCCCTCGCGCGGCTCGGGGCAGCCGTGGACGATGGCCAGGTAGACCTTGCGCGTGCGCCGCTTTGCAAAGTCCGCGGCCAGCTTCAGCCGGGCCTGCTCGGTGCGGGCCACAACCATGACCCCGGAGGTGTCCTTGTCCAGCCGGTGGACGATGCCCGGCCGCTGCCCGTCCATGCCGGAACGGTCGGCCGCCATGTCCGGGTACTGGTGCAAAAGGAAATTGACCAAAGTGGGGCCGGGTTCGCCGGGCGCGGGATGGACGGTCACCCCGGCGGGCTTGTCGATGACAAGGAGATGGTCGTCCTCGTACAGGGCGGGCAGGTCCCCCGCCACGGGCTGCGGGGCGTCCTCGGCCGCCCCGGTCCCGGCGGCCCCGATGACCAGGGCGTCGCCCTCGCAAATCCGATGCTTGCCCTTGTCCGCCACCGCGCCGTTCACCGTGGCCAGACCGTCCTCGATCCAGCCCTTCACCCGGCCGCGCGACACGCCCTCCCCGGCCAGTTCGCCCGCCCAGAATTTGTCCAGGCGCTCGCCGCTGTCCGCCGGTCCGGCGGTCCGTTCCCAAAAAAGATTTTTTTCGTTTTCGCCCATGTTCCGAGGATATACCGGGAATCATTGGAAAGTAAAATTCAAATTGATTTTATGCATTCCATGATTATGATTTCGGACCTTGACCATGTCTGTTGTTCGGCATAGAAAAAGAAAATTTTTGCGCAATTGAAACTTTCCCTAGAGAATATCACAAACACCACCAAGGAGGCACAATGGCCTTACACCTGGTCGACCATCCGCTCATCCGGCACAAGGTCGGACTGCTCCGCGAGCACGACATTTCCACCAGCCATTTCCGTTTGCTGGCCAACGAAATCACCCGGCTTCTGACGTACGAGGCCACCAAGGATTTCGAGACCGAGAAAGTAACCATCCAGGGCTGGGCGGGCAAGGTCGAGGTCGAACGAATCAAGGGCAAGAAGGTCACTGTGGTGCCCATCCTGCGCGCGGGCCTGGGCATGATGGACGGCGTGTTCGACATGATTCCCGGGGCCAAGGCGTCCGTCGTCGGCTTCTACCGCGACGAGGAAACCCTCAAGCCCGTCCAGTATTACGTCAAGCTGGCCAACAAGATCGACGAGCGCATCGCGCTGATCCTCGATCCCATGCTGGCCACCGG
Source organism: Desulfovibrionaceae bacterium (assembly GCA_015709315.1). GTDB lineage: Bacteria > Desulfobacterota > Desulfovibrionia > Desulfovibrionales > Desulfovibrionaceae > Pseudodesulfovibrio. Next base: position 7,984 of record JACCQI010000024.1, read on the forward strand.
CGGCACCCTGGACGCCACCATCCGGCTGCTCAAGGACGCGGGCTGCAACTCCATCCGCGGCCTGTTTCTGTGCGCCGCCCCCGAGGGTATCGACCGAATTCTGGGGGACCATCCCGACGTGGACATCTACACTGCGGCGGTGGACGAGAAACTCAACGACATTGGATACATCATTCCGGGTCTCGGCGACGCGGGAGACAAGATATTCGGCACCAAGTAGGTGAAAGGACACGCTTCACGGCGTGTCTTTTTTTGCGGTTTTCGCAATTGGGGGGCAACCATCAACCGAGCCGCGAAGGGAAGCGACCGCTTCGCCGCGCGTCTCCAACCCGGGAGGAGTTGGTTAATTATGAGTGACGTTCATTCCACAGAATACGATTTCAACCCGAAACAAGCGCTGCTCGGCGCACAGATGCTGTTCGTGGCCTTCGGGGCGCTGGTGCTGGTCCCCATCCTGACCGGCATCGACTCCAACGTGGCTTTGTTCACGGCCGGTGTCGGCACGCTGATCTTCCAGTTGATAACCAAGGGCAAGGTGCCGGTCTTCCTGGCCTCCAGCTTCGCCTTCCTGCCGCCGCTGTTCGCGGCCCAGCAGGGCGAGTTCACCTACCCTGAGATCATGTGCGGCCTGGTGGCGGCGGGCGGCCTGTACATCGTCATCAGCGTGCTCATCCGCTTTTTCGGCTCCGACTTCCTGCACCGCCTGCTGCCCCCCGTGGTCACCGGCCCGGTCATCATGCTCATCGGCCTGATCCTGGCCCCGGTGGCCGTCAACATGGCGCTGGGGCACAACGGCGCGGTCTGGATCGAACCCAAGGCGCCCTCCATGATCGTGGCGGGCGTGGCCCTTTTGACCACCATCCTCTTCTCCCTGCTCGGCAGGGGCTGGTTCAAGCTCATCCCCATCCTGTGCGGCATCGCCGCCGGGTACATATGCTCCCTGCTCATGGACGCCACCGGCATCTCCGCCTCCATGTACGAGTCCTTCGTGGCCTCGGCCGTGGACGGCAAGGTCGGAGGCATGGCCATCGCCCCCTGGATGGACGGCACGCTGATCAGCTTCGCCTCCCTCAAGGACGCCCCGATCTTCGCCATCCCCAACTTCACCTTCCCCACCTGGAGCTGGGAAGCCATCCTGTACGTGGTGCCCATCGCCATCGCCCCGGCCATCGAGCACTTCGGCGACATCCTGGCCATCGGCTCCATCTCCGGCAAAGACTACGTCAAAGACCCCGGCATTCAGAACACCATGCTCGGCGACGGCGTGGCCACCTCCTTCGCCTCCATGCTCGGCGGTCCCCCGAACACCACCTACTCCGAGGTGTCCGGGGCCGTGGCACTGACCCGCGCCTTCAACCCGGCCATCATGACCTGGGCGGCCTTCACCGCCATCCTGCTGGCCTTCGTGGGCAAGCTCGGCGGGCTGCTCAACACCATTCCCATGCCGGTCATGGGCGGCATCATGCTGCTCCTCTTCGGAGCGATCACGGTCATCGGCCTGTCCACCCTGGTGCGGTCCCAGCTCGACCTGATGCAGCCGCGCAACATGGTCATCATCGCCATCATCATGGTCTTCGGCCTGGGCGGCATGGTCCTGAACATCGGCGTCACCGACCTCAAGGGCATCGGCCTGGGCGCCATCGCGGGCGTGGTCCTCAACCTCGTCCTGCCCGGCAGGGAAGCAGCCGACAAGAAGATCTGACCGCCTTGACGCAAGCTACGCAAGGCCCCGATCCGCATGCGGACCGGGGCCTTTCTCGCGCGCGGGCGGTTTCCATTGGACCGAAAAGAGAGAAAGACGTAAAGTGCCTCACCTATTCCGAGGAGCAAGGTTATGCATCGAGAATCCGTGACCGGACTGGTCCTGACGTACAACGGCGAGCGGCTGCTCGAAAAATGTCTCAAGTCCCTTGAATTCTGCGACGAGTTGCTGGTTGTGGACTCCGACTCCTCGGACCGGACGCGGGAGATCGCCGAAGCCTGCGGCGCGCGCGTCATCGTCAACCCCTGGCCCGGCCCGGTGGACCAGTTCAAGCTGGCGCTTTCCAAGGTGGCCACCACCTGGGTCGTGTCCCTGGACCAGGACGAATACCTGACCGATGAACTGCGGGAGAACATCCTCGGCAAGCTCCGCAGCCCGGACCGGGTGGCGGGCTACTTCGTTCCACGCAGCTCCTTCTATTTCAACAGGTTCATGAAGCATTCCGGCTGGTATCCCGATTATCTCTTCCGGGTGTTCCGCACGGGCAAAATGGAGGTGACCGCCTCGGGCGCGCACTACCACTTCACCCCCCTGGGCGAATCGTTGAAGCTTTCCGGCGACATCCTGCACTACCCCTACGAGTCCTTCCACCAGCACATGGAGAAGATCAACTACTACGCCGAGGAGGGCGCGGCCGCCCTGCGCGAAAAGGGCGCGGCAGGCGGCTGGCTCAACGCCCTGCTCCACGCCAAGATGCGGTTCATCAAGCTCTACATCCTCAAGCTCGGCTTCCTGGACGGCACGGCCGGGCTGTGCAACGCGCTGGCCGGATTCTACTACACCTTCCAGAAGTACATCCGCATCGAGGAAACAGGAAAGTGGGGCAACGAATAACTTCACCGCCAAATGATGCAATATCCTATTCCGCGCGCCTGTTCTTTGTGATAGGGATTCCCACTAGACAATGTCACCCTATTGAGGAGGAACCATGAACGGGATAGACTTTCAGGGACTCTGCAACTCACTCTACTTCTACGCCACGGAATACGGGCTGCGCATCATCGTCGCGCTGCTCATCTTCCTGGTCGGCCGCTGGGTAGCCAAATACCTGGCGAACCTCTGCAAGAAACTGATGACCAGGGCCAATGTGGACGAAACGCTCAGACCCTTCCTGCGAAACATCATCTATTACGTCATGCTGGCCGCCGTGGTCGTCGCGGCGCTGGGCCAGGCGGGCATCAACGTCACCTCGTTCCTGGCCGTGCTCGGCGCCGCAGGCCTGGCCGTGGGCCTCGCCCTGAAGGACTCCCTGTCCAACTTCGCGGCGGGCGTCATGCTCATCATGCTCGGCCTGTTCAAACGCGGCGACTTCGTGACCGTGGCCGGTGAATCCGGCACCGTGGCCGAGGTCAACATCTTCAACACCGTGCTGACCACCCCGGACAACCGGGTCATCACCGTGCCCAACTCCGCCGTGCTCGGCGGGACCATCACCAACGTCACCGCCAGGGACACCCGGCGCGTGGACCTGGTCTTCGGCATCGGCTACGGCGACGACCTGCTCAAGGCCAAGCAGTTCCTGGAAAAGATCGTGTCCGAGGAGCCGCGCGTGCTGTCCGACCCGGCCCCGCAGATCGAGGTCCTGGAGCTGGCCGATTCCTCGGTCAACTTCGTGGTCCGGCCCTGGTGCAAGACCTCGGACTACTGGGGCGTGTACTTCGCCCTGACCGAAAAGGTGAAGCTGGTCTTCGACATGGAAGGCATCTCCATCCCCTACCCCCAGCAGGATGTGCATATGTACACCGAGAAGTAAGGAAACATCCGGGAGGGACAAGATAAAAAAATCCCCGGGACCAAAGGGTTCCGGGGATTTTTCATGCGCTTTGCCGCCAAGGGCGACTCCGACCCGGCCTACTGGGCGTCGATCCAGGCGTTGGCCTCTTTCACGTCCAGGGTGCCCACGTAGATGGCCCGGCCGGAGATGGCCCCTTCCAATCCATTGCGGGACAAAGGGTAGAGATTCCTGATGTCGTCCAGGGTGTGTACGCCGCCCGCCGCAATGACCGGGATGCTTGTCTTGCCGCACAGGCTGGCCAGACCGTCCACGTTGACGCCGGTCTGCATGCCGTCCCGGGAAATGTCCGTGTACACGATGAAGCGGACGCCGTCGTTTTCCAGGCGCGGCAGCACGTCGTCCACGGTCAGCCCGGCATCCGCCACCCAGCCCTTGGTCTTGAGCCTGCCGTCCACGGCGTCCAGGGACACGCCGATCCGTCCGGGCAGGGCCGCGCACAGATCGGTGAACAGGTCCGGGTTTTCCAGGGCCATGGTGCCGATGATCAGCCGGTGAACCCCGGCTTCGATATACTTTCTGGCCGTTTCGATATCGCGGATGCCGCCGCCCAACTGCACCGGAATGTCGATGGCGGCGCAGATGTCGCGGATCAGCTCGAAATTCCTGGGCACGCCGGAAAAGGCGCCGTCCAAATCCACCACGTGGAGGAAACGCGCGCCGAGTTCCGCCCAGTACCGGGCCTGGGCCACGGGGTCGGAGGCAAAGACGGTGACCTGGTCCTCCTTGCCCTGTGCCAGGCGGACGCACTCGCCGTTCTTGATGTCAACAGCCGGAAAAAGAATCATAATCCGAGTTCCATGAGTTTTTCGGCTATGCCGTCCTGGGCAAGACGGGTGGCGGTCACCCACTTGCCGCCGCGGGCGGCGAATTTCCTGGCTTCATAAAGATTTTCGAGCAGCGCCTCCTGGGTCTCCTCGTACCGGGACCGGATCATGCGCTCCTGTCTGACGTCGATGAGATAAAAGTCCATGGCCACCGAGGCCGGGCTTTGCACGCCGCCCGAGCTGCCGTCGCGCTCGCGCCAGGACGTCAACTGCGGCACCAGCAGGTAGTCGCACTGGATGCATTTGGCCACGCCGAGCCAGTACTTCCAGGCGGACATGCGGGGCAGGCCGGAGTCTTCGAACACCACCACGTCCTCGCACTGACGAACCGCATCGGGCACGATGTAGTCGAAGACCTGATGGGCCTGGAGGGTGTCCGCCAGGATCAGGTCCAGGGTCTGGATGGTACCCTCGGGAGCGGGCTTGCCCTCCTCTTCCAGATATCCGGCGAGCAGTTCCCAGTTATGCACGGGATTGGTGAAGCCGGCAACGGCCAGCTTGCCTTCGGGCCGGGGCACGGCCGCAGTGCGCGTCTTGCCGCAACCGGCGAGGGACAGCAGGGAAAGGCTGAAAACGACCAGTGAGAAAAAAAGTGCGATGCGTTTCATCAGTCGAGACTCCCTTTGGTGCTGGAAACGCCCTTCCGGCCGACGGCCACGGCCCGGGCCAGGGCAAGGCCCAGCCCCTTGAAAGCGGCTTCCAGGAGATGATGGCCGTTTTGGCCGTACTCGTATTTCACGTGCAGATTCATCCCCGCCTTGAAGGCCAGGGACTTGAGAAATTCACGCCAGACGTCCTTCTCGTCGCCCGCGATGACGGCGGGCAGGAGCGTGTCGTCATAGACGATGTAGGGGCGGCCGGACAGATCCACGACCACCTCGGCCAGGGCCTCGTCCATGGGCACCTTGACGTCGGCCACCCGGTTGATGCCTTCCTTGTCGCCCAGGGCCTCGGCGAGCGCCTGGCCCAGGCTCAGGCCGATGTCCTCCAGGGAATGGTGGGAATCGATCACCAGATCCCCCTTGCAGGTCAGGTCGAGGTCGAACCCGGCCCAGAAGGCGAACAGGGTGAGCATGTGATCGGCGAAACCGATGCCGGTATCAACCTTCACCTTGCCCTCGCCGTCGAGGTTCAGCGTCAACTTGATGTCAGTTTCCTTGGTGGTCCGCGTCACCAACGCCCTGCGTTTGCCCATGGCCAGCTCCTTCATTGGGTGGTACAATAATCGGCCTCACCCTCCCGTATATAGGAAAAGTCTAGAAAAATAAACCGGGCGGACGGGTCATTTTTCGACCCGTCCGCCCGGCGTGATGCGCTTCGTGCGGCTAACCCTCTTCGGCCCCGGCGGCGTCGTCCATTTCAGCCTGGGCGCGGGCCTCGGCCTCGGCCTGCTTTTTGAGGTGCCGCTTCTCCTTCTTGCCGAAGAAATAGGCCACCCAAACACCCACCTCGTAGAGCACGATCAGCGGACCGGCCATAAGACACTGAGTGAACGGATCCGGCGGCGTCAGGACTGCGGCCAGAATAAATCCCGTTAAAATAGCATACTTGCGTTTCTTGCGAAGTCCCGCGGAAGACACCATTCCCATGCGGGCAAGAAAAAAGATGAATAAGGGCAACTCGAAGACGAAGCCGAAGGCGAACAGGAGCTTGAGACAGAAACTCAGATACTCGTTCAGCTTGGGCGTGAACTGGATGCCGTCGGTGGAGAACCCGGCAAAGAAATCAAAGGCGTAGGGGAAGACCTGGAAATACCCGAACAGCGCTCCGCCGGTGAAAAAAATCGCGGACAAAAGCGCCATGGGGACCATCCACTTGCGCTCGTGGGCGTACAGGCCCGGCGCGATGAACCCCCAAAGCTGGGCGAACACATAGGGGCTGACCAGAAAGATGCCGGCCACGATGGCGATCTTGATGTGCGAAAAGAACGCCTCGGCCGGATAGGTGTACTGGAAATGCCCCTCCTGGGCGAGTTGCATCAGGGAGTGCTGCAAGGCATCGACGAACACCTGCATCTGCTCCGAATGCTGAAACCCCTTTTCCACGAGCACCTGCTTGAGGGCCTCGCCAAAATCCGCGTAAAAGCCCGGAGCCAGCAGCGGATTCTGTTCCGCCTGCTTCTGGAAGACGTCGATCATGGGCTGCATGAGGATGTCGAACATCCTGTCCGCGAAACCGTAACAGGCGATCATGCCCACCGCGATGGCGATGAAGGCCTTGGTCAGCCGGGTGCGCAGTTCACCGAGGTGGTCGAGCAGAGACATCTGCGCCCCTTCTCCGTCCTCGTTCTCGTCATCGCCTTCGCCGTCCTCGTCTTCCTCATCATCCGCGTCACCGCCGTCGCCGCCGCCCGAACCGTCGTCGGCACCGTCGATCGCGGCCAGCGCGGTCTCCGCCTCGGCCAGTTCCTCGTCGGTGACAACGGGTCCGCCTTCGGCCGCAGGGGCGTCGCCGGGTTCGGAATCGTCAGCGGCTACAGGCTCGTCGGCATCCGCCAGGGAAGGATCGTCTTCTCCGGTTTCGGCCGCAGGCCCGGCCCCTGGCTCGGACACGTCGGCAGCCACGGTCTCGTCAACGGCCGCAGGTTCGTCAGCCTCCTCCCGGGAGGGATCGTCTTCCCCGGTTTCGGTCGCAGGCTCGGACACGTCGGCGGCCGCGGTCTCATCAACGGCCGCGGGTTCACCGGTGTCCGCCGCAGGCTCGACCACGGACTCCTCTTCGGGGGCCTTGACGTCGTCTTTTTCGGGACTCATGGAGATCTAAGCCTTTGTCTCTTCGGTGGGAGCTGCGGCGGCCTCGGCCTGCGACTTTTCCAATTCGGCCTTGGCGGTCTCGGCATCCGCCTTGGCGACCTCGGCCTCATGCTTGGCCTTGTCGGCCTTGCGGCGGGCAAGTTCCTCATCCACCTCGCGCTTGCGAGCCTCGGTCTCGGCCTTCTTGACCTCGTCGTCCAAGGTGGTTTTCACCTCGTTGCCCACGCGCTTGAACTCCGCCACGCCCTTGCCGAGCGAACGAAGCATTTCCGGCAATTTCTTGGGTCCGATGACGATGAGCGCCACCACGCATATAATCAGTAACTCGGGTCCGCCTATACCAAACATATGACACCTGAATCCGGTTAACGCTTACACTATTCCCACTCGATGGTGGACGGCGGCTTGGAGGAGATGTCCAAGACCACGCGATTGACGCCCTTCACTTCATTGATGATGCGATTTGACATACGCGCCAGAAGCTCGGAAGGCAAGCGCGACCAGTCGGCGGTCATGGCGTCCAGGGAGTCCACGATCCGCAGGGCGATGACGTTCTCGTACGTCCGGTCGTCGCCCATGACGCCCACGGTCTTGAGCGGCAGGAGCACGGCGAATCCCTGCCAGACCTTGCGGTACCAGTCCGCGGCCATCATCTCGTTCTGCACGATCTTGTCGGCCAGGCGCAGGATGGACAGGCGCTCCTCGTTGACCTCGCCGATGATCCTGATGGACAGGCCCGGACCGGGGAACGGCTGCCGCCAGATGATGTGCTCGGGCAGGCCCAGCTCGTAGGCGGCGCGGCGCACCTCGTCCTTGAATAGCTCCCTGAGCGGCTCCACCAGCTTGAGATTCATGGTTTCGGGCAGGCCGCCCACGTTGTGGTGGGACTTGATGACCGCCGAGGGCCCCTTGAAGGATTCGGACTCGATGACGTCCGGGTACAGGGTGCCCTGGCCCAGAAACCGCACGCCCTCGATGGCCTTGGCCTCGCGGTCGAAGACCTCGATGAACTTGTAGCCGATGAGCTTGCGCTTCTTTTCCGGGTCCTCGACGCCCTTCAGGTCGGCCAGGAACTCGGCGGCGGCGTCCACGCACTTGACGTTGAGGTCGAAGTGCTCCTCCAAAAAGCCGATGACCTCCTCGCGCTCGCCCATGCGGAGCAGCCCGTTGTCCACGAAGATGCAGTGCAGGTTCTTGCCGATGGCCTTGTGCAGCATGACCGCGGCCACGGTGGAATCGATGCCGCCGGACAGGCCGAGCACCACCTTGGCGTCGCCCACCTGCTTCTTGAGGTCCTCGATGGTGGTGTCCACGAAGGACGCCATGGACCATGTGGCGGTCAGGCCGGCCACCTTGAACAGGAAGTTCTGGATGATGGCCGAACCGTTGTCGGTATGGGCCACCTCCGGGTGGAACTGGAGCGCGTAGATCTTCTTGTCCGGGTTGCCCATGGCCCCGAACTCGATGGAATCGGTTTTCCCCATGGGCAGGAAGCCCTCGGGCAGCGCCTCGACCCGGTCGCCGTGGGACATCCAGACGGTCAGGTCGTCCTTTTCCTTGATGCCGTCGAACAGAACACAGTCGTTTTGGGCCGTGAACTTGGCCCGGCCGTATTCACGGTCCGTGGAGGCCGCCACCTTGCCGCCCAGGTTGTGGGCGAGCAGCTGCATGCCGTAGCAGATACCGAGCACCGGAATGCCCATCTCCAGGTAGTCCCTGTTCAGCTCGGGCGCGCCTGCCTCCAGGACCGAGGACGGCCCGCCGGACAGGATGAGCGCGGACGGCTTGAACGCCTTTACCCGCTCGGGATCGACGTTGCAGGGGTGGATTTCCGAATACACCCCGGCCTCGCGCACGCGACGCGCTATCAACTGGGTGAACTGGCTGCCGAAATCAAGGATAAGTACTCTATTGTCGTGCATGTATCTCTCTCTAATTCACTCTGCTTCAAATGGAAAGCCAAATCCCGCAGGCGGCGGAGCTAGCCGTCCACCTGGTAGTTGGGCGATTCCTTGGTGATGGCCACGTCGTGGACGTGGGACTCCTTCAGGCCCGCCGTGGATATCTGGACCAATTGCGACTTCTCGTACAGATCGTCCAGGGTGGCCGAGCCGGTGTAGCCCATGCCGGAACGCAGGCCGCCGATGAACTGGTAGATGGTCTCACCCACCATGCCCCGGTACGGAACGCGGCCCACAATGCCTTCGGGCACCAGCTTCTTGGACTTTTCCTGGAAGTAACGATCCGAGCTGCCCTTCTTCATGGCGTCGATGGAACCCATGCCCCGGTACTGCTTGTAGGTACGGCCCTGATAGAGAATGGTCTCGCCCGGGGACTCCTCGGTCCCGGCCAGGACCGAACCCATCATGCAGGCGTTGGCTCCCACGGCGAGCGCCTTGACCACGTCGCCGGAGTACTTGATGCCGCCGTCCGCGATGATGCACTTGTCCGCCTCGCGGGCCGCCCGGCTGGCCTCCATGACCGCGGTTATCTGCGGCACGCCCACACCGGCCACGATGCGGGTGGTGCAGATGGAGCCGGGGCCGATGCCCACCTTGACCGTGTCCACGCCCGCCTCGATGAGCGCCTTGGCGCCCTCGTAGGTGGCGATATTGCCGCCCACGAGCTGAACTTGCGGGAAGGCGGCGCGCAGGTCGCGGGCGGCCTTGAGGATGTTCTCGGAATGGCCGTGGGCGGAGTCCAGCACCAGGAAGTCGGCCCCGGCGTGGAGAAGCGCCTCGGACCGGGTCAGGCAATCCTTGCCCACACCGATGGCCGCGCCCACGATGAGGCGGCCGCGCGCGTCCTTGACCGCGCTGGGGTACTTCTTGTGCTTGTTGATGTCCTTGATGGTGATCAGGCCGCGCAGCCGGTTGTCCTCGTCCACCACCAGAAGCTTCTCGATGCGGTGCTGGTGCAACTTGCGCTTGGCCTCCTCGCTGTCGATGCCCTCGGGCACGGTGACCAGGTCGCGCGATGTCATCAGCTCGCTGACCAGCGCCGAATCGTCCGTGACGAACCGGATGTCGCGGTTGGTGATGATGCCCACCAGATGGTCGCCCTTGACCACGGGCAGGCCGGAGATGCGGTACTCGGCCATGATCGCCCTGACCTTGCCCAGGTCGTCGTCCGGGTGAACGGTGATGGGGTCCGAGATCATGCCGGACTCGGACTTCTTGACCCGGTCGATCTCCCGGGCCTGCTCGCGCACGGACATGTTCTTGTGGATGACGCCGGCCCCGCCGTGGCGGGCCATGGAAATGGCCATGCGGGATTCGGTGACCGTATCCATGGCGGCGGAGATGAGCGGAATGTTCAGCTTGATCTGCGGGGTCAGTTGGGTGGATACGTCCACGGCGTCAGGCAGGATGTTGGAATAGGCCGGCAACAGCAGGACATCATCGAAAGTCAATGCCTTTTCAATAATCTTGCTCATATCTCCTCCAGAGCGTTCATGTTCTTATGGTGCTTGTCGTTTTCGTTTATCTAAGCAGAGAGCCGGACGTTCCCGTCCGGCTCTTGGCAGCTTCGTTAGAGGCCCAAGTAGGCTCGCTTGACCGACTCGTCCGCGAGCAGCTTCTCGCAGGAGTCGGTCAGGACCACCCGTCCGTTTTCCATGACATACCCTCGGTGGCCGATCTTAAGCGCCAGGTTGGCGTTCTGCTCCACCAGGAATATGGTCGTGTTGTGTTCCTCGTTGACCTTCTTGACGATCTCGAAGATCTGGCGCACCACCAGCGGGGCCAAGCCCATGGACGGCTCGTCCAGGAGCAGCAGGCGCGGCTTGGCCATGATCGCCCGGGCGATGGCCAGCATCTGCTGCTCGCCGCCGGACAGGGTGCCGCCCTCCTGCCTGCGCCTCTCGGCCAGGATGGGGAACAGGTCGTAGCAGTACTCGATGTCCCGCTTGATGGCTCCCTTGTCGGAGCGCATGAACGCGCCCATGTCCAGGTTCTCCTGCACGGTCAGCTCGGGGAAGATAAGCCTTCCCTCGGGCACCTGGCAAATGCCCTGGGCCACGATCCGGTTGGGCGATTCCCTGGTGATGTCGTCGCCGTTGTAGACGACCCGGCCGCTGGTGGCCTGTACCACGCCGCACACGGTCATCAGCGTGGTGGACTTGCCCGCGCCGTTGGCCCCGATCAGGGTGATGATCTCGCCCTGGTCGATGTGCAGGTTGACGTCGTACAGGGCCTGGATGTTGCCGTAAAAGGAATTGACGCCCTTGAGTTCGAGCAGCCTAGTCATCGTGGTCCTCCCCGAGGTACGCCTTGATGACGTCCGGGTTGGCCGCGATCTCCTCGGGCGTGCCGTCGGCGATCATGCGCCCGTAGTCCAGGACGTAGATCCTGTCCGACATGGACATGACCATTTTCATGTCGTGTTCGATGAGCATGATGGAAATGTTGAATTTTTCGCGGATCTTCAAAATGAGCCGTTCCAGTTCCTTGGTCTCGTGGGGGTTCATGCCCGCCGCCGGCTCGTCCAGGAGCAGCAGGAACGGGTCCGTGGCCAGGGCACGGGCGATTTCAAGCCTGCGCTGTTTGCCGTAGGGGATGTTCGAGGCCAGCTCGTTGACGTAGTTTTCCAGCCCCACCAGCTCCAGCAGGTCATAGGAACGCTGGATGACCGCCTGCTCTTCCCTGCGGGTGGCCGGATTGCGGGAGATGGCCCCCCAGATGGACGCCTTGGTCCGGCAGTGGGTGCCGATCATCACGTTCTCCAGCGCGGTCATGGACGGGAACAGCCGGATGTTCTGGAAGGTCCGGGCCATGCCCAGCTCGGTGACGTGATTGGGCTTCCTGCCGTTGATGCGGACGGTCCTGCCCTCGGCCGACGGGTCGATGAGCACGTCGCCCGAAGTGGGCGTGTAGATGCCGGTGATGCAGTTGAAGAAAGTGGTCTTCCCCGCGCCGTTGGGGCCGATCAGGGCCACGATTTCCCGGTCCGCGACTTTCAGGTCGACCTCGTCCAAGGCGCGGATGCCCCCGAAGTCCTTGCTCATGGCGTTGACGTTCAAGACTGGGTTATTCATTGGCCGCACCCGCCGTGTTCACTTTGTATTCGTAAACCTTGCGCTTGGCGCTGATGAGTCCCTGGGGCCTGAAAACCATGACCAGCACCATGATGGCCCCGAAGAGCAGCATGCGGAACTGGGCGAAGTCGCGCAGATATTCGGGCACCAGGATCAGGATCACGGCCCCGGCGATGACGCCCCGGATGGACCCCATGCCGCCGATGACCACGATGGACAGGATGATGGCCGATTCCCAGAAGGTGAACGACGCCGGGTTGATGAAGGTCGTCTTGGCCGCGAAGACCACGCCGGCCATGCCCGCCCAGGTCGCGCCCAGGGAGAACGCCATGAGCTTGGTCTTCATCTTGTCGATGCCCATGGCCTGACAGGCTATCTCGTCCTCGCGCAGGGCCAGCCAGGCGCGGCCGATGCGGGAATTCTGCAATCGGTTGACCGAAAAGATGGTCAGGATCACCAGCCCGATCATGATGTAATACATGTAGTGGGTGGAACCGATCACGCCGAGCTTGACGCCGAACAGCGCGGGCCGGTCGATGGAGGAGATGCCGGACGGCCCCATGGTCACCTCGCCCCAGTTTTCCAGCACCAGCCGGATGATCTCGCCGAAGCCCAGGGTGACGATGGCCAGGTAGTCGCCCCGAAGCCGAAGCACCGGAAAGCCGAGCAGGATGCCGAGTAGGGCCCCGAGCACCGCGCCCACGGGCAGCATGAACCAGAAATTGAGGCCCCAGTGCATGTTGCACAGGGCGTAGGCGTAGGCGCCCACCGCGTAGAAGGCCACGAATCCGAGATCGAGCAGCCCGGCCAGGCCGACCACGATGTTCAGTCCCAGCCCGAGCACTATGTACAGCAGGCAGGAGATCATGATGTTGGTCTGGTAGAGGTTGAAGACCTGGGGGAAGACGGCCGCGGCCGCGGCCAACACGCCCAGGGCCAGGTATTTCAGCACGGGATGGGACTGGACGCGGGTCAGCAGGGATTCGATCCGCGTTTCCTCCCGGTTCTCGTCCTTCTTGAGTTCCTTGCGGGCCAGCAGCCAGCGCCAGATGAACGAGCCGAAGAACACGGCCACGGCCAAGTAGCCGATCTTGTGCCAGTGCCAGACAACGGTGTTCTCGATGGTGTTCACCTTGATGACCATGATCGGAAAGGTCAGGAAGGCGAACCAGACGGCGACCAGAAACGACTTCCTGAGTGCGTGCGGGAAGCTGTCGCACCCGGCGGTCAGGAAGAGATTCAAAAAGCCCTGCTGGTTCATGCTCTTGGTTTCACTCACGTCGATATTCCTTCAATAGGCCCGAAGGCCGCGCGATGTCTTGATGCTATACCTTCTGGGCCTTTTCCTTGCCCATGATGCCCGACGGCCTGAAGATCAGGATGAGCACCAGGAGCATGAAGGCGAACACGTCCTCGTAGTCGGAGGAAACGTAGCCGGTGGCGAACGCTTCGGTCAGGCCGAGCACCAGGGCGCCGAGCATGGCCCCTGGGATGGAGCCGATGCCGCCGAGCACCGCGGCGGTGAACGCCTTGATGCCCGCGATGAAGCCTATGTAGTAATTGATCTGGCCGATGTGCGAGGCGATGAGCACGCCGCCCACGGCGGCCAGGCTGGACCCGATGACGAAGGTGGCGGAAATGACCATATCGACGTTGATGCCGACCAGCATGGCCATCTTGCGGTTCTGGGCCGTGGCGCGCATGGCCTTGCCCAATTTGGTGAACTTGATGAACAGCGTCAGGGCCACGCAGACCGAAATGGTGGCCAGGACGATGACCAGTTCGGACGAACTCATGATCGATCCCATGCTCTCCATGAAGCCGAAATGGGGGATCAGCTCGGGAAAGGGCAGGAAGTCCGAGGTCTGGGCCAGCATGACGTAGTTCTGCAGGAAAATCGACATGCCGATGGCGGAAATCAGGGGCGACAGCCGCTGCGCGCCGCGCAGAGGCTTGTAGGCGACCTTCTCGATGGTGTAGCCGTAGGCCGCCGCCCAGATGACCGCGCAGACCACGGCGATGGCGAGGATGGATACGCCGGGGAAGCCGTACATGGTCAGCAGGCCCGCCACGATCAGCCCGGTGAACGCGCCGATCATGTAGATCTCGCCGTGAGCGAAGTTGATGAGCTCGATGATGCCGTAGACCATGGTGTAGCCCAGGGCAATGAGAGCGTAGATGCTGCCCCGGGTCAGGCCGCCGAGAAACAGCTCAAGGAAATAATCCATTCTGGTGAAATCCTGTTCATTAAATAAATCCAGGGGACGGACAATCGTCCGTCCCCTGGTTGGCATATTCCGGGATCAAACCTACTTCACTTCCGCGTACTTGCCGTCCTGCACCTGGTAGACGGAGAAGCCGACGCCCTCGGCGTCGCCCTTGGCGTCGAACTTGATCTTGCCGACGGCGGTGTCCACGTAGCTGTTATGCAGAGCGTTCATCACCGCGTCGTAGTCGGTGGAACCGGCGACCTTGACCGCGTTCAGCAGGGCCAGGGCGGCGGAGTACGCCTCGGGGAAGAACGGGCCGGGATCGGAGCCGAACTCGGCCTTGTGGGCGGCCACGGCTTCCTGGTAGATCGGATTGGAGGAGAAGTCCTTGGGACCGGTGGCGTAGACGCCCTCGGCGTACTTGCCGGCGACCTTGATGAAGGTGTCGTCCTTCACGCCGTCATCGGACAGGAAGGGAATCTCCAGGCCCTTCTTGCGCATGCCGGTGACGATCTTGGAGGCTTCGGGATGGTAGCCGCCGAAGATGACGCCGTCCGCGCCGGAACCCTTGATCTTCTGGACAACGGCGGAATAGTCCACCGCGCCGGGGGTCACGCCCTCGAACAGGACGGCCTCGATGTCGGCGTCGGCGTCCACGAACTGCTTGCAGAAGGTGGCGAAGCCCTTGCCGTAGTCGCCCTTGTCGTGAATGATGGCGACCTTTTTCAGGCCGATGGACTTGGCGAAGTCGACTTCCAGGGCGGCCTGGGCGTCATCCGGGGCGATGGTGCGGAAGAAATTCGGATAGTCGCCGGACTGGGTCAGCGGCGGGTTGGTGGCGGAGGGGGACATGACCACGATCTTGCCTTCCAGATAGATGGGCAGAGCGGCCTTGGTGGCGCCGGAACAGATATGGCCGAGCACGATCTTCACGCCGTCGGACAACATCTTGGTGGCCGCGTTGGTGGCCTGCTCGGGCTTGCACTGGTCGTCCTGGGCCACGACTTCGACCATGGCGCCGTTCACGCCGCCGGCGGCGTTGATCTTGGCGGCGGCCAATTTGGCGGCGTTGACGCTGGGCAGGCCGTAGGAGGCCAGGTCGCCGGAATGGGCGCCGGCCACGCCGAGCACCAGCTTGGCGGCAGGCTGTTCCGCAGCTGCCTTTTCCGCGGGAGCAGCTTCCTCGGCTTTCTTTTCTTCTCCACCGCAGGCGGCCAGCATGGCTACCATGGCGAGGCACAAAGCGATCAGACTCAGTTTGAATTTCATGCTTCCTCTCCTCGAAAAAGTATAAGGTTCATGGTCCTATCTTGGTGCATGCAGCACAGCCGCCCCGGAACGGCATATCCCGGTGGGGAGGCGGAATGTGTCATTGTAGTTATTTTACGATTATTGTCAATAAGTTCCGATCTCTAGGGAGACCGATCAACCAACTGTAATGACACGATATTTATTTCCCAAGTTCCTGCCTGGCCAGCTTGATCATTTCGGCGTCGTCCTTTTCCAGAGCCAGGACCTTCTCGAAGTATGTTCCGGCGACGTCCTCTTTCTTGAAATAATGTTTGTAAATGACGCCCAGATTGAAAAGAGCCAGGGTGTCCTCGGGATCGATCTTCAGGATGGCCTCGTAGGCCGCGGCCGCCTTGTCGAACGCCTCCTTGTTGAAGTAGGCGATGCCGATGCCCTTGAGCACGGCGGTATTCCCCGGTTCCAGCCGGTTGGCCTCGGCCAGGGGTTCGAGGGCGCGGTCCCAGGCACGCATCATGAGGAACGAGTTGCCCAGGCCGACGAGCGCCTCCACGTCCTTGGGATCGGCCTCCACGCGGGCCATGAACTCCCGCACCTGGGACATGGGGCCGGAACCCATGGCCGACTCCCCGCCGGACTGCCCGCCCGCGCGCCCCTTGACGAACAGGTTCGGGTTCTCCATACGGTAAATGAAGCTGGCGGCGAACATGACGGCCACGCACGCCAGGACGAACAGGATGACGGCCTTGCGGCCCATGAGTGCGCTAGCGGGCATCGTCACCTCCGAGCAGTTGGACCTGACGCTCGCGCTTGCGAAGCTCCGAAGACCGCGACGCCAGGAAGGCCAGATATCCGCCGACGCCGAGCACGACGGCCGCGTATGCCAAGACGATATAAGTAGTTGCCGACATTAGTTGCATCCTTGAATTCAGGGTATGGACCTATTCCTCGTCCCAGATGAGCCGCGCCTCCAGCTCCGCACTGCGGGCGAGTTGCCGGATGCGGGCCAGCAGCATGGCGCCCCAGACGAACCCGAAGGCGACGAGCCCGGCGAACACGGTGTGCCACATGCGGGCCTCCATGCCGGAGCTCTGCCGCGCCAGCCCGTCGGGATGGGCGCTGCCCCACAGCTTGGCCGCGAAGAAGACCAGCGGCACGTCCAGGAAGGCGACGATGCCGAGCACGGCGCAGACCAATGCCTTGCGGTCGCGTCCCATGGGCGTGGCCCGCAGGACCAGGTAGCCCGCATACACGTACCACATGATCAGGGCGGTGGTCAGCTTCGGGTCCCACAGCCACCAGTGGCCCCACTCGGCCCTGGCCCAGGTGGACCCGGTCAACAGGGCCATGGAGGCGAAGAGCACGCCCAGTTCGGCGGCCGCCCCGGCCACCCGGTCGAAGACGTCCCTGCGCCCGAACAGGTAGAGGATGGAGAACGCGAAAACCACGAAAAACGATACCAGCGCCCACCAGGAGCACGGCAGGTGCATGTAGAATATCTTCTGCACCGTGCCGGACTGGGCAATGGGCGCGTAAAGCCAGATCATGGACTGGTGGACGACCAGGGCGAGCACGGCCAATGCCGCGAGCAGCTTCACTTTCATATCTATTCTTCTCCACTGTAGACGAACGGGAACAGGAACAGCCCGGCCCCGGCGAACAGGCAGTCAAAGGCGAAAATCAGGCCGAGCCACTTGTCGTACCCCATGGTGTGCTCCGGCGAGAAGCACAGGCCGAACAAGGTGATGGACGCCAGCAGCACGGGCAAAAGCAGCGGAAACACGATCACGGACAGCAGGGACTCGCGGGCCGCCTGCCCCTGGGAAAGCGCGCCGAGCAGCGCGCCGATGACCACCAGCCCGACGTCCGCGCCCAAAAGGGTCACGATCAGCAGCCACCAGGGGCCGTGTACGGACTGGCCGAGAAAGGCCGCCGTGGCCGGGAGAAAGACGAGCTGGGACGCCAGCAGGAGCACGAACCCGGCCGCGCCCTTGCCGATCCAGACCGCATGCACCGGCGCGGGCGACGACAGGATGCCGATACGCGAGCCGTTCATCTCCTCGATGGCGAACAGGTCGTTGAAGACCAGGACCAGGCCGAAGGCCGACGCCAGCCAGAAGATGGCCCCGGCCGCCTGGGGCGAGATGGCCCCGGACAGGGGCTTGGACAGCGAGAACAAAAAGATCAGCAGCAGGCCGAGCAGCACCGCCTGGACCAGCCCCTGGCCGCCGGAAACCGACAGCTTGAGGTCCTTGCGGGCCATGACGAACGAACGCTTCAGCATGCTCCCTCCGGCGTGAACCCGGACGCTGGCCCGAAATAGCGCACTTCCCTGTTGCCGAGCGCCAGCACGGTGTCGGCCAGGGCGGCGTCCTCGGCCACGTGATGGCTGATCCAGACCACGGCCGCCCCCCGGTCCCGAAGCCCCACGACCTCCGCGCGCAACCGGGCGAGCGACGCGGGATCAAGCCCGGTGCCCGGCTCGTCCAGAAAGATGAGCTTCGGCTCCACCAGATAGATGCGGGCCAGGTTCAGCCGCTGGGCCATGCCGCGCGAGAACGAACCCGCCTTTTCCTCGGCGGCCCGCGCAAGCCCCACCCGCTGAAGGAGCGCGTCCAGTTCGTCGCGGGACGGGGACAGGCCGTACATGGCCGCCCAGAAAGCGAGGTTCTCCAGGGCCGTCAACCCCGGATAGATGAAGGTGGCGTGGCCCAGGTAGGCGACCTCCTCCGGCTCCAGATGCAGCGCCACCTCGCCAGCCGAGGGCTTGGACAGCCCGGCCATGATCCGCATCAGCGTGGACTTGCCCGCGCCGTTGGGACCGGCCACCAGCATGATCTCGCCCGAGGCCGTCCGGCAGGTCACTTCCTTGAACACGAGCTTGTTGCCGAAAAACTTGGCCGCCCGCTTCACATGCAGAACCGCTGCGCCGTCCGCCATGCTATCGGCCCTCCCCCGGGCGCGGCATGCGCCGCAGGAGCAGGAAGGCCACCACGCACATGAGGGTGCCGCCGATCCAGATCCAGTTGACCAGCGGATTGACGCTGACCTTGAAGCTCGCCTTGTCGTCGCCGGTCAGGCCGAGCAGGGTCGCGTACAGCTCGTCGCCCAGGCCGGGAATGGTGCCCACCTCGGCGAACTGCTGCCGCTCGTAATTCTTGTAGATACGTTTTTCCGGCAGCATGATGCCGATCAGCCTGCCGTCCTCGTACACTTCCAGGGTGGCCGTGGCCCGCAGCCGGATGTCGCCCACGTCGCCGTCCTCCACCAGGTCGGAGAAGGTCACGGTGTAGCCGTCGATGGCCGCGGACTCGCCCTTGGCCAGGACGAATTCCTTCTCCACCTTGTACGGGCCGGAAAAGGCGATGCCCAGCGCCAAAAGCACCAGGCCGAGGTGGATGCCGTAGGCGCCCCAGTTGAGGCGGCTGCGGCGCAGGGCCGGATTGAAGACGAACAAAAGGACGATGGACGCCATGGCGGCCACGGACGCGCCGGCGGTCAGGGCAGCCAAAAGCTTTGTCATGCCGGACAGGTAGAAGACGGCGAAGGACGCCACGAGCACGCCGGTGACGGCGAAGAAGCCCCGCCTGTCGCGGAGGCCGCCCTTCCAGCCGAGCCACGGGCAGTAGCAGAAGATGAGCACCAGCATGGACATGAACGGCAGGCAGACGCGGTTGTAGAAGTTGGCGTCAAGCCCCATGGGCTTTTCGGTCCAGATCTGGCTGATGACCGGCCACATGGTGCCCAGGGTGACCACCATGCCGAGCGCCAGCAGGAACCAGGCCGCGATGACCAGCATGCCCTGGCGGCTCAGGAAGTCGGACAGGGTGCGATGGGTCAGCCGCTCGGACAGGAAGACGATCATCAGGGTTATGGCCAGCCAGCCCATCATGGCCCAGAACAGCGGTTCGGCCACGCCGGACTCGCCGAAGGTGTGCAGGGAGTCGATGACCCCGGAGCGGGTCAGATAGGTGGAGAAGATGCACAGCAAAAAGGTCAGGGACATGAGAAACACGTTGGTCCGTTGCAAGGCGTTGCGCCGGGTCTCGATGATGGCCGTGTGCAGCACGGCGGTGCCCGCGAACCAGGGGATCAGGGAGGCGTTTTCCACCGGATCCCAGGCCCAGTAGCCGCCCCAGCCCAGCTCCATGTAGGACCACCAGCCGCCCAGGATGATGCCGCCGGTCAGGAATATCCAGGCCAGGATGTTCCAGTTGCGGACCACCGTGACCCAGGACTTGACCTCGCCCGCGATGGACGCGGCCAGGGCCGCGCAGGCGGGTATGGTATACAGGGCGAACCCCAGGAAGAGCAGCGGCGGATGGAAGATCATGCCGGGGTTCCTGAGCAGCGGATTGAGGCCGCGCCCGTCGTGGGGGGCCGGGATGATCTCGATGAACGGGTTGGACCAGGCGGTGAGCAGGAACAGGAAGAATCCCTGCACGGTCAGGAAAAGCAGCCAGAAATAGCATTTGGTGTCGTCGGCCAGGGACTTGTAGCCCGGCGTGGCCACGAAGATCATGCCCGAGACCGCGATGATCACCTCCCAGAACAGGAGCGAGCCTTCGCGGCCGCCCCACAGGGCGGTCAGCGTGTAGACGAAGGACAGGGCGTTGTCCACGTTGTCGTAGACATACTTGAAGGAATAGTCGCGGGAGGTCAGGCCCACGAGCAGGATGGCCGTGGAAAAAAGCACGCCGCAGGCCGCGATGAACTGTCCCTTTTCAATGAAGGGCAGCGCGGATTCGCGCCGGTTCCAGGCGGCCACCCCGGCGAATCCGGCCAGGGCGAGAAAGGCGAGAAGGGAAAAAAGTAAACCGACGTATCCGGTCAGATGCATTCAACGCTCCTTGAAGAGGGGCCGGGCGTCGGCGAAGGCCGGACGTCGGCGGGAAATATCGTGGGCGGTACCGGGAGAAAACCGGCCGGGCAACCATGTGAAAAAGATTTCACTTTGTTCCTAGCCTTTGTCCTGTTCCATCCGCTTGCTCTGCTCCTCGTACTTGGACGGGCACTTGGTCACCAGGGTCCGGGCCGCAAAGGCCGCGTCGGAGGACGGGAAGCGCCCCTCCACGATGACCTCGACCCCGGCCTTGAAGGTATCGGGCAACGCGCCACGGTAGTTGACGCGCAGGGACTTGCCCGCCTCGATCTTGTCCACGAGGTCGAAATCCGCGCCGAGCTTGCCGTCCACGATTTCGAGGTTCTCGGCCGACACCTTGCCGAACAGGCGGGCGTTGCCCAGCTCGGCCCGGTCCCCGGCCAGGGCCTCGGACACGTTGAGGAAGTACACGGAGTCCTGGGTCAGGCCCGAGAAAATGAGATAGCCGAGGCCGCCCAAAAACAGGACAAGCGCCACGGCGTAAACGATCTTGTTGGAATTCTTCGCCATTATGGTTCCTCGCGCCGAAGCGCCGTTATTTCGTCTCGTCCTTGTCCGGCTTGCGGCGGCTGGTCAATTCGTCCCGCTGGGTGCGGGCCAGCTCGCGCATGTCCACGACCTGGTCGGTCTCGTCCACGATCTCGCTGCCCAGAATGTCCTCCAGGACGTCCTCCAGAGTGACCACGCCCGCCACCCCGCCGTACTCGTCCAGGACCACGCACAGGTGCATGCGGCTGCCCAGAAACTGCACCAGAAGCCTGTCCAGGGTGACGGTCTCCAGCACGAACCGGACCGGACGCATGATGTCCGAGAGCTTGAGGTTGTCGCGGTCGTCGGCCAAAGCCTCGAGCACCTGCCGCCGGTAGATCACGCCCACCACATCCTCGGGATCATGCTCCCAGACCGGGATGCGGCTGTGCGGCCAGTCCGTATGCTTGTCGCGCGCCTCGGCCACGGTCATTTCCGCGGGCAGCGAGAACACCACGGTGCGCGGCGTCATGATCTCCTCCACGGTCTTGGAGTCCAGGGCCAGGATGTTGCGGATGGACTTTTCCTCGTAAGGCTTGATCACGCCGGACCGCCTGGTCAGGCTGACGATGGCCCTGATGTCGTCCTCCGTGTGGTCCGGCCGCGAATCCTTCTTGTGTACGATCCGGGACAGGATCGCCATGACCGCGATGACCGGACGAAAGATCCAGACCAGCCCCCCCAGCGGACGGGCCAGGGGCGGCGCGATGGACTCGGAATACACCACGCCGATGGTCTTGGGCATGATTTCCGTGAAGATGAGAATAATTACTGTAAAGACCAATGTAAAGAGCCAAAGCGTCTCTTTGCCGTACAGATTGGCCCAGGCCCAGCCCGCCACGGCGGCCCCGGCCGTATGGGCGCAGGTATTCAGCGTCAGGATGGCCGTAATGGGCTCATCCACGTTGGACCGCAACTTATGCAAAAGCTTCGCAGACTTGCTGCCGCTGGTCTTGAGCTTCTCGATGTCCGCCCAGCTCATGGAATAGAGGGCCGCCTCGGCCACGGAACAAAACATGGACACAAAGACGGCCACGCCAACGGAGAGTATGAGTTCAAGCATAGATGTGTTTCACTTCCTGAAAACGATCCGTTTTAGCGGGTATGAAGTGACGAACATAGCAGAGGAGACTGAGCGGCGCAACACGCAACACACTTGACTTCCAAGGCGATTGGGGCGAGTGGACGGGCATGACCAGCACCCCCGGCAAGCCCCCCACCGTCGTCTTCCGTCTCGGCCACATGGGCGACGTGGCGCTGACCACCGGCGTCCTCGCCCGCAGGCATGAGGCCGAGGCCGACTCCTTTATCTTCGTCACCCGCGAGGCCAACGGGCCGCTGCTCGAAAACCACCCGGCCGTGGCCGAAGTCGTGGCCCTCTCCTCGCAACAGGTAAAGGAGTGGTCCCGCACGGCCGCCGCCCTGGCGGACGAATACCGGGGCCGGGACCTCGTCGACCTGCACGGCACCCTGCGTTCCCGCCTCCTGTCCCTGCGCTGGAAGGGCGCGGTCAAACGCTATCCCAAATTCGGCCTGGCCCGGCGACTCTACGACCGCACCCGGCTCGACCTGTTCCGCAAGAGGCTGGAGGCCACCACCGTGCCCCAGCGCTATGCCCTGGCCTTCGAGGACGCGCCGCCGCCCGCGCGGGACGTGCTGCCGCGCATTTTTCTCACCGACGCGGAACGGAAGGCGGCCGCCGAACGGCTCGCCCGGTTTTCGGCCGACGCCCCGCTGGTGGCGCTGCACCCCTACGCCACCCACCCGGCCAAGGAATGGCCCCGCGACCATTGGAAGGCATTGGCCGGACTGCTGGACGCGGCGGGCATCGGCTGGTTCGTGGTGGGCCGGAGCAACGCCCCCCTCATGCCCGGCGACCCCCGCGACCAGACCAACGCCACCGACCTGCGCGAGACCTGCGGGCTGCTGGACCGGGCCGACCGGCTCGTGACCGGCGACTCCGGCCCCATGCACCTGGCCTGCGGCGTGTCCACGCCCGTGACCGCCCTGTTCGGGCCGACCGCCAGGGCCTGGGGCTTCTACCCCGCCGGTCCCCGCGACGAGGTGCTGGAAATGGATCTCGACTGCCGCCCCTGCTCCCTGCACGGCAAAAAGCCCTGCCGCAAGGGGTTCGAGTGTATGGCGTCGCTCACGCCCGAGAATGTGATGCAGGCCGTGGCCGACCGGCTCAACGTCTAGACGCCTGAAGCCCCGGACGCATTCGGCACCCTCTTTCCCCAATACCGCCCGATCTCGTCGGCGCGTTCCTCGAGCAACACCCGCACGCCCTCGGGCACGAGCAGGCTCAGGTCGCGGCGCTCCCGCCAGCGGCGGCGAATCTGCGCGCCTTTGATGTCCAGCCTGGGGATGTCGATGAGCCGGACGGTCGTTCCGTCCGGGAACCGCCACAGGCCGGTCTCTTTGCGCTCGGCCTCGGGCCAGTTGTCCTCGAGGAAACCGGCCACGTCCCCGGCGGCCTCCCATCGGTTGACCACAATGAAGGAGGCCAGCCCCGGCAGCTCCGGGCCGCGCTTCCACTTGGGCAGTTCCAGAAAGGTGGACGCGCCGAGGATGAAGTGGAACTCGTCCCTGGGACGCTCGGTGCGGAAACAGGTCAGGGTGTCGCAGGTGAAGGAGGGGCCGGGCCGGGTGCCCTCGATGGGTTCGGCGTCCAGGCCGCCCACGCCCGCCACGGCCAGCCGGACCATGTCCAGGCGCAGGCCGAACGGCAGCATGTCCTCGCTCCGCTTGTGGGGCGGATTCTTGGCGGGCATCAGGCCCACGCGGTCCAGCCCCACCTGTTCCAGGGCCTCCACGGCCATGCGGACGTGGCCGGTATGCACCGGGTTGAAACTGCCGCCGAGAATGCCGATCTTCACGCTGACGCTCCTTGGATATGCCCGAATATAAACAAGTTGCACGGCCGCACGCAAGCAAAAGGCCGCCCCGGAGGGCGGCCCCTTGAAAACGTATGGCGGTCGGCTATTCCCGGATCTGCCCGTCGCCGAGCAACACGAACTTGGCGCTGGTCAGTTCCTTGATGCCCATGGGGCCGTAGGCGTGCAGCTTGGAGGTGGAGATGCCGATCTCCGCGCCCAGGCCGAGTTGGCCGCCGTCGTTGAACCGCGTGGTGGCGTTGGCCACCACCAGGGAGGCGTCCACCTCGCGGATGAAGCGCATGCAGTTTTGATAATCCTCGCTCAGGATGGATTCGGTGTGGTTGGACCCGTACTCGGCGATGTAATCCATGGCCTCGTCGATGCCGTCCACCACCCGGACCGCCATGACCAGGTCCAGGAACTCGTAGCCCCAATCCCGGTCCTGTGCCGGTTCGGCGTACCGGCCGAGCAGGGGCAGGGATTTTTCGCACGCCTTGAACTTCACGCCCTTGGGACCGATGGCCTCGGCCACCCTGGGCAGCAGGGCCTCGGCCGCGTCCTTGTGGACAAGCAGGCATTCCAGGGCGTTGCAGCCGCTGGGGTATTGCATCTTGGCGTTCTCGATGATGGGCACGCCCTTTTCGACGTCGCAGGAGGCATCGGCAAAAATGTGGCACACGCCCTTGTAGTGCTTGAGCACGGGCATGGTGGCCTGGCTGGTCACGGCCCGGATCAGCCCCTCGCCGCCGCGCGGGATGACCACGTCGATGTACTCCTCCAGCTTGAGCATCTCGGCCACGGCCTCGCGGTCCGTGGTGGGCGGCACCTGGACCGCGTCCTCGGGCAGCCCGGCCCGCTTGAGCGCCCGGTGCATGAGTTCGGCCAGGAACCTGTTGGAATGAAACGCCTCGCTCCCGCCGCGCAGGATGACCGCGTTGCCCGCCTTGAGGCAGAGGATGCCCGCGTCCACCGTGGCGTTGGGCCGCGACTCGTAGATCATGGCCACCACGCCGAGCGGCACCCGCATGCGGCCGACCAACATGCCGTTGGGCCGCTTGGTCATGGACTCGATCTCGCCCACGGGGTCGGCCATGGCCGCCACCTCGCGGCAGCCCTGGATCATGGCCTTCAGCACCTTGTCGCTAATGGTCAGCCGCTGCACGCGCGCCTTGTCCAGGCCGCGCTCGGCCGCCGCGTCCAGATCCTGGCGGTTGGCCTCGGCGATGGCCCCGGCCTCGGACTCCAGCAAATCCGCCAGGATGAGCAGGGCGTCCTGCTTGGCCTTGCCCGAAGCGCTCGACAGCCCGCGGGCCGCGTTCCTGGCCCGCTTGCCCATCTCCACCATTTGCTCGCGAATATCCATGTCCTCTCCTCGACCGCGGCGTCGACCGCCGCTTGGTGTATGCGTGTTACCGGGAACATTCTGCTAACCTCCACCGGGCAGGAAAGTCAAACACAGGCCGCGCCGCGCCGACACTTTGGACGGCGAAAGCATATTCATTTTACACTTTTTGTAATTTGCCGATGGGAATCACCGCCTCAGCCAGAGGATTTCATCCCATTTCCGCACTTTTTGACAAAATAGGCTTTGACCTTTTTTACAATTTTGCTTATCAAGCCCACTGCGTTGCCGGGCCTAGCTTCCCGGCCCTTCACATACGAAATTCACGTTCATGGAGGCATGAAAAACCGATGGCTGAAACCAATCCCTCGCAGCGGGACGTGCTGAACCAGATGGAGTCCCACACGCCCGAGTCCCTGCATCCCGTCCTCGAAGCCGCTTTCAAATACCGCAAGCAGCTTATCGCCGTGGTCGGCGTCATAGTGGCCGCCGCCGCCATCTACGCCGGCGTGACCATGTACACGTCCAAGGCCGTGACCAGCGCCCAGGCCGAACTCGGCGCCATCCTGGTGGAGGCCCGGGGCGCCGACAGGCTCGCCCGGCTCGAAGCCCTGGCCGGCAACGTACCCGGCTCGGTCGAACCCGCCGTGAACCTAGCCATCGCCGAGACCGCCATGACCACCGGCGACTACGCAAAGTCGGTCGAGTACTGGAGCAAGGTCGCGGACGAGGCGTCCGGCGACACCCGCTTGGTCGCCGAGATGGGCAAGGCCAAGGCCCTGCTGCTCTCCGGCAAGGCCGCCGAAGCCCTGTCCGCCCTGAAGACGCTGGCCGACGGCGCGGCCGAAGCCTATGAAGTGCCGCTCAACCGGCAGATCGCGGTGGCCGCCGAGGCCGCCGGAGACAAGGCCGCCGCCCTGGCCGCCTACAAGAAGCTGTCCGAAAAGAACGTCAACGACAAGCCGTTCGTTGACCACAAGATCGCCCAACTGGAAGCCGAGTAACCAGCCACCTCATGGAGATGTAATATGGCGAACCCGTTATTGAATGAAAAGGGTGGCGAGACCCACCTGCTGCTGGGCAACGAGGCCATCGTGCGCGGCGTCCTCGAAGGCGGCCTGCAGGTGGCCACCTGCTATCCGGGCACCCCGTCCTCGGAGGTGCCGGACACCCTGTACCGCCTTTCCCCCGGCGGCAACTATTATTTTGAATACTCGGTCAACGAGAAGGTGGCCCTGGAAGTGGCCTCCGGCGCAACCCTGGCCGGAGCCGCGTCCCTGTGTACCATGAAGCACGTGGGCGTAAACGTGGCCGCCGACCCGCTGTTCACCCTGTGCTACGTGGGCGCGCCCGGCGGGCTGATCCTGCTTTCCGCCGACGATCCCGGCTGCCATTCCAGCCAGAACGAGCAGGACAACCGGCTCTACGCCCGCGCGGCGGGTATGCCGGTGTTCGAGCCGTCCACGGCCCAGGAGGCCAAGGACATGGCCCGCGACGGCCTGAAGCTTTCCAGAAAGCTCGGCCAGCCCCTGCTTCTGCGGACCACCACCCGCGTCAACCACCTGCGCGGCCCGGTGGAGTTCGGCCCGGCCCCGAATCCGGGCAAGGCCGAGGGCTTTGTGCGCAACCCGCCCAAATACGTTCCCATCCCGGCATTCGCCCGGCCCATGCACCTCGCTCTCATGGAGCGCATGGCCGCCCTGCGCGAAGAGGCCGAGAAGTCCGAATACAACACGGTCACCGGCTCCGGCAGCCTGGGCATCGCCTGCTCCGGCATCTCCCGCGCCTACGTGGCCGATGCCCTGGAAAACGCCGGGCTGGCCGACAAGGTGACGCTGCTCGAACTCGGCTTCTCCTACCCCCTGCCCGAAACCAGGTGTCTCGACTTCCTCAAGTCCGTGGACAAGGTCCTGGTGGTCGAGGAACTGGAGCCGGTGCTGGAAAACGATCTCCGCGTGCTGGCCCAGAAGAACAAGATCGACGTCGAGATTTTCGGCAAGGACGCGCTCCCGCGCCACGGCGAGTTCACGGTCACCATGGTCGAGAACGCCATCCGCGAGCAGCTCGGCGAGTCCCCGGTTCCGGCCTGCGACTGTCCGCTGCCCGAACTGCCCGGCCGTCCGCCGAACCTGTGCGCGGGCTGCCCGCACCGGGGCACCTACTTCGCGGCCCGGAAGGTCTTCGGCGACGACGCCGTCTACTCCTCCGACATCGGCTGCTACACCCTCGGCATCCTGCCCCCGCTCCAGACCGCCGACTTCCTCATCTGCATGGGGTCGTCCATCTCGGCGGGCGGCGGCGTGGCCAAGGCGTCCGGCCAGACCGTGGTCGCCTTCATCGGCGATTCCACCTTCTTCCACTCCGGCCTGACCGGCGTGGCCAACGCGGTCTTCAACTCCCACGACGTGCTCCTGGTCATCCTGGACAACCGGACCACGGCCATGACCGGCCACCAGCCCAATCCGGGCGTGGAAAAAACGGTCATCGGCGAGAACGACCACCCGCTGGACATCGAGACCGCCGTGCGCGGCCTGGGCGTCACCGAGGTGCGCACGGTCAATCCGTTCAACCAGAAAAAGACCGTGGCCGCCTTCGAGGAGCTCAAGGAGCTTTCGGGCGTGCGCGTGCTCATCGCCAAGGAACCCTGCCCGCTTTATACCCGCCGGGTCTACAAGAAGGTCGCCCCGCAGGTGGCCTATGTCGCCGACTCCTGCGCGGGCCGGTTCGACTGCCTGGACAAGCTGGCCTGCCCGGCCATGTACAAGGAAGGCGGCAAGGCGGCCGTCAACCCGATCCTGTGCAACGGCTGCATGCTCTGCCTACAGATCTGCGGACACATCAAAGCCAAGAAGAGGGGGAGCTAACCCATGAGCAACGACAAGAAAGTCCGCATATTCATGACCGGCGTGGGCGGCCAGGGCACCCTGACCGCCACCACCCTGCTCGCCAAGACCGTGCTCTCCCAGGGACTGCCCGTGACCTCCGGCGAGATTCACGGCATGGCCCAGCGCGGCGGCGTGGTCGAATCCACGGTGCTCATCGGCTGCAAGTCCCCCAAGATCGGGCTGGGCGAGGCCGACATCCTGATCGGGTTCGAGCCCATGGAGACCATGCGCGCCCTGCCCTACCTGAGGCAGGGCGGCCTGGTGGTCTCGTCCACCGAATTCATGCCGCCCTTGTCCGTGGCCATGGGCAAACAGGACTGCCCGACCATCGACGACATCAAGAAAGCGGTCTCGGCCTGCACGGACAAGGCCTACTACATGGCCAACCAGACCCTCGGGCTTGAGGCCGGGGCCGTCCAGGCGGGCAACGTGGCCATGCTCGGCGCGGTCTGCGCCGCGGGCGACCTGCCGTTCGGCCCCGAGGCCCTGGAGGCCGCCATCCGCGCCAACCTGCCCGAGAAAATCCAGGCCGTGAACCTCAAGGCCCTGGAACTGGGCGTGGCCGCCTTGAACAATTAAGAGAAAGATACATGGCACCAACCACCCGGGACACCTCGGATCTCAGCTATCTGACCACGCTGAAGACCATCCAGAAGACGCTGAAAAGGGACATTCCCCTGGAGGAATCCCTGAACCGTCTCCTGAAGACCCTGGCCCGCGACATGGAATACGTCCGGGCGTTCATGGTCATCATGGACCCCAAGACCGAGAACCTGAAACTGTCCCTGACCTATTCCCCGGCCCAGGCCGAGGACGTGACCTACTCCCCCGGCCGGGGCATCATCGGCCGGGTGTTCGACTCCGGCGAGTCCATCACCATTCCCCGGCTGTCCGACGACCCCGAATTCCTGAACAAGGCGTTCGGCCGCAGCCCGGAGGAGCTCAAGAAGCTCGGCTTCATCTGCGTGCCGGTCAAGAACCTGCGCTCGGACCACACCGAGGTCATCGGCGCGCTGTCCGTGGACGTGCCGCTCATCCCGGCGGACGACATGGACGCCCACCGAAAGTTCCTTGAGGTGGTCGCGGGCATCATCGCCGGGCATGTGGCCCAGCTCCAGGAGGAGATGGCCACCCAGAACCACCTGCTCACCCAGGGGCTCATGGCGAGCGGTTCGGACGCCCCCGCGCCCAAGGACTTCGTGGCCGCGAGCAAGGCCATGCGCCTGGTTCTCCGCCAGGCCAACCAGGTCGCCCCCAGCCGGGCCACGGCGCTGCTGCGCGGCGAGTCCGGCACCGGCAAGGAGTTGCTGGCCGAGGCCATCCACTCCGCCAGCCCGCGCGCGGACAAGCCGCTGATCAAGCTCAACTGCGCGGCCCTGCCCTCGGAACTCATCGAGTCCGAGCTGTTCGGGCACCAGAAGGGCGCGTTCACCGGCGCGTTCCAGACCAAGCGCGGCCTGTTCGAGGTGGCGGACCAGGGCACCCTGTTCCTGGACGAGATCGGCGAGCTTTCCATGGACGCCCAGGCCAAGGTGCTGCGGGCCATCCAGGAAAAGGAAATCCAGCGCGTGGGCAGCGAGCAGACCATCACCGTGGACGTGCGCCTCATCTGCGCCACGCACCAGCCCCTGGAAGAGCTGCTGGAAAAGGGCCGCTTCCGCGAGGACCTGTACTACCGCATCAACGTCTTCCCGGTGTTCATCCCGCCGCTCAAGGAACGGCGCGAGGACATCCTGCCCCTGGCCGAGCATTTCCTGGCCGACTTCACCGACGAATACGGCAAGGAGGTCAAACGCATCTCCACGCCCGCCATCGAGCTGTTGACCATGTACCATTGGCCCGGCAACGTGCGCGAGTTGAAGAACTGCATGGAGCGCGCGGTCCTGCTCTGCGAGGAGCAGGTCATCCGCACCTACCATCTGCCGCCCACCCTGCAGTCCGCCGAAAGCTCGGCCACGGGCACCAGCCTTTCCTTTGGCGAGGCCGTGGCCAAGTTCGAGCAGGAGCTGCTGGTCGACTCGCTCAAGAAGACCGGCGGCAACATGCTCCAGGCCGCGCGCGACCTCCGGGTTTCCTACCGGATCGTCAACTACAAGGTGAAGAAATACAACATCGACGTGAAGAAATACTCGCAATCCAAATCAAGAAAAAAGAAGCACGGCGAATAAAACAAAAGGGCGGTTGGATGATCCAACCGCCCTTTTCATTTGTCTCGGAAATCCGCTCTACTTGAAGGACCGTGCGAACAGCTCCTCAAGCGCCTTCTTGCCGTTGTCCTCGAGGAAACGGGTGCCGGTGCCGGTGAAGTGGCTGTCGGTGACGACCGGGGCCTCTTCGGCAACCCATTCGCCCTTGGCCCAGGTGAACCAGCCGTCCTTGGACTGGTCGAAGACGTACAGATTCTTGTTGCAGATCTTGGCGAACTCGGCGCCCCAGCCGGTGCCGCCCTTGACCGTGCCGTCCTCAAGGATGGTGCCGACCACGAAGACCTGATGGCTGGACTCCACCTGCCACATGATGGTCTGCAGGACCTTGCGCATCTTTTCCGCGTTGGTGAACTTGCGGTTGAGCAGCTTGGACACGTAGGTCAGGCTGACGTCCTTCTGCTTCAACTCCTCGGTGGTCAGGACGCGCACGCCGCGCGTACGCTCGATCCTGTGCCCCTCGAAGGTATAGTTCACCTCGGCCAAGCCATGATACTCGGCCAGCTTGCCGAACTGGTTTTCCGCGCCCTGGGCGCCGCCGCTGAACAGGGTGTAGCTTTCAGTCTGCATATGCTCTCCTTGTAGGGTGTATGATCGAAATTCGTCTCGGTCCGTGCAACGTAGCAGGTTTCCCTCCGGGCCGCACCGCCGGAATGGAGGCTCATGCATGATTATTTATTAAAAATCTACCCTTTTTTTGCAAAATATGCCGTTCACGACCACTGGCCGCCCCTCCCGGCCCATTGACACCTCCCACACCGATGCCTATTTCCTAAAATGATAATTATTACCACAAAGCATAAACGGAGGCGGCTGACGTGTCCCGAAAAATCGCTCTGCCCCTGTTCGCGGGGGCGTTCATAACGCTGCTGGCATTGCTGTTTACCCTGTTTTCCGCACCCAAGGGGGTTGCCATGACCGACGACAAGAAACCTGATGTGTCCAACGCGGAAATCGCCACCCTGGCGGGCGGCTGCTTCTGGTGCGTGGAATCCGACATGGAAAAACTGCCCGGCGTCATCGACGTGGTGTCCGGCTATGCGGGCGGCGAGGTGGAAAACCCCACGTACGAACAGGTCAATGCCGGGGATACCGGCCACCGTGAGGCCGTGCAGGTCTATTTCGACCCGGACGCGGTGAGCTACGCCCAGGTGCTGGATTATTTCTGGCGCTACTTCGACCCCACCGACGCAGGCGGTTCATTCGGCGACCGGGGCTTCCAGTACTCCTCCGCCATCTTCTACCATTCCGAAGCCCAACGCGAGGTCGCCGAGGCGTCCAAAAAGACGCTGGACGAATCGGGCCGGTTCAATGCGCCCGTGGTCACGCCCGTCCTGGCGTTCACGAACTTCTATCCGGCCGAGGGCTACCACCAGAACTTCTGCCGGCTCAATCCCACGCGCTACAAAACCTACCGCACATTCTCGGGCCGCGACCGGTTCGTGAAGGAGCATTGGGGCGACAAGGCCGGAGCAACCTCCGCCGGGAACAAGGCCGACTTCGTCAAGCCCGACGACCGGACGCTCAGGGAGACCCTCACCCCGCTTCAGTACGAGGTCACCCAGCAGTCGGGCACCGAGGCCCCGTTCCAAAACAAATACTGGGACAACAAGCGCGAAGGCATCTACGTGGACGTGGTCAGCGGCGAGCCGCTCTTCTCGAGCCGGGACAAATTCGACTCCGGCACGGGCTGGCCGAGCTTCACCCGCCCGCTCGACCCCGTCAACGTGATCGACATGGAGGACGATAGCCTCTTCATGCGGCGCACCGAAGTCCGCAGCAAGTCCGGTGACTCCCACCTGGGCCATGTGTTCGACGACGGCCCCGACCCCACCGGGCAGCGATACTGCATCAATTCCGCCGCGTTGCGATTCATCCCCAAGGAAGACCTTAAAAAAGAAGGCTACGAGAAATATATTGAATTTTTTCAATAGATTGAGATAACGTCCGAATACGCCGGGGAAGACTTGCGCGGTGCCGCAAGCTCCCCGTGCCGCAACGCAACCCTTTATAATTTCTCACAAGCGTCCCGCAGAGGCTTGGCTCGGACCGCACGGAGTGGTAATACCCCGAGGGGAGACAAATGCATGTTTGCGGTCCGAAAATCCCTGCTGACATTATTGGCCGTCGCACTGGCCTTGTTTGCCCTGTCCGGGGCCGAGGCCCGGGCGGGCAATCGCGTCCGGCTGGTGTGCGACATCTGGCCCCCGTACCAATTCCGTACCGGCACCGGCGTCGGCGGCATGTCCGTGGAGATCGTCAAGGCCGTGTACGGCCGATTGGGCTACACCGAGTTCGACATCCAGGCCTTTCCCTGGAAGCGCGCCATGGACGCCATCCGGTTCGGCGAGGCCGACGCGCTCTTTTCGGCCAACCTGACCACGGCACGCGCCGTGTACCTGTGTTATCCCGATGAACCTCTGTTCGAGTCCAGCTGGGTCGTCTGGACCAGGGCGGGCAGTTGCATCCTGACCCTGGACGACCTCAGGGGCAAGCGGCTGGGCGTGGTGCTCGGGTACAGCTACACGGACGAATTCCGGGAATTCATCCAGGCCAACTGCCTGGTGGAAGAGGCGCACAACGACCGGATCAATTTCAAGAAGCTCAGCCTGGGCCGCCTGGACGCACTGGTGGCCGAGTCCGGCAACGGCGCGTACCTGACCCGCGCCCTGAACGACGAGTCCATCATCCCGATCCCGCGCATCGAGATCAAAAAGGACGGCTTGTACGTGGTGTTCAACCGCAAGCAGTGCCGCGAGGATTTCGTGAAGCGGTTCTCCGAGGAACTCAAGGCGTTCAAGCAAACCGAGGAGCACCGGCTGATACGAGCGAAGTATTTGGGAGTCGAGGACTGACGGGGGTGGCGGCTGCGCCGCCCGGCTTACGGGAAATGACGGCGGGAAGCTTCTTGGAGGCTTCCCGTTTTTTGTTGGGGGAAAAGAGCCGTCGCTGGCGCTCCTCCCAGTTTTTTTGATGCCCTCCCGGCGGGGTTCATTTCTTTTGTTGGCCCAAAAGAAACGAACCAAAGAAAAGGGCCTGGAGGGAGCGCGGCCGCCCCGCGCTCCCGAGGCAAGAATCTGATCGAATCGCCTACGCTCCCGAAACAGTCGGTCGCTCCGCTCCCTCCGAGTTTCGGGCGGAGCCGCTCCGGCGATTCGTCAGCTTCTAAGCCGCGTGGAGACGGATGGGGCTAATTCTTTTCACTGCCTATTGATCGGGTGGCATTCGAGTGGTACATAGTAAAACAAATAATGAATAATTTAACTGCACAGGAAAAACAAATGCTGCTTGATGACCATGGACAACCACCAAGAATTATTAACGCTCAACGAGTTGCCGACCGAGGAACTGATGAGTTGATTGGCCTATGCAAAGGAATTCTGGTTGATGAAATAGTTACCCAAGATGAAGCAGAATTTTTGCAACAATGGCTACGGCAAAATGAAGGCGCGAAAACTCAATGGCCAGGAAACATCCTTCATACTAGAATTTATGAATATCTCAAAGATGGCATATTGGATATCGAAGAAAAAGAAGAATTGTTTGAACTATTAAAATGTTTTGTTGGGGCAACAGATTCAAACATTGATCACAATGTTAGTACTGCCCTACCATTCGATTCTCCAATGCCACCACTCAATATTGTTGGAGAACTATACTGTTTTACAGGAAGAATGAATTACGGAACAAGAAACTATTGTCAATCGGTAATCAAATCTTTGGGCGGGCATATTTGCACCACTCCTCGCCAACAAAAATGCGTTGTAGTGGTAGGTTATCTTGGTAGCCGTGATTGGATTCACTCCACTCACGGAAGAAAAATCGAAAAGGCGGTTGGCTATCGAGAACGAGGTTTACCGGTTGCAATCATCTCTGAAGAACACTGGGCCAACGAGTTAGACAAAGCCATGTCCAGTTAATCGTTATCCAAGAGAAAGGCCGCCCATCCGGGCGGCCTTCTTCGTTCCATATCGCAAATAAAATCTAACCGTTGAACACCCTCGGCACGCCGCCGGTGTCCTCTACCCGGAATCCGGCCTCCGCAATCTTGTCGCGCAACTCGTCGGACAGGGCGAAGTCCTTGGCGTCGCGGGCCTTCTGGCGGTCGGCGACCAGGCCCTGGACCTCGGCCGGGAGATCGGCGAGCGGGACCGGCATCTGGGCCGGGTCGAGAATGCCCAGGATGGCGTCGATGGCCGTGAGCTCGTCCAGGCAGGCGCGGGCCGCCGGGCCGGTCAGCGCGTTGTTGCTTGCCCAGCCGTTGACCTGCTTCACGAACTTGAACAGAACCGGCCAGAAATGGTGCAGGGCCAAGGTGTCGTCCATGGCCTTGCGGAAGCCCACCTTGAGGTCGAACACCGCCTGTTCCACATCCTGCGGCACGCTGTCGCCGCGCGCGTCCAGGCAGAGCGTCAGGACCACGGCGCATTCCTGAATCTTGCGCCAGTTGCGCGCCCACATGCCCAGGGTCTCGCCCGAGGCGCACAGGGGCTTGCGGCTGGCGACGGAAAGCAGCCACAACCGGGCCGCGCGGTATCCGCCGAGCTTGTCGGCCACGGTCGAAAGCGTTTCGCCCTCGCCGTCCACGGCCTGCTGGGCCGCCATCCACGCCTGAAGCTCGCGGCCCGCCGTGCTCCAGATGGCGCGCAGGTTTTCCAGATGCGGGAAGCGATGCTTGTCCGAGCCGATCATCACGTCGATGCGCGGCAGCACGTCGAGCGCCATGGCCGCGTGCTGCAAGAACCAGCTCGGCCGCACGTTGCCCCATTCGGTCTCCAGCACCTCGCCCCGCTTCAAGTCGATCAGCGTGGCCCGCTTCAGGAGCGTGAAATCGAGGGGGTTGTCCTTGACGTAGGCGCCCAGGTCCACGGTGCGGCCGCCGGACACCTTGTCCATGTCCACGGTGCCGATCTCGCCGTACCGCTTGTCGCGAAACACGTCGAAATACACGCTGCGGAGCTTCTCGTAGGCCAGCCCCTTGCCCATGAGCCGGGTACACAGGGCCACCGAGGTGTCGTTGCTGACCGAGGACAGGGGAAAATTCACGGAACCGTCCACGCCCAGCAGCCGGGCGCGGTCCAGGATGGCCTCCCGCCACTTCTCGGCAAATTCTTCGCGCGGCGTGCCGGTCTCGCGGGCCGCGCTCAGGGTGCGGTCGTCCATGTCGGTCAGGCCCACGGCCGCGTCCACGGCCGTGCCGCGCGCGGCCATGTACCGGGCGAACACGTCCAGCAGCGCCACGCGCCGCCAGGCGTCCAGGCCATCCGGGTTGTCCAGGCTCGGCCCCATGGTGTACGCGCCCAGCCCGGCCCCGGCGTCGAGATGCTTCTCCGTGTTCGAGGCCATGTCGAAGATGGTCGCGCCGCCGCCGGACTGCTGCCGGTAGAGATGGGTGGAAAGATAGCGCTCGCCCGAGTCCGGGAAGATGCAGACGATCAGCCCCTTGTCCAGCCGCTCGGCCAGTTGCAGGGCACCGCCCAGGGCCGCGCCCGAACTCATGCCCGCGAAGATGCCCTCCTCACGCGCCAGCTTGCGGCAGTTCTCGAAGGCGGTTTCGTCCTCCACGTGCAGGATCTCGTCGAGCTGCGTTTTGTCGTAGATGCCCGGCGGGTAGGATTCGAGCATGTTCTTGAGGCCCTGAATCTTGTGGCCCGCATAGGGTTCCACGGCGGCCACGTAGACGTTGCCCTCCTGGTGCAGCCGCTTGGCGATGCCCATGGCCGTGCCCGAGGTGCCGAGCGTCATCACGCAATGGGTGACCGCGCCGCCCGTCTGCTCCCAGATTTCCCGGCCCGTGCCGTTGTAGTGGGCGTCGATGGAGGCCGGGTTGTTGTACTGGTCCATAAGCACGTACTTGTCCGGCTCCTCGCGGGCGTAGCGATACGCCTGCTCGATGGCCCCGTCCGTGGCCAGCCTGCCCGGCGTCAGCTCCAGCTCCGCGCCGTAGGCGGCCATGATCATCTTGCGCTCCTCGGAGGCCGTTTCCGGCATGATCAGCTTGATGCGGTAGCCCTTGATGGCGGCCACCATGGCCAGGCCCACGCCGGTATTGCCCGAGGTGGCCTCGATGATGATCTTGTCCCTGGTCAGTTCGCCGGACTTTTCGGCGGCCTGGATCATGGCGGCGGCCACGCGGTCCTTGATGGAGCCGCCGGGATTCCGGCACTCGATCTTGGCCAGAATCGTGACGCCCGGATTGGGATTGAGGTGGCGGATCTCCACCAACGGCGTATCGCCTATAAGCGCGAGCAAATCCTTGTTCATCCTACTGCCCTGAAATCATGTGGTTTGGTAATGCCAGTCGATGGACGCACCGTAAGGGAATATCGAGGCGGGCGCAACTGGCATCAAACGTGCAAATCACGCCCAGGACCGTCCATTTTTTGAGCCAGGCGAGGAAAGCATGAACCCATACCCCTTTCTGAAAGACAACATCGAGTACCTTCAGCGCACCGGAAACCCCATCTTCGGGTGGCTTTCCGGCCAGGATTTCCACATCGACAGGCTGACCAACAACCTTTTCGTCAACGAGCACGGGCTGCTCGACTGGCGCATGAACTCCGGCAAGGGGATGCTGGAATCCCTCCGGCCCGAGGGGCTGTACGCGGGCTGGCTGCCCAAGGAAAAGGCCGACACCTCGGCCACCTTCGTGGTCGGCGCGAACCTGGGCTACGGGCTCAACCACCTGCTCAAGAACACGCCCGACACCCACAAGATCATGCTCGTGGAGCCGCGCACCGAGATGCTGCTCGCCTGCCTGGGGCAGACCGACTACCGCCCGTTCTTCGAGAACAGGAAATTTCACCTCATGGTGCCGGACGAACGGTTTGTGGCCGAGGTCATCAAAAACCTCGACCTCCAGTTCATCTACGGCCAGATCCACCTCAAGGGCGACCTGCCCAGCCGCCAGCTCGGGCCGGAATACGCCCGCTGGACCACGCTGATAAAGAATCGGCTGGAAAACTTCTCGCTGGAGCTGTCCACCCTGCGCTTCCGCCAGGACGTCATGGTCCGCAACGAGATCGACAACTTCAAGCGGGCCATGCGCGACGGCAGCCTGAAATCCATCGCGGGCAAGGCGGCCGGCGTGGGCGCGGTCATCCTCGGCGCGGGCCCCAGCCTGGAGGAGATGGCCCCCCGGATCAAGGAACGGCCCGGCCACGCGCTCTACACCTGCGCGTTGCAGACCATGCCCGTGCTCCAGCGGCTCGGCATCAAGCCCCACCTGTGCGCGGCCATCGACTACGACGGCTCCATGCTCAAGATTTTCGAACGCCTGGACCCGGACTTCGCGGCCGACGTCCCGCTCATCTACTCCACCAAGGTGGACCCCATGCTGCTCAAGCGGTACCCCGGCCCCACCCTGCCGCTGTGGACCGTGGGCGGCATGGGCACCTACGTGCTGAACGAACGCGACCTGGTGCTCGACGCGGGCGGCAACGTGTCCGTGACCCTGTCGCGGTTGTTGCGGACCTGCGGCGTGAGCCACATCCTCATGGTCGGCCAGGACTACGCCTGGATCAGGGGCAAATCCCACGCGGCGGGCCACCACGGGACCCAGACCAAGATCGTCCGCCGCTCCTTCCACCAGGACACCAAGAACATGGACGGCGAAACCATTCTGACCACGGTTCAGTACATGACCGCCAAGCGCGAGCTGGAATACGACCTCAAGCAGGCGAATTTCCCCATCTACAACGTGTACGGCGGCGGCGCGCCCATCGAGGGCACCGAGGCCATCACACTGGACGACGCCTACTCGCGGGGCATCCTGGCTTCCGCACCCGGCAGCGTGGACCGATTCATGACCGCGCTCATGGCCTGCCGGAAGGCCGCGCCGCCCATCCGCCTGGAACCCCGCTCGCCCATGTGGACCACGTCCATGCGGAACGCGGAAAAACACCTGGGCAAGCTGTTCAAGCACATTAAGGACAACCAGGACGACATCCACAAGGCCCTGGAGCGTATCGAAATGTTCATCAAGCAGGACCCGCTCTACATGCCCTACCTGTTCAACGAAACCCTGGATCTGGCCGGGCTGACGCGGGCCAAGGCGCGGCACGAGCCGTCCGACCTCCGGGAATTCAAGGCCATCGCCAAACGCATCCTGAAAAAGGTCCGGGAAATGGACCGCAAGATCACCTTCATCGACGAAAAGACGGCCGCCGCCTAGGGCTTGCCGGACAAGCAACGGAACACCCCCCTTTACCGGGGATTTTTCTTTGCGTCCGGCCCCCTTGAAGTTCGCCCGGTTCCGTGGGATAGTCCCCCGCCATGGAAGAAAAGAATCCCTACCTGGACGAGGACGGAACCCTGGTCATACCCTTTGAATGCTCGGACAACGGCTACAAGTACTGGAAGCAGGACGGCAAGCCCCTGACAGACATCCTCAAGGAACTGAAGGCCGATCCCGACATCTGGGCCAGGTACACTCACGAAAAATTCCCCGAAAACGGCGACGGCGGCGAATAGCCGCGCTCCGAGCCTTGCCCGGACCGCCCGTCTAATCTATATCATCGAAATGCGTACTTCCCTGAAGCACTGGGCGCTTTATTCCGCGCCGCTTCTGCTCATGCTCGCCGCGGTCTGGCTGGCCTGCGGGTCCGAGGCGGCCGTGGCCGAGTTCTTCAAGGACCACCGGGCCGCGCACCCGGTCCTGAAAACGTGCATGAAGGCGCTCACCGACTGGTCCAACCCGGTCTTCTACGCGGGCTACGGCGCGGCCCTGATCCTGGCCTGGAAGTCCGGCAACCGGCAGCGGGTGCGCTTCATCCTGATCGTGCTCGCGGTCCAGGCCGTGGTGGCCGGGCTTGCCGTGCATTTCCTCAAGCAGACCATCGGCCGCCCCCGGCCCGGCCAGGGCGAATGGTTCGACCCCCTGACCACGCGGGGCGCGCAGCACTCCCTGCCCTCGGGCCACACCACCGAGATCGTCGGCTGGTCCCTGCCCCTGGCTCTCCGGCTCAGGCGCTATCTCCCGACCGCCGCGCTCTCCCTGTTCATCGGGCTGCTCGGCTTCTCGCGCGTCTACCTGGGCTGGCACCACCCGTCCGACGTCTTTTTCGGCTGGCTGCTCGGCAGCTTCGGCGGCCTTTCAGCCATGGTCATCGCGGACTCAACGCTCTTCACCCCGAGGCGATAAATGGCCCCCACCCCCTCCCGCGTCTTTTCCCGGCTCGCCAACCATCCCTGGCTGACCATGACCCTGGCCGTGCTGGCCCAGACCTGGTTCGCCCTGGGCAACCGGGCGCTCTGGTTCTCGGACGAGGTGCGCTACGCCGACGCCTACAAGAATCTCGTCCTCCACGGGAAATGGATGGTTTTGTCCCTCAACGGCCAGCCCTACCCGGACAAGCCGCCGGTCTATTTCTGGTTTTTGTGGCTCATCGACACGCTGACCCCGGCGGACATGCCCCAGGTCTTTTTCATCGGCGCGGCCCTTTCCGGCCTGTTCTTCCTGTTCGCCGCCTACTGGCTGGCCCGGACGCTCGGCCACGACCGCAACGTGAGCCTGGCCTCCACCCTGGTCCTGCTGTCCACGTTCTTCCTGGCCGCTCTCTTCCACTACTCGCGCATGGACCTCCTGTTCACGGCCCTCATCGTGCTCGCCCACGGCTGCCTGTACCGGGCGTTCACCGGCGAACGACAGGGAAAATGGCC
The DNA here is from genome assembly GCA_015709315.1 of Desulfovibrionaceae bacterium. Lineage (GTDB taxonomy): Bacteria > Desulfobacterota > Desulfovibrionia > Desulfovibrionales > Desulfovibrionaceae > Pseudodesulfovibrio. The sequence goes on from JACCQI010000024.1 coordinate 47,991, forward strand.
GCTTCTGGCCTTCCTGTGCGGGGGCGTGGCCACGCTCATCAAGGGGCCGCTCGGCTTCCTCTTCCCCCTGCTGACGGCCGCGGTCTGGCTCGTCTGGCGCGGCGAGCCGAAAAAGCTCTTTTCCCGGCAGATGGGCCTCGGCCTGCTCGCCATGCTGGCCCTGCTCGGGGCCTGGGTGGCGGGCGTGATCCTGGCCGAGGGACCGGACTTCCTGCTGGACACGGTGCTGGGCAAGCACGTCATCCAGCGGGCCACCCACACCTTCCACCACCGCGAAGGGCTGTGGTACTATTTCGCGGCCCTGCCCCTGGCCTGGCTGCCCTGGACCCTGGCCGCGTTCGCCGTGCCCGTCCGGCGGTATCTCTCGCCGGCCGCATGGCGCGAAATATGGGCCGGTCGGCGCAGTTCCGGGAAGCACGCCTTCCCCTGGATCATGTTCGCGGCCACCTTCGTCTTCCTGTCCTCCCTGAGCGGCAAGGTCCTGATCTACATCCTGCCCATGTTCCCGCCCCTCGCCATCCTGACCGCCGACTTCCTGCTCAACGGCGAAGCACGCCGCGTGGCCCGGCTGTGGACGCTCGCGGCCGCCGCCTGGATCACGGCCGGGGTCGCGCTGCTCGTGGCCGGTGACATGCTTCCCTTCCCGGTGCCCCTGCGCGGGCTGGGCATCTCCGCCTGCGTGCTCCTGCTCGGCGGCGGCGCGCTGCTGCTCGTCCGCTCCAAGGGCGGCGACCGGGGGTTGCTCACCGCCGCCCTGGCCCTGACCGTCTGGCTCTACCCGGTGGGCCTGCTGGTGGCCCCGTCCCTGGACGACGCCATGTCGCCCAAGCGCCAGGCCCTGATCATCAAGTCCTACGCGGACCAGGGGTACGAACCCCATGCCATGAAGGTTTATTCCGGCATCTTCGCCTATTATTCCGGGTACAACCTGATCGAGACCAACCACCTGGACGAGTTGGTCAGGAGCGTCGAAAACAAGGACAGGGTGGTCCTGTCGGTCCGGGAAAGCCAGTGGAAGCACTATCAGCCCAGCCTTCCCGGCTTCCGCATCGTGGACCGCCAGTACATCGCGGGCATGGTCTACTTGGTGGCGGTCAAGGGATAGCCTTCGTTCAATTAGACAAACTCTAGACTTTCCGATATAGTCTTTGATCAGTTATGGTCAAAATTCCGCTTTGCACCCTCTTCGTCCTGGCGGCGGCCGCGATCCTGGCCGGATGCGCCGTCTATCCCGCCGTGCAGGTGGCCGGGCACGCCATGACCGGCTACGACGCCGCCATTCTGGTGGACGAATACTTGCCGCGCACGAACGTGACGGGCGGCAAACTGACCGCCGCGGACACGGACCGCATCCTCCAGCGGCGTCTCAGGGAGCGGCTCAGGTTCCGCAACCACACCGGCCTGACCGCCCACGTCATCGACGCCAACGCCTACCTCGTCGGCCAGGTCCAAGGCCGGAACCAGGCGGACCAAGCCATCAGGACGGCGGCCACGGTCCAGGGACTCAAGACCATAACCTGCAAATTCTACAACGCGCCCACCGACCACCAGACCCGGGAAGGGGCGACCCTGCACGCCCGGCTCATCACGCTTCTCAAGAGAACCGACTGGCTGCCCGAAGTGGACCTGCGCGTGGTCACCGTGGGCACCAATGTCGTGCTCATCGGCAAGACCGAGGACTTTCGCCAGAAATCCGAAGCCCTGGCCATCGCCTCCGAAGTGGGCGGCCTGACCGAGGTCGTGGACTACATCTCGGTCCGCGACCCCCTGCCCGGCGACAAGCTGGCCGGGAGGTAGGATGCCTCCGGCGGCCGGGGGAAGGGGAGAGGAAAACCCTTTGTAAAGGGCTTTGTGCAACCGACAACATGGGTAACACTTCTGTCCGGGAACATAGGTAACACTT
>JACCQI010000025.1 GCA_015709315.1 Desulfovibrionaceae bacterium
AACTCAGAATCATGGGCATCCATGAATCGAAGTACGCTCTATTCGGATGAACCCTGTTTCCCCCACTTCCATCCCCTTCCATCCTTTTCAAAACCCCATGAGCGCCAAGGGTTTTTGTTCCAAGCGCTAGATTTATCTCCCTTTTTTTCACTTTTTTCCCGATCTCGACTTGACTCCTGGGTTTTGCGGCAGTATGACATTGTCATACCAAATAGGGAAACTGGTTCCCGGACGGTGTGGAGAAACAACGAAAAACGGAGAAATCAAGATGATGAAGGAAAACGGAAAGAAGATGGTCGAACGGATGATCGCGGAAATCAACGGAGCAACGGACCTTGACGATCTGTGCAACGCCCTGAACGCTTACGACGAAATGCAGGCTGTCGACGAGCGTGAAAACGGTGGCGACACCGAAATCAAGCGGCTGGACGAGGTGGTCCGGACGTTCGACCTGCCCCACTTCGGCGAACTTGGCCGCCCGGACGGCGAGGTCTGGTCCTGGGATGACGACAGGCAGTTGATGGCAAATGGTGACTGCGGCAAGTGGGAGATCGAACCCCGCGAAGATACTGCCGGCGGTATCGTGATGCGGGTTGCCAAAGTTGACGACTTCGGGAATCGGACACAGATCAAGGTCGTCGAGCGGCTGGTCGACGGAGAGGACATGAGCGACGGCGAATACGCGGTCAACCTGAAGACGCGACTCGCGAACATCGAGACCCGCGAATACGACGCATGGCTTCTTGTCAGCAAGTACGACGACGACACAGAGCAATACGAAGACTGGCTCGAGTACCGGGTCGACAGCTACGTCCCTGCCGAGATCATCGAGCGGGAACTTTAGGACCGACAAGCGCAAAGCCCCCGGCTCGGACGAACCGGGCAGGAGGACGGGGGCCGGAAACCAAAAAACGAAGACGAAATAAAGACCGAAGGGAGAGAAAGACAATGGAAAAGAAGACGAACGAAATCAGTGACAGGGGCCGGAAGTGGCTGGACACGCTTGAACAGGATAGCGAGGGGCGGTACGCTGTGCAGGAAGACTACGCTCGCAAGTGCGACGAGGCGACGAGTGATTTGCTCAGGCTGATGGACGCACACGACATCGGAAACACCAAAATTGTTGTCGTCGACGGCGACACCAGCGGTGTTGTCAGCCTCGGAGCACTTAACGCGGTTTTCATGGCCGCCTTCGGTTCCAGTCACCTCCTCGTAGGCGGCGGCCACGAGCCTCTGTACGACATTTTGACCAAGTCGGTCGACTTGCTGATGAACGCGAAAATCATCGCACGTTGTGTCCTGGGAGAGGTCGAGAAGGCCGGAGCTGACCGTGCGATCATCAGCGACGCCAGGAAGGCGATTCTGGGGGAGGACGAGTAAGATGGAGATGAAAACCAAGCTGATCTCGATCAAGATCGCCCACTCCACCGCCGCCCAAATCAAGTGGTGGAGTAATCAGGGGATCAACGCAACCACATCGGTGATCGCGTGCGTTCGGTACGGATTGTCGGTCGGGGAGCCGCTCCGGATAAAAGTGAAGCGGTGGAAACTTGTCCAGATCGGCCTCCGGATCCCGGTCGACCTTCTCGAGGCGGTCGACGAACTGGCAGGGCAGTGGTCGGTGTCCAGGTCCGAGGCTATTGATATCATGGTCCAAAACGCGATCTCGGACAGTATCCACGGTGTCAGCGCTCCGTTGACTGTATTCCTGCCGACTGTCAGGCTCCCGCAAAAAAAAGGAGACAACAATGGGACTCGCTAGATTGCAACTCACGACCGTCTTGACGGCAATCCTTGCCCTAGTCGCCGCCGTCTATTGTCGCCTGTCATCGACCCAGTGCGACTCCGCCGGTGTCAACCTGCCCCTCGCCGTGACCCTCGTTTCGGCAACCCTGAACGCCTAGGCCATCGCCGGACACTGGTCGGTATCCCGTCGGGTGCCGGCGCTGATCGCCGCCACCTCCACATGCTCCGCGTTCCTGTTTGTCATGACAGGCCTGAAGGCAGTCGAGACCGGTCTCCCCTGGCGTGTGCTGATCGCATTCGCGGCCGTGGTCGCCTCGGTCGTTCTGCCACGCGCCGGGGCAATGTTCCTTGACTCCGCCGCCGATCGTCCGGACCGCCTCGAATAGCTGCCACAACCCCACCACCAACGCCAACAGCAAGTCGCCTCACCGGGGCTCTTGCTCCTCATCCCGCATCATCCGGACCGCACCCGCCCACAATCTTTCCAATGCTTTTTCCAACTTTTTCATCATTTCAATCCCGTTTGGCGGCCAAGTTGCCGTCGCCGTTGCGAATAAGGTTTTAGGCCGCACTGATGCGGCAAGAAAACGTTCCCGGGAGGGAAGATGAACAGATATCTCAAGTCCGCATTCGTCATCGCCGCCTTCGGCTCGGCGGTCGTCGCCGGCATCAACGTAGTCACCGCCAACGTCGGCATCGCCATGGCCGCCATGGCCGCATCCCTGGTCTGCGCCAGCTACCCGGTCATCAAGACCGGAGACTGGAAGTAGGGCCGCAACCGCCCCGCTTCGGCGGGGCCATCTTTTTTCTCTTTTTCAATCCCTTCCAGCCCCGAAAACGTTTGCCTATGGCGAAAAACGCCTGATGCCCATGGACTTTTCGGCGACCATGGAGATGTTTGGGGCGTCGGATTTCTCTGCCCAAAAACTTGACTTAAGGGGTCTTGGCATGAAATATTCACGTCATGGGCAGGACGGAAACGACAACGAAAGCGAGAAGAAGAAATGGAACTGGTCAGACATAGCTGCGGGCACGAGAGAAAGTACAGACTGAACGGCCCGGCGCATAGCGTCAGAAGGCAGATCGAACACAGGGAAGCGATGCCTTGTCCCAAGTGCCGCAAGGCCGAGGAAGAAACGAAGTTCGTGCGGGAATGCGAATCCGCCGCCCTGGCTAATGCAGAAATGGGGTTGCCGGAGCTGACCGGCACCGCCGCCCAGGTCGCCTACGCCGAGAAGTGCCGCAAGGATGCGGTCATGTACGCCAGGATGAAGTCCACGCCGATGGCCGAGATCATCGAGGCCATGAGCCGCCCGACCCAGGCACGGTGGTGGATTGAGAACAAGGACTTGGGGATGCACCAGTGGCTCCCGGTCATAAACGACCAGTTCCAGGCCAGATAAGCCGAAGGGAAATATAGACATGAAGAAAATCAAGAAGGTTCGGTTGGCGGACAGCGGGAAGGGGTGGAAACGCATCAGCCTGACGATGTGCCGTGAGGCGAGGGAGATCCTGGAGATCTGGAATGGGAACGGGATCGCCCTCCCGACAGCACTGGCGACATGCGTCAGGGTCGTGTACGACGACGACTCGTTCGTCGATAAGATTGAACGGGGCGATTACGAGACGGTGACGTTCTTGCTTTCTGATCTGACCAGAGCGGATCTCGGTGGCCTTGCAAAGCGTTGGGGTGTCAGCCGGTCGGAAGCGGCAGATATGGCCGTCCTCGGCATTGCCAGCGTCATTCGCGGGGAAAACACGTTGCGGGTGTCCCTTGCCGACATTCTGCCGCTTTAAACATGCGGTGGAAAATCACGGCACCTGCAAGGAGGCCCACCTTGACCGGTGGGCTTTTCTCATGCCTTTTTATATTGACATGCGCCAGAGAGTGAGTGATGGTGAAAAGTTCAGGAAAATATTTATCTTGACAATATAGAGGTTATCCGCTATATGTTTCGAAAATCCCGGATCGAGAGTTTGTCGAGAAGGCTGCGCCCAATACAGGGTGTTTGTACAACAGGGAGCGCGTGTGGGAAAGGACCGCACCACCAACACCGGCAATGGCGAAATAGCTAAAAACATCAACTACTTCGAACTGCTTCACCCCCTCTTCAAATCCGGGGTCGTAAAGCGCATCGAACACACCAAGGACAAGATCTTCGTCGAGCAGCTTGGCGGAAATCTCCTTGCTGGTGCCGAAGTTGTCTTCGGTGCCGAAAACACGATCTTGGCCGGTTGCGTCGAGACTAACAGCGGCATCATCGACGTCGAAATGGACATTCCGCCCGAAATGTTCGTCGACCTACTGTCGGCGTTCGACGAGTTCGCACCTTGCGCCCCCAAGTCTCGCCGTGCGCCCGTCATCTACAAAAACGGGAAAAGGCTGTTCCGGACCAAGCGCCCGGCGCTCGTCAGGTCCGCCGACTGCATCCTGCTCGCGGGCGCATATGTCGGCGTCAGCGACGGAAACTGGTTCATCCACGGTTTCGCCCAGGGTCGTCCCGACATGGTGGCCAACGGCGTTGGGCTGACCGAAGACGAGGCGCGGCGCGTCTTGTATGATGCCGGCTACTTCGACTTCACCGACCCGTGCGACCGCGACCCGTCCAACTACCCCCGCCCCAGGCCCCGTACGGCCCCGCGTAAGCGTTGTCCGAACGCCGGACAGGCATCCCTGCTCGGCTCCATGGGGGTGTCCGATGACCGCTAACGACACCAAGCTCCAGACCAGGTTCATCGTCCAGGCAGACCTGCCCAACATCCACCCCTGGGGTCCGTGGTGGTTCACGGATCAGCGCAATAGGCTCGAGGACTACCTCCAGTTTCTCGTCGAGCATGGCATCGACCCCGAACCCAGTGCCATCTCCCATTACGACAACCCGGACAGGATCGGCGGCTGCGGCCGCCCCCTGTGGCGGTGCGACCTGACGTGCCCTAGCCCCAGGGAGACCTTCGTCGGCCCGAAACTGCCGGTCCATGATCCCGAGCGGGATGTCCCGTTCTAGGGCCAAAATCCGCCCATAATAGCCCACAAACCCGGCGGTGGCACAACTATCTCGTTCGTGTCACCGCCGTGAAAACCGCTGGCGTTCAGGCGTTTTTCGCCCGGCGATAGTTGACAACGCCTGAACTTTATATGTTGTTCAAACATTTTAGCGGCTTAGGTCTTGACTTTCGACATTGCGACGTCATCAAATCAATGCATGACGGCACAAGGTCGACGCCGAGGGGTTCGGCAAGACACGGAAAGCCGGAAACAAAAGGAAGGAAAAAGATGAAGAAGATGAAGACGCCCACCAACACTAACACCAACACCCTGGCCGCAAAGGCCTTGGGGCTGTTCCTGGCTTCTGACGGCCCCCGTGCGCTCTCGGTCGACGGCGGGTCCTGCGGTCAGATCGGCGCATTCATCGGCGGAACGCTGATCAAAGACGGCCTCGGCAACGTCGCCCTGTGCGATGCCGTGCAGATCGACACCAGCAAGATGATTTTTGTCACGCCGCTCCCGGCCGGTGCCGTCGAGCTGATGGCTGCCGGTGACGGGGATGACGCAACGTGGCACCTCGGTGTCTGCGTCCCTGCGCTCGACGAGGACCAGATCAACGAGGAATACGCCGCCATGGCCGAGGTCGCTGGCAGCAAGATCGAAGCGACGAGGGACGACCGGATACGGTACATGGCCGTCGCCATGGATCTGCTCGGCATGGACGCCAGCGACCGCAAGGTCGAGCTGATCGACAACGAAATAGACGAGATGGCCAGAGCCAAGGGCGAGATCTGACCGGCAGCCACGTACCCAGCGCCGGCTACACCGCCAGCGCTACCGCCTCCCCCACCGCCACCCGCCAACCAAACCCAAAGGCCCCTTCCGGGGCCTCTTCCTTTTTTTCTTGTCCTTCATTTTTCTCGGCCGGGAAACGTGCCTTTCGGATATTCGGGGAGCGAACATGCAAGTATCTTATTCAATTCCTCCGTGAAAGCCGACGGAACCTCCCAGAAAAAGGTCGTCGGCTTCCCGCTTTTTTAGGCAATCTGATGCACATCGCTAAACTTTTTTGCGTGCAACATATTGCACTTATTTTTTATATTCAATCTTTTCAGTGTTTTAACTTGTAGTGCAAAAAACAGGAACTGTCAACATGTTGAAATACTTGTTGAAATTAGCTTTTTACATGGTATAGTCACGCCGATTTGGGACAGATGCGAGGCAGGAGGCGTTTTTTTGAAACAAAAACGGGGAGCAGAGTGCTTGTTGACGTCGACACATTGTTGAGGGACCATTTGAAGGGTGTAACCAAAGCCATGATCAGGCGGGGTAATCTCTGGCAGACATGGCCGCACACGTTCGTGACGAGCGGAAGGACGCTGAGGTCTGCGTTGTTCTGCCCGGAAGATGTGGAATCGTTCATTATCGGGAGGAATGGGGTAAACTATGGCGAGATTCACGCTGGACACGGAAAGGGTCAAGACCAAGAAACGGGGCACCGTGTACCGCGCCTGGCTCCGAGAAGGCCGAACGAAACTTGCAAGCAAGCAAGGGTTCGCGACCCTCAGGGAAGCGAAGGAGTGGGCGAACGAAAAGGAGACGGAAATCCTCCGGATGCGGGAGCTGGAAGCCCTGGAAGCGGAGAAGGCGACCCGCATAACCTTCTTAGGCGCATCAAACGATTATCTTAACTGGGGGAAGCCGAGGTGGGGAAAAGGGACGTATGGCGGGAAGGTCGGAATCTATGCGCGATTCCTCGAATTCCTTGATCTGCATCACCCTGACGGTGCAGACGCGGAACTTAATAATGTTCCGTCTCCGCTGATCGAACGCTACATGTATCACGCATCTGCGCAGGAGGGGTGTTCTAACAAGACAGGCAACCGGCATTGCCGGGAGATCGGGGCGGTGTGGACACACGCCATCACCAGGGGGCTGATGGACGGGATCAGGAGGACAAAGCAATATATCGACAACCCGGCCCGTGACATCAAGCCGTTTATCGAGGAGGAATATTCAAGACCTGTTCCGACGTTCGAGACGGTGCAGCTGTACCGTGGCGAGGCCCGTCCCGGCGACGAGTCGGATTATGTCGAGATCATGTGCAACACGATCCAGCGCGGCAGGAGCATCAGAACTCTGGAATGGAAGAACGTCAAGCTGGCGGAACGGAAAGCCGGGTTCAGGCACGGGAAGCGTGACGGAACGATAACCACGGTCTGGATACATCTCAACGACACGGCATACGAGATCCTCAAGCGCCGGTTCCGGGAACGTGAAACCGACAGTCCGTTCGTGTTCGTGAATCCGCTGTCCGGGAACCGGTACCAGCGCAACGCATCGCTCATCAAGCACCTGTTCTCGAACATCAGGGAGCGTCTGGAAAAGCGCCTCAATATCGAAATCGAACACGTGACAGGTCATGCCCTGCGGCATTGGGGGTCGCACATGCTCGACGAGGCCGATGTCCCTGAAGAGCGGATTGGCAAGATGCTTGATCACCAGCGGCCGTCAACAACCAAGATCTACCTGGATAAGATGCGGGTGGACGAGGGTGTTGCCAACAAGTTGGAAGAAATATCCAAAAACGGCCCACGGAAGCCGAAACACCTAAAACTGGTCAAATAGCGACCTACCAGATCCGCTCCAAACAGGCCCCTTCGGGGGCCTTTTTTCATGGCCGACAAAAGGTGTTTCCCTGAAAAATGTTCACACTTTGTTCCACACTTTTTGATTTTCGGCCTTTTGTTGCACAAAAAAAGGGGCTACGTTTTTACACGTAACCCCTTGAAATATGGCGGAGAAGGAGGGATTTGAACCCTCGTATGAGTTTTACGCCCATAACACGCTTAGCAGGCGTGCGCCTTCAGCCAACTCGGCCACTTCTCCTGAGACTCGCCGGACGCCGACCGCTGCCGGACGCGGCGAGGAAAGATCGTCTACCCTCTTCAACAGGTTATTGTCAATAACCATCGGCTCATTGACGCTTTTTGCCCTTGCCGTCCCCGGCCTCCTGCCGGGCCTCCTTGCGGCGCTTGCTCTTGAGGGCCTTGTACTTGGTCTCGTGCCGCCGCGTCTTGGCCCCGCCGATGCGCTCGCGCCCGGGTCCGCGCTTGCCCAGAGCCGAGATGCCCCGCGCCTTTTCCCACTCCTTCTTGTCGTGGCTGGACCGGAACACGATGTTCACCGGGGCCGAAGTGATGGAGAGCATCTTGCGGAACTGGTTCTCCAGGTAGCGGACGTAGGACTGCTTGACCAGGGTGTGGTCGTTGCAGAAGAACACGAAGGTCGGCACGACCTCGTCCGCCTGGGTCACGTAGTAGAACTTGGGCCGCCTGCGCTTGACCACCGGAGGCTGGAGCTTTTCCAGCACGGCCGCCAGGGCGCGGTTGAGTTCGCCCGTGCCCACGCGGATTTCGCACTCCCGGCGCAAGGTCTCGGCCAGGGGCAGCAGCTTGCCGATGCCCACCCCCTTCTGCGCGCTGGTCATGACCACGGGCACGTGCGGGACGACCCGGAGTTCCTGGCGAAACGCCTCAAGCGCCCTGTTGGTTTCCGCCCTCGGAATCAAATCGCACTTGTTGACCACCACGATGAACGGCGTCTTCTCCTTGGACAGGAACTCGATGAGCCGCTTGTCCTGGCGTCCCACCCCCAGGGTGATGTCGATGACCAGGATGGTCACGTCGGACCGCTTGGAATTCTTGAGCGCCCGGATGACGCTGATCTTCTCCAGGTGATCCTGGATGTTGGCCCGCTTGCGGACCCCGGCCGTGTCCACGAAGGTGTAGCGCTTGCCCTTCTTCTCGAAGGTGACGTCGATGGAGTCGCGGGTGGTCCCGGCCACGTCGGACACGATGAGCCGATCCTTGCCGATGACCGCGTTGACGATGGACGACTTGCCCGCGTTGGGGCGGCCGAGCATGGTCAGGCGCAGGCCGGTTTCGGCCCGATCCTCCTCGGGCACGATGGGAACGCCCAGTTCCACGACGAAGCGGCGGACAGAAGAACGCACGTCGCTCAGATTGTAGCCGTGGGCGGCGGACACGGGCATGAGTTCGATGCCCAGCTCGTGAAACTCCGCGGTCATGGCCGGAGCGAATTCGCTGCCGTCCACCTTGTTGACCAGCATGAACACGGGCTTGCCGGACTTGCGGACAAACTCGGCGGCCTGCCGGTCCAGGGGAGTCAGCCCGTCCTTGCCGTCCACCACGAAGATGATGCCGTCGGCCTCGACGATGGCCTCCCGGGCCTGCTCGAAGATCTCGTCCTCGAAGTCCTTGGACAAATCCGGGGTGGCCTCGGATTCCAAGACCATGCCGCCGGTGTCCACCAGGTCGAACCGGACTTCGCCCATGATGCACTCGCCGTAGATGCGGTCACGCGTCACCCCCGGCATGTCGTGGGTGATGGCGCGCGACTTCCTCAAAAGTCGGTTGAAAAGCGTGGACTTGCCCACATTGGGGCGGCCCACCAGGGCAACTATCGGCAGCATGGCGGCTCCAGGGTATTGTTTTTTCGCGGAACAGCGAAATCCCGCGCTTCCGTTCTCGGAAGCGCGGGATTAGCCTATCTTCAATCGAATGTCGAGTCCATCGCTCCCGGCAATGCTCCGCCGGGCGGCGGGCCGGGGTAGCCGCTAGGACTCCTCGAACAGTTTCTTGATGGACTCCGTGTACGGCGGGTACAGCACGCCCTTTTCCGTGACGATGCCGGAGATCAGTTCGTTGGGCGTCGGGTCGAAGGCGAGGTTGTACACCTCCACCCCCTCGGGCGGGATGCGGTGGTCGCCGATGTGAGTCACTTCGCGCGGGTCGCGGTCCTCGATGGGCACGTCGTCGCCCGTGGGCGTTTCCATGTCGATGGTGTACACGGGCGCGGCCACGTAGAACGGAACATTGAACCGCTTGGCGATGATGGCCACGCCGAAGGTGCCGATCTTGTTCACGGCGTCGCCGTTGGCGGTGATGCGGTCCGCGCCGACCACAACCTTGTCCACCAGGCCACGCTTCATCAACAGGGCGCAGGCGTTGTCGCAGGCCACCTTGACCGGAATGCCGTCCTTGTGCAGCTCATAGGCGGTCAGGCGCGCGCCCTGAAGGAACGGACGGGTTTCGTTGGCGATGACCGAGACCTTCTTGCCCTGGTCGATGGCGCCCCGGATGACGCCCAGCGCGGTGCCGTACCCGGCGGTGGCCAGAGCGCCCGCGTTGCAGTGGGTCATGACCGTGTCGCCGTCGTCGATGAGTTCGCCGCCGAACTTGCCGATCAGCTCGCACATCTCGATGTCGCCCGCGTGAATCTCCTTGGCCCGGTCAAGCCAGATACCGAGCAGTTCGTCCAGGGACACGTCGCCCGCCTCGTCCCAGACGCGGCACATCTCGCGCACGGCCCAGCGCAGGTTCACGGCCGTGGGCCGGGCGTCGTGAATCTGGTCCAGCTTGGCCTGAAGGTTGGCCTTCCAGTCGCCGTCCATGCCCTGCACCTCGCGCCCGGCCAGGTAGCAGCCATAGGCCGCGGTCACGCCGATGGCGGGCGCGCCGCGCACCACCATGACCACCAGGGCGAAACAAATGTCGTCCGTGGTCTTGCACTCGAACCAGTCCTCACGGTTGGGCAAATACCGCTGATCCAACAGAATCAACGCGTCCTTCTCGGCAGAATACTGAATATGCTCGGTCACTTGTGTGCCTCCGGCGGCCAAGGGGGAAACCCTTTGAAAAGGGTTCTCCCCCTTGGAACCCCTTTCCTAAACTTTGTGTCGCGGCGCAGAAACATTCGGGGCCATCGCAGCTTCCCGTTTGCGCCGATTGGTGCGGACACCAGCCTTTTATCCAAAAAACAAGGCGCGGAGACCGCACCCCCACGCCGCCAAACCAGACTTTGGTTCCCCCACAAACTTCCCGGCGGCGTGGCGACAAAAAGTTCTGGAAGGGGGTCCGGGGGAAACCTCTCTCAAGAGGTTTCCCCCGGTCTTCCTTACGAAAGTTTCTCGTTGATGAGCTTGGTCACGATGCCGGGGTTGGCCTGGCCCTTGGACAGGCGCATGACCTGGCCCATGAAGAAGCCCATGAGCTTCTTCTTGCCGCCCTTGAACGCCTCGACCTCGGCCGGATTGTCGGCCAGGACCTTGTCCACCATGGCCTCCAGCTCGGAGGAATCGGACATCTGGACCAACCCCTTGGCCTTGACGTACTCGGCCGGGTCGTCCCCGGTCGCGCACAGGTCGCGGAAGATGTCCTTGCCGATCTTGACGGAGATGGTCCCGTCGTCCACCAGCCCGAGCAGCGCGGCCAGCTTCTCCGGGGTCAGCTTCACGCCGTCGGCCGGGGATTCGGTTTCATGGCAATACGGCAACAGTTCGCCCGCCACCCAGTTGGTGACCTTCTTGGCCTCGCCGGGATACGCCTTGACCGCCGCCTCGAAATAGTCGGCCACGGCCAGTTCGCCGGTGACGAGCGCGGCGTCGTAGTCGGCCATGCCGTAGTCGGCCATAAATCGGTCGCGCTTGGCCGTGGGCAGCTCGGGCAGCTCGGACCGCCAGGTCGCCACCCATTGCTCGTCCAGGACCAGCGGCACCAGGTCCGGGTCCGGGAAATAGCGGTAGTCGTGGGCCTCCTCCTTGGAGCGCATGGAGTGGGTGGTGCCCTTGTCCACGTTGTAGAGCCGGGTTTCCTGAACCACTTCCTCGCCGTCCTCGACCAGGTCGATCTGGCGTTCCACCTCGTACTCGATGGCCTTCTGGATGTGCTTGAAGGAGTTGAGGTTCTTCAGCTCCGCGCGGGTGCCGAACTCCTCCTGGCCGTAGGGCCGGATGGACACGTTGGCGTCGCAGCGGAAGCTGCCCTCTTCCATGTTGCCGTCGCAGATGCCCAGATACAGCAGCGTGGAGCGCAGCTCCTTGAGATAGGCCACGGCCTCCTCGGCGGAGCGCATGTCCGGCTCGGACACGATCTCGATGAGCGGCACGCCGGTGCGGTTGAGGTCCACGAAGCTGGCGTTGTCGGCCGGGGAATGGATGTTCTTGCCCGCGTCCTCTTCCATATGGATGCGGGTCAGGCCCACGCGCTTCTTCTTCCCGTCCAGCTCGATGTCGACGTGGCCGTGCTCGCACACGGGCAACTCGAACTGGGAAATCTGATACCCCTTGGGCAGGTCCGGGTAAAAATAATTCTTGCGCGCGAACACGGACTTCAGGTTGATCTCGCAATTGGTGGCCAGCCCCGCCTTGACCGCGTATTCGGCCACCTTCTCGTTGAGCACGGGCAACACGCCGGGCATGCCGGAGCAGACCGGGCACACGTTCTCGTTGGGATCGTTGCCGAAGGTGGTGGAGCAGGAACAAAAAATCTTGGTCTTCGTCTTGAGCTGGGCGTGAACCTCCAGCCCGATGACGGTCTCGTAGCGGGACATGTCGCTCACCTATTTCTGGTTTTGGTAGAGTTCCGGGTTCAGCTTGGGATCGTTGTACATCTTGAACTGAAAGTAAACCTTGGGCTTCTTCTTCCCGGCCGCGTACTCGTCGATCAGGTCGATGATGGCCCGCTCCAGGTCCTCGTGCTGCTGCTTCAGGGTCAGAACCTTGGCCCCGCAGGCGTCCTTGTGGTCCTGCTCCACATCGTGGCGCTTGCACTGCTCGTCCATGTGGTAGATCTTGAGCGCCTGGATGGACAGTCGGTCCAGGGCCGCGCCCACGGTCTCGGTGTTGTACTTCTCCGCGCCGTTCTCGGGCAGCAGCGGTTCGATCATCCGAATCAGGCATTCGTCCACGCGCTCGATGAGGTCGTTGCGCAACTGGTTGAGGCGGTCGATGGCGTACTTGCAGTCCGCGATGACCACGGCGTCCACATCCTTGCGCCGGGCGCGGTCCTCCACGTGCCAGAGCTGGAAGTTGGCCCAGTGCTGCCGGGCCACCAGCTCGCGAAAGCCGGCCTCCCCGGCCAGGTCGTCGGCGGGATCGCCTTCATACACGGGTTCGCCGTAATGCCAGTCCAGGACGGACCTGACCTGGTGCTTGACGGCGTCCCCGATGATCTCCTTGACGGTATCCATGGAAATGTCAGCCATTGATGAGTGCTTCTTTGCTTATGAGGAGGTAGACGGTGGCCTCGGTCATTATGTTGTTGGCGATGGGTTCCACCGCGTTCCCTTCGCCGATGTAGTAATCCACGCGCGGCCCACGGATGGCGGTGCCGGTATCCTGGGCCAGGCCGATGCCCGCGACCGTGCGGGTGCCCACCGGCCTGCCGTCCCTGGCCTCGGGAATCTCGGCCTCGAAGGCGAGCAGGCTCCCGAGCGGCAGCAGCTTTCGGTCTGTAGCCAGTGAAACCATCGGCGTCAACGGCTTTCCTATGGTTCCCTCGGGCGGCGAGTCCTCAAGCCGGAAAAAAACGTAGCTGCGGTTCTCGGCCATCAGCTCGAACATCCGCTCGGGATGCTTGGCGAAATACGCCTTGACGTGCTCCTTGGACAATTTGCCCTGGGGCAAAAACCCGCGCGAATGCAGGATGCGCCCCAGGCTGCGGAAGCCGTAGCCGTTCTTGGCCCCGTAGAGCACGTTGCGGGTGGTGCCGTCGGGCAGCTTGAGCCTGCCGCATCCCTCCACCTGCATGTAGAAGACGTCCACCGGGTTCTTGGCCCAGGCGATCTCCAGGCCGCGCCCGGCCAGGACCTTGCGCACGTCCATGTCTCGACGCTGGTAATAGGGCAGCACCCTGCCCTTCTCTACCCGGTAGAACCGCTCGAAGCCGCGCACCCTGCCGTAGCGCAGGTCGCCGGGCACGCCGTAGATGGGAAAATCGTAGCCGGGCATCCGGGTCAGGCTGGCCTCGATCTCAGGCGTGAAATAGCCGGTCATCAACGGATTTTCCCGCATGCCGTACCAGACGAACCGGCGGGCCAGCAGTTCGGGATCGTCGTCGAGATGGGGCAGGAGGTCGAGAAACTCCTCCAGGGAACGGACCACCTGCGCCCAGGTCAGGACCATGCCCGGCCGCACCAGGGCGGGCTTGTCCTGCTCCTGGTTCAGGGCGTATTCCAGGCTGCGGTTGACCGGCCCTTCCAGGGCGGTCCAGGATTCGAGGCCCTGGCTGCGGATGTCGATGCGGGATACGTTCCGGGTCCCCTCGTCGCGGGACAGGGGGAAAAACATGTCGCAGACGGGCACGGAGTCCGGTTCGCGCTCGGGCCTGAGCGTCAGGGTGTCGGTCACCTCGGGACGGCACAGGCTGCCGGTGCAGTCCGCCTTCTCCCCGGACGGCGGCGGATCGACCTCGGCACGGAACAGCCAGCCGTCCTTGGTGCAGGAAAGCAGCGCCAGCAGACAAAAGACCGCCGCGAGCACGCGCACGGCCCGCCAGAAAATGGTTTTGAATTCCGTCGTCATTTTCCCCACGTCTGTCCCCGATATCCCGCCATCGCCCCTAGTGGCAGGAGTCCACGGCCACGTCGCAAAACTTGCCCACCCCGTACTCGCGCCTGCGGAAGAACTTTTCCGGGCTCGGCCCGATGATCTGCAATTCCGGGTACGACTTCTGCACGTCCAGGGCGATATGCATCTCCTTGGTGCATCCCGTGGAATAGGTGGCGTCCTTGCCGGTCCAGACCGGCGGCACCTTCCTGCCCATCAGTCCGAAGCTCTTTTCAATATCGAAATACGTCTGGAACCGCCAGACGTTGATATATCCGCTGCGCTGGACCTTCTCCCACATGTACATCAGGTCGTCCGCGTCCATGCCCTCCTCGAAATGCTCGCCGGGATTGATGATGTAGGCGTCGTCGAGCTGGGAGCGCAGATGCTCCACAAAGGTGGTGATGACCTGGATGGCCGCCTTGGTCTGGCCGGGCACGGACCCGATGATGCCGGAATAGAACATGACCGTCTTGCCGTGCCGCCGGGCCTCGCGCATCTCGGCGATGATCGCTTCCGCCTTGTCGGTGATGTATTTTTCGCTGAAGGAATGCGCCCGCCTGGACCTGGGCCGGAAATGAAGGTGGAACTCGCCCCCGCCGTCGCGGTAGAAGTTGACCACGTCCCGGGTGAACTCGTGGCTGTTGTCGATGAGCCGATCATAAAGCCGCTTGCCCTTGGCCAGGATCAGGTCGCACTCCTTCCAGGCGCGGGCGAAGGTGACGGACATCCGGTACGGATTGAACTTCTCGCGCGTGCCGTCGGAGATGACCACGAACGGATGCCGGGCCATGATGGTCAGCAACTCGTTCTTGGACAATCTGTCCTCGCTGACGAAATGCGCGCCCGCGAACGCCTGGGCCAGGATCGGGTCGTTGTCCCGGTCCCAGAAGGTGGGCTGCTCGAAGAAAAAGCCTTCCTTGAGGGCCAGGACCACCCGGTGGCCCAGCCTGAGCAGCGCCCGCACCACCTTGAGGTCGAAAATGATGCCGCCCGCCCGGTTGGGCAGGTAGAGAATGCGGTTGGGAGTTCCTTCCCCCCTGTCGAGGCGCTCCAGCACGCCCCGAAACTCGGCGGACCCCGTGGCGAGTTCCTCCACCAGTTCCGAGGAGGCGAACGTCTCCAGGTTGAAACTCTCGGGAGTCCAGTGATCGGTGGTGGTGGAAATCCGCATGAGCCGCTCGATCTCGAGCAGGTCGAGGGCATAGCGGAGGTCGTCGATGCGGCCGGTCGCGTCCACGTCGGCCCCGCCCCGGTTGACCATCTCGTCGAAGACCGGGCTGGCCGCGATCTCGGCCGCCTGGCGGTTGAGGCCCCTGCGGATGTCCCGGTAGGGATCGTCGATGCCGCTCTGGGACATGAAGATGGTGATGAACCGCTTCATCAGTCTGGAGGGCATGATGATGGGCGAGGCGAGCGCCATGCGGAACTTGTGCCGGGCGAGCAGGATGAACCGCCGCGCCTGGTCGCGGTCGGCGCAAAAATTCCGGGACAGGCTGATGAACCGCTTCCACTGCTCGATGTATTTCAGCTGCAGCCGGTCGGGCAGTCCCTCTTCCAGCAGCATGCGGAACATCCAGTCCGAGCACGGGGCGTAGAACTCGCCCTCGTCCAGCACCAGCATGAACCGAAGCTGCTCGCTGGAAGCGTTCTTGAGCGGGTCGATGGTGTATTCGAGATGATTTTCGGTCATGAAATGCAGCAACAGCGCGTCCAGCGCCGCGTCCTGACCGTACCTGATGTTCAGCACCGAATTGAATTTCCGGGCGAGGTCCATATTTATTTCTCCGTCAGGAAACCGTTTTTCTTCAATTTCTCGAAATACGCGCGCGGGCCGAAATCCACCACGGAAAGGTCCTCCTCTGCGCGGCGCAGGACGACCTCGTCCCCGTATTCCAACCCGATTACGGACTGGCCGTCCTCGGTCAGATTGACCGCCCCGGCCGCCTCCTCCACCCGCACGGAAGTGACGCCGTCGGCCGGGAAGACCATGGGCTTGAAGCTGTTCAGGAAAGGACAGACAGGGGTCACGCAGTACGCCCCGAGACCGGTGTGGACCAGCGGGCCGCCGGCGGACACGCCGTAGGCGGACGATCCCGAGGGCGTGGAAACAATCAGGCCGTCCGCGCGCAGGGTGGAAATCTCCATGCCGTCAAAGGCCACGCTCAGCCGGATGAGCCGCGCCAGTTCGCCCCGGCTGACCACCAGGTCGTTGACGATCAGCCCGTGATGCACGGTCTCGCCGCGCCGCAGGACGTCGTATTCCAGGACGAGCCGCCGGGAAACGTCGAACCCGTCGGCCAGGGCCGTGGCGAACCACTCCCTCCAGTGGTCGCGGTGGAGCTGGGCCAGGAAGCCGACCCGCCCCAGGTTGACGCCCATGAACGGCGCGCCCAGCCCATGGAGCCGCCGGGCAACCCCGATGAACGTGCCGTCGCCGCCCAGGATCACGACCAGGTCGCAGCGGTCCGGGACGCACTCCCCGACCTCCGCATCCACACGGTGTTCGCACCATTGCGCGTCCACGCCGCGGGAACGCAGAAAAGCCACAATCTCCTTCCTGATGGATATCGCCGAATCGTCGCCCGGCTTGGTCACGACGAGGATTTTGGTCAATGGAGCAGTCATTGCTTCATTTCGTAGATAAATTTTGAGAAATATTCAACCTTTTTCGTTTTTCAGTTCCTTGGCCGGGCAAAGGAAATGCACTTTTCTAGATTTTTTTCGGTTTTACCCCTAAAGTTAATTTTAGGCGCACCGATTCAAACATTCAAGGAATGGGGAAAATCCATGAATACGACGTCCGCCAATGTTCGAACCATGCTGCGCACCTACGGGAAGCAGCTTTCGAACGCCAAGCGCCTCGCCCGTTTCAGGCAGGCCATCGGCAGCATCGAACCCATGGACGATGTCGCCAGGCAGGCGAAGCGCCGTGAACTGATCCAGCGCATTGCGCACGAGGTCATTGAAAACCTGATCGTCAACGCCTCCCCGTCGCCCGTGGTCGAAAATGTCCTCGACCAGTTGGAGCGGGACACGGGGGAACGGTTCGTATTCGAGTACCCCATTGAAGGCGGCGACGTTCAAATTTTACGGGAAACACAGTCCGGCCCGCAGGAAGTGACCGGTCCCGAACGGGACGGGATTTTGCGGAGACTGTGGGAAATAACGTTGTCAAAGGTGGATGGAACCATGCTTTGATAGCCCCGTTTCAACGGGAGGAACGACATGGTCATCAAGAACATTGCCGGGGAGAACTCCCCTTACGCGAACAAGAAGATTGAAAGGCCCGAGGCCAACAATCTGCAGAAGGCGCAGGAAGCCGCCAGGCATTCCGGCGACTCCGCGGACAGCGTTGTCCTGTCCCCGGAAGCCCGGTTGCGCGGCACGGCCCTGACGGCTGCCAACGAAGCGCCCGACATCCGCCGCGAAAAGGTTGACGAACTCAAGCGCAAGGTCCAGGACGGCACGTACAAGCCCGACCTGAAAAAGGCCGCCGCGAATCTGATTCGCGACGACCTCGATCTTCTCGTCTAACCCAAGGGGAACAAAACCGGCTTATCAAGCGTCAATCGGACGGAAGTGCGTGGGATAGCCCGCTTCCGTCTGCGGAATCTGAAGGCCTATCCTCGTCCGGGTGTTGATGACTATCGGCCCCTGGAGATTGAGGGTGGTGTCTTCCGGTTTGTGTTGCGGGATGGTCACGGTCACCAGCACCGCCAGTTCCCTGATGCTGTCTAGCCTGAGGACCTTCCGGTCCGCATTCTCGATCTTCACGTCATACCCGTCGATGAAGGAATAGGGATCGGCCACCAAAAGGCCGAGTCCCGGATCGCTGAGGCATTGCATCAGCAGGAAGGGAGAATCGTCGTCACGGACCTTCAGAAGCGCGAAGTCGCGCTTGTCCTCGAGACCGACCAGCCCCCGGGGGAAATAGATGATGCCGTCCGGGCTCACTTCGCGCTCGCCCAGCCTGGTCATTATTTTTCGCGATCTTTCTTTTGCCATAACGCAGCCGCCGCGAGCAGGTCCTGCTGGCTGGTTTCCAGCGCCTGCCTGTTCTGTTCCTTGATCTTCAAATAGACCTCTTCCCGATAGACGGTCATGTCTTCGGGCACATCCAGGCCGATCTTTATCTGCTTGCCCTGAACGCTCAGGATCTTCAGCTTGATATTGTCGCCCAGGTAGAGGCTCTCTCCCGGTCTCCGGGTCAGGATCAACATGTCACTTCCAAATGTTTCCTTCGACTTCTCCGCAACTTATGCGGCATACAGGTCGACTACATGAACCGTGTCTCCAAGTAAAGCGTGTCAAATGAACTTGCCGAGGTTGAGCTGCATGATCATGGACGTGGACCTGAGCACGGACTCGTAGACGATTTTCTGCTGGGCCAGGTTGGTCATCAGCTCGGACACGTCCGCGTCCTCGATGGCGCTGACCAGCGTCTCCTCGTTGAGCACCAGCCCGTCCAGAATAGTCTCCGCCACGTCCAGCCGGTTCTCGCGCCCGCCGATCTCGGCCATGGCGTTCATCACATGCTCCTGGGCCTCGGTCAGGTTGCCCAGGGCCTGCTGTATGCCGGTCTGGTTGTTGGTCTCGGTAAAGGCCACCAGGTTGCCCAAAACCTCGAACAGGTTCTTGGAATACTCGTCCTCACCCTGGATGGTCACGGCCATGCCGGGCGCGCCGTCGTGGAAGACCCTGCCCGAGTTCTGCGAATCGAGCGTCAGGACGGAGCCGCCCGCGGCCAGAACATCGTCCGGGTCCATGTAGATGCCGCCGAAAATATCCTTGCCCACGCTGTTGAGCTGCACCTGCTCGCTGGAGGACACGTCCAGATTGATGGCCGCCGAGCTGGGACGGATGACGAACTGCTGGCCGGGGCGGATGATGTTGGAACCGCCGGAGGCCAGGTTCAGGATGCCGCCGTTGGCCACGCTCAACACGGCCGAATCGGGCGTTGCGTCGGCCTGGGCCACGTTGCCGGTCACCCAGTTGATGCCGCCGTCCATGCTGTAGGAGTAGTGGATGTCCTGGTCCATGGTCACGTCCGTGGTGTTGTCGATGCGGACGGTGACGTTGGAATCGAGGAACGCCCCCGAGGCGGTCGCATCGAGCAGATCCGCATCGGGTCCCATGGAATCGACGATGGGCGGCTCGTCCGCGTCGTCGCCGAGATATCGGGCCGAGGGCCTGATCCACAGCCATGTGCCGTCCGCCGTGGACTCGTCGTCCGGGTCGTTGACCTTGACGGCGGTGTCGGCCATGAACGTGACGCTGGTGCCGCTTTCGGGCAGGCTCATTTCCCACTCGGGACCGATGAGATTCATGTCGCCGTCGTCGTGCCAGGTGTCCCCGCCGTCCGTGGAGTAGCGGACCCCGAGGTTGGGATCGGACAAATTCATGGTTCCGCCCACTGCGGTGGTTTCGTTCTCGTCGTAGAACTGCACCAGAACCGTGGTGCTGGACGAACCCCCGACCGAAAAGTCGGCGTTGGCGGCGAAATCGTCGTCGTTGGTGGTCAGCCACATGATCTGCTCGTAGGCCGGACCGTCCACCTTGTGCCCGGCAAAGATGGACTTGTCCTCGAAGCTGGAATTGGCCAGGCCGACCAGTTGGTCGAACAGGGAGCGCAACTCGTAGCTGATCTGCTCTCGGTTGTTGGCGTCCAGGGTGCCGGTGGCCGCCTGGGTGGCCAGCTCCTTGGTCCGGGTCAGGAGGGTGGACACCTGCATGAGCGCCTCGTCCGCGCCGCCGAGCCAGCCCTTGGCCGTGGAGATGTTCTCCTTGTACTGCTCCAGCGAGCGCAGGGTGTCGCGGTGGTCCAGAACGCGGGTCATGCCCGTGGGATCGTCGCTGGGCTTGTTGATGCGCTTCTGCGTCTGGGCCTGAAGGTTGAGGTCCATCAAGGATGTCAGCGATTTGTTCAGGTTGTTGACGTACCTGCTGAAAAGCATCTGTTGGGTTACGCGCATGGTTCCTCCGCCTACGACTTGAGCGACAAGATCGTCTGCAGCATTTCGTCGGCCGTGGTGATGAGCTTGGCCGCCGCCGTGTAGGACGCCTGATACTTGATGAGGTCGCTCATCTCCTCATCGAGGTTCACGCCGGAGATTTCCTGCTGTCGCTCGTTCAGATCCTGGGACAGGGCACTGTAGAAATTGTGGTTGAACTGGGTGCGGCTGGTATCGGAACCGACATTGCCGACAATGCCGTTGTAGTAGTCGAGGATGGACTGGGAGGTGGTGCCCTCCATGGCCGTGTAGGTGGTCACGCTCTCCTCGCGCAGGGCGTACATGGCCAGGGCGGTGGTGTTGTCGCCCGGATTCATCTCCCCGGCCCCGTTCACGTGGCCCGTTGCCAGGTAGTCCAGGTCTCCCGATACCTTTTCGTTTACCATCATGTTGCTCGGCGAATCGCCCCTGAGCAGCGTGTTGATGCCGAGCGCCGCATACAGCCCGGCCGTGTCCGTGCCGAAGGCGAAGGTGTATCCCGGCTCGGCGGAAAGCATGATCTTGTTGTTGACGATGGAGGCCGACACCGCACCCGCAAAGGTCCGGTCCACGGCATCGCGCACATCCTCCAGAGTATGGATGGCCGGATTGAAGGTCCCCCCGTTGCCGTCGAAATCCAGAGCGGCGGACGAAGCCAGCAGCCCGGTGGACTCGTTGTATACATACATGAAGGAACTGCCCGACTGGAGCCGGGAGCCGAAGACCAGGCCCGCCGAATCGCTGGCCAGGGCCTTGTCCGTGTAGTCCACGGAATAGGTGCCTTCGGTGAAGGTGAACGCCTGAAGGCCCGCGCCCTGGCTGTGCCTGCGGTTGGTTTCCCAGATGATGGATTCCGACAGCTCGTCGAGCTTGGCCCGGTAGGACCCCACGTAGCTGTCGCGGAAGTCCAGGAGCGCGGACAGGCTGCCGCCCGTAAGCCGCTTGGAATTCTCCTCGCCGTTGAAATGCGTCTGCGGGGTGATCTCCTCGGCGTGCGAGGTATTCTGCACCCAGTACAGCCCCTGGTGCGGACTGATGGTGAACCGGTCCCCGGCGGCGAAGTCGCCAGCGGCCGTTCCCTGGGAGTCCGTGGCCGAGCCGAACCATATCTGCAGCCCCTCCACGTTGACCCGGTCCTCGTAGCTCCGGGCCGCGAAATGGCGCTCGTTGCCGTTCTCGTCCGTCAGCCAGGTCACGCCGCCGTCCAGGGAAACCCGGAACCGGGCCGCGTTGGCCGTGGAGGCCACCTGCCCGGCCATGGTGGAGCCGGAGTTGGAGGCGATGAACTCGATGGTGTATTCGAAATCGTCGTTGCCGTCGAAATAGATGTCGCCCTCGAAGGTGGACCCCTGGCGGAAATCGTAGGTCTTGTGCGAGCTGCCGAATTCCAGCTCGAAATGATTGGAACCGTCCACCAGGGTATGCCCGGCCGTGGTCAGGACCGTGAAGTCGCCGCCGCCGTTGTCGATGGTCCGGACATCCATCAGCTCGCCCAGGGCGCGGACCTTGCGGTCCCGCTCGTCGTACAGGGCATTGACGTTGTTCGAACCGGGGATCTCGTGGATCTGGATTTCCTCGTTCAGGGCCGCGATGTCCTGCATCAGGGAGTTGGCCTCGGCCACCTGGCCGGAGACCTCGTCGTTGATGCGCACCTGCATAAGCGCCAAGTCGTTGTCCACCTGCTTCAGGGCGGCGATCATGGTGGCGGTGTCGTTGAGCACGGTCTGGCGGGCGCCGTAGTTCTCGGGCCGCTGGGCCACCTCGTTCCAGGAATTGAAATACTGCGAAAGGGAAGTGGAAATGCCGGTCCCATTGGCCTCGTTGAGCAGGCTCTCCACGCCCTGGAGCTGCTCGTACAGGGTGCCCCACTTGTCGCGCAGCCCCGCCTGCTGCAGATACATCTGCTCCACCATGGCGTCGAAATGGCGGATGACCTCCTTGGCCCGCACGCCGGTGCCGAGTTGGCCGGGGGAATAGTTGATGTACGGGCCGTCCTCGATGACCACGGAACGGCGGGAATAGCCTTCGGTGTTGACATTGGCGATGTTCTCGCCGGTGACCTGCAACTGCACCTGGGAGGCGAACAGGGCCCACCGCCCCATGTCGAGAATGGAATTGGCGCCAAAGGACATCTACAACCTCCCGGTCAGGAGCCTAGCATTGCTGGGGGCCTGGGCGAAACGCCCGGACCGGGCGTAGGCTGTGGTATTTTTGGGCTTGATCTGGTTGTGCATGAACTGGAGCAGTTCCTTGGACTGGTCGTGCAGGGCACGGGCCATCTCGCCGTTCTTGGACGCCTGGACCGCGCATTTCTGCTCGGTGGCATCCAGCATGTCCAGCAGTTCCCTGAAGGTCTCGGCCATGGCCTTGTCCAATCCCGGATACAGATCGCGCACCCTGTTGGCGGACGATTCGACCCTGCGCACCATGGTGCGCAGGGAGGCCCGTTCGGCGGCCACCTGACGCATCAATTCCTGAAGGGATAATTCGAGCCGGGAAACGGATTGGGGCTTGAGCTTGGTGAGACGGGCAAATTCTTCCTCAAGCAGAAAAAACATGAGCATCATGGCCTTGTTCTGCCGGACCAAATTTTCCTCTATAAGACGGAGCATCTCATTCCCCTTTCACCGTTAACCGCTTGATATATTGCAATTAGTCGCAAACCACCCGGTTTGCATGGCGGTTGTGTACAACCCGATTTTGCAAATATCCGGCCAAACAGCCCTCCCCTCCGCCGGGAACCGGCCTACCCGTCGCTTTCACCGGCGGGATTAACCTCGGCAACGCTCGTCCCGAACCGCTCGGACTCGATCCTGCGGACCAGCGCCTCCAGGCGGGCGCGAACCTCAAGGTCGGTCAGTTCGCGGCGCGGCTCGCGGGTCTCCGCCGGGGCGGAGGCGGTCTTCCCGGCCGCATCCCGAACGGCCTCGGATTCGCTCACGGACTCACGGCCGCCCCAGTCCTCAAGGGTCATGCCCTTTTGCTCCCCGGACAGGGGCGCGACCTTGCGGCCCCGAACCAGGGGAATGGGTTCGGCCGCCAGCGGCTTGATGTCCACACCGCCGGACAGGGTGTCCCGGGACACTTCCTTCAGCTTCTCGCTGAGTTGCTCGTAAATCATGTCGGCCAGGCCGATGCCGCCCGCCTTGGCCATCTTCTCGGCGAAGTCTCGGTCGAACATGGCCTCGTAGCTCTCCTCCTGGCGGGAGTGCAGATAGCCCTCCTTGGGGACGGACTGCTTCATCTGCTGCCACAGCTTGGAGATGAAGACCGCCTCGAAATTCCGGCACGCCTCCCTGAGCTGCGTTTCCTTGTTCTCGCCGGAGGTCAGGCGTTCCTTGAGTCCGTCCATCTGCCGCTTGAAGCGGATCAGGTCGGCGGCGTCGGACTGCCGCGCGGCCAGATCGGGATTGAGCGTGCTTTTGATCATGCTAGATCACCTCGATTTCCGCGTGCAGCGAACCCGCCACCTTGAGCGCGCGGATGATGGATATGAGATCGCGCGGGGCCGCGCCGATGGAGTTCAGCCCGTCCACCAGCTCCTGCAGGGTCGCGCCCTCCATGAGCATCAACTGGTTGTTGGCCTCGGTCACCTGGATGTCGGTGGTGGGCGTGACCACGGTTTCCCCGTCGGAGAACGGGCCGGGCTGGCTCACGTTCTCGGACTCGGAAATGACGATCTGGAGGTTGCCGTGGGCCACGGCCACCTTGCTCAGCCGGACGTCCTGGCCGAGGACCACGGTGCCGGTCTTCTCGTCCACCACCACACGCGCCCTGCCGTCCGGGGCGATGTCCAGGTTTTCCAGGGAGGCCATGAGCGGCACCATGTTGCCCCGGAACCTGTCGGGCAGCCGCAGGTCGATGGTGGAGATGTCCTTGGCCGAGGCGTACTCGCCGCCCATGCTGGCGTTGATCTTGTTGACCACCTGCATGGTGGTGCCGAAATCGGCCACCGACAGGTTGAGGGTCATGGAATCCTGGTTGTTGAACCTGAAGGGCACGGCCCGCTCGACCACGGCCCCGCTGGGGATACGGCCCACGGTGGGGATATTCTTCTGCGCCCCGGCGGCCTCGCCCGTGGCGGTGAACCCGCCGATGGTCAGGGACCCCTGGCCCACGGCGTACACCCGCCCGTCCAGGCCCTTGAGGGGCGTGATCAGCAGAATGCCGCCCAGCAGGCTCTTGGCGTCGCCCAGGGAGGAAACCGTCACGTCGATGGTGGAGCCGGGCCTGGCGGACACCGGCATCTTGGCCGTGACCATGACCGCGGCCACGTTCTTGGGCTTGAGGGTGTCGGGATCGGCCTCCACGCCCATCTTCTCCAACATGTTGGACATGGACCGGAGGGTGAACGTGCTGGACGTGCCGTCGCCGGTCCCGGCCAGGCCGACCACCAGGCCGTACCCGACCAGTTCGTTGTTCCGCACGCCGCTGAAGCTGGCGATGTCCTTCAGCCGCGCCGCGCCCGCCTCGGACGGGGTCAGCGCGATGACCAGGAACAGGATGTACCCGAGCAGGAGCACGGCGAAAACCACTGTTCTTGCCATTTCTCCGGCACCGACGCGTTGCGGTTCATTCATCTGCATGACGCTCACTCCTCGACCTCTCGATATGCTTGGTTCATCCCCGGTTAGAAGGGATAGATGTTGTCCAGAATGCGGGACAGCCAACCGGGCCTCTGCTTGTCCGCCAGCACGCCCTGGCCGTAGATCTCGATCTGAGCCTCGGCCAGCTTGGCGGACGACACGGAGTTGTCCGAGCCGATGTCGCGCGGCCGGATCAGGCCGCGCACCACCAGGAACTGCGTCTCCGCATTGACCCGGATGCGGCGCGCCCCCTCGATCTGCAACAGGTTGCCGGGCAACCGGCGGACGATGCGGGTGGCCACGGTGGCCTCGAAAAAGGATTCCTGCGTGGTTTCGCCGTCGCCGGAGAACTCCGAGGACTGGCTGGACTCGATGGAGGTGCCCACCTTGGCGCCCAGTTGATCCGCAAGCGGGATCGCCCCGATCAGGCCTGTGGTCGGCATGGCGGTCACGCTGGTGTTGTGGGTGTTCTCCTTGTCGGCCGTGGTCTCGGACTTCAGCTTGGTGTTCGCCTCTTCGGCGACCTTGACCAGGACGATGTCGCCCACGCGGCTGGCGCGGTTGTCGTCGTAAAGGAATTCCGACCTGTTGGAGTCATAGAGCGACCCCGGATTGAGCGCCGGGTCGTCCTCCTCGTACACGGGCGGCGTCAGGACGGGCATGGGCTGCTCCTGGTATTTCGGAGCGCACCCTCCCGCCAGCAGGACGGACGCGACAACCAACAGTATGTATCTGTGCATGACAGCCTCCTTGGCTACCTGACGATCACCGTGTCATCGCTGACCACGGTCGCCACTATCGTCTTCTTGCTCTGCAGGTTCTTCACGGCCACCTGCTGGCCCATCCCGGCCTCGCCCTGTGATTCCGCCTTGACGGTCAACTGCACCCGGCGGCCGAGATACTTGAGATAGACCGTTTCGCCCTTCTCGATGAGCGGCACCCGCTCCAGGTGGGACCGGGTGAACACCTGGCCGCGTCCCAGGGTCCGGGCCATGCGCCACGGCCCGCCCTCGCCGTCCCATACTTCCGGGTTGTGGGCGAGGTTCACCCGCCGGAAGGTGACGGAGTCGCGGGTCACGCGCTCGAAGCGGTTCAGGGGCCGGGCGGCCACGGGAACGGCCTTCCAGATGTTGAGAAACACGCTGCCCGCCCTGCGGGAGAGAATCCGCCCGTCCGGCGTGACGCCATGGAGCTTGATCCGGTTGTGCCCCGGCTTGAGCGCCTTGTCGGCGTCGATGACCAGCTTGTCATAGGTGTTCGGGAAAAATATGTGCAGGGGCAAACGAAGGTTCTTGAATTCCGCCTCGCCGCCCAAAGCCTCGGCGCGCGGCGTCAAAAAGGCGACGACGCGGGACTTGAGTTCCGCGCCGGAAACGACGCGCCCGCCGGTCTGGACGGTCAACTGGCTGGGCAGCACCAGATTGCCCACCATGTCGCCGATGTAATACCTGAGCACCTTCCTGAGCTTGTCCCGGTCTATGGTCACGGGACGCCCCACGCGGGTCGCGGCCTTCCAGAGCTTGATGTCGGACAGGGTCTTCCACTGGGCGCGGGCGGTCCCGTTCACGGGATCGGCGATCTCGCCGAGCGTCACGTCGGGTCCCTTGACGCACGCCTCGCTCCTGACCATGGCCCGCCAACCCTTTTCCGTCTCGGCCGAAGCCGACGCGGGCAATGCCAGGCACGCCGCAAGGACCGCCGCCAACCCGACGATCCAGCAGATGAGCGATTTCCCGTTCCCGGTGTCCTGTCCGTACGTCATTGATCCTGTCCCGCCTTGCAGCCGATCCGTCGGCTAGCGCTTGATGTTGATGGCCGTCTGCAGCATGCCGTCGGAAGTGGTGATGGCCTTGGAGTTGATCTCGAACGCCCTCTGGCCCACGATCAGGCCGACCATCTCGTCCACCATCTCCACGTTGGACCCCTCCAGGAAGCCCTGGGCGATGGTGCCGTAGTTGTCGTCGCCGGGCGTTCCGGCCACGGCCGTGCCCGACGCCTCGCTGGCCCGGTAGAAGTTGCGGCCCGTGGCGATCAGTCCAGCCGGGTTCTGGAATCGGTACAGGTCGATGTCGGCCTCGGCCAGGGCCACGCCGTCACGGTCCAGGGCGGCGATGTTCCCGGTCTCGGTGATGACCACGTTGACCGTTTCGGCCGGCACCGTGAACTCGGGCTCCAGCGGATATCCGCCCGCCGTGACCACCGTGCCCTCGTCGTCCAGCTTGAACGAACCGGCGCGGGTGTAGACGTCCTCGCCGTTCATCTGGACGCGGAAGAAGCCCTCGCCCTCGATGGCCATGTCCAGCGGGTTGCCGGTGTTCTGGAAATCCCCCTGGGTGAAGAATTTGTGCACCGTGACCGGACGAACGCCCATGCCTACCTGCATGCCGACAGGGGTCATGTTGCCCGCCTCGTTCCGGGTGCCCGCGACCTTGAGGGTCTGATACATCAGGTCCTCGAACTCGGCGCGGCTTTTCTTGAATCCGGTGGTGTTCACGTTGGCCAGGTTGTTGGACAGCGTGTCGATGTGTGTCTGCATGGCGATCATGCCGGTGGCGGAAGTCCAAAGGGAACGCATCATGGCGGAAGCCTCCTAATTTATATGGTTGGACGTCCAACCTGGGTGATCAGCTTGTTGTCGGTATCATTGGCCGCCTGGATCATCTTGGTATACATGGTGAAGGCCCGCTGGGTCTCGATCATGGCCACCATCTCGGAGACAACCTCCACGTTGCCCTTTTCCAGGAACCCCTGCTCCACGGTCGTGTCCTCGGGCGCGACCGCGACCGCGTCATCCAGGGCGCGATAGTTGTTGGCGCCCACCCGTTCGAGCTTGGAAAGGTCCTCGAAATTCACGATGTCGAAGGAACCGGACAGTTCGCCGTTGACCGAGATGTTGCCCTCCCCGTCCACGGTGACGCGGGCGCCGGGAGTGAGCACCAGCGGCCCGCCCTCGGCCAGGACCGTGCCGCCGTCCTGGGTGCGGACCGTGCCCGTGGCGTCCACCAGGAAATTCCCGGCCCGGGTGTACAGCACCTCGTCGCCTGACTGGACCGAGAAGAACCCCTGGCCGCTCAGGGCGAAATCGAGCTGGTTGCCGGTCTGCTGGAGGCTGCCCTGGGAAAAATCGATCTGCTGGTCGGACAGGCGGGGTTTGGCCATGACCTGGGCCTCGGGGAAAAGCTTGTCCGCGCGCAGATTCGGGCGCTCGTCGATCAGGTAGTCATGGGCGAAACGGATGAAGGCGTCATGAAAGGCCATATTATCCTTCTTGAACGCCGACGTGTTCACGTTCGCCAAATTATTGGCGATCGATGACATCCTTATTTCATTGGACAAAGCGCCGAATAGCGCGCTGTATGTGCTGTCCCGCATAGGGCGATCCTCCTGTTCGAGGACGGATTTGCACTATGCATGCCAAGTGGAAACAACCCTTCTCAGGTGCCGGGAAACGGGTTGATGTTCCTTGTTGACATGGTCTGCATATATGTATAAATAGGCTCGTTTCCAAGCGGGTGTAACTCAATTGGTAGAGTGTCAGCTTCCCAAGCTGAAAGTAGCGGGTTCGACCCCCGTCACCCGCTCCAACGCCTTTCGCAGGGTGTGCCTAGGTTCGACCTTGCGGGGTTCGCGCAGGTGAGCTCGGGCTCACCTTTTTTATTGGCGAAAGCCGCCCCGGCGGCACAGGAGTTATACGGCAATGCGTCAGACCTTCGAGGAAATGTTGTCGGACATGGTCCGTCCCGAGGTGGAAAACCTCGGCTACGTGTTCTGGGGGCTTGCTTCGCCCCCGTCCGGCAAGAAGCGCATCGTCCGGATCTACATCGATCACAAGGACGGCGTGACCATCGACCAATGCGCCGAGGTCAGCCGCCAGGTGGGGCTGATGCTCGACGTGGAGGACGTCATTCCCGGCGCCTTCACCCTTGAGGTCTCCTCGCCCGGCCTGGAACGCCCCTTTTTCCGCCCAGAACAGATGGCGGACTACCTGGGCCGCACCATCGATCTTGTCCTGAACGAGCCTGTCGGCGACAGAAAGAAATTCAAGGGCGAACTGACGGGCGTGAACGGCAACGCCGTCACCCTGACCGTGGACAACCAACCCATGGACTTTGACTGGCCTTTCGTGAAGAAGGCCACGCTGGTCCACGAATTTTAGCGCCAAGCGACTATCAGCCGGGTGGACACCCCCGGCACAAGCGGAGGAAAAGACATGTCGGAGCTGAAAAAAGCCATCGACCAGATCAGCAAGGACAGGGGCATTGACCGCGACCTGCTGATCGACACCCTTGAGGAGGCCGTGCGTTCGGCCGTGGCCCGCAAATACGGCGAGACCATGGACATCGAAGTGGCCTTCAACGAAGAACTCGGCGAGATCGAGGTCTTCGAGTTCAAGGTGGTCGTTGAAGAGGTACACGATCCCGTCAGTGAAATTTCGCTCGAGGACGCCGTGGCCCACGACCCCAACGCCCAGTTGGACGACGAGATGGGTTTTCCCCTCAAGGTCGAGGACCTGGGCCGCATTGCCGCGCAATCCGCCAAGCAGGTCATCATCCAGCGCATGCGCGACGCCGAGCAGGAAATCATTTACGAGGAATACAAGGACCGCGTGTCCGAGATCGCCAGCGGCATCATCCAGCGCCGCGACCGCACCGGCTGGATCATCAACCTGGGCCGGACCGAGGCCCTGCTGCCCAAGGACGAGCAGATTCCCCGCGAGCGCTACAAGCGCGGCGACCGCGTCCAGGCATATATCATAGATGTATTGAAGGAATCCCGCGGCCCGCAGGTCATCGTTTCCCGCTCCCACCCGGACTACATGGTGGAACTGTTCAAGCGCGAGGTTCCCGAAGTGGCCGACGGCACGGTCAAGATCATGGGCGTGGCCCGCGACCCGGGCCTGCGCGCCAAGGTGGCCGTCATGTCCCGCGACCGCGACGTCGATCCCGTGGGCGCCTGCGTGGGCATCAGGGGTTCCCGCATCCAGAACGTGGTCCAGGAACTCAAGGGCGAGCGCATCGACATCGTGGTCTGGTCCCCGGACATCGCCATGTACGCCCAGCACGCCCTGTCCCCGGCCATGATCTCCCGGATCACCGTGGACGACGAGGACGAGGCCCTGGAAGTGGTCTGCCCCGACGATCAGCTCACGCTGGCCATCGGGCGCAAGGGTCAGAACGTCAAGCTGGCCGCCAAGCTGCTCGGCTGGAAGATCGACATCTTCACGGAATCCCGCTACGGCGAACTCAATGCGTCGCGCAAGGGCATGGACCAGATCGCGTCCGTGGCCGAGATCGACATGAACGCCTTCATCAACGCGGGCTTCGAGACCGTAGAGTCCATCGTCCGGGCCACGGACGAGGAACTGCTGGCCGTCAACGGCCTGAATGAGTCCAAGATCGGCGAGATCCGCATGGCCATCAACATGCTCGACCTCGCCCCGGCCGACGAGGAGACTCAGGCCGAAGAAGCGCCGATCGGGGAAGACGTCGCCGAGGAAAGCGCGGCCCAGGAGGCCGAAGCCGAGGAACCCGAGACCGCCGAAGAGGCTGCCGGGGAAACGGCCGACGAAGAGGAAATCAAAGCTCCCGCCGATGGCGGAGCGACCGAATAGCGGCCGGAGCGCGACGACGCATGACCGAACGGGAAGACAACCGCTCCCCGGAACGCATGTGCGTCGTCTGCCGCCGGCGCTTCCCCAAGGAGGCGCTTGAGCGGTACGTGCGGCCGGCAAACGCGCAGGAACGGGATGCGGCTCCCGTGCCGGACCCGGCACAGACGATGCCGGGACGCGGATATTACGTATGCGGCCAGGCCCGATGCAGGGAGCGATTCCCGAAAGTCATCAAGGGCCTGATGAAACAACGCGAGAGGTGATTCAATGACGGCAAAGGTTCGGGTAGAAGACCTGGCTGCCGAGCTCAAGCTCAGCAACAAGGAGATCATGCAGCAACTTCGTGAAATCGGCGTTCAGGCGAAAAGCCAAAAGACCG
This sequence comes from Desulfovibrionaceae bacterium, assembly GCA_015709315.1. Taxonomy (GTDB): domain Bacteria; phylum Desulfobacterota; class Desulfovibrionia; order Desulfovibrionales; family Desulfovibrionaceae; genus Pseudodesulfovibrio. The sequence goes on from JACCQI010000025.1 coordinate 30,711, forward strand.
TCGTGGAAGACGAAGATGTGGAGCGCCTCAAGGCGGAGATAAAAAAAGGCGGCACCCGGAAACGGGAAGTACGCCGCGTGAGCGAAATGGGCGTCGTCATCCGGCGTCGCCGCGTCAAGTCCAAACCGGCCGAAGCGGAAAAAGCCGCCCCGGTCGCCGAGGAAAAGGCCGAGGAGCCGGTGGAAACGCCGTTCGAGGCCGAAGAATCGTCCGTGACCGAAACGGCGCCCCCGGCAGTCGAAGAGACTGCGGAGCCCAAGGCGGATAAAAAGCCTGCCCGAAAGGCGGCCAAGCCCCAGGTCAGGGTCGTTGCCCCCGCTTCCGAGGAAACGCGGGACGAAACTCCGGAAACCCCCGAGGTGAAGGCCGAAGCCGAAGAAGCTCCGGCCAAAGCCGTGGCTGAAGAGGCCGCTCCCGAACCCGCGCCCGAAGCCACCGAGGCAGTTGAAACCCCCAAAACCCCCGAAGCCGTTGAGGCCGCCGAGGCCGTTGAATCTGCCGAAGCCGCCCAACCCGTGGAGAAGACTCCCGCCGCTGCCGCCAAGGAGAAGAAAGCCGCAAACGCTCCCGACAAGGCCGTGAAGCAGAACGAGCAGCACGCCAAGGCGGAAAAAAAGAAAAAAAGAAAGAAGAAAGAGCCCGAAGCCCCCAAGGTGAAAATCATTTCCATGCCCACCGAGGAAGAGGTCCAGGCACGCGAAGCGGCCAAGCTGGCCCAACCCGAACGCCGTCCCGCAGGCCGAGGCCGCAACGGCGCCGCGCGTCCCGGCGGCACGCGTCCCGGCGGCGCGCGTCCCAACGGCGCACGTCCCAACGGCGCACGTCCCAACGGCGCACGGCCGGGTTCTCCCGTGCCGGAACCGGGCATCCCGGACGGCCGCAGCAAGAAGAAAAAGGGCAAAAAAGACCGCCGCGTGGTGGAATTCGGCCCCGGCAAAAAGACGGACGAACCCCGCCATTTCGACGATACGGCCTACCCCAAGGGCAAAGGCCGCAGGAAGAAAGGCCGCAGGGGCCAAATGCAGAAGCCGATGCACCAGGAACCGATGCAGGCACAGCCCATGAAGGCAGCCAAGCGCAAGATCAAATTCGACGAGGCCATCCGGCTGGCCGACATGGCCCACCAGATGAGCGTCAAGGCGCAGGATCTGATCAAGACCCTGTTCGGCCTGGGCGTCATGGCCACCATCAACCAGTCGCTGGACTTCGACACCGCCACCCTGCTCGCCGCCGAGTTCGGCTACGAGGTGGAGAACGTGTCCTTCGACGAACAGGAATTCCTGGCCCCGGTGGAGGCCGACAAGGACGAGGATCTCAAGCCGCGTCCCCCGGTCGTGACCATCATGGGCCACGTCGACCACGGCAAGACCTCGCTTCTGGACGCCATCCGGCTGTCGCACGTCACCGACGGCGAAGCGGGCGGCATCACCCAGCACATCGGCGCGTACCACGTGCAGACCGACCGCGGCGAAATCGTGTTCCTGGACACCCCGGGCCACGAGGCGTTCACCACCATGCGCATGCGCGGCGCCCAGGTGACGGACATCGTCATCCTGGTGGTCGCCGCCGACGACGGCGTCATGGACCAGACCCGCGAGGCCATCTCCCACTCCAAGGCCGCGGGCGTGCCCATCGTGGTGGCCGTCAACAAGATGGACAAGGAAGGGGCCAACCCGGACAACGTCAAGCGCGAGCTGGCCGAGCTGGGCCTCTCCCCCGAGGATTGGGGCGGCGACACCATATTCGCCCACGTTTCCGCCAAGCAGAAACAGGGCATTGACGAACTTCTGGAAATGGTCCTGCTCCAGGCCGAGGTCATGGAGCTGAAGGCCAACCCGGACAAGGCCGCTCGCGGGCACATCGTCGAGGCGCGCCTGGACAAGGGCCGAGGCCCGGTGGGCACCATGCTCATCGCCGAAGGCACCATCCGCCAGGGCGACTCCTTCGTGTCCGGCATCCACTTCGGCAAGGTCCGGGCCATGTTCAACGACCAGGGCAAGAAGCTCAAGAGCGCCGGACCGGCCCTGCCCGTGGAAATCCAGGGCTTCGACGGCCTGCCCGAGGCCGGTGACGAGTTGTTCGTGGTGGCCGACGAAAAGGTCGCCCGCCGCATCGCCCAGAGCCGCGCCATGAAACAGCGCGAGAAGATACTGTCCGCCAAGACCAAGGTCACCCTGGAATCCTTCCTGGCGTCCAGGCCGGACGCCGAGGCGCAGACCCTGAACCTGGTGCTCAAGGCCGACGTGCAGGGCTCCCTGGAGGCCGTCACCGAAGCGCTGAACAAGCTGTCCACGAACGAGGTCAAGATCAGCGTGGTCCACGGCGGGGCCGGCGCCATCACCGAATCCGACATCCTGCTGGCCAGCGCGTCCGACGCCGTCATCATCGGCTTCAACGTGCGTCCGAACCTGAAGGTCAAGGCCATTGCCGAGCATGAGGGCGTGGAGGTCCGCTTCTACGATATCATCTACAAGCTGGTACAGGAAGTGAAGGACGCCATGAGCGGCATGCTCGCCCCGGACATCGAGGAAGTCTACCTCGGCCAGGCCGAGGTGCGGCAGACCTTCTCCGTGCCCAAGGTCGGCATCATCGCGGGCTGCTACATCCCGGACGGCAAGATCATCCGCGGCGCAAAGGTCCGCCTGCTGCGCGACGGCGTGGTCATCTACACGGGCCAGGTCTCCTCGCTCAAGCGCGAGAAGGACGACGCCCGCGAAGTCGCCAAGGGCCTGGAATGCGGCATCGGACTGGAAAAGTTCAACGACATCAAGCCCGGAGACACCATTGAGGCGTTCGAGACCAAGGAAATCGCCCGCACCATAGACTAGACAATGGACACCCAATCGCGGGCGGCCCATGTACAATGGGCCGCCCGTGTTTATTTATGAGATTATGATCATCGGCGTTCTCACCCTCGAATTCAGGCTGCACGGCAACCGCTCCCTCAAGGGGAAGCGCAAGGTGTCCCTCAGCCTGAAGCAGAAGCTGCGCAACAAGTTCAATGTCGCCGTGGCCGAGGTCGAGGCCATGGACGTCCACGACAAGCTCGTGCTGGGGGTGGTCACCACGGCCAACGAGACCGCCAAGGTGGAGAGCCGCCTGGCCAAGGCCATGGCCATGGTCGAGGCCATTTCCCCCGTTGAACTGACCAAATGCAATACTGAAATTTTTTCGGACTCCGATTAAGGTGATTCTATGAAAAGCTCCAATTCCCGCCGCGCGGTCCGCATGGGCGACCAGATCATGCGCGAAATCGGCACACTGCTGGTGGAGGAAGCCGCCGATCCCCGGCTGCAGCTCGTCAGCATCAGCGGCGTTCGCATGAACGCCAATCTGCGTATCGCCGAAGTATTCTACACCGTGTCCGGTGACGAGGAGCACCGCCGCGAGGTCCAGACTGGCCTGGAAAAGGCCACCGGCTTCCTCCGCTCCCGGCTGGGCAGAAATCTCAAGCTCCAGTACACCCCGGAACTGCGGTTCATTTTCGACGACTTTCTCGAGGACATGGTCTATGGCAAGCCCACTCAAGCGGATTAGCGCCATCATCCGGGAAAACGACGGCTTCCTGGTGGCCTCGCACGCCAACCCGGACGGGGACGCCGTCGGGTCGATCGCCGCCCTGGGCCACATCCTGGCCGCGCTCGGCAAACAATTCACCCTGTACAACGCCTCGGGCCTGCCCGACCGCTATGCGTTCGCCGCCCTGCCCGCGCCCGTCACAAGTGAGCTGCCCGGGACCCTGCCCCCGTGGACCCTGGTGGTGGACTGCGGCGCGGCGGACCGCATGGGCGATGCCCTCACGGCGCGGCTCGGCGAGACCAAAGCCGTCAATATCGACCACCATCTCGGCAACAGCGGGTTCGGCGCGGAAAACTGGGTGGACCCGTCCCAGCCCGCCGTGGGCGCCATGATCGCGTCCCTGGCCGACGAACTGGGCGTGCCCGTCACCGGCCCCCTGGCCGAGAACATCTACCTGGCCGTGGCCACGGACACCGGATTCTTCACCTACGGCAACACCACGCCGGAGTCCCTGGAGCTGGCCGCGCGGATGCTCCGCAACGGTCTGGACATCGCCCGCATGAACATGCTCATCACCAAGCAATGGAGCGAAGAGCGCATGCGGCTGTGGACCGAAGCCATGGGCAACGTGGAGCTGCACCTGGACGGCCGGGTGGCCACCACCGCCGTGACGAACGACATGTTCGCCCGCACCGGCACCACGAGCGAGGACACCGAAAACATCATCAATTTCGTGCGCCGCCTGAAGTCCGTGCGCGTGGCCGCCATCCTGCGCGAGGAAAGGCCTGACCAGTACAAGTTCTCCCTGCGTTCCTACGGCGACGACAACGTCCAGGCCATCGCGGCCCGGTTCGGCGGGGGCGGCCACAGGAATGCCTCGGGCGGCTCCATCAACGCCCCGCTCGAAAAGGCGCGCGCCATGCTCATCGAGGCCATCGGCCAAAACCTGGGGATCGACTAGATGGGCCGCAAGCGAAACAAACGAAGCCCGGAACAGCGCGACGGACTGCTCATCCTGAACAAGCCGTCCGGCCCCACGTCCGCCGCCTGCCTGAACGACATCAAGCACCGGCTCAAGCAATACAAGATCGGCCACGGCGGGACGCTGGACCCCATGGCCACGGGCGTGCTGCTGGTGCTGCTCGGCCACGGCACCAAGCTGGCCCCGTACCTGTCCGGCGGCACCAAGACCTATTCCGGCACGTTTCGGCTCGGAATAACCACTGATACCCTTGATATACAAGGGAAAGTGGTCAATGAAGCAGCGGTCGAGGCAACCATTGACGAAGTCGAACGCGAAATTTATCATTGGAAAGAGTTGACAGAGCAGGAGGTTCCTGCCTATTCGGCTGCCAAACACGAAGGCAAGCCGTTGTACGCCCTGGCCCGCGAGGGCCGGGAAACACCGGTCAAAATAAAGCCTATTGTTATTTCTCATGTGGAAACGCTGGACGTGCGGATGCCCGAGGCATCCTTCAGGGTCAGCTGCTCCGCCGGTACCTACATACGATCCCTGGTCCACAGCTTGGGGATACGAATGGGGTGCGGCGCGACGCTGACCAGCCTGGTCCGGGAGTCGAGCGAGCCGTTTACGCTCGCCCAGGCTTTCGACCTCGAAGACGTCCTGGAGAGTCCGGAAACCTTTTCGGACAAGGTGATCCCCCTCAAGGACACCCTGCCCCACTGGCCGAAACACCGGCTGACCGAACCCCTTGCCGGTCTCGTTGCAAACGGGACATGGCTGCCGGTCACGCCGCATTCCGGCGAGTTGCTGGGCGGTGAACTCGGCGACCGGGCCATGCTGCTCGATCCCGAAGGCGAACCGCTGGCACTGGTGGAGGCGAAGCTCCAGGACGACAAGCCCCGATGGGCCATTCTTCGCGGTCTCTGGAACCGGGACTGAACCCTCCCGCACCGCGCCGAAGGCACGCAATCTAAACACCATCCAACCAGGAGGATATCGCTGTGGTTATGACTGCCGAAGACAAGAAGAAGATCATTGACGAGTACAAGACCTGCGAAGGCGACACCGGTTCCCCCGAGGTCCAGGTGGCCCTGCTGACCGCACGCATCTCGTACCTGGCGGACCACTTCAAGACCCACAAGAAGGATCACCACTCCCGCACCGGTCTGCTGAAACTGGTCGGCCAGCGCCGAAAACTTCTCAAGTACCTGCAGAACAAGGACATCCAGCGCTACCGCGACCTCATCGGCCGCCTCGGTCTGCGCAAGTAGTTCTTTGAAGGATTAGTGTTCGGGGGAAGCGCAAGCTTCCCCCGCCCATTTTGTCACTTTCTGCGACGGAGCCGTCTTTGCGGCCCCGCCCTGCCCCACGGTTCAGCTTAGTTGGCTGCGGAAAGCGTTTCCGGGATCGCCCCGGAAGTTCTTCCCCAAGCCGGCTAACCCGACAAAGGGTCATACGCAGAAAGTGATTCACCTATTACCTTACAAGGTAGGAAATCACGTATGACAATGATTCCCTTTGATGCCACAAGTCTGACCGCCACGGTCGGCGGCATCGACATCACCATCGAATCCGGGAAATACGCCCGCCAGGCATCCGGCGCGGTAACCATCTCTTCCGGCAACACCACTGTCCTGGTCACAGCCGTGACCCAGCCGCTCGAAGTGGACCGGGGCTTCTTCCCCCTGACCTGCAACTATCAGGAAATGGCTTACGCCGCCGGGCGCGTGCCGGGCAACTACTTCCGCCGCGAAGGCCGTCCTTCCGAGCATGAAACCCTGGTTTCCCGGCTCATCGACCGCCCTATCCGGCCCCTGTTCGCCAAGGGCTTCAAGGACGAGGTCCAGGTCATCGCCACGGTCCTGTCCGCCGACAAGCGCGTCAACCCGGACGTCCTGGCCCTGACCGGCGCTTCCGCCGCCTGCCACATTTCCAAGATGCCCTTCCTCGGCCCCATCGTGGGCGCGCGCGTGGGCTATGTTGACAACGAGTTCGTCCTCTACCCCACCTACAAGGGGATCGAGGAGCGGTCCTCCCTGAACCTGATCTTCGCGGCCACCCGCGAGGCCATGGTCATGGTCGAGGGCGGCGGCGACTTCGTTTCCGAGGACATGGTGGCCGACGCCCTGGCCTGGGGCCACGAGCAGGTCACTCCGCTGTTCGACATCCAGGACGAGCTGCGGGCCAAGGTCGGCGTGCCCAAGATCGAGGTCGAAGCGCCCGCGCTGGATCAGGAAGTGGTCGATTTCCTCGGCGACTTCATCACCGACGACCTGAAGGCCGCCCTGACCACTCCCGAGAAAATGGTCCGCTACGCGGCCAAGGACGCGGCCAAGGAAAAGGCCAAGGCCGCCGTGGCCGACAAATTCCCGGATGACGAGGCCAAGCTGGCCGCCGTTTCCAACGTCATCGGCGACATGACCAAGAAGATCGTGCGCGAGCGCATCGTCACGGAAGGCCTGCGCATCGACGGCCGCGACACCACCACCGTGCGTCCGCTGTCCATCGAAACCGGCATCCTGGCCCAGACCCACGGGTCCGCGCTCTTCCGCCGCGGCGAAACCTGCTCCCTGGCCGTTGCCACCCTGGGTTCCACCCGTGACGAGCAGCGTTACGACTCCCTGCTCGGCGACGCCACCAAGCGGTTCATGCTGCACTACAACTTCCCGCCGTACTGCGTGGGCGAAGCCCGCATGCTGCGCGGCACCTCCCGCCGCGAAGTGGGCCACGGCGCCCTGGCCGAACGCGCCATCTCGCCCGTGCTGCCCAACCAGGACGACTTCCCGTTCACCATCCGCGTGGTCTCCGAAATCATGGAGTCCAACGGTTCCTCCTCCATGGCCTCGGTCTGCGGCGCAACCCTGTCCCTCATGGACGCGGGCGTGCCCATCTCCGATCCCGTGGCCGGCATCGCCATGGGCCTGTGCAAGGAAAGCGAGGACTACTTCGTCCTGACCGACATCCTCGGCGACGAGGACGCGCTCGGCGACATGGACTTCAAGGTTGCGGGCACCCGTGACGGCATCACCGCCATCCAGATGGACATCAAGATCGCGGGCATCCCGCAGGAAGTCCTCAAGAAGGCGCTGTACCAGGCCAAGGAAGCCCGGACCCACATTCTCGACCACATGGCCGAGGTGCTCGAAGCGCCCCGCCCGGAACTGTCCAACCTGGCCCCGCAGATGGACGTGGTCTACATCGATCCCGAGAAGATCCGCTCCGTCATCGGACCCGGCGGCAAGAACATCAAGGCCATCACCGCCGAGACCGAAGCCGACATCGACATCGAGGATTCCGGCAAGATCTCCATCTTCGCCCCGACCCTGGCCTCCATGGAAAAGGCCAAGGAAATGGTCCTCTACTACGACCAGAAGCCCGAACCGGGCAAGAACTACCTCGGCACCGTCCGCAAGGTGCTCGAAGTGGGTGCGCTGGTCGAGATCCTGCCCGGCCAGGAAGGCATGCTGCACATCTCCCAGCTCGACTTCGACCGTGTGGAACGCGTGGAAGACGTGGTCCAGCTCGGCCAGGAAGTGTGGGTCAAGTGCATCGCGCTGGAGCCCGGCGGACGCATCCGCCTGTCCCGCAAGGCGTGGCTCATGGAAGAGGCCGGCCAGGAAGTGAACCTGGACGACTTCAAGCGCCCCGCACCGCGCGGCGACCGTGGTGATCGCGGCGATCGCGGCGGACGCCGCAATGACCGTGGCGGCCGTAACGACCGCGGCGGACGCAACGACCGCGGCCGTCGCCGCTAGGCACGGACCGAATCGGTACCATCAACCCGCCCTGCCCGGCTGCCGCCGGACAGGGCGGGTTTTTTTGATGCCTCCGGCGGCCAGAGGGGGAACCTCTTGAAAGAGGTTCCCCCTCTGGACTCCCCCTCCAGAACTTTTTATAGCCGCTTTGCGGGGTGGGGTGCCGGGGATCGTCCGGTTGACCGGTATATGGACAGGGATTGTGGACGGGTGTAGATTACTTGAAATACAAGGAGAATCGGCGTGGCTGAGATCATTATCTACGGAAAGGCCGGATGCCCGCACACCCGGCGGGCGCTGGACGCCCACCCGGACGCGAAATTTCGGGACGTGCTGCTGAACCCCGCCGACATGGAAGACATGCTCAGGTACTCGGACGGACGGCGGAGAGTGCCGGTCATCGTCGAGAACGGCCAGGCCACGGTGGGCTACAACCGGGGCTCGTGAACCGTCTGATCATCCCCGGCAGGTTGCCGGAATGAATACGACAAAGGCCATCCCGAAGGATGGCCTTTTCTTTTGAGCAACAGAGTCCCTGCGCGGATCAAATGCAAAAGACTTCGGGAAAAATGGGCAAAGGCGTCCTAGCTCACCAGCACGCCCGCGTAGCCGACCACCTGGTCGTAGTCGCCGGACACCTCGCCGGAGGTGGCGTAGGTCACCAACTCGCCCTTTGTCGCGCCCAGTTCCAGGGCCGCATACAGGCCCACGGTCATGGGCATGACCCCGCACATGGAGATATTATTGGAACGCACGGTCTCGAACAGGCCCGCCGGGTCGAGCGCGACCGCCGCGTCCAGGGCCATGGCGTCCCGCCGCTTGGCCGAATCATGGGAAATGTAGTGGCTCATGTCCGAGCTGACCACGATGGACACCGGGCGGCCGAGGGCCTTGAGCGCCTGGCCGATGTTTGTGCCCACCTGCCGGAGTACGTCCAGATACGGCATGGATACGGCCATGGGCGCGATGGCCACGGCCGGATCGAGCCGATGCAGAAACGGCAGGATCACTTCCAGGGAGTGCTCGCCCAGGTGGGCCTCCACGTCGGGGGAGATGTGGGAGTCGGCTGCCAGCAGTTCTCCGGTCAGTTCGGTGTCCACGGGCACGCCGCCGCCGGGGATGTGCCACGTTCCTTCGGGCCACAGGGCGAAAGGCTCGCCCCGGCCCGTATGGTTCGGCCCGAGCAGGAGCACGGTCTGGGCCAGGTGGGCCTCGGCCAGGGTTTGGCCGCAGACCGCGCCGGAAAAGACGTACCCCGCGTGCGGCACCATGGCCAGCAGGGTCGGTTCCGCCCGCCTGCCGCGTCCGGCGGCGAGAAAGCCGTCCACGACCGCGTTCAGATTGTCGGGAACTCCATCGTAAAACCGACCGACGACAACGGGCTGCCTGTCCATGACGTCCCTCCTGAAGTGGCTGTTAAAGTCCCGGCCTGTATGCCGAGGCCTCCTGCTCCAAAGCGTAGGTATCCAGGGCGGACTTGGCAAGCTGCGCCTGGAGGCTTTCGGGCTTTTTCTCGATGATGTCCTTGAGCAGTTGCCGCCACTCGCCCATGGCCCCGGCCTTGCGGTAGATACGGGCGAGCTTGAAGCGGGTGGAAGCCCATTCCGGGTTCTCCACCTTGATGTACTTGTCGTACTCCCTGGCCCACTTGAGGGCCTCGGTGTAGCGGCCCGAACGCTCGGTGGCGTAGATGGACATGAGCACGGCGTCCTTGATCTTTTCCGGGTCGCCGTCGGTCTGGAGCAGGAGCGCCAGGGCCTCCTGGGAATAGACGAACACCCGGCGCAGGTCTTGGCGCTGCATGGCGTCCTTGGCCATGTAGTACATGGCGTAGGCGCGGAAGGCCGGGTCCACGGTGGTGTCCTTGGCCAGGTCCGCCCACATGAGCATGGCCTGCCGCTGGTCGCCGAGATTTTGCAGGGACATGGCCCGGGCATAATCGAGCTGCCGCTGCTGGTCCTCCCCGAGCTTCCAGTCCTTGGTGGCCATGGCCACCAAGTCCGCAATCTTTTTCCATTCAAGCTGGTCGAGGTAGATGTTCACGGCTAAACCCAGGGCCTCGTCGGACGTGCCCGGAATCTGCTTTTTCCGCAGATACGGCTCAAGTATTTCCAACGCCTTGTCCGGCCGGCCGATCTTCCAGTAGCTGGTGGCGATGGCCAGCTTGGTCGCGTCGTTGACCTTGGTCTCGTCCTTGCCGATGAAATCATAGGTCTCCCAGTACCGGACCACGCGGGCGTAGCGTTCCTCGCCCAGCATGCCCGGCACCGCCAGGACGAACACGGAGTCGCCCAGCTTGCGGGCTTTGATCCTCAGTTCGCTGTCCGGGTATTTCTCCAGCAAATCCTGGGCCGCCGTCAGGGCCTCGGGATATTTCTTGTTGAAGGCGTACCACATGGCCAGCTTGAGCTGGGCGATGGGCGCCAGGGCGCTGTTCGGGTGCTTTTGCACGATCTCGACATAGACCCGCTGCGGGTTGAGGTTGTAGGGCCGGTCGAACACGTCCACCATCTCGTACATGGCCGGGTCGTCGTAGATGCCCTCCTCGGCCATGCGCATCTTGGCGATCATGGCCCCTTCCCGATCGGGGTAGTTGGTGATGGTCTTCTCGTAGATCTGCTTGGCGGGCTTCTTCCGGCCGAGCCGCAGGTAGATGTCGCCGATGCGGGCCAGGACCACGTCCGCGCCCTCGCTGTCGGGATTGAGATTGTAGTAGGTGAAATAGTGGTCCTTGGCCGCCTCCCACTTGTCGAGCGCCATTTCAACGCCCGCCGCGAGCCGCAAGAACTCCTTGTTTTCCATGTAGTAGTCGGGCCACCGCTTGTCGATGTAGTCCACAATCTGGAACGCCTGTTCCATGAACCCGGTGCGGTAAAGGGAGTCCGCCAGGTAATAGGCGGCCTGCTTGACGAGCTGGTGCTCGGGGTAGGTCTGGATGAGGTACTGGAACTGGTCGGCGGCCTTCTTGTAGTCGCCCTTGCGATAAAAATACTCGCCCCAGTAATAGCTGATGGACGGAATGTTGTCGTCGTCCGGGTACTTTTCCTGGAGGATCTTGAAATACGCCCTGGCCTCGGGGAAATTGCCCACCTGGAGATTGAGCAGGCCGAGGTTCAGGAGCGCCCTGGGCACCCGCGTGGAACGCAGGTTGGCGTTCATGGCCTCCAGGTACGCCTGGGAAATATCGTCGAACCTGGCGGACGGGTTGTCGGCATGGAGCTGCCGCTTGATGTCCGCCACGGCGTACAGGGTTTCCTCGCGCGCGTCGGCGGGCACGTCGGGCCGGCGCAGGATGTCCTCGAAGATGGGCAGGGCCGCGTCCAACGCGCCGTTGAACATCAGGGACTGGCCCTCGTAAAGCTTGGTACGGATTTCCTCCTGGCGGGCCTTGGCCTGTTCCTCGGGCGACAACCGGGGTTCGCCTTCCGCGCCTTCTTCGGCGGCCGAGCCGTCCCCGGCGGGCGCGGTCGCCTCCTCGGCAGGAGTCGCGGCAGGAGTCTCGGCCAAGGGCTCGGCCTCCGCTTCGGCGGACGGCGCGACCTGACCGGCCACGGCCTCCACGCGGGCCTGCTCCTCGGGCGTGGGTTGCGGCGGCGGAGCGCCTTCCACCACCACGGGCGGCGGCGGAGCCACCACGCCTCCCACCTGGCCCTCTCCCGACATCTCCGGGGTGGTCACCAAGGGTTCTAGAAACGGGCGCTCGGCCTCGGTGTCGGACGGCGGGGTTGCGGCCCCTCCGGCCCGGCCTTCGCCTTCGAGCGGCTCGGCAGGCGGCGCGACGGGGCCGGTCGCCAAGCCATGCGCTTCGGGCTGAACGGCCACGGCCGCCTGCCCGCCCTCGCCCGCCAGCGCTGCGAACTTCACTTCCGCAGCCGTCTTGTTCGCGGCCTTGAAGCGCAACTCGCTGGCCGGGGGATACTGGCCGGTCTCCACCTCGGGCGGCACCGGAGGGGCCGACTGATCGGCCTGCTGTTCCCTGGCGCCGCCCGGAGGCGCGGCCACCTCGTCGCGCACCGAATACGGCACGGCGAAAAACGGCTTGCGATCCGCGTCGGCGGTCTCGGCGGGCAAGTCGGCCTCGCCCTCCACTGGCTGCGGCGGCGTCGCGGCGTCCAGGGCCTGGGCCACCTGGGCCGCGCCGGTTTGCGCAGGCAGTTCCGGCTCCTCCTTCTTCGGGACGGGAGCCTCGGCCGGAGCGGTCGACGCGGGCGCGGGCGGTTTCCAGCGCGCGCCGATGGGATCACGGAAAATCTGCAATACGAATTCGGGCTTGCCCGCGGACGGAACGCGAATGTACCCGAACCCGTTGGTCTTGGTGACGATGCGGACGCCGCTGTCCGTGGCCGTGATGGACGCGACCAGCTTGCCCGGAAAATCCTTTACCGTGGGTTTGGTCTCGGTGTCCCAAACGTTTTGCGGCAGGGAAACCACTATCTCGCGCCCCCCGGTGCGGGACACGCTCGATTGCGGCAATGTATTGGAATCAAATATAAAAGTCAGTCTGTCGGAATCGCCTCGGGACTGAAAATTCACGCGCAGTGCATGGGCGGGACTGACGAAAATCAATCCCGCGATCAGGGCCGCCGCCAGGGGCCAGACTGTAATTTTGGCGCTTTTCACCGTCACGTCGGCTAGTTATGCAATAGTCGTGCAATCCCGCGACCCAATGGCCGCCCACACATTCCCCTGCCTAAAGCAAATTCCGTTTTTTCAGCTTCTCGATAAGCGTGGTGCGCTTGATGCCGACCAACTCGGCGGCCTTGTTCTTGACCCCGTCCGCCTGGCCCAGAGCCTCCTCCAAAAGCCGCCCCTCGATGGCCTCCAGAAATTCCTTGAGCTGCATGTGCTTGGCATCCATGTCCCTGAGCGTGGGCCAGGCGAAGCAGGCCGGGGCCGGGGGCAGAACGTCCTCCACCATGGTCAGCGGTTCCTCGCCGATATCCTCGAAAATCTTTCGCGGCAGGTCCCCGGCCGCCACCTCGGCACCGTCGCACAGGATGGACAGGCGCTCCATGAAATTTTCCAGCTCGCGCACGTTGCCGGGCCAGGAATAGGTCAGGAGCATCTCCTGGGCCTTCTTGCATATCTTGAGTTTTTTCCGGGCCTTGCTGGCACAATGGCCGCACAGGAAATGCTCGGCCAGCAACAGGATGTCCATGCCCCGTTCGCGCAGTGGAGGCAGTCTGAGCGGAATGACGTTCAACCGGTAGAACAGGTCCTCGCGGAACCGACCGGCCGCCACCTCGCCCTCGAGGTCGCGGTTGGTGGCCGCCACCACGCGCACGTCCACCTTCTTGATGACGGTGCCGCCCACCCGCTCGATCTCCTTCTCCTGGAGGGCGCGCAGGATCTTGACCTGGAGCGAGAGGTCCATCTCCCCGATCTCGTCCAGGAAAATGGTGCCGCCGTCGGCCAGTTCGAAGCGGCCCGGACGGGTGCGGATGGCGTGGGTGAACGCGCCCTTCTCATGGCCGAAAAGCTCGGATTCGAGCAGTTCCTTGGGGATGGCCCCGCAGTTAATGGGAACAAAAGGCTTGCTCCGGCGGACGCTGTTGCGATGCAGTGCGCGGACAAGCAGTTCCTTGCCGGTGCCGGATTCGCCTGTGACCAGCACGGTGCTGTCGGTTGGAGCGACCTTTCCAAGAACTTTGAAGACCTTGGCGAGAGCGGGACTATTCCCGATGATGCCGTCCAGATTGAGCGCCATTTCTCCTCCGAAGTCGGGTGGATATGATGAAAGCGGGACGAGTGCCACCCGCACGCATTTCTTTAATATACCTGTTCTCTGTCAATATAATGACAGCATGTCAACGGTATAAACAACTTTTTTAAAATTTTTCTAGAACATAGGACGCAATCCGCAAAAAACCCCGCCCGGCTCGAGCCGGACGGGGCAATGATCGCCTCTTTTCAGGAAACGGCTAGCCGCGCCGAATGATCTCCTTGGCCGGGATCAGGGCCGTGGCCGACGCGCCCACGATGTTGCCCGCCACGCCCGGGCCGTCCCCGGCCACGAACAGCCCGTCGATGGCCGTTTCCAGGTGCTCCCGGGTGTCCACCTGGGTGGCGAAGAACTTGATCTCCGGGGCGTAGAGCAGGGTCTCGTCGTTGGACACGCCGGGCACCACGTTGTTGAGCTGTTCCAGGCCGTCCATGAGGTTGGTCAGGATGCGCTCGGGCAAGGCCATGGCGATGTCGCCGGGCACCACGTTCCTGAGGGTCGGCTCGATGTAGCCGTTGCCGATGCGGTCCCAAGTGGACCGGCGGCCGCGCCTCAGGTCGCCGAACCGCTGCAATATGGGCTTGCCGCCGCCGATGAGCGTGGCCAACCGCCCTATGGATTCGCCGTACGCCTGGTTGTCCTCCACCGGATCGTTGAGCACCACCTTGGACAGGAAGGCGAAATTGGTGTTCTCGGATTTGGTGTGCATCAGGGCATGGCCGTTGACGCAGACGAAGTCCTGGTAGTTCTCCAGCGCCACGAACCCGCCGTAGTTGGTGCAGAACGTACGGGTCTGGTCGTCGTACTTGTTGGTGCGGACGAAAAAGGTCGGGTCGTAGATGGTCTGGCAGAGGTCCTGCATGATCTCGTTGTGGACCTCCACGCGCACCCCCACCTCGATGCCCCGCTGGGACAGGCCGATGCCGTGCTGGCGGACCACATGGGCCACCCACTCCGCGCCCACGCGGCCGGGGGCCAAAATCACGTTTTTCGCCTGGTATTCCTGTCGGTTGGTGACCACTCCGGCCACCCGCCCCTTGTCCACCAACACGTCCTTGACGGTTTCGGAGGTGTGGAAGACCACGCCCAGTTCCTGGATGTACTCGGCCATGGCCGTGATGTGGCCGGGCAGGTTGTCGCTGCCCAGGTGCTTCTGCTTGATGACCAGCAGGTCGATGCCGTGTTTGCGGGCGTCCTTGCGGATCTCCGCGGCCTTGGCCATGTCCGTGGGATAGACCCGACCGTCCATGCCGAACTTGTTGTATATGGCCTCGGTCTCGTCGATGAGCGCCTTGGCCTCGGACAGGCTCACGAACTGGGTCAGGTCGGTCTTGCCGAGCTTGTGGATGTAATTGAGCTTGCCGTCGGAAAAAAGCCCGGCCCCGCCCACGCCGCACAGGATATTGCACGGCCTGCACTTGACGCACTCCTGGTCGCCGGACAGCGGGCAGTCGCGGGCCTGGGACTTCTTGCCCTTGTCGATGAGCAGCACGTCCAGATCGGAATGCTCGCCCAGCCAATATGCGGCGAACAGTCCGGCCGGGCCGCCGCCCACGATGATAACGTCGAAATCGGTCTTCACGGTCTTTGCAATCATGGTTGCCTCCGGCGGCCGGGGGAAGGGGAGGAAAAACCCTTTGGAAAGGGTTTTTCCTCCCCTTCCCCCGGCCCC
>JACCQI010000083.1 GCA_015709315.1 Desulfovibrionaceae bacterium
ATGAACAGACAGTAAACAACTGTCTAGACTATTTCAAGAGTTAAATGCTCTAGAGGCCGAAGAAGCGGCGGGCGTTGTCGCCGGTGATGCGCCAGACGTCTTCCAGGGGCCGTCCCTTGATCTCGGCGATGCGGCGGGCCGTGAAGGCGGCCAGGGCCGGGTGGTTGCGCTTGCCCCGCCACGGCTCGGGCGCGAGATAGGGGCTGTCGGTCTCGATCAACAGCCGCTCGAACGGGATGCGGGCCACGGAGGCCTGCACGTCGTCGTTGTTCTTGCGGAAGGTGACCGGGCCGGGAATGGAGATGTGCCAGCCGTTCTGGATCACGGCCTCGGCGAACTCCATGCCCGCGCCGAAGCAGTGCCACAGGAGCGGATAGTCCTTGAACCCCTGCTCCAGGAGCACGGCCAGGGTGTCGCCGTTGGCGTCGCGGGAGTGGATGACCACCGGCAGGTCCAGCTCGCGGGCGAGCAGAAGCTGCCTGACGAACGCGTCCTTCTGCACGTCGTGGGGCACGCGCTCCCAGTAATAGTCCAGGCCGATCTCGCCCACGCCCACAAGGCGCGGGTCCGCCTTGAAATGCGCCCGCATGCGGTCGAGGACCTCGTCGGTCAGTTGGTCCGCGTCGTTGGGATGCACGGCCATGAGAAAGGATATCTGCGGATGGGCGTCGAACAGGCCCCGGCCTCGCTCGTAGGCGTCCGGGCCGAGAAAGACGTTGATGATCTGGCTGAACCCGGTGGCCGTGGCCCGCCGGATGATCTCGTCGCGGTCCTCGTCGAAGTCCTCCAGGTCGAGATGGGCGTGGGAATCCACGCCGCCCGGCGGCAGGCCAAGTGATTCGGGTTCGGGTCGTTTGGATTTGGACATGAAAACCTGAGCGTTAGAGCGCGTCCCACAGGGCCAGGACGGCTTGTTTCTGTTCATCGAGGGAATAGGCGTCCGCCGTGGCCTGCCCGGCCGCAAGGGCCGCGTCCAGGCGGGAGCCGCGCTCCCGGACCATGGCCGCCGCGTCCTCCAGGCAGAGGGCCGCGTCCAGCACATCGCCGTCCGCGCACCACAGGCCGTTGCCTTGCCAGGGGCATTCCCGCAGGGGCAGCCAGGGCGTGAACCTCGGTTCCTCCTGGGCCTGGCGCATGTAGTCCAGGCCGCCCAGCCCGGTGAAACCCACGGGCAGACAGCCGCAGGCCATGGCCTCCAGCGGCGGCAGGGGGCACCCCTCGGGGAAGCCCGTGGCCAGGAAGATATGGGCCGAGCGCAGGGTGTCGGCCACCTGGGAGGCGGTCATGTTCTCCACGGGCAGCCAGTTGATGCAGTCCGCGCCGCAACGGTGGCTGTGAATCGCCCTGATCTGGGCGGCCGGTGCCTTGTTCTTGCGCGGCATGTAGGCCACGTTGACCACGCCCTCGGGCTTGGCGTCCGGGGCGAAGAAGACAGACCTGTCGATGCCGGGCCTGAGCACCGGCGCGTCCTTGAGGGTGGCCTCCTTGATGAAGCGGGAGACCGGGTCGGACACGGCGAGAAACTCCACGGACAGGCTGTGCCAGTCCACTCCCGGCGGCAGGGCCGAAAACAGGTAGGCCCAGTTCTGCACGTAGTTCAGGCAGAGCGCGCCCGCCTCCAGGCCCGGAGCCAGGGCGTTGACCCATCCCTCGGGCACGAGCCAGAGGTCCGAGCCGGTCAGCCGCAGGTCCGCCCACTCCACGACCGGGGCCGCGTCGGCCAGCCCCTCGGGCTTCCAGCCGCCCTGCCCGCGGGCCACAAGGAACGCTTCGCGCCCGGACTGGTGCAGGATATCGGCCATTTGCCGCAGGATGGTCACGCCCCCGGTCGGCTTGGCCACCGGCGGCAGAAAAATGAATGTCTTCATGGTCCTCTTCTGGAAACCACAAACAGGCGGGTTTGGCAAGGCGGCTCTTGCCCTGTGCGGGGGGAGAGGCGCGGGGCGGGCGATTGATGGGGAGACCCGCCCCGCTCTGGAAGGGAAGGAGTTCTGTACATGTTCCGTCTGATGGCACCCTACGCTCCGCCCTGTCCGCGATCTTTGCGGGCCGGTTGAATGTTTGCAACGATTGGGAAACAGGGAGCGCGGCGGAATCCAATGGCCTTTACCGCAAAGGTCTGCTATAATGGCCGTCCTATGACTCTCGAAGCATTGCAACCACTTTTGCAGGAATTGGACGCCTTCCGGGAGGCCGGCATGACCGCCGAGCTGTGGTGGCGGGACGACAACGCCACCGACCCCTCCGTGGAACTGGACCGCCTCGTCGCCATGAGCGACCGGCACAACATCCCGTGCGGCCTGGCCGCCATCCCCGCGCAGGCGGGCGAACCGTTGCGAAAGGCCGTTTCCGGCACGGCCCATGTCTGGATTCTGCAACACGGGGCCGGGGCCGACCGCGACGCGGACCCGCACCGACCCACGTCCGTGGTGCTCGAAGAGCTTCGCCAGGGCATGCTCAAGTTCAATCAGCTCTTCAAGAGCCGGTTCGTTCCGGTCCTCGCACCGCAGCGGGAACGCATTGCCCCCGAACTGCTGCCCTACCTGCCGGTCATGGGCTACCGGGGTGTTTCCTCGGTCCACGGTGCCCGGCGTCCGGTGCCGCCGGGCGACCTGCGCGTGGCCGACGTGTATTGCGACCTCCTCGACCGACCCGGCGGCGGCAAGCCCCGATTCGCCGGAGCCGAGCCGTGCGTGGCCGCCATTGTCGACCATCTGCGCGCCAAGCGCGCCGGAAAAGCCGACCAGGCCGAACCCACGGGCATCCGCACGCACCACATGGATATGGACCGCGACGCCTGGCAGTTCCTCGAAGCCCTGTTCGAGTTGACCGCCGCCCATCCGGCCGCCCAGTGGTTGTCCCCCGCCACCATCTGGCCCGCAGCGAAATAATCCGCCGCCTTGCCCAAAGGGCCCCGGCAGGGTACCACCAACCCATGAGTGAAGAACAATCCTTTCCCGTGGCCGTGGACGCCCCCGACACCGACGTCACCCCCATGACGCTGAAAATGGTGGGCGAATTGCTTTCCCTGTCCCGCCAAAGCCCCCGCCTGCGCATGCTGCAAAAGATGCACAAGTCGCACGAGGCCGGGGTGCAGCGCATGTTCAACGCCATGCAGCCGGGCACCTACCTCATGCCCCACCGGCATCTCCATCCGCGCAAGGAGGAGACCGTCATGGTGGTGGCAGGCTCCCTGCTCTTCGTCGAGTTCACCGACGACGGCCAGGTGGCGAACACGATCCTGCTCCAGCCCGGCACGGAAAACTTCGGCGTGGATGTGGCCCCGCACGTCTACCACACCTACGTCCCGCTCAAGGCCGATACCCTGATGTTCGAAATCAAGGACGGACCCTATGCGGCCACCAACGACAAGGACGTGCCCGACTGGGCACCCAGGGAAGGTTCGCCAGAAGCCGAACCCTACCTGCTCAACCTCATCAAGGAACTCGCCGAACGGGCCAACGCCGCCGCCGAAGCCGCCAAGGCTTCGGAGTAGGTTGCGCCTCCGGCGGCCGGGGGAAGGGGAGGAAAAACCCTTTGAAAAGGGTCTTGTGCAACCGACAACATGGGTAACACTTCTGTCCGGGAACATAGGTAACACTTT
>JACCQI010000084.1 GCA_015709315.1 Desulfovibrionaceae bacterium
ATCGCGGACAGCAATCCGGGCCTGCGCGTGCCCATCGGCTTTGCGGGCGGCCTGCATGACCGCGATTTGGGCTTTGTCCGCTTTGGCTGGCGGGACTACGATACCTTCACCGGCAGGTGGACCGCGCCCGATCCCATCGGGGACAGGGGCGGTGATCCGGATTGGTATGGGTATTGTTTGGATGATCCGGTCAACGCCAACGATCCGACAGGGCTGCTAGTGTTTCTCCTGCCCTTTGCGGCAGGCATGGCAGGTGCGACCGCCATTGGTGCCACCGGATCGTACATGGCGGCCAAGGCTGCGGATTGGTTCGGCAAGAAGACCGACAAGGATTACGGCAAGAGCAAGCCCACGGCCACCGAGGGCGTCCATGATGCCATGGGCAAGGTGGTCGGGATCAATTCCGGCATTGTCGGAGCGGCAGGTGCGGCAAAGGCGGCTCCTGCGGCAGCGGCTGCTGCTATGCAGCATCCGGATAAGTTGGCGGCAGGTTCAAAAGCGGCAGCGGATTTTGCTAATGGCCTTGTAGACGGCCCTCCCCCACAAAGCACTGCTGGTGGTGCAGGAGCTTTCACCAAGGGGGTTTACGATTGGTACAAACAGAATCGGAGATGAAATGCGAATTAGAATATGGGAATGGATTCTGAGTATCCTCATGGTCTTTTATGGGCTTTCCATGATTCGAACTGGGGTTTATACACTGTATGGAGTTCCGATGTTCCCACTGGCGGCTTACGCAATGACAGCGGTAGGAATTGCGATTCCCGTCCTTGCTTGGTTTTTGCGCTCCCCGTCACGTAGCAATCCGAAAGACAAATAAAAAGGCCGCCCTATCGAGATTTTGATAGGGCGGCTTGCAATTTGCTGTGCCGGGACGGTAGCAAGGTGTTCGTCGTTTCCCCCTTTCCGTTAGGGCGCAGCCTGAAAGGCCCAACGGGGGGAGCAGCCATGTCCCTCCTTTTTACTTACAACAGTTTGTAGACCTGTTTCACCTTGGGCGTTCCCTCATCGTAGGCAAAGACGATCTCGGCGAAGCGGATAAACGTCCCGTCGATGGACGCACCCATGCCGCAGACGTCGCAGTTTGCCATGCCTTTGAGGGTCAGTTCGGGGCCGTCCAGATTCGCCGAAGCGCCGCACTTCATATTGGGGAAAGCAATACCTTCGCCGTTGATGCTGACCACTTCATAAAGCGAACATGTGGTCATCCGGTCCAGATTTACGCTGTTTCCTGCGAGGAACCCGCGATTTCCCCTAACGGCAAGCCCCACGACATTCCCTTCCTTGTCCTGGAACAGGATCATCGAGTCGTAATCGAAATCGCCGGGCAGGAACATCAGGATGTTTTCGGCAGCCTGATACATGGCGGATTTGGCCTGGCCCGTAAATTCCTCCCGCTTGATCTCGTCGGATTGGCCGCAACCGGACAGTAAAAGTCCGGTGAGCAACAGGCACAGTCCTATCCATTTCGTTTTGCTCATGATCGGGACCTACTTCATCTCGACGATCATGCTCATGAACAGGATGCCGCCGACGGCGATGCCGATCAACTGCGGGCCGCACATCCAGAAAAGCCGCGCCTTGAGCAGACCGAGAAACCCGCCGGTGGTGAAGATCATGTCCGGGATGATCAGCTTGCGGATGAAGTCGGCAATCAGGAACCCCAGGAATCCGCCCACGCTGCCGCCGATGGCCCCGACCAGTTTCATCAGGAAGCCGGAAGCGACTTGGGTGTTGACGAACGTCACCAGGAATCCCCAGGCGATGCTGAGGATCAGGTAGAAGATGTAGTAGGCGTTCTTGCCGTTATTGCTGCTGATCTCTTTAGCTTCCATCGGTACTGCTCCATGTTGAAATTGAAAGGGGAAATGAGACTTCGGTCACCAAAAGAAGGCCATTTTGGACGACGATTAACACCTACAAGTGTTAAACGTCCAGTATTTATAAAACGTGCACCGGGTTTTTCTTTGTCCGGCTCTCACCCATTGTAGAACGCAATCGGAGGAGCAAGGATGAATGAGGCTTTTGAAAAGATCGGGTCCAGGATCAGAGAGTTGCGGAAGGCGTGCGGCCTCAGTCAACAGTCCCTGGCCGAGAAGGCGGGCATCAGCTACAAATACCTCGGCGAAGTGGAGCGCGGCGTCGGCAAATTATCGGTCAGGGTGCTGTTGCAGATAGCCGGAGCACTCCGGGCAGACGCGAGCGAATTGCTTGATGTCGAGAGGTCAGAGTCGGCGAATTTGTCCAGAGCCAAGTATATCCTGTCTGAGCTTCCCGAGAGGGAACTCGCCGTGGTCCTAGATATGATGGAGTCGTTGAAAAGGCATTTAAACGACAGCTAATTCGCCCGATCGGAGAATACGACAGAAACGACACGGTTCAGCGCCTTGCTGAACTTTTGAAGCAACAGGGGTCAGGGACAAAAGAGGACTCTACTCCGCCTCGCTCCATTCATCCGCCAAACTCTCGGCCTGTCGCAGCACTTCGGCCACAGCCTCTTTCTGAGCATCCGGCGGATACTTGTACTTTTTCAGAATCCGACGAACCAAATTCCGCATCTTCGCCCGAACCGAGTCCTTATGCTGCCAGTCAACGGTCACGTTCTTCCGGAGCTTTTCGGTCAGTTCCTTGGCGATCTTCTTGAGAATGTCGTCGCCCAATTCGCGGACGGTTGATTCGTTCTCTTCCAGGGCATCATAGAAGGCCAGCTCGCTGGGGTTGAGGCCGAGCTTGTCGCCGCGCTTGAGAGCCTCGTTGAGGTCCTTGGCCATCTGAATGAGTTCTTCGATGACCTGGGCGGTCTCGATGGCCCGGTTGCGGTATTTGAGCAGGGATTCCTTGAGTCGCTCGGAGAATTTGCGTTCATGAGATTGACTGCGCCGTGACCGTGCGCTGATTTCATCCCTGAGCAACTTTTCCAGCAATTCGACGGCCAAGCCTTGGTCATGATGAAAACATACTACTTCACCGGCGTACGCAAGAGCGAGATATTCAGGACCAAATGGGAGGACGTCTTATTCGACGAAGAACTGCATCCGACTTTGGACGAAGAAGCGCAGGAGCGGCAACATGGAAAGCGACCTGACCCCGATGGTCTCCGAGTTGAAGGCAATACTTCAGGGAGGGAAGAAACACCAGAATCCGAAAAGCGGAAAGGAACACATCTTCATCAACGAACTTCCTCAATCAAGGGATACGGCAAATCGTTCGTCGATCGAACTCGCTTCATCCGCAGAGCCTGCGAAGATGCCGGGGGCAAATACTTCGGCTACAACGGAATTCGACACCTGACCGCAACCCAACTTTTTTTACGCCGGACACCCGGTCAGCCTGATCCAACAAATTCTCCGCCACAAGAATCCGAACACCAATGCGAAGTACCTGCACAGCCTGGGGCTCAACAAGGCGCTCGAAGCAATTGATGGGACCTTTTAGGCTGGGCCTTTTATAGACGCGAGCATGAAGGCCGGGGTGAAAACTCCGGCCTTTTATGGTTCATCCGGCCAGAGCGTACTTTTGACAAAATGAAAGGACATGGCGTCCAAC
>JACCQI010000026.1 GCA_015709315.1 Desulfovibrionaceae bacterium
CAATATGTGGATGGGGTGAAATTCAGAAAAGGTGGTTTTTTCAACGGTCTGTTAAGGTATGTCCTGGCCCATGCAAGCCGATATTCCACTTCGGTTTGGCTGGACTTCTCCGGGTTGTGCGGCAACGAAGTGACTTCTTCTGGAAGGCGAAGTAGTTGAATTACTCCTTCGGCGATTTCCTGGATTGTTCCGGACCCTCCAAGCTCGTCGATTACCTTAACCGTAGGGAGCATCATTTCGTGGTATTGAGGTATGTTCATGTTTCCCTTTGTGTTGGTATTTGTTGCCGATATACCCCTCCGCTTATAGTTTGCCAAGGCTGGATGCAGAGGAGCCTGAGCATCTTGCCTATGGTTGGGGCTGGTTTTCACTAATTCCCTAGCCATGGGTTGTCTTGCCTCCAGGTCCAGAGTATGTCTATTCTGCATTGAATAATATGGACTTTATTATGCAACGGGCATTGTTATCTGTGGCCGCAATCCAACGAATCGAGTCCCTTCATAGAATATGCTAATAGACAATAAAACAAATGGCCAAGTGGGAGCAGAACTGCGGAAGGCGATTGGTCGAAACGCCAAGCTCTCTGTTCTGTCCGGCCTGTTTTCGCTTTACGGTTTCTCCGAATTGAAAGACGCTCTCGGCAAGATTGACTCCGTGCGTCTTCTTTTGCCCGAAGCGGGTGAAACCGGGCTCATTGGCGGGACCAATGACAGGCGATTTCGAAACCAGCTGAACATGGCCAGCGTGGCCCGAGAGTGCGCTGACTGGGTCAGGAAGAAGGCGGAAGTCCGATCGCCGCGCGCGCCCATCGGCAGCAACCTTTTTCATGTACAGAATGCGGATGGTCAGGCCGTGGCCATCCATGGAAGCTCACCCTTCACCACGGATGGGCTGGGGGTTAACCCGGCCTCGGGTTTTGCGATCAACACGCTGGTCACTGCCCCTCGGGAGGCGCAAAGCCTGTTGGAGTGGTTTGATTCGATTTGGGACAACCCTGAAGAATCCCGCGACATCAAGAAACAGCTTCTGGTCGACATAGAGGCCCTCTATGCCGACAATTCCCCCAGCTTTCTTTATTTCTTTGTTTTGTACAATATCTTCAGCGAGTTCCTGGAGGAGCTCGACGAGGAAAGCATTATCAAGACCCGGACGGGTATCAAGGACACGACCGTCTGGAATAAGCTCTACAAATTCCAGCGGGACGGGGTGCTGGGCGCGATCGATAAGATCGAAAAGTACAACGGCTGCATCATCGCGGACAGTGTGGGCCTGGGCAAAACCTTCGAGGCCCTGGCCGTCATCAAGTACTACGAGCTCCGTAACGACAGAGTACTCGTTCTTTGTCCCAAGAAACTGCGGGAGAACTGGACGCTTTACACCATCAACGACAAGCGGAACATCCTGGCTTCCGACCGCTTCAATTACGATGTCCTGAATCACACCGATCTTTCCCGCGTCCAGGGCTTTTCCGGCGAGATCAACCTCTCCACCCTGAACTGGGGCAACTACGACCTCGTGGTCATCGACGAGTCGCACAACTTCCGCAACAATCCGCCCAAAAAAGGGACCGTTACCCGCTACTCCCGGCTCATGAGTGAGATCATCAAGTCGGGCGTGAAGACCAAGGTCCTGATGCTCTCGGCCACCCCGGTCAACAACCGCATGACCGACCTCAAAAATCAGGTTGCCTTCATCACTGAGGGCGACGACCTGGCCTTGAAGGAACACGGCATCACGAGCATCGAGGAGTCGCTACGGCGCGCCCAAGTCCGGTTCAACCAGTGGCTGAAGTTGGAGGATGCGGAGCGCACCACGGAGGCCCTCCTGGAAGCGCTCAACTTCGATTACTTCAAGCTCTTGGACCTCCTGACCATAGCCCGGTCCCGCAAGCACATTGAGAAGTACTACGACATCGCGGAAATCGGGCAGTTCCCCGAACGGGCCAAGCCGATCAACATCTACGCCGACATCGACACTGATGGACGGTTTCCGGCACTTAGAGAGATCAACCGGAGCATCCGCAAGCTGAACCTCAGCGCCTATTCGCCCTTGAAGTACGTCCTGGCCGACAAGCGTGAGGAATACAGCCGCAAATACGATATGCAGCTCTCCGGCGGGTCCGTGTTCAAGCAGATCGACCGTGAAGCCAGCTTGATCCACCTGATGCGCGTCAACCTCTTCAAACGCATGGAAAGCTCCATCAACTCGTTCGGGCTGACTCTGGAGAAGCTGCTCAACCATGTGCGAGAGATCATCCGGCGCATTGACGGGCACGATCCGTCGGGCATCGAGGAAATCTCCATCGAGGACATCGAGGTCGATTCCCTGGAGTTCGACGAGCACCTGATCGGCAACAAGGTCAAGGTGCTCATTCAGGATATCGACCGCATCCGCTGGAAGCAGGAACTGGAAGAGGACGAGGCGCTGCTCGTGCAGCTCCTCGGGGATACGGAACGGGTCGAGCCGAAGACCGACGCCAAGCTCCTGGAACTCAAAAAGGCTATCTCGGAGAAAATCGCTTCTCCCATCAATCCCGGCAACCGCAAGATCATCATCTTCACGGCCTTTGCCGACACGGCCAACTACCTCTACGCCCACCTTTCGGACTGGGCCAAGAGCAAGCACGGCATTCACTCGGCTTTGGTGACCGGCGGGACAGGCGGCAATAAAACAACGCTGAACGGCATCCGCAAGGATTTGGCCTCAATCCTGACCTCCTTCTCTCCCGTCTCCAAGGAGCGGCGTATGGTGGATGCCACGCTTTCCGAAGAGATCGACCTGCTCATTGCCACGGACTGCATTTCCGAGGGCCAGAACCTGCAGGACTGCG
The DNA here is from genome assembly GCA_015709315.1 of Desulfovibrionaceae bacterium. Taxonomy (GTDB): domain Bacteria; phylum Desulfobacterota; class Desulfovibrionia; order Desulfovibrionales; family Desulfovibrionaceae; genus Pseudodesulfovibrio. Next base: position 2,831 of record JACCQI010000026.1, read on the forward strand.
ACTACCTGGTCAACTACGACATTCACTGGAACCCGGTGCGGATCATCCAGCGCTTTGGCCGTGTGGACCGGCTCGGCTCGAAGAACGCCGTCATTCAGCTCGTCAACTTCTGGCCGAACCTGGAACTGGACGAGTACATCAACCTGCAGGCGCGGGTCTCGGGCCGCATGGTGCTCCTGGATATCTCCGCCACCGGTGAGGAGAATCTCATTGAGCAGAATGCGGGCGATGAGATGAACGACCTGGAGTATCGCCGCAAACAATTGGAGCGCCTCCAGAACGAGGTCGTGGACATCGAGGACCTGGGCGAAAACATTTCCATCACCGACCTGACCCTCAACGATTTCAGAATGGACCTTGCGGGCTATCTCAAGGAACACCGGGAAGAGCTGGAACGCAAATCCATAGGGGCCTTTGCCGTTGCCGGGGCTGATGAGGACCTGCAACCGGGCGTCATCTTCTGCCTGCGGAGCGAGAACCCGAAGATGGACACGGACAAGACCTATGCCCTTGCTCCGCACTATTTGGTCCATGTCTCGGACTCCGGCGCGGTAACGTTGAATTACACCCAGGCCAAAAAGGTCCTCGACCTTTTGCGAAAAGCCGCAGGAAAGTCCAAAGCGGTTGATGCTGGCATGGTGGAGGCATTCAACCTCCTGACGCGCCAGGGGCGAGATATGGGCGAATATCAGGGGCTTCTTGGTAAGGCCGTGGCCACCATTTCCGGCAAAGCTGAGGAACATGGAACGGCCAGCCTGTTCGCGCGTGGCGGCACCGCCATCTCCAAAGGCACCTTCCGGGGCATTGAGGACTTTGAGGTGGTCGCTTATCTGGTTGTCCTCGACAGGGAGGCCGCATGACAGGGCAACTCTTGGAGAGCCTGGGATTTCCGGAGGCAAGCCGCCTGGGGAAGCGGGTCTTCAAGAAGCTTTTTGTGGAGAATGGGTCGCTGACGGCTTCCGACAAGAAGTCGCTCCAGGATGATGTGGAGGGTGTGACCTGGCAATACACGCTCAAACCGGGAACCGTTCCGATCAAGTCATACGAGGATGCGGAGCGGGAATACCTGGAGGTGGCCGTGCTGGAAGTGGCCATGCGTACCCGCAAGTCCTGCGCCCGGCTGGCTGAGGTTGTCCACCGCGCCATACCCTATCCGCTTCTGCTCGTCTTTTCCCTTGAGAACGAATGCTGTCTGAGCGTGGCCCCGAAGCGGTTCAGCCAGGCGGAACAAGGCGTGATTATCGCGGAAGAATTCCTTACCACCGGGTGGATTGATTTAGCCTCGCCGACCGAAATCGACCAGGCCTTTCTGGACAGTTTGGCGCTCGGCGGGTTACCGCATACACACTTTCTGGCGTTCTATTCGGCCTGGGTCGATCGGTTCACCGCCTATGATTGCGCCCGGCTCTCCGGCGTCTTCCAGGTGGGGAGCAAGGCTGTCGATCCGGCGGAACGCCGGGAACGGTTGGCAGCGTGTCATGCACTGGAATTGCAGATCGCTGAATTTCGAGCCGCACTCAAAAAGGAAGCCCAGTTCAACCGTCAGGTAGAGCTGAACACCAAGATCAAAAACACGGAGAAGCAGCTGCGAGAGCTCGCAGCCACTCTCTGATACGCAGGGTAAATTACTATGCAGAAGCTTGATCCGGATACCGACGGAAAAACCATGGATATCGTGGCCGACAACATTGCCAAACTGAAAGAGCTGTTCCCGGACATCGTCACCGAAGGCAAGGTGGACTTCGAGACGCTAAAAGAAGTCCTCGGCGATTACGTGGAGGACCGCGAGGAGCGCTATAGCTTCACCTGGAACGGCAAGTCCAAGGCGCGAATGCTGGCGCAGACGCCGAGCAATGGCACTTTGCGGCCTTGTCCTGAGGAATCGGTGGATTTTGATTCAACGCAGAATCTATTTATTGAGGGCGACAATCTTGAAGTGCTGAAACTTTTGCAGAAAGGATATTATAGAAAGATCAAAACGATATATATTGACCCTCCTTACAATACCGGAAAAGACTTTATATATCCGGATAATTTTAAAGACAATTTATCTAACTACCTAGGAATTACCAACCAAATAGACACAGAAGGCCGGAAGATTTCTACCAATTCCGAAGCAAATGGGCGTTATCATACGGATTGGTTGAATATGCTTTACCCGCGGCTTCGGCTTGCCCGAAATTTATTAAGACCCAATGGGACTATTTTCATTTCAATAGATGACCATGAAATGGGGAATTTGAAGAAGCTCTGCGATGAAATATTTGGTGAAGAAAATTTATTTGGAGTGTTTCAATGGCGTAGGCGGCAACGAGCCGACAACAGGAATCAAACAAATGTATCCCCCGACCATGAATACATTGTTGCTTACTCTATGAGTGAACTTTCGGTATTCAAGGGTACGGCAATTGACTCCTCGAAATATAAAAATCCAGACCATGACCCACGTGGTCCATGGGCAAGCATTGATTTATCTGGTCTTGCAACAGCAAGCCAGCGACCCAACTTGCATTACGACATAGTAGATCCTGAAACAGGTAATGTCTTTCCACCAAACCCGAGTCGAGGATGGTCTAAAAGTAAAGAAAATGTTCTCAGAATGATTGAAGAAGGACGAATCTTATTTCCCAAGAAGTCGACGGGCAGACCAAGGGAAAAAAAATTTCTCAAAAACATAAAGTCAAATGTGACAGGATATTCTACCTGGCTTGATTCCTCTGTTGTTGGATTTACCACTGATGGGACCAGGGAGGTTACAGGCCTTTTAGGTGGTAAATATTTTGATTTTCCAAAACCATCTAGACTAATAAAAGAATTGTTAAGCCAATCCACAGAGGGGCAAGATATCGTTTTAGATTTTTTCTCAGGCTCAGCAACCACTGCCCATGCAGTTATTGAACTGAATAAATCTGATGACTTTAATAGGCGATTTATACTGGTGCAGCTTCCTGAAGCCTGTGGTGAAACAACTGAAGCCTTCAAGGCTGGCTACAAAACTATAGCTGACATCGGTAAGGATCGTATTCGTAAAGTGCGAGCCAAGATACTCGAAGACGAAACCGAATATTCTGGTGACCTCGGCTTCAAAGTCTTCAAGCTCGACTCCACCAACATCAAGCCGTGGGAAGCCGACTTCGACAACTACGAAAGCTCCCTGGAGGACTACATCTCCAACATCAAGCCGGGACGTTCCGAAGAAGACGTGCTCTACGAGATTCTGCTCAAGTACGGCCTGGACCCGACTCTGCCTATCGAGGAACGGATCATCGCCGACAAGAAGGTCTTCATCGTGGGGCTGGGCGCTCTCGTCCTGTGCCTGGCGGACGGCATCACCCTGGACGCGGTTGAGGGCATTGCCGACCTCAAGGAGGAGCTCAAGCCGGAAGTCATGCGCGTGGTGTTCAAGGACAACGGTTTCAGCGGTTCCGATGGCGACGTGGTCAAGGCCAACGCCGTCCAGATTCTGCGCCAGCACGACATCACGGACGTGAAGAGCCTGTAGGGAGACGACACATGGATAAGCAGCTCATTGTGCGATTGAAGAACCAGTTTGACTCTCTGATTCATGGCACCACTGAAGAAAACGTCGAATTCTGGTTAGCCAGGGATATTCAGGAGCCACTGGGTTATGCTCGGTGGGAAAACTTCATGAATGTCATCCAAAAAGCGATTGATTCTTGCGCAACAGCCGGTTCCAACCCTGACGACCATTTTCGTGGCGTCACGAAAATGGTCCAGCTTGGCAGTGGGTCTGAACGAGAAGTTGTCGACCTTATGCTCACCCGCTACGCCTGCTACCTCATCGCCCAAAACGGAGACCCCCGCAAAGAACCTATTGCGTTCGCTCAGAGCTATTTCGCCATCCAGACCAGAAAGCAGGAACTCATAGAAGAACGGATACGGCTTCATGACCGCATCCATGCCCGCCAAAAGCTCACGGAGTCCGAAACCGAACTCTCCCGAAATATTTATGAACGGGGTGTGGACAATCGAGGATTCGGGAGGATTCGTTCCAAAGGTGATGCCGCACTATTCGGGGGATATACGACACAGGCCATGAAGGATCGGTATGGGATCACCAAATCCCGCCCTCTGGCGGACTTCTTGCCCACGGTGACCATCGCTGCCAAGAACCTGGCCACCGAGATCACGAATCATAACGTCCAAAGCAATAACCTCCATGGCGAAAAGGCCATTACGAATGAACACGTTCAGAACAATACCAGTGTAAGGAATATGCTTGGGGATCGTGGTATCGTTCCGGAAGACCTGCCCCCTGAAGAGGATTTGAAAAAGCTAGAACGGCGCGTGAATTCCACGGAGAGAAAGCTGATGAAGGAATGCCCCAAACTGCCTGAGGAGCAAGACTAGTCATGAAGATCCAATTCAATCCCGACCTCGCCTATCAGCAGGAAGCCATATCCTCGATCACCTCCATTTTCGAAGGCCAGGAGGTCTGCCGCACCAATTTCACGGTCGCGCCGATGCCCAAGCACCTGGATCAATACCATCTGCATTCATCGGGCGTAAGCGACCTGGGTGTCGGCAACCGTCTTCGCCTGCTCGACGAGGACATACTCGCCAACATCAGGAAGACGCAGCTCAACAACGGCCTTGCCCCGTCCGAGGCCCTCGACGCCCTCAACTTCACCGTGGAGATGGAAACGGGAACCGGAAAGACATACGTCTACCTGCGCAGCATCTTCGAGATGAACCAGCTTTACGGGCTGACCAAATTCATCGTCGTCGTCCCATCCGTGGCCATCAAGGAAGGCGTCTACAAGTCGCTCCAGATGATGGAGGACCACTTCCGCTCCCTTTACGAAAACGTCCCCTTCGACTACTTTGTCTACGACTCGCAAAAGCTCGGCCAGGTCCGTAATTTCGCCACAACGGACGCCATCCAGATCATGGTCATCAACATCGATGCGTTTCGTAAAAGCTTCACCGACCCGACCAAGGAAAACAAGGCCAACATCATCCACCGCCCCCACGACCGGATGACCGGCTCCCGGCCTATCGAGTTCATTCAGGAGACCAACCCCATCGTCATCATCGACGAGCCCCAGAGCGTGGCCACCACGCCCAAAAGCAAGAAGGCCATCGCCTCCCTCAACCCGCTTTGCACCATCGGCTACTCCGCCACCCACATCGACAAGCACCACATGCTCTACAAGCTGGATTCCGTGGACGCCTACGAACAAAAACTAGTCAAGCGGATCGAGGTCGCCGGAATCCAGGTTCAGGACGGCCACAACCGGGCCTACGTCAAGCTGCTCGGCGTGGACAACAAGAAGAGCCCGATCACGGCCAGGATTGAACTCGATGTCCGCCAGCGAAGCGGTGACGTCAAACGCATGGCCAAGACCGTCAGGAGTGGCGATGACCTGCTCGATCTGTCGAATGGGCGCGACGTCTACGACGGCTACATCATCAACGACATCTATTGCGGGCAGGGCAACGAATACATCGATTTTACCAGCCAGGACGAGATCGTACCTCTGGGCCAGGCCATCGGCGAGGTCGATGCGGATCAATACAAGCGGTTGCAAATCCAGAAGACCATCGAAGAGCATCTGAACAAGGAACTGCGTCTGCGCCCCATGGGCATCAAGGTGCTGAGCCTCTTCTTCATCGACCGAGTGGCCAACTATCGCGATTACGATGAGGACGGGAACCCGGTTAAGGGCAAATACGCCGTCATGTTCGAGGAGGAGTACCGAAAGGCCATCCGCAAGCCCAAGTACAATACCTTGTTCGAAGGGGTTGATCGGGAGACGGCGGCTGAAGGCGTCCACAACGGGTACTTCGCCATCGACAAGAAAAAGGACGCCACCGGAGCGGAGCGCTTCAAGGAGTCAAAGGGCGAGGGTAAGACCATTGCCGATGAAAGCGCTTACCAGCTCATCATGAGGGACAAGGAAAAGCTTCTCAGCTTCGACTCCAAGCTTAAATTCATCTTTTCTCACTCCGCGCTCAAGGAGGGTTGGGACAACCCCAATGTCTTTCAGATCTGCACGCTGAACGAGACCGCGTCCACCATGAAAAAACGCCAGGAGATAGGCCGGGGGCTGCGTATCGCGGTCAACCAGGACGGAGAGCGAGTCCACGGCTTCGACGTGAATACTCTCACGGTCATGGCCAATGAGTCATACGAGGACTTCGCCTCCCAGCTTCAGAAAGAGATTGAGAAGGACGAGGGCATCAAGTTCGGCGTGGTAGAAAAGCATATTTTCGCCAACGTCTTGGTCCTGGGAGATGACGGCACCACAAGCCACCTTGGCACCGAGGCGTCCGCCGAGCTGTTCAACCACTTCAAGGGACTGGGCTATATCGACGCCAAGGGCAAGGTGCAGGACACCCTGCGAATAGCGCTCAAGAACAAGGCGCTCGATGTCCCGGCAGACTACGTTGGACAAGCCCCGCAGATCGCCAACGTGCTGAAAAAGGTGGCTGGCAAGCTCAACATCAATGATGCGGATAAGCGTACCCAGGTCTCAGTGAAGCGAGCGGTCCTCGAAGGCGAGGAGTTCAAATCCCTCTGGGACCGGATCAAATACAAAACGACTTTCCGCGTGGACTTCGACCCTGAGAAGCTCATCCAAAAATGCGCCGAGGAAATCGGCAACGGGCTGGTCGTGGGCAAGGCCCGGTTCGTCTACCGCAAGAGCCAGGCAGACATCACGCGGGGCGGCGTCGCCATGTCCGATCCAACACAGAGTACCCATGTGTACGACGCACGGGACTTCGAACTGCCAGACCTGCTGACGTATCTCCAGAACGAAACCAATCTCACCCGCAGAACCCTGGTGGCGATCCTAAAGCAGAGCGGCTCCCTGCCCAAATTCAAGAACAATCCGCAAAAGTACATCGAACAGGTGGCGACCATCATCAAGCAGCAAATGCGGGAGTTCGTCGTGGACGGCATCAAGTACCGGAAGCTCGGCGACTCGCATGTCTATGCCCAGGAACTGTTCGAGACCGAGGAGCTATACGGATACCTGCACAAAAATATGCTGGAGAGCACCAAATCGGTGTACGACCATGTGGTCTACGACTCGGCTGTGGAAGCCGAATTCGCCAAGCAGTTTGAGAGCAGCGACGACATCAAGGTATACGCAAAGCTCCCCGGCTGGTTCAAGATCGATACGCCCCTCGGTTCCTACAACCCCGACTGGGCCGTCCTCGTCGAGATCGACGGCCAGGATCGCCTCTACTTCGTCGTCGAGACCAAGGGTACCCCCTTGCTCGGAGCCCTTCGCACCGCAGAGCAGGCCAAGATCAAATGCGGCCAGGCCCATTTTGAGGCGATTGGAAACGACGCTGAATTTGCGCTGGCGAATGATTTTGAGCGGTTTTCTGAGATCGTGACGCAGAAATGATCCTATTCAGGTCAACCACAAGGCCGTAGAATAATGACAGAGAGTGAATCCGGCCAATTAGGCCGAAAACACATAAAAAGCTTCGCAAGCGGCATCGCCCACATGTTTGCCAGCTCAGCCCAGCATTACGCATGGCTGGCGCACAAGCTCGGGATTCCGATGGTGACCATTGACCTTATTGAGCTACGGATCGAACCCTTTGAATTCAACATCGACAGGAACCGAGTTCTTGCCGAGATGTGCCAGCGAACGCTCTTCCGAAATATCGAAAGGCTAACACCTCCCGGCTCTGTAGTTTCAGCCGCTCTATCCGCCCAATTCGGCATCGATGATTATTCCGAAAACAGCGGTGCGGCTTCAATCGGTGAATCCATCTTCTCAGTAATTCTTACGGACGACCAAGGTAAGAAATGGCATGTAGAGCATGTCGAAAAAAGAATATTAATTCAGAATTAACATGTGAAAAAACCTATTCTGAAGGGCTTTTTTTTATTCGATTTACCCTGCAGATGCGGCTTTTGAGTAGGTCATGAAGGTTCTCAAGACCTCATTGATTCGAGTCTGATATCCTTCCCCACCATTTTTAAACCAGCTGAGCACGTCTTCATCTAGTCGAATGCTTGTCGGTTTTTTTGAATGCTCTAAAGGATGAAGGTCTTCATTCAAGGCCTCAGCCAGCCTGTCCACTGGATACTCCGTATAACCCCGCAAGATTGTGTTGATGGCAGGCTGGTACTTTCCGCCTGTCATCAGCTTCAGGTGTTCAAGGATATCGGCATCCAAGCGGATAGAGACAGCTACTTTCTTGGGTTTCTTGATCTTCAATGCTACAAGGGCCTGTTGCACGAATTTGGCAGCCTGAGCCTCAGGATCAGATTCTTTGATGAGAAGTTTCTCGGTCGTCATGCCTCATTTGTATATACAATTTACAACACATTCAAGGAGAACGTTTTGGCTTGGTATGATATTTTGTGTATACAAGATATAATTTGGTATGATTTTAATAAGTTACGATTACCATATCACCTGTCAACTCGAAAATTAGCCACGTTTTCTGTCCCAATCTCCTTGCCCTTAATGTGGTGCATGCTTCTCGCTATTATGTATTATCTAAATAGAACAATTAAATAACAATTATAAATAGCATTAACAACACAAACAACATCAAGACATTCACATTCCATTCTAAGCAGACAAGCAAAGTATTCAAACTTACCCTTTAAATGACTATCCAACTCAACAAACGTGAAGCCATTTCAGCCATCCAGTAAGTAAAACATCTTATTCTATCAAACACCACATGCATAGTTTTCTCCTTGTGACCAACTCAATTTGAGCATAAGTATCAAGAATCAAAATAAAAATTAATCTTAGCAGTTATAATATAGTACTAATTTTTAACTGTAAGAGAAAACTATGCACTACAATTCAACAACAAATGAATCAACATTCAACAATCTAAAAATCAACAATGGTATTAATGGAGAGTACTTTTGCTATGAGATTATTCTAAATAAGATCTATGAGCGAATGATGCTAATGACCAACAGGCATTGTCGAGTCCTGTTCGTCAGATTCGACTTGAGGTTCCCAGCTACCTACCAGACCAATAGAGGCAATGATGAGATCTCCCACCTGTTCAAGATCATGAAAGAAAATTCCTACAACAAAGGCATAGACTTTCATTTCATCTGGGTGCGAGAGCAAAGCCGTGAAAAGCATCAACACTACCATTGTGTTGTTTTTTTGAACGGTAGTTTGGTCAGGGATTATAGGAGATTCCTTGGAGAGGTTGAACGCGTATGGGGTCATGTGCTGGCAAACGACGCAACTGGATTGGTAGACTGGTGTAACCGAAGCAAAGATGGTCTATCCGTTGCGAACGGAATCATGATCGAACGCCCAAGGCAAGCAGCTGTCGGCGTCTCCTTCCATGAGCAAAATGAATTGTACAATTCCACATTGGGCCGATGTTTTGAATGGGCTAGTTACTTAGCGAAGACCAACCAAAAGAACAATACGCCCTATGGAATTCGTCGGTTCAATGCATCTCAGATCCGGTAGGTCACTCAGTAAAATCTAATTATTATTGAGATTTGATGACTATATTATAAGAAGCTTCAGATACGTTTCAAAGAGATTGGCCATGAGTGAAATTTAGCTCATGGCCTTTCTCTTTCTCACTCGAAATTACGGAGAAGCATATGCGCTACCTCAATATCCGAAAAGGCCAATTCACCTTCGCCAACAAAACCATCGGGCCGGTCATCGAATCTCGCATTATCCTTGCCGGTAAGCGATTTCTACAATGGACCCCCAATGGACTGGTAGGGGAACGGATCTGTTATGACGAAGGGCATCTCCCCAATGGGTGGACTCTCGCATACGATCTCGACCTTGAACTGGACAAAGTACGCTACCGGTTGACCATCCACGATGGGGCCATCCAGCATGGTCTGAAACCGTACATCGCCCACTTGCAGTTTAGACACGCTCGGTTGGAAGACGTTGTGACCAGGATTACAGTCGAAGACAGCCCTCGTGGCTATCCCGCCCTGAAGTTCGAGCTAATGTCCGGAGTGTCGTCCTTCAGCTAACACCAACCTAGGGCATGGCGATGGCTACTTTCTAGGAGGAACCTCACAGGCTGTCGCCATGTCCTTGCTCTTGCACATTATTCCTCCATCGGACTAATATATTCGACATGAAGAACAGAAAAGGACTAGCTACAAAGCTCCAAGAAGATAAGCCATGGGCTAAGCTTCGCATATCCCGACAGCAGTACCTAGCTAGCAAGCCCTGGAAGAGCGCGCGGATTTCCCGTCAAGAATTCGAAAAAACCCTCCAGCTTGCCCCGGACGAGATTATCGATGAACTATGGGATGAAGCACACGCGGATATGCTGCTCAAGTCCATGGGCCTCGATTCAGATCAGGCATAAACCAACGATGTCCATGCTCATCTACCTCCTGATCGCTCTGGGCATCCTTGCCTTGATGCTCATGGGCTTCCTCTTCTTTAAACCTCGCAAGCGCAACATTCAAATCCAGATCACCATCGACTTCGACGCCAAAAAAGGTGACGAGAGCCATCGCCAATTCTAGTCCCCTTGGAGCGGGGTGAAATGAACGCTGTGACCCAGGAATTTACCCTCGTAAGGGAGTAGGCCTCGGGTCAGGGATTGCAGTTACCACAAGGGCGATAGCCAGCTTTGATGGCCTCATCCCGAGTCTAAAATACCTTCGTGCAGTTTTTGCAATCATAATACCGGCATCCCGGCTTATGAAAGACACATGGGAGCTCGTGTTGCCGTGGCAGGTCTCCGGGCCCATAGTCTGAGAACTTGCCTCTTTTTGGCCTGCATTTTTGCCTCGGCGGCATGACCATGGGGGAGTGGGGTCCGGATGGCTCCAGAGGCCGATGCGGGCCTTTTGGGCGGCATCTTGAATCTTCTGCCAGCCGGGGCAGAAGGCTTCTCGGCGATAGGTCGTGTAGACCCAGGCGTATCCGACCTTGAGGATGGCCTCGTTGACGTTAACTCCGCCCATGGTCAGCAACCCCGCCGTCCTGCCATAGCGGTCCTGTCAACAGGTTCCACATCGACCTTTTTCCCAAACACCATGTCCGCCGTAAAGTGCTTGGCCTTGCTCCCGGAGGCCTGTGACTTTTTCGGGCAGTCGATTCCGTACAGCCGAACTTTGACCTGGGCCTTGTCTTTGGTCAGGACCACGACGGTATCCCCATCAGTCACCCCTATAACTTTGCTCGTGAAGGCATAGACGACGCGGGCAAAGAGGAGGATCAAAAGTAGGACGGGGAGAATGCGTTTCTGCCTCATGCGAGTGCCCTCGGTAGGAGCGTTGAAGTCTGCCGCCTTCTTATCAGGTGAAATTTCCCGACTCAAGAGTGAGCATGCTCGGTCCGTATTGGATGAGCATACTTAGCGGTCAAGCCAGTGTGACAATAGTGATTTGTCACTATTGTCACACTGGCATGCGATTAATTTAACCCGTCATAGGCATCTCCCACAGGCGAGAATTGACAAGACAGATGTCCGATTTCCCCTTTCGCAACAGGGCCACGTAACCCTGCTCTGTGAGAAAGCGGAACACCCTTTTGGCGTCCTCGGCTTTGACGTGCTCCGGATGATAGATCTCGCGCAGAGTGACCTCAGGCGACTGCCCCTCCTTGATCCGCTTAAGGAATTTTTTGGCAAGGTAAAGTACGTCATTGCCCTCGATGTCGAGAGCCACGCAGGCGTGTGCCTCGTAGAACTGGGCGAGTTCAATTCCGCCGTCAATGGTCTGCTGATCGATCTCGGTCTCCAAAGGGAGGTTCTCTTCCAGGCAACGAAGCAAGTGAAGAAACCCCGCGAGGCGCAGGGCTGTCCCAGCCAGCTTGCGATACCAGTAGCGCAATACGGCAGGCAGATGTTTATCCTTGGCCTGTTTCTGGGTGTAGCTCCAAAACGCATCCCAGTTGCGCAACGCACCGTCCTGAATCTGGAACTCATGGTGACCGTCAATTGCACGAGCAACCGAATGGATTTCGTTAATCGTGCGCTCCAGCCACGCGCTATCCTCAAAATTCATTTCAGTAGTAACGCCGCCTCCTGGAGCAACATGAGGCATGTCCGGAGGTGTCATAAGCATGAAGCGGGGTACAAGGCCGTCCTCCTGCAAGGCCTCTTCTCCCAACAATTTGAGTGATGTCTTTTCCTGAGTCGCAATCAAAATCGTCAGGGAGGGGTTATCAATACGCACAGGTTCTTTTGACTTGGTGCTTATGAAGGTTTCCCCCCTCCAGGCGTTCAAAATGAAGTCGTCCTTATTGGCGGGCAGGTTTTTGAACGATCCCAATTCAGTGCCGATAATTGCAAACTTGCCACCCTGCTTGGCAGCCTCCTTTTCTAGCCCTTCCGGGGTGAACTTCGATGTCATCAACTGTGGCAATGCGCTCTTGGGAGGTATCGCCATTTCGATTCGGGCAATTTCCTCGACAGCCTGTGCGTAATCTCCAGTCTCTGCGGCCTCCTTTTCGAGCTTCCTTATGTGTCTGGTCAGAATCCTCCTCTCGATATTTCGCTTACCTTCTTCTTCAAAGTACTCATCCTGGAGCCGCTTTTCGAGAGCCTTGATCACTTCCAGAACCGTATCCTGCATGGGACTCTTGCCCTTGCCGGAATCCATCCGAAGGAGTTGGTAAATGGTCATCAATTCTTTGTGCTCTTTATGCCGCACAACCTTGATTTTTCCACTGGCGCTGACACTCAGCCCTCCAAGCAACATTCCTCCACCGATGCATTGATGGACTCCAAAGGCATTTGCAAAGCCAGCAATCCACTTCCACGCCCCACCACGAAACACATGAATGGGGAACGGGACATCCACAGTCCTTTGTTCCGGCAACGGGTAGATAGGCGTCACCGCTAGCCTGCAGAATGCTTCTTCCTTCAAAGACTTAAACGCATCCTCCTTCCTGAACTGTTCCTGATCCTTTATCGCACTCCTCAGGCTTTTTTCATTCTTTGTATTTTCAATGAACTGAGTCGCTTGTTGGTCATAACTTGCGAGTATTCCTGTTTTGCCTCCTAAACATTGAGGTTGCTGCATCGGTACAGTGCCGTTTGAGCCTCCCCAGGCCTCCTGTCCTGGGGAGGATGTTTTGCTACTCGGTCGAATGACGACATTTTTCTCTATGCAGGTGCGAGAGCTCTGATTGTTCTCTTCACCGACCTGACCAATTTCCTTTGTGACACTTTTTGTTCCGGGTTCAGCCGACATGGCCTCATCCCACAAATCCAAAGACACACCTCCTACCTCAGGACAAGCCGGGCAGTCGTTTTGTAAACGATGACCGGTGTGCAATCGACTTCGATGGCCTCGACCTTCTCAGCAGCATTGCTCGGCGCACTCGCCAACATTTCTGCGAGACTTGTCGCAACAACCTTGGGTAGAGCCGTGGAATTGATCCCCACAACACCGTCTTCTTCAGACTCAACAATTTCCAACTCTCTAACTTTACTCATTAGTTTCTCCTTTCACCCAATACGAGTGATACAATGCTTAGGCAGATACACCTGCCAAATTCGCCAAAATTCGCTTTTTACACCTCCTGCCCACGCAACCAGCTGATAAAACTGAACTTTTCGTAGACCACTTTGCCAGACAGTCTTTTCTTGACTTTGCAGCCTTTGCCCAACGATTCGACATTCGCCAATCGCTTGGGTGTCCACAATCCAGGCACCTGTTCGCAAAAAACTGCGCGGGTGAAATAGCTCGGAAGATTCTGCTCAAGTTTGGTGTAAAAATCATCAATAACAACTTCTTTTTGTTCCATTTTTTCTTTCTCCATGTCGGAGCAGATGACTTTCTAAGGCATCTGCCTGTTTCGCTGGTAATATTTGCTCTCCTCCCAGCTTTGGTTCACACCGGATGTTTCCCTTCACTGGGTCTTGTTGTATATTTGAAGGGCACAAAAAAATGGGGGGTCCATTTTGAAATGAACCCCCCAAAAAATTGGAAGAGAGAAGCAGTGCTGAAGTCTAGTTACCGTGGTCTAGAAAGTGGTTTTATTTCTCCGTGCTTGATGCAGTTTCGCGTGCCGTCAAAGTACTCCCTAAGAGAGTTAACAGACAACTTTTGGCCGAAGGTTTCATGGTAATATTGATAACAAGCATCAATTGTCGCACTTATCGTTATCTTTTCCCTCTTATACTTGTAGTCCCACATCCAAAGACCCAGCAAGCGCCCACGGAGTCCCTTTTTGTCAATCCAAACAGCGCTAGTCTTCCTTTGAAGCCATTCGCGGCATGTTCTTTCAATTATGCTAATTCCGTCCGTGGAAATGTCTTCAAATTGATCCCGAAGGTAAAAAATCCGTTTCAGTACAGACTCCAACATCTTCTCGAACTCAAAATCAGGACAGCAAGGACTAGCACGCATGACAACCTCATTCCCATCAGTGGCCACACTGTATCCCTTTTGAGGAAAGAGCTTGGTAACTCTATGGTAAATTGACAATATATTAACCTCGGCCAAATCTTCAGGGAGCTCGTGTACGTCATGTAAATTTTGATCCAACAATTGCCAATAGTCATCGATGGCCTCGATGTACGAATCCATGGGGACTTCATCAGTCAATGATAAAGCGTCATAAACATAATCCTTTGAGAATTCATGGATGGCATCAAGAGTGTCGATAAACTCCTGAGTAAAAATAATGGAGCACAGCTGACTTCTGTATTCGATGGATGCGTCATGCTCATATTGGTGAATGAAAGAGAAAGAAGCTTGCGATCCCAGCAGTGATATGGATCGTATCAAATCTTCGAAAGTCTCGGAGTCAATATCTTCCAACAATGATTTGATGTGCTCAATAGCATCAGCGACACGAGCCAGCCTTTGAGGATCCTCTGCCATTGCCTTCCGCCGCAAGTAACTCATATGAAAAAAGTCTTTCGATAGAATATCATCATACAAATCAATCGATGAAGTCGAGGTGTCCGGCATAACTGATTCTCCAAAAAACGAAGGCTAAAGGGGAATTCTGCCTCCTTCAAAACTAGTACTATCCTAGTACAAAACGCTCAAAAAAGAAAAAGCCTTACGAAGGGTTCTTCGTAAGGCTTTGATTTCTATGGTGCTCGGGGACAGAATTGAACTGCCGACACGGGGATTTTCAGTCCCCAAAATTAGGTACTTTAGGGATACTTAGGGACAGAGTGAGTTGACCGTAATGTCCTTGTCATTGCTTAAATAATAGCCTACAACGGACTCCAGGGACAAACAGGGATGCACCCTATGTCCCGACATGAAAGTGGTGGACAAAGTGGTGGACAGCACCAGGAGGGCCAAAAACGTGGCACGCTTTTCGTGGATCAATTCAGAGGAGCATACCGGGGTCCGTTACCATGTGGACCCTGACCGTCCACGGCTGAAAGGCGGACGGTATGACCGTTTGTATGGAATCCGTTTTCAGGTAGACGGGAAGCGTCATGAAGTCTTGGTCGGCTGGGCCAGCGAAGGCATGACCGAAGGCCGGGCCGCCGATGAACGCAAGCGCCTCATGGACCAAGCGAAGGAAGGCGGGGCCGCGACCAAGCGGCAGGAGCGGGAACTCCTCCTCGCGAAGCGCAAGGAAGAGGAACGGCTCAAGCGTCTTGAGGAATCCAAGAACGTCACCTTCAAGGCGTTTGCCGAGGACGAGTATTTCCCGATAGCCCTCCCCGGTTGGAAGCCCGAGACAGGCCGCAAGCATGTAGAACATTGCAAGACCTGGCTGTACCCGCAATTGGGTGATGTTCCCCTGCGCGAGATCACGATCCAGCATGTGAACAAGATCAAGGCCGCGCTGCTCAAGGCGGAACGCGCACCACGGACCATGCAAGCGGTTTTCCGCACATTCTCTATGGTATGGAACGCCGCCCGTGACGCCGGGATCGTTGAGGGCAAATGTCCTACGGCGCTCAAGTCCTTCAAGCTGCCCAAGGTGGACAACGAGAAGCAGCGTTACCTTTCCCCGAAAGAGAGCGAGAAACTGCTCAAATGTGTACGGGCCAGGAGCGAACAGGCTGCGGACATGGCCCTTGTGTCACTGGAGAGCGGTCTCCGCTTCGGGGAGATCGCCGCGCTCACTTGGGGGGCGGTTGACCTCGAAGGCCGCACCCTCCTCGCCATGAATACAAAGGGAAAGAAGGACCGGGTGGTGCCCATGACCGAACGGCTGCATGGGCTTCTCTCCGGCATGGAGCACGGCGGCGATGGTGAGCTTGTTTTTCCTACTCGACTTGGCACCAAGCACAAACAAGTGCCCTCGGCTTTCGTCCGGGGCATTGCCGATTCCAAGCTGAATCAGGATGTGGACGATCCGAAGATGAAGGTCAGCTTCCACACCCTCCGGCACTCCTACGCCTCACGGCTCGTCAAACAAGGAGTGAGCCTGTACCACGTTCAAAAGCTCCTGGGTCACTCGACGCCGGTCATGACGGCCCGATACTCAAAGCTGGCCAACGAAGACTTGACCAACGCAGTCCGGGTGATGGAGGACGGCGAGAAGGCCGCTGCCGCCGAGAAGAAGGGCGGGGGCAAAGTTGTTTCCATGAAGAAGGCAGGAGGGGTTAACAAATGAAACCTGTGCCGATTTTGATTGGTTGGAGGAGCGGAGAGGACGAATCTTGTATCGAAGGGGCGATCACCGTAGCAATCCAGCACGTCGGTTCGCTAACAGATGAAATGCTTGGTGGGTTAGAAGCCCATGTGGTGGCCTTTCTTTTAGCTGAGAAATCCACGAGCAAGTTGCCTGTTGGTTTGTCTGCGACCAGAGAGCAGCTTGCGGTATTGGAAAAGACCGCCGAGGCTTTCCATGAGGCTTTGAAAGCTGCTGAGGGCAATCCTACCCTGATGGGCGCGTTGCGTCGGTACGGAATCAAACAATCCTTGGCTGCGCAGGTTGACGAACTCCCGTTTGTGGCCCGCCAGCTAGCCAAACAGTTGCCCAGAGGCTCGCGCTGGTCCAAAGAGTACTCTCCCCGCCGCGACCTCGTGCGTGGGCTGGCGATGGTGTTTGAAGAAGCCACCGGATTTGCAGCACGCGGAGAGGTCAAGCACGAACGCGAAGGCGACCAGTACTATGGGCGATTTTTCGAGCTAGTAGTTGATGTGCTAAAAGAGCTTGGGCACGAGGCCCCGACTGGTAAGACTGTTTTGAAGGACATCGAATAAAGGGGAAGTCGAAATGACAAATTACGGGTTTCGACTTCCCGTGATTCTATAAAAACGATGCCTTAGTTGTTTCTCAGGGATGCCCAAAATATCCCAAAGGAGAAACAACATGAACCAGCAGATTGAAACCATCCTCGCTCGTATGCGGGAAATCTTCCCCCCCGCCATGCCTTTGGCTGAGTTTGACCGACATCCGGCCTTGCCGTCGGCCAAGACCATTCGAAATATGCGGAGCGCCCGCACCATACCCACCGAGCTGTTTTTTCGAGATGGCCGCCGCGTGCTTGTGGACGTTCCCGCTTTCCTTGCGTGGTGGGGGCAGCGACTCCGAGAGGACAGCTACGGGAAAGGCGAGGCGGCGTAGCCATGTGTCACCCTCACACCGTGACGGTGTTTTGTCATGGCCGGTAACTTCATTTTGCTCCCCTTCCGCGAATCAATCCGAGCCGGTGAATTTGGCTACTGGGAAGATAGTCATATCGCAGTCCTGCCGGTCCTGATTGCCCATGAAAACCGCAAGACGCGCATTGCCCGGCCAAGTCTGGACCGAATTGCTGTATTGGCCGGAGTAGCCAAACGAACAGCAGCAGGAGCCACTTCCAGCCTTCAAAGATCGAGATGGCTCACGAAACAATCCATACCGCTTCCAGGTGGCCGGACACGCCTGGAATACCGCTTGGATTATACGCCCTACCGAGAACGAACAGACCAAGGGGCATGGGTCCGTTTGGAATCCTCGCTGATTTTCCAAGGCGTTTGGGCCGTCATGCCCCCGTCGGTCAGGAAACTCTATCTCACCTTGCTTGGGTTTTCATGGTCGTCTCACATGGCTTGGGTTCCAGACGATGGGGCTTGCGGAGATGATTGGTTGATCGCCTATGACCACGAAGGCGATTTAGAGCGATTTGTCGATGCAAGATATCTGACTCCTCCCTTCCTCAACAATGCGGCGGGCCTCGAAGAAAGAACAGGTCGCCGTGCATGGTCCTGGCTCATGGACAACGGGTTCATAATTGCCAACGGAGAAGGGACAACCTCCAGCCCGACAGACCTATACCGGGAGGGAATCATCATGCCCGATGTTACCAACTTGAAGTGTGACTCTGTGTTGCGTCGGCTTGGCAGCGTCGAGGAGATCACACCGACTCCGGGAGCACGGTCCAGACTGACCAACACCCGCAAACGGCAAAAAAGGGCCATGAATGACATGGCGTCCCAAAAGAGCGGACAAAAGCAGGCCCAGGGCCGGACATTGTCCGCCGTGCAACCGGACACCAGGGAACCGGAACAAGTCTTTGAACAAGTCTTTGAACAAGTCTTGGACAAGTCGTGCACAAAAGATTGTGCACACGCCCGCTGTCTTTTGGAGGTGCCGAATGATTGATTTCCAAACCAAAAGGCAAGTGGAGAAGACCCTACGGTCAAACGGCTTCGGACAGGGTACGGCAAAGAAGATTGTTGCGCTTATTGGTCCTGTTCTTGAGGGAAAAGGCAAAGAAGCCATGAAGGGGAAAGGCAATGAAGATCGTCCGTGATAGCCGAGAGCAAAGCCCGTTCCGCTTCGATGGTGAACAGTACGAGGGCGTGATCGTGACCGAGGGCACCCTGACAACTGGCGACTACAGCCTTGTTGGATTGGAAAGCCGGGTGGCTGTCGAGCGGAAGTCCCTGCCTGACTTCGTGGCGTCCATCTCTACGGGCCGGGAACGCTTTGAACGGGAGTTGGTCAGGGCAAGGGGCTTGGATGCCTTCATGGTGGTCGTAGAGTCTCCCTTCTCCGATTTGGTGGCCGGGAACTATCGAAGTCGCATGGAACCGAAGGCAGCGACACAGACGGTCTATTCATTCATGTCCCGATACCGTGCGACCTTCCACTTCGCACAGAGCAGGGCATGGGCTGAATACGCCACATTTCATTTTTTAAGGCACTACGCCCGGCAGGTGGAGGCCATTTACCAAGCGGCGGTGAAAACGCGCCAGAAAGCCGCGTAGGGCGAATCTAGCGGCGGTCTAACTCAGACAGGAGCATAGATATGACAACAGAATCCACCGACACCCCCACCCCCCGCAAGAAACGGTTGCGCCTGACTTCGGTTGAAGCCGTCCGCGCATACCTCGCCGGGTGCCTGACTCGGCTTGAGAATGGCGAGTTGGACGAAGGGCAGACCAAGGCCCGCGCATACGTCGCACAGACGCTTGTGCGGATCATGGAAGGCAGCGACTTGGAAAAACGAATTGCGGCCCTGGAAGCCGTACAGGAGGAACATCTCAATGTTAAATAAAGCCCTTAAATTAAGGAGGTTATGGACATGACCAAGATAAACACGCGAATTGACAAGTTGGAGCAGTGGCTCAGGCCCAAGGAACTGGTTCCCGACGAGGCATTGAAGGTCAGGTTGAACCGCACTTGTCGGCGTCTGGGTTGGCCGGAGATCGAGGGTCCGGTCTACCGCAGCACTCGTGATCCGGCAGAGCGTCTCAAGGGTGCATTGGAACGGTTCAGGGAGGCAGAGGATGAAAGTCTCTCATAACGAAAACTACTGTGACCCCGGTGTGGTGGTGCATGAGATAGCGACCAGCCTAGAACCGGCAAGCGTCCTAGCTTACCTCATGGACACCGTGGCCCAAGAGGGTGGTTTCGTCCAACGTAGGAAAGAAGCCGTTTCTTACTGGTTGGGTATGCGTCAACAGCCCGACCTTGACTTGAAGGCCATCGCCCTTCGGGTAGCGGCTCACCACAAAACAAAACTGGAGCAGGGAATGGACCTGTTCCGCAGATAACAAAAGGAGATCATTATGTTTTCTGAGTTCAACGCCATTGTCGATAAGGCTAAGGCCAGCATTGAAACCGCCGCTACCGAAGTGCAAGAGGAGATATCGGCCCTTGAAGCCCGGAAACATGCCGCCACTGCCGAGGCCGATCAACTCCAGGCGGAGTACGACGCTGCGCTCCTGGCCGATTCCGACAAGGCTATGGAGATCAAAGACCGCCTGTCGGTCCAGCGCGATATGGCCGCCGCCCTGGAACGCCAGCTTCGTCCGATCCTGGCCCAACGTGAACAGGTCCGCAAGGAAGCCATCTCCCGAGCCGCTGAAGCCATCGCCGAGGCCGTGGGGACCGAGGGCAACGCCTCGATCCGAAAATGCCGCACCGAGGCTGAAGAAAAGCGAGAGGCGTATGTCGCCGCGCTTCAAAACCTGGAGCGCGTTCAGCACGGGGTTGCCGACGTTGGAAGGCGGCTGCATCCCCTGTGCGGCAAGGAAGGACTCTCTGTCCCGCCCATGACCGTGGAGCGATATTCCCGAGACGCGCTGCTTGTCGATGAAAAGTTCCTGGCCGAAAGCGAAAGCACGGCGAGCATCATGTGGGGCTGAAAGTTGAGCTTGTAGCAAAAAGGCCCCTGCTTAGGCGGGGGCTATCCCGTTGTCTGGATAACTATGTTATAGCAAAGTTTGTTGGTGTGGTTGCCTTCTCAATGGCCTTGAGCGCGCTATCCGGTGGAGTATCCATCATCGCTACACACTCTTCTAGGGCTTCCAGCATATCAGGTGCCGCGAGAAAAAGAGGGTAGTATTCCTCCTTGACGTTCTCGCATATAACAATGCGCGTCACCTTCTCAACAATAGTTCCCGAGTTTGCACCCAGCGACGGTTGAAGCGTCAATTTTTTCATTAATGACCTCTCCTGCTTGCTATCGGTTGGGAATTAATTTTCATACCCGTACATCGACCTGGAGGCTGTGTACATAGTGTTGGCTGGCATAGGGGGGGTCAGACTCCCAAACTGGTGGACAGAGTGGTGGACAAATCCGCCACAAAAGAAAAAGGCCTACGGATGTTTTCCATAAGCCTTTGATTTCTATGGTGCTCGGGGACAGAATTGAACTGCCGACACGGGGATTTTCAGTCCCCTGCTCTACCGACTGAGCTACCCGAGCAACCGGTCGAGAAGTGGGATTTACCCAAATGACACGTCGTTGGCAACCCCTTTTTTGGGTCTGGGCGAAAATTACCCGTCATCCTCGGGATCGGAACCCATTGCCAGGATGCGGGCCGCGTAGCCCTGGCGGAGGGCCTCCATGTAGTCCGTGTCCAAGGGCCCCTTCCAGGTGGTGATCTCGGTGTAGCGCTTGGGAATCTTGACTTTGTCCGGACGGTAGCCCATCTGGAGCCGCAGCCGCCACCGCAGCCGCTGGACACGCTTGCCGATCTCGGCCACCGATCCGCACAGGTCGCCGTAGCCCACCGAGGCCATGGCCTCGTCCAGCAGGTCGCTCTTGTATACCCCGCGCGAGAACAGGCAGCCCACCATGCAGTTGAGCACGATGCGCTCGTGGCCGTCCTTGATCAGGAAGTCCAGGGCCTTTTTCACGTCCTTGTCCTCGTGCTTCTGGTCGTAGGCATAGCCGCCGGAATCCAGGTGGGAGTGCCTGAAGCCCAGCCCCTCGGACACGAAGAACACCTCGCCCGTGGCATAGCCCGCCATCTCCTGGCCGAGCACGCAGGCGAAGTCCGCGCCGCCGTACCGCTCGGCGCAGCGCATGGTGCCCTTGGCCAGCAGCGCATAGAATTCGTTGGGCGGACGGCTGATCATCTCCACGCCCCGCATGTAGGTCTCGGCGTCGCCCCACTTGAACCCGACCACGGTTTCGTCCGGGGAGATCACGCCCTTCTCCAGGGCCTCGGTGGCCCAGGCCAGGGCCACGCCCGCGGACATGCAGTCCAGCCCCTCCTTCTCGATGACGTCCAGAATGCGGAGCACCTCGGGCGCGTCCGTGACCTCCAGCATGCCGCCGCAGGAGAAGATCGGCTCGTAGTCGTAGCCCACCTGGCGGTAGAGATACTGGTTGTTGGTCTGGAACTGCTCGCGCACGAATCCCACGTGGATGCAGCCCACCGGGCAGCCCGCGCAGGCCGCGTTGCGCAGCAGGGTGTCGTCGGCAAAGGTCTCGCCGGAGATGGCGTTCGCATCCGGGCTGGAGGTCTGCTGCAGGTTCTTCCACGGCAGGCTCTTCAGCTCGTTGAGCGGGTTGATGTTCACCGCCGTGCCCAGGCCGTGGTACTTGGCCATCATCTCGGTGGTGGTGAGCTGTTTGTAGATGTCCTTGTACAGCTTGGGATAGGTCTTGCCCTCGGGCAGGTCGAAACCCCGGTCGCCCAGCACGCAGATGCCCTTGAGGTTCTTGGCTCCCATGACCGTGCCGCCGCCCAGCCGTCCGAAATGGCGGAAGGTGTCCACGTTGATGCAGGCGTAGGCGGACAGGTTCTCGGCCGCCGGGCCGATGCGCATGATGGAGCGGCGTCCCGAGCCGGGGAACATCTTGCGGAGCACGCGGCCGGTGTGGATGGCGTCGAAGCCCCGCAGGTATTCCACGTCGCGGGTCTCCACCCGGCGCGACCCCACGCACAGGGCGGTCAGCCGCTCGGCGCGGCCCGTGACCACCAGGGCGTCCAGGTCGGCGAACCGGAGCGACAGGGCGGATTTCCCGCCCGCGTAGCTTTCGGTGTACTGGTTGTGGTAGGGCGAGCGGAAGGCGCAGCAGGTCTTGCTCATGAGCGGGAAGTACCCGGTCAGCGGGCCGATGGCGAAGATCAGCGGCTGCTCCGGGTCGTCCCAGTCGCGGTCGATGTGTCCGTATTCGCCGAACAGATAGGCCGCCAGGCCCGACCCGCCCAGGTACTTGTCTCGACCGGGCAGTTCGACAATGGTGGTCTTGCCCGTGGTCAGGTTGACCACCATGACGCGAAAATGTCCCCGTATCATGCGTCACCTCCCTTGCCGTCCCGTTCGGGCAGGTCGACCATCTCCAGGCAGTCGTGCGGGCAAAAGGCCACGCATTGGCCGCAGTGGACGCAGACGTAGGGATTGATCTCGTGGTCCAGGAAGATGGCGTCCACGGGGCACGCCTTGGCGCATTCCCCGCATCGGATGCAGAGGTTCTTGTTCTGTTTGACCCCGCCGTCGCGGCGCTGGGTCAGCGAGCCGGTGGGGCACGCCTCGGCGCACGGGGCCGGATGGCAGGCCAGGCAGACACGGGCCTCGAAACCCGTGGACAGCCCGCCCGCCGAGGATATGCGGATGCCCGACTTGTTCCAGGACAGGACCTTGTGGACCAGCCTGGCGCAGGCCAACGAGCACGAATGGCAGCCGATGCACCGCTCCATCCGCGCCGCGCGTAATGCTTTCATGAGATGCCTCCGGCGGCCGGAGGAAGGGGAGAGGGAAACCCTTTGCAAAGGGTTTCCCTCTCCCCTTCCTCCGAACCCCAATCCCCTCTTCCTTTCTGAATCTTTTGATGCCGTTTCGCGGATCAAGCGCGGATCGGCACCCGTTGTCCGGTGAGGCGGGAGGGGCTGATTATTGTTCTTCCGTCTGCAGGATATCCTGCTTCAGCGCCCACAGGATATGATATTCCACTTGGGTGTCATGCAGATGGGGCGCCATGCCGGAAACCTTGCTTATCAGGGTGGCGCTGTCAACCGGCTTGCGGGCGAAAAACGCGATTTTGCGGACCACGTCCAGGTCGATGGCGTCGTGCAGGCCCGCGTACAGGTTGGGGTAGTCCCTGTCGCGGTAGAACGCCTCGCCCGTGCGGCCCGTTTTGAACCGCAGCCCGGCCGATGGGACGCGGGAGCCGTAGTGGCCGAACAGCCTGCCGTAGTCCGGGGCCAGGGGGTGGGGGATGTCCCGCAGCGGCCCGGGGTCCGCGTCGGCCCGCCACAGGTCGTCCCACAGGGCCACGTACCGGGCGATGACCGACGGCCAGGAAAAGGCCGACTCGACCCGCTTCCGGGCCGCCGCGCCCATGGCCCGGCGCAGTTCGGGCGACTGTATGAGCGCGCGCAGGGCTTCGGCCAGGTCCGGGACGGACACGGCGGTCTGCTGGGCCAGGCCCAGGTGGTATTCGCTGTCGAAGAGGAGCGTGGCCATGGCATCAAGGTTCGGGGTCCGCTCCGGGACCGTGGTCGGAACCAGCAGGCCGGTCTCGCCGTGGGCCACGATGTCCTTGTACCCGTCGTACCGGGAGGCGACCACGGGCAGGCCGAAGGCACCGGCCTCGGCCAGGGTGATGCCGAAGGTCTCCTGCGGGTTGTCCGCGATGGACACGAAGATGTCGGCGGATTGGAACAGCTTCCGCTTTTCCGCCTCCGAGGGGCGCAGCTCGACGGTGAGGGGAATGGACGCGTTTTGGGCCAGATGCTTCAGGGTGTCCAGGTAGTGGACCGACCGGCTGTCGTCCCATCCCGCCAGCACCAGCTCAACGGACGCCGGGTCCAGGCCGTCCTGCACCAGCCTGTGCAGGGCACGGACGAGCGGCACCAGGTCCATCTTGGAGGTGTGCGAGATGCGCCCGAAGGCCAGGAGCCGCACCGGGCCGTCCGGGTTCGGCTTGCCGGGCGCGAGCGCGTCCGTGTCCACGGCCAGGGGAATCTCGGCCAGCACGGGCGCGGGGTGGCTCGCCCCGGTCAGCCCGAACCCCTCGCGCAGCCGGGCAAAATGGTGTTCCACGGCCATCCGGCCGTCCCCGGAGGTACACACGATGCAGTCGCGCGCCGTGGTTCCCGGCCACAGATGGCGCAGGAACGCCTCGGGATACCGGGCATAGCTCAGGGAGTGGATGACCCCGGTGACGGGAAAGATGTTCGCGCTGTACAGGTTGCGCGCACGGGCCAGGAACGGCTGGTTGGCGATGCAGTCGGACAGGTGGAAGCAGTGGTAGGCGGTGGCCCGGAGCATGGCGGGCAGCTCCCGCCGGGGCATGATCCGAAACCGCTTGTCGCGGGCCGGGCCGGGCGCGACCCTTTTCAGGTTCTTGCCCAGGGCGTCCATGGCCTTTTGGTCCGGGAGAAAGAAGTGGTATTCGTCAAAGATATCGGCCGCGAGCAGCGCGGTCAGGAACGCGGTATTGGCCACGATCCGGCCCATGACCGGACCGCCCTGGAAAAAGGGGTCCAGCGTGCCCCAGATGCGCTGTTTTTTCGGCATATCTAGGTAGGAACCGCATCGAGCCTTTTTTGTCAATGGCTTTCGTCCGGCCCGGCCCGGCAATCCTTGCCTTGTTTCCCTCCCGGTGCCGGGCTTTGTAAATGAGAATAATAGTTATTTAATCCGGGCCGTTGCCGACGGGCAGGCGGGAGGCGGCCCGCCCGTCGGCCATTTCCGCCGCTCTTGGCCCCGTTTTTGCTCATATCCGTATGCGGACAGGGAAGTCCGTCAATGCTTTGACGCATGCAAGGAGTTTCGGAGACATGGGCAAAATGATGATGAAACGAAGCCGACGCCCCGAACTGATGTGGGGCCTGGGACTCAAGCAGGGTCTGGTCCGACAGATCGAGAAAGGAGTGGGGCCCGGTTTTCACCTCCGCAATTTCCCGGCGGACTCGCTGCCCAGCGGCAAGGACCTGTCGCACGACGAGAAGCCTTCCGCCGCCTGGATTCCCTGGGCCGTCTGGAACGATTTCCCCGAGTGCCGCAGGGACGAGTTCCGCAACCAGGGAGCCACCCAGCGCATATTGATCCAGGAAAGCGGCGACGCGCCCCTGGAGATGGACACCGTGCTGGCCGAGGGCTTTTTGACCGTCGTCCGCACGCCGCTGACCCGTCCCAAGATCCAGGACGTGCTGTTCCGGGCCAAGGAAGTGACCTCCATGTACTCCGACATCTATCGGATGACCGAGGAGATCATGCTGGAGCGCGAACTGCTCGCCCGCAAGACCGACCAGCTCCTGTTCCTGAACAAGATACTGGCCTCGGCCACCGAGAGCCTGGATGCCGCCACCATCCTGGCCAATGCCAAGGAGACCCTTTCCCTGGTGCTGCCCGTCAGGATGCTCAACGCCGCCTTCTGGAACAGCCGGGAGGATTCCGGCACGTCCGAGATGGAGATATTCCTCAACGGCCAGATGCCGCCCGCCGTCGAATCCGCCTGGGTGGAACACCTCTCGGCCTCGGCGGCCTCCATGGGGGCCGCGCCCGTGGCCGGTTTCCACATCAACCACACCGATCCGGCCCGCAGGCCCGAATACGGCCGCAAGCCCGATGAGGGCAAACTCGTGACCATGCCCCTGGCCGCCGGGCACGAGACCTTCGGCTGCCTGGCCTTACTCTGCGAATCCGGATACCGGCTGGGCAAGGACCAGGTGGAGACCTTCCGGTCGGCCATCAACCACATCGGCCTGGCCCTGCGAAACGCCCTGACCTTCAAGGAGGTCAAGCTGCGCGCGGACCGCGACGGCCTGACCCGCATCTACAACCGCCGTTCCTTCGAGGAGCGGCTGGTCTACGAGATCAAGCGCCGCCGACGCTACAACCACGACCTTTCCCTGCTCATGGTCGATCTCGACCACTTCAAGTCCGTGAACGACACCTACGGGCACAAGACGGGCGACATGGTGCTCCGCAAGGTCGGCGAAATACTGGTCAGGACCTTCCGCACCACCGACCTGGCCGCCCGGTACGGCGGGGAGGAATTCGTGGTCCTGCTCCCGCACACCTCCGAGGAGTCCGCCTGGAAGCTCGCCGAGCGGGTGCGCAGAAACATTGAGTCCAGTGAATTCTCCTTCGAAAACCGGACCTTTTCGATCACCGCCTCCATCGGCGTGGCTTCCGTGGAGGGCGGGGCGCTCTCCTCGGACGACGACCTGATCGTCAAGGCGGACAAGGCCCTGTACCAGGCCAAAAACAACGGCAGAAACATGGTGGTGGTCTCCGGTCGGCACGCCGACACCGCAGTGCAGTAGCGTTTCCCGACAGGCGAACCGGCCCCCGGCGCATGCCGGCAGGGCCGGTTTTTTGTTGCCCGTGCCCGGCCGCGCGCCCTTGCCGCACCTTTGTGCAAGTTTCCCGCACATGCTTGCAAAGAGGTGACCGCTGGTATATCGTGCCTTTCCCTGACTCAAAAAGTATCTATTACCACTTGAAATATATGAAACTTCGCATTCTCCTCATCGGCCTCTTCCTGATCCTGGCCGCCCTGCCGTCCCTGGCCGGGGACTCGGACTATCTGGCCCTCATGGCCAAGGAATCCGAGATCCAGGCCATTGCCGTGGTCACCAAGGTGCACAACATGGGCAGCTACGCGGACGGCACCCTCAAGCGCGTCATCTTCAAGCGCGAATACGCGGTCACGCCCGACACGCCCAAGAGCTTCGAGGGCGCCTGCAAGACCCTGGACAGCCGCTGGCAAAAGCGGAGCGAGGGCATGGTTTACTTCAAACCCAGGCCGGGCCAGCGCGTGTTCGTCACCGTGACCACCAACGGCGGGGCCATCACCAGCTTCACGCCCGTTTCCGCCGAGTTGGACTACATCATCCGCAAGGAACCCGACCGGCTGACCTACAGCCGGGGCCGGGCGTCCATCCTTCCCAAGAGCTAGCGCCGGTCGCCGGTCTGCCTGCCCGTCCCTTGACAACGGACGACATTTGGCTATATTGCCAAATGTAAACCAGGGAGAAGAATACGTGACCACCGACATCATCACCATCGAGCGGTTCGAGGAGCGCGCCAGGATCATCAAGGCCATGGCCCATCCTTCGCGCCTGCTCATGATCGACGAACTGTCCCGGGGCGAGCGGTGCGTGTGCGAACTGCGCGACATGGTGGGAAGCGACATGTCCACGGTCTCCAAGCATTTGTCCGTGCTCAAGAAGGCGGGCATCGTGGAGGACGACAAGCGGGGCAAGCAGATCTACTATCGGCTCAAGGTGCCGTGCGTGCTCAATTTTTTCTCGTGCATCGAATCCGTGATCGAGGCGGGCAGGCACTAGGCATATTTTTTTTCGACGACATTTGGCGAATTCGCCAAGCTTAAGGAGGAACGAACATGGATGAACTCAAAATGGCGCCGTGCGGTTGCCAATCCAAGGCCCCGGCCAGGCCCGCCGCCGAAAAAGGCGTGCTGCGGCATCTGCTCGTCGGGGCCGCGTCCCTGGCTGTCTGGTTCGTTCTCTACGGGCAACTGCTGCCCTTTTCCCATTGGTTCACCTATTCCCTGCTCGGCCTGGAGCAAGGCGGCCACCTGGGCGCGGCCATCCAGTTCTTCGTCTACGACACGCCCAAGGTGCTCATGCTGTTGGTGCTGGTGGTGTACGCGGTGGGCGTCCTGCGCTCGTTCGTGACCGTCAACTGGACGCGTTCGGTCCTGGCGGGCCGCCGCGAGTCCGCGGGCAACGTGCTGGCCGCGCTGCTCGGCGTGGTCACCCCGTTCTGCTCCTGCTCGGCCGTGCCCCTGTTCATCGGGTTCATGACAGCGGGCATCCCGCTGGGCGTGACCTTCTCCTTTCTCATCGCCGCGCCCATGGTCAACGAGATCGCCCTGGTCCTGCTCTACGGCCTGCTCGGCTGGAAGGTGGCGGCCCTGTATTTCGCCACCGGCATCCTGATCGCCGTGGTCGCGGGATGGGTGCTCGGCCGGTTGAAGCTGGAGAACCACGTGGAGGACTGGGTGCGCGAAATCCGCGCGGGCGAGGCCGCCCAGGACGGACCCATGACCTGGCCCCGGCGGTTCGACTACGCCCTCGATTCGGTCAGGGACATCGTGGGCCGGGTCTGGAAGTTCGTGGTGCTCGGCATCGCCGCGGGCGCGGCCATCCACGGCTACGTGCCCGAAGGCCGGCTCGCCGTCGTCATGGGCGGCGACGCCTGGTGGTCCGTGCCGCTCTCGGTCCTGATGGGCATTCCCATGTACACCAACGCGGCGGGCATCATCCCCGTGGTCGAGGCCCTGCTGGGCAAGGGCGCGGCCCTGGGCACGGTGCTGGCCTTCATGATGTCCGTCATCGCCCTGTCCTTCCCGGAAATGGTCATCCTGCGCAAGGTGCTCAAGCCCCGGCTCATCGCGGTCTTCATCGCCGTGGTCGGCGCGGGCATCCTCGTCGTGGGCTATCTCTTCAACGCCGTAATCTGATGCAGGAGTCGAACATGAAAATACTCGTCATGGGTCCCGGCTGCCCCAAGTGTGAACAGGCCGAAAAAACCGTCCGTGAGGCCGTGGCCGAAGCGGGCGTCCAGGCGGACATCGAAAAGGTCAAGGACTTCCAGGAAATCGCCAAGTACGGCATCTTCTCCACCCCGGCCGTGGTCATCGACGGCGAGGTCAAGGTGGTCGGCAAGGCGCCGAGCAAAAAGGAAGTCCTCGGCTGGCTGGGCTAGCAGCGCCCCTGGCGGCTGCCCGCCGCAGGGGCCGCCTTCGGCGCGACCAGGGAACCTTTCGGGAAAGGTTCCCTGGACCCTCCAAAGCTTTTTGCGTCGCCTGCGGCGAGAGGCGTGCGTGCGCGGTTTGGCGGGAAGAGGGAAGGAAGAATGTCCCGGAGTGTTCGCATGACCCCTTCGGCACTCCACCCCGAAATGCTCCCCAAAGGCGGCGAGCGTAGCGCATGCCGCCGGGCCTCCGCACGCAGCCCCGCACAGAGTACCCCCCGCGTTTCGACAATTCCTCAAACAAGCGCTCATGACGCATCGAGGCTTTGGAGAGTGGGTCGAATGTGGATTTTCTCGGGCGAAAAACACCGCAGGCGTAGCCTTCTACGTTGCGGATGGTTTTCGCCCGAAAAATTCGCAGGCGGCCCGCTATCGCAAGCCGACGCCCCCAGGCTACTTGCTGATCCAGAGAGGGGTGTTCTCCATCTGCCGCAGCAGGTTCACGCAGGTGGAATCCGGGAACATGTTCTGCTTTTGGCTGCGCGAGTACTCCCCGTGTCTGCCGAGGCCCACTGCGGAATAGTTGCCTTCGGCGGCCTCCTTGAGGATGGCCCGGACCTGGTTGCGGCCCTTGACGATCTTCATCTCGATGCGCTCCTCGGCAATGCCGTTTTCGGTCAGGGCTGCCAGCCCCTCGTCGAAGAGGCGTACCGAGGCCGAGGCGTCCAGCCCGCCGCTGGTCACGTGGAACAGGGTGAAGGTGTGCGCGGCCTCCTCGGCCAGCATGTACCCGGCGTGGTCCACCATGCGCAGGCTGGCGGGCGAGCCGTCCAGGCACAGCAGCACGTCGCGCCGGGGATTCTTGGGCGGGCGGCGGCAGATCCACAGGGGAAAATCGATGTCCTGCCAAAGCAGTTCGTGGCTCACCGAGTTGGCGAACACCTCCTCGAACCAGGAAAATCCCCGACGGCCGAGGAGCAGGGCGTCGTAGGCCCCGGCCCTGGCCTCTTCCACCAGTTCGCAGACCGTGCCCTTTTGGGAGTGGATCATCTTGGTTCGCACGTTTTTCTCGGGGCATCCCCCGTAGTCCCTGAGCCACTTGAGGGCGTTTTCGATGGCCTGCCCCCCCTTGGTCCGCTTGGCCGCGTCCAGCTTCCGCAGCCCGGCGTCGCTGGGGGTCACGCCGTCGTCGTGCATGTACCGGGCCGGACGGGGGGCCGCGTAGAAGAGGGTCAGCCTGAGGTTGTCGAAGCTGTCGTAGATTTCCTTGAGGTAGCGCAGGGTGTAGGAAGCGGCGCGTTCATCCCCGATGGCGAGCAAGAGTTCCTTTTGCATGGCGTATCCTTGCGTATGGGTGAGGTTGGATATTCGTATTCCCGGTATACGCCATCCGGCACGTGGATGACAAGGTGGTCCTCTTGTTCTTTGCCGGGGGGGCTGATACATCTTTTGAACTATGAAAATCGAGGAATGCAACCGTCCGGTCCTGTTCGCGGCCCTGCTTCTGGCCGTGCTCGCGCTGGCCCCGGCGGCCCTGGCCCAGAGCCTGAGTCTCAAGCCGCCGTCCCTGAACGATGTCCAAGGCCGGATCGTGGCGCGGTTCGGCGTGGCCGTGGAGGACGTGCCCATCCTCAAGGGCGAGTTGGAGGACGGGCTTGACCTGGTGCTGCGTTGCGAGGTGTCCCTCTACCGGAAAAACGATTTCTGGATGGACAGCGAGGTGGCGTCCGGGACCTTCATAAGCGAATTGCGGTACGATTCCCTGGCCCAGGAATACGTCATGACCTTGCCCGGGACCGAGCACTTGGTGCGCGGCAAGGACATCGGGAAACTCGTGGAAGAGGGCTGGAAAGCCATCGAGGTGGGCCTCGGATCGTGGACCCTCCTGGAGCGGGGAGCGCGGTACAGCCTCAGGCTCCGCACGGCCATGAACGAAAAGGGTGCGCCGGAAGGGTTCATGCGCTATCTGTATTTCTGGTCCTGGAATCCCGGTGCGGAAAATTCCTTCCAGATGGATTTCACCTACTAGGGGAGCGCGCCCGTGACGCCCGATCCCATACGAATCAGCTCCTCGACCCAGAGGGAAAGGAAACGGCGCAAGCACGAATACGTCTTTGCCCTGGTCTTTCTGGTGCTCATCGTCGGCCTGACCTGGGCCGAACTCAAGTACCTGAGCGGCGACTACTACCTGATCCTGAACCTGCTCATCCTGAACGTGGCCCTGCTGCTGGCCATGGTTTTCTACGTGGCCCGGAACGCGGTCCGGCTGATACTGGAACGCCGCCGCAAGGTGCTGGGTTCCAAACTGCGCACCCGGCTGGTCCTGGCCTTCATCTCCCTTTCGCTCATCCCCACGGCGCTCATCTACCTGGTTTCCGTGAAGTTCGTGCAGACCTCGGTGGACTACTGGTTCAAAGGCCAGGTGGAGGAGTCCATGGAGCAGGCCCTGGAGCTGGGGCGTGCCTTTTACAGCTCGGCCCAGGATCGGCTGGAGCGGCGCGGCTCGGTCATGATCTCCGAGATCATCGAGAGCAAGTACGCCTGGGGCGGCAAGGGCATGGACACCTACCTGAACAAGAAGTTCGAGGAGTACGACCTGAGCCTGGTGGGCGTCATCAACTCCGAGGGCAACGAGCAGAACACCCACGCCACGGGCCAGTGGTCCTCGGCCTGGCCCGAGATCAAGGAGAAGATCGACTGGCAGTCCCTCAAGGCGGACCCGCGCTCCTGGACGACCATCATTCCCAAGCCCGGATCGGACATGGTGCTCGGGGTCACGCCCGTGGACGAGGGCAGGACCGGCTACCTGGTCATCGGCGAGACCGTGGGCCAGGGGCTGTTGCACCGGCTCGACCAGATCGTGCGCGGCCTGGACGAATACAAACGGCTCAAGACGCGCAAGTATCCGTGGAAAATGAATCTCTACCTGACCCTCGGGGTCATGGCCCTGCTGATCATCCTGGGGGCCATCTGGTTCGGGTTCCGGCTGGCCAAGGAGCTGTCCGCCCCGGTCCAGGCCCTGGCCGTGGGCACCGAGCGCATCGGCCGGGGCGACCTGTCCGTGCGCCTGGAGGACCGATCCGACGACGAACTGGGCTTCCTGGTCCAGTCCTTCAACCGCATGGCCCAGGACCTGGAGTCGTCCCAGGAGTCGGTGCAGCAGGCCAACGAGCGGCTGGCCCAGCAGAACCAGGAGCTGGAACGGCGCGGCCAGTACATCGAGGCCGTGCTCAACAACATCACCTCGGGCGTCATCTCCCTGGACGCCGAGGGCCGCATCGGCACGGTCAACACCGCGGCCGAAAACATCCTCGGCATTCCCGGCGCGCTGCTCATCGGCCGGGTGCCGCACGACCTGCTGTCCGGGGACTTCGCCCGCATGATGCAGGAGGCGTTGGGCCAGCTCGCGGCCAAGTCGGACGGGGTGTGGCAGCGCCAGATCGACCTGCCCGTGCGCGGCAAGATGGTCAAGGTTCTCATAAGCGTGGTGGCCCTCAAGAACGCGCGGGGCCGCGACTCGGGCCACGTGGCCGTGTTCGAGGACATCACCGAGCTGGAGAAGATCCAGCGGCTGGCGGCCTGGCGCGAGGTGGCCCGGCGCATCGCCCACGAGATCAAGAATCCGCTCACGCCCATCAAGTTGTCCGCCCAGCGCCTCCAGCGCAAGTACGCGGCCACCGTGGGGGAATCGGTGTTCGACGAATGCACCGAGCTGATCGTCAAGCAGGTGGAGCGGCTCCAGAACATGGTCACCGAGTTCTCCGCCTACGCCAAGCTGCCCGAAGTGCAGCCCCGGCCCGACTCCCTGGCCCCGCTGCTGCAAGAGGTAACGGCCATGTTCGAGAACACCCACCGCGAGATTCACTGGACCCTGCGCATCGCGTCACCCATTCGGGAGTTCCCCTTTGACCGCGAAGGGTTGCGGAAGGTGTTCATCAACCTGTTCACCAATGCGGCCGAGGCCCTCAGGGACTCCTATGACGGCGAGGTGGAGGTGACGGCCGCCCACGACCCGGACAAGGGCGTGGTGGTCATCAAGGTGGCGGACAACGGGCCGGGCCTGCCCAGGGAGTCGTCCCGCCTGTTCGAGCCGTACTACACGGACAAAAAGGGCGGCACCGGCCTGGGCCTGACCATTGTCCGCTCCATCGTGTCCGACCACGGCGGCACCGTGAAGGCGCAGCCCGGCGACCCGAGCGGCACGGTCTTCGTAGTGGAGCTGCCGGACGCCTAGTTGGGTTTAACGGTCCCTGTCGTGGTCTTGGACGTGCCCACCGGGTTCAAGGACCGCTTGGGCGTAGTGGTCGGCGTTACGGTCCTGGTCGGCGTTACGGTCTTGGTCGGCGTTACGGTCCTGGTCG
Organism: Desulfovibrionaceae bacterium; assembly: GCA_015709315.1. GTDB lineage: Bacteria > Desulfobacterota > Desulfovibrionia > Desulfovibrionales > Desulfovibrionaceae > Pseudodesulfovibrio. The sequence goes on from JACCQI010000026.1 coordinate 36,435, forward strand.
GCGTGATCGTCTTGGTCGGCGTTACGGTCCTGGTCGGCGTGATTGTGCCGCCCATGGGCGCGCTCGATTCCCGGGTATACGAATTGGGCGTGCCCTTCGTGTTCAAGGGCAGCTTGGGCGTACCCGTCGTGTTCGTGGGCAACTTGTGCGTGATGGTCGGCGTTACGGCAGGTGTTATGGTCTTGGTCGGAGTATTCCAGGGCTGCCTGGGCGTGACGACCTTGTTCGAGGGTCGCCTGGGCGTGACGGTCGGCGTTATCGTCTTGGTCGGCGTGACCGTCTTGGTCGGCGTGATCATGCGGTCACCCTTGAATGCCGGCGTGATCGGCTTTGGTTCCGTGCTCGTTTCCTTCGTTTGCTTGACCGTCGTGCCGGAGCTCTCCTCGGCGGCCCCACTCGATTTCCGGGTACCCTGCTCCGTCGACCCGGACGTGTCCGAAGAGCCGGACGGCTGGGAGGACCCGAGGTTCAGCATCTTCTCGAATATGTCGGTCGGGATGCGCACGGGCGTGGAGATGAGACCGTCCGTGGCAAAATTCACCCGCAGTCCGCTTTCTGTGATCCGCTTGGACTCCATGGCGGTCTTGATTTCCAGGACATGGCCCTCGCCCAGTTGCAATGCGCCGGCTTCCTCGCCTTCGGCCCCGATCACGACGTAAATGTCGGACCCCCGGATGCCTATGGTGGCCAGCGGCGTTTTCATGTTGAACCCCTCGGGATTCTGCTTGACGATCTCTCCGGTGATGGCCCTGAAGGTGCCCTCGGTGAACTTGAACAGCAGGCCCGCGGACTCCTCGTTGTACACGTAGTCGTCAATGGACGCGTGGCTGGACTCGTCCAGGGTGAGGATGGTCTGATCGTTGAAGAGGATGCTGATGCGCGCCCCCTCGCTCGTGGTTATCTCGTCGTCGAGCATGACGGACTGCTGCAACTTCGCCGCCAGGGTGTCGCCGTCCCGAATAATCCGGCATTTGCCGGTCACGGCGTCAACCTCGCCAATGGAATCGTCGGCCAGGGCCGGAGCGCAGACCGCAACCCCCACCAGCAACAGGAATACAAACGGAAAGGAAAGGACGGCCCTGGCGGACCGACGTTTTTGCCCGGGAGTATATTCAGGGAACATGAACATTCCGTAATATAGCCCCCGGTTCGACCGATTCGTCAAGGGAATAAAACGTATCGCCTATACATGCTCATGCGCCCGACTTCGGCTTGCCGACAATAATATGCATCCATCGGGTCTCGGAAACCCGGTCGGAAACCACGTAGCCCTGCTCGCGCAGATAGCGCATCTTGGGGCCTCCGTCGCCCTGGGAAAAGATGCGTTGTCCCACGTCGTGCTGGCTCAGGAAACGCAGGGCGGCTTTCTTGTAATGGCCTGCGAAAAATCCAAACATCGTTGCTCCTTTTGGTGAACGAAGGGACCCCCTTAGCACCTACGGCCCCAACGGTCCAGCCCTCAATCACCCCCGCGCGGGCGGCATGGAAGCAAGCGGTTGTCATGTATAGATTCCGGGCAATCGGCCCTAGGCCGGGCGGAAGAATCACAACCGGACAATCGCCCGCGCCGGGCACCGGCCCGGTCCGCCGCGCCACATACTGGATGACGCCGCAAAGGACATCGGATACGATGCTGAAAAAGCCGCCGAGAACAAACTCCGCCACGCCCTCCCCCAACATTTTCGACCCGTGCCGGGGACGGCCGCACCGGACAACCCGAGCCGTAGCCAACCATGGAAAAGACACTGAAGAAACTGGTGGACCAGGCCCGGCAAGCCCCGGCAAGCCGCGCCTGCGCCCGGCATGCCCTGGCCTGCATGGACCTGACGTCCCTGGACGGAAACGACACCGACGAAAAAATCATCGACCTGTGCGCACGCGCCAACGGCCCGGCCGGGCGCGTGGCCGCGGTCTGCGTGTACGGCCGGTTCGTGCCCCTGGCCTGCCGGAAGTTGGCCGGAACCGGCGTGAAGGTGGCCTCGGTCTGCAACTTCCCGCACGGGGGCGCGGACGCCCACGCCGCCGTCACCGAGGCGCGCGTCCTGGTGGCCTCGGGCGCGGACGAGGTGGACGTTGTCCTGCCCTACAAGCGGTATATGGCCGGGGACGAGGACCGGGCCGTGTCGTTCATCGAACAGATTCGGTCCGCCTGCGGCGAAAAGGCGCTGCTCAAGGTCATACTGGAAACCAGCCAGATTCAGTCCCTGCGGATGATCGAATCGGCCAGCCGGGACGTGATCCTGGCCGGGGCGGATTTCATCAAGACCTCCACCGGCAAGGTGCCCGGCGGCGCGCAGCTCGACGTGGCCGCGACCATGCTCTCGGTCATCGCCGACATGCAGCCGCGCGTGGACCGGCCGCTGGGCTTCAAGCCCTCCGGCGGCATCAGGACCGTGGCCCAGGCCGCGGGCTACCTCCACCTGGCCGACTCCATCATGGGCCAGGACTGGGCCAACCCCGATACCTTCCGCTTCGGCGCAAGCAGCCTGCTCGACGACGTACTGGACATGCTGGGGCGATAGGAGGGACTCCGGCGGCCTCGCAGGGGCGCCAGGGCGCTGCCCTGGACCCGCTTAAGGCCAAGGGCCTTAAGAATCCCGTGTCGCCTTCGGCGAGGGGCGTGCGGACGCCGCCTGCCGTGCCGGTTTGCGTTTTCCTTGCCCAAATCGCGGGTTGGTTTTTTAGGTTTGGCGGCATGCGAACAGCCCGTCTTTTCCCCATTTAACGATACTTCCCCCAAGGAAGGAACAAAAGCAATCCCCTTCCCCCGGCCGCCGGAGCCCCCCCTACTTCACTTCATCGGCCTTGAGCTGGCCGCAGGCGGCCTTGATGTCGGCTCCCATGGAGCGGCGGATGAAGGCGGTGAGGCCGTGGTCCCAGAGGCGTTTCTCGAAGGCTTCGACCTTGCCGCGTTCGGGCGCTTCGTAGGGCATGCCCTCGGTGGCGTTGTAGGCGATGAGGTTGATCTTGCCTTTTTTGCGGTCAATGAGCCGGGCGAGCTGGTCGGCATGCTCCATGGAGTCGTTGACGTCCTTGAGCAGCAGGTATTCGAAGGTGATGCGCTCGCGCGGGCGCATGGGATAGGCGGCCAGGGCGGCCATGAGGTCGTCGAGATGGACCTTGGCGGCCTTGGGCATGATCTTGGCGCGCAGCTCCTGGGTGGGCGCGTGCAGGGAGATGGCGGGCAGGGCTATCTCCAGGTCGCCGAGGATATTGAGCTTGTCCGGGAACCCCACGGTGGAGACCATGGAGCGCCGCCAGGAAAGGGACAGGCCGCGCTCGCAGGGCAGGTCCGTGAGCACCTTTATCAGGTTGTCGAGGTTGAGCAGCGGCTCGCCCATGCCCATGAACACGAGGTTCTTGAGCGGGTTCATGCCCCGGTCTTCGAGGTATTGGCGGCCCACCAGTATCTGGCCCATGATCTCGCCGTAGGTCAGGTTGCGCTCGAACCCGAGCTTGCCGGTGTTGCAGAAGGTGCAGGCCATGGCGCAGCCCACCTGGGTGGACAGGCATTGGGAGTAGCGGTCCTGCATGGGGATGAGCACGGTCTCGATGAGCGCGCCGTCGCCCATGCGGAGCAGGAGCTTGATGGTCCCGTCCCGGCTTTCGGCCACGCGGGCGATGGCCGGCCAGGCGATGGTCGCCATGGCGGCGAGCTTTTCGCGCAGGGGCTTGGACAGGTTGGTCATGGCGTCGATGTCGCGGACGCGCTTCTGCCACAGCCACTGCCAGATCTGCTCGGCCCGGAAACGGTGTTCCTTCAGGTCCTCGGCGACGAACGCCTCAAGGTCGTTTTTGGTCAGTTCAATGAGATTTTGCATGCGCGTCCCTTGTGTCCGGCATGAGGCCCGCTGTCAAGAAGGTGGGCGGTCCGGCAGAGAGCTAGACGGCCCGCTCGCCATCCCGGACAAGGGCTTTGGCCATGGCCCGCGCGTCCAGCAGCGCCGAGGCGAACCCGGTCAGGAACAGGGCTTCGGCCAGCACCTTGCAGCCCTCCTCGATGATTTCTCCCACCTCTTGCAGAAGCGGGGCGTTCTGCGCGCCCGCGAGCCAGGTGAAGAAATCGGGACGGCTGGACGAGGCGTCCGCGATCACGGACAGGAACAGGACCGCGAACCCCGCCGCCAGGAACAGGATGCAGCGGCGGAAACGGAGCATCTCTTTGGAATAGAACCACAGGGTGGCCAGGCCGATGATGCCGTACAGGCCGACCAGGAAGTCGTCCAGGCGGCTGGTCCAGCCCGTTTCCTGCAAATCCATGACCTTGTGGAAGGAACGGTCCAGCCCCTCGTGGATCAGGGTCTTTTCATCGACGGCCAGGAACAGGAAGCCCACGGCCATGATGAGCCAGATGAGGGTCTTGGCCTTCCAGCGGACCGGGCCGGGGCCGTTGCGCTCCTTCCAGACCGCAAGGGAAATGAAGGCGATGACCAGAAGCTGACACACCGAGAGCAGGGTGATGACCCCGTTCTCGTCAAAGGGCATGCGCTTGTACATGCCGAAGGCCAGTTCCAGCCCGGCGCTGAGGACAATGGCCGCGGCCAGGTATCCGAAGACCTGGGCGAGCCTGGCGGGCTGTTGCGGACGGAGCGCGGCAAACGCGGCGATGCACACCAGCAGCATGGGCAGGAGATGCGAGAAGTATCCCCTGGCGAAAAATTCCGCGTTCTGGATGCTGGTGCCCGCAATGACCGCGCCCAGAAGGATCAGGCAAACCCTGGCGTAGACCACTCGGCCTCCTTGAACGATGCGTTTCGGGATTTCCCCGTCGGCCAAGGCTCCGCGCCGGGTCCGGGCCGTCAAGGAATACCCCGTTACATACGCGTTACGATTTCACTTTGCAATTATGAAATTGTTACGCTTTTCGGGGTGAAAGGCCGCTTAGCCCCCCCTGTGCCGAAATCGCCTATTCCCTTTTTTCGCTTACCCTATTGACGTATCCAATGGTAAGTGTTCTAAATAAATATCCAGTTATTTTAATATGATACTTTGATGGTATGAATTTTTTTGCACAACTCAACCCAAGAAAGGAGGAGCGTGATGACTGAAGAACATAATGGCTTGACGCGCAGGGGGTTCCTGACCGGCATGGGCGGACTGGCCGCGGGAATTGCCGTTGGAGGGCTTGGGGTCCCGTCCTCCATGGCCTCGGCAGGGCAGGAGCCGGTCTGGCCCATGCCCTATGTGAAGCTCGATCCGGAAGAAGTCCGCAAATTGGGCCACCTGGGCTACTACGAAGGGGAATGTTGCCGGGGGGCCTTTTCGGCCATTGTGGGCAGTCTGCAAAAGAAGGTGGGCGCGCCGTTCACGGCCATTCCCATCAACATCATGGCCTACGGCACGGGCGGCGTGGCCGGATGGTGTACCCTGTGCGGGGCCATCAACGGGGCCAGCGCGGCCATTTCCCTGGTCAGCAAGAACTACAAGGCCATCGTCAATGAACTGTTGCTCTGGTACACCCAGACGCCCTTCCCCAGCGACAAGGCCAACGCCCTGGCGGTGAACCACGAGTATCTGGTGGACAAGTACAAGTCGGACAAGGCCCTGCCCCCCAGCGTGCCCGGCTCGCCCCTGTGCCATGTGAACGTGAGCCGCTGGTGCAAGGAGCACGGCTACGCCTCCGGCTCGTCGGAGCGCAGCGAGCGGTGCGCCCGGATCAGCGGCGACGTGGCCGCCTACGCCGTGGAGCTGCTCAACGCGGACATGGACGGCACATTCGCGCCCACGCACAAGTTCTCGGCCGAAGTGGACGGCTGCAGAACCTGCCACAAGAAGGGCAAGGACTTTGACGCCGGCATGTGGACACGCGGCAAGATGGAGTGCAGCGACTGCCACGACAAGGCCACGGCCAAGCTGGTCGGTCCCGACCATCCGTAATCATCCGAATAGACACGACGCGAGAGGGGAAACGCATTGCTTCCCCTCTCGCGGTGCGTCTTCCCGTCTGCGGCTTCACCCCGCATCCGGTTGCGGGCGGCCTTGCGTCGCATCAACGCAACAGGTATATTTTATTGACGAAGGAGACCGGGATGACGTTGGAATATGAATTTTGGGGTCGAACCAAGCTTCTCAAAGGGTACACCTATCCAATTCAAAGAGGGGAATTGAACAAGGCTCTCGAAGATGCCGGGGTTTCGGAGCTTGAAACTGTCACCTATTCATCGAACTACGACGACAAGGACTTGGCCGTGATGCGGGCCTTTCTCGCGGGAGAATCGCGAAATGGATACTGGATGAAACAGGAGCCTGTCCTTTCCATATATTCTATTCCGTCACACCTATCTATTGCTATCAAACAAGCCCTGAAAAAGGAAAATATGCTGTCACGCATTTCGGAATGGCTGAAAAGGCTGGAATCGGCTTCAAATGTTATCAGGGATGTAAACCAGGAAATCATCGTCTGTTACAACCAAAAAACTGAAACTTTTTTCTTCAAAAACAAAAAGAACAAGCGGGTGAAGCTGCCTTAAGGTGAAGTAGTTTCGATTTGATCTGACAGTTCCTCTTGAAAAACGAGAGGTTCT
>JACCQI010000085.1 GCA_015709315.1 Desulfovibrionaceae bacterium
ATTGTTTGCGTTCAACTCAGATTACCTCAGATCTGGCCAGCATGGTATTTGTCGCTCGCTTCGCTCGGGGACGTGCGGGCGCGGTGGGGTGTGCCGTGGCTTGCGCCAGTGAAAAATGTGGGCTTTTTTGTGTAGAGAAAATCTAATGTTTTTCTATTGGTGGATATCCATCAATAAAAACGAGCTGTTAAAACCACAATAGCGGAAACCCCGATCTCGGGGGCATGAGACCGGGGCTTCGGGGGTGTGTGGAGGTTGGAGGAAGGTGTGTGACTGCTTATTTACTCTGCGGGTTGGTAATAACACCGCTTTGGGGACACGATGGAACCGTCGGCGCGGAGTTCCTTGATGGCCTTGGAAACGTCCTTGCCGTCAACGCCGAGGGCTTTGGCAACGTCGCCGGGCCGCACGGGCTTGCCTGCGTCCTGCATGGCCTTGAGTACTTGCTCTTTCATGCAATGCTCCCTTTCATTGTTTGATAATCATAATCGTTACTAAACGATCGCCTTTTGTCAACAACAAAAAGCCCTAAGCGGGCAAGATGTTAACATCATCCTGAAATTATGGATGAATTTTTCTTGAAGAGCTCGGGATAAGACGCAGGGACGCGCGGAGTTCGGGGCGCACGACAAGACACCGCGCGGGCGCGGTTTTCAGGAACCGCCGGTTTCCGGGTTAGAACCTGGGACGGGGAGCGCGCGGCTTGGCTTCGTTGACCTTCAGGTTGCGCCCGTTCATTTCGATCCCGTCAAGGGCCTCAATGGCTGCCAGGGCGCCCTCGTCTTCCATTTCCACGAAACCGAACCCGCGGAAACGGCCGGTTTCCCGGTCCGTGATAAGCTTGATGGAAAGGACTTCACCGTGGGCGGCGAACAGGTCGCGCAGGTCGTCTTCGGATGCGCTGAAGGGGATGTTTCCGACGTAAATGCTTTTCATCGTACAAATGCTCCCAAAAAAAATGGTCCTGGTAGCGGGGGGAGGACTTGAACCTCCGACCTTCGGGTTATGAGCCCGACGAGCTACCAACTGCTCCACCCCGCGACACTACAATACTCAACGCATTACAATACCGGAAAATTTCCGTCAACCCGGCTGGCGATAGGGGGCCGCCCGCACATTGTTCGCGGCCCACTTTCATCCTCACGTAGAAGGTTGCGTTGCGGTGAAAACCCCGCGCGAACAAGGCACATGCGCCCCACTCCCGCCAGCCTCGGAACGCCCGGACATTGGGGATTCCCGCCTTTTTTGGAGTGCGGAAGCGGACGGTTTCCGAAGCCTCGCCCCGAAACGGAGGCGGGTGGCCCCGCATGAAGTGCCCGCCGCAAAACACCGGCAACCGCCCTTCCCTTTTCCACCGGCGCAAGCCACGGCACACCCTACCGCGCCCGCACGCCCCGAGCGCCCAAAAATGTAGGAAGGAAGAGGGAATGAGGGGTCCGGGGGAAAGGGAGAAGGCAAAGCCCATTACAAAGGGTTTCCTTCTCCCTTTCCCCCGGCCGCCGGAGGCGCTACATTTTAATCAGTTCGTATTCGCGGGAGCCGAGGCCGAGTTGTTCGGCGTAGTCCAGGCCGAAGTCTTCGGGCACGTGCTTGTGGATGGCGGAGAACTTGTTCTGGCCGGGGGTGACGCCGAAGGGAAGCTGGCTCGGATGGAGAGGCGGGGCCTCGCTGACCAGGTCCATGGACGCCTGGTCCACGGCCACGGGGTCGAAGCTGGCAAGCACGCCGATGTCCGGGCAGATGGGCGCGTCGGTGAAGCCCACGCAGTCGCAGTCCGGGACCACGTCCATGACGAAATTGACGTGCAGGCCGGGGGTGCGCTTGGTGTCGAGCACGCCCTTGGCGTATTCCATCATCCGTTCCAGGAAATCCTGGACCCCGACCTTCCAGTCCACTTCCAGCCCGCCGTGCCGGCAGGCCACGAAACAGCCGCCGCAGCCCACGCATTTTTCCGGGTCGAGCGCTATCTTGCCGGTGGTCTCGCTGATGGACAGCGCCCCGGCCTTGCAGGCCCGGATGCATGCCTCGCACGCCTCGCACAGGTCCTCGCGGATGATCGGGCCGGTGGAGAAATGCTGCTGCATCTTGCCCTTCTTGGAGGCGCAGCCCATGCCGATGTTCTTGAGCGCCCCGCCGTACCCGGCCAGCTCATGGCCCTTGAAATGGTTGAGCGAAACGAAGAAATCCGCCTCGGCAACGGCCCCGCCGATGTACACCTCGGAAAGATGCCTGCCGTTCACGGGCACGGCGGTCTCGAACTCGCCGCGCAATCCGTCGGCAATGACTGTGGGCGCGTTCAGGATCAGCGGGTCCCAGCCGTGCCGGGCCGCGCACAGGGCGTGGGAAACCGCTTCGCCGCGCTGGCCCACGTACAGGGTCGAGGCGTCGGTCAGGAACGGTTTGCCCCCGGCCTCCAGGATGAAGTCGATGACCGGCTTGACCCACAGGGGCCGCAGGAAACCCGTGGTGCCCTGCTCGCCGAAGTGGAGTTTCACGGCCGCGAGGTCGCCCTCGCCGATGAGCTTGTCCGCTCCGCACGCCTTGAGCAGGGCGCGCATCCTCTTGTCGAACGGGGCCTTGTTCGAGGCCCGCAGGTTCCAGAAAAACACCTTTGACGCCATGTTCCCATCCTTGTTGCGGTTGACCTGCAAAGGATACCACACGCGCGCCTGGGTTAGAAAGCGAAGATTTCGGCGCTTGACAGGGGGAAAAGACGGTCGGCTAGACCAGGCCCGCCCTTTCCAGCTCGGCCAGGAGCGCGCCCGCGTCCGGGGCGATGAAGTCCGGCGCGAGATGGGCGAAGTCGCCGGGCCGCATCCGGCCCGAAGTCACGGCCGCGGACAGGGTCCCGGCGCGCTTGCCGGTCTCCACGTCCATGGGGTGGTCGCCGACCATGAGGGTGCGTTTCGGGTCCGCGCCCAGCTTGTCCAGGGCCTGGAACAGGTGCGCCGGGTCCGGCTTGACCACGGGCGCGTCCTCGCGCGGGATGAAGACCTTGGTGAGCGCCTCGATGTCCGGGAAGACCGCCTTCACGGCGGCCGAAATGTTGCGGGTGATCACGCCCGCGGCCACGCCCCTGCCGTCGAGCGTTTCCAGGACCGGGCGGGTGAAGGCGAACAGCTCGCCGTCCCTGGCCGCGTCCAGCTCCATGGCCGCGATGACCAGCCTGCCGCGCGAGCGGAACTCCTTGCCCTCGGCCTCGTCCAGCTCCATGGTCCGCGCCACCAGCTCGTCCAGCCATTCGAGCGCGGGCTTGCCGTCCGGCACCGGGCGCTCGCCCAGAAAGACCTCGCCCAATGCCGCTATCTTGGTCTTCATCAGGTCGAAATCCAACGGCACGTTCGCCAACGTCCCGTCAAAATCAAATATGATCGCGTCGAGTTTCAAGGGTGCCTCCGGCGGCCGGGGGAAGGGGAAGGAAAAACCTTTCGTGAAAGGTTCTTTCCTTCCCCTTCCCCCGG
>JACCQI010000001.1:0-52217 GCA_015709315.1 Desulfovibrionaceae bacterium
GGTTGGACGCCATGTCCTTTCATTTTGTCAAAAGTACGCTCGAACCGGATGAACCCATGACCCGGTCCACGGCCAGGCGCATCTGCCCGAGTATCTGTTCCACGGTCAGTTCCGGGACGGCCGCGTCACCGCGCCGCTCCTCGGCCATGAGCCGGTGTGCATTGTCGATGGCCTGTTCGCCACCTTTGACGGCTACGTACACGTTATATCCCCACCTGGACCGATCTCGGCAGCGAGACGATCTCCGTTTCGGTTGTCAGAATCACGTCATAGCCGAGCGGGAAGCGGCGGCTGTTCTGTTGCATGGCCTGCCAGAAGGAAGGGTCCAGTCCCTCGACGTGGAGCCGGGTGTCGTTGCGGATGCCCGGCCCGCTCAGGTTCACCCCCCGGCCGATGTCGATGGAGGCGACCTGGATGATCAGCGTGGCCGACCTGTCCGGGTACTCGATCTCGCCGGGGTTGAAGCGGTCCGTGTCCGGGAGCTCCCTGCCGTCCAGGACCAGCCCGAAGGCGCACTCGTCCTGCTTGGCGGTCAGGGGGCAGCCGCACTGGAAGCGGAGGTAGGTGGTCACGTCCACGGGCGCGTGCGGCCCGGCCCACAGGGGGGTGTCCATGTCCACCAGGGCCAGGCAGACCGCAGCGGCCGCCGGGTGGAGTCCCTTGGGCGGTTTGGGCCAGTTGCCGAGCACCGTGACGGTGCCGGGCTGGGCCATGGTGAGCAGGATTGCCCGAAAAATTCTCTGGTTGTCGTGAGCAGGGTCGCCCTGCCCGCCGGGTGGGGTTTGGATTGCGTATCCGTGCATGGCTGTATCCCTCAGTCTTCGCCGCGCACCATGGTGAAGAAGTTCACCCTGGTCGCGGCGGTTTTGGCGTCGCGTTCTTCACGCTGCCGCGTCTGTTCTCCGGCCAGCGTCTCGATGGTTGCTTCAAGCTTCGGCCCGTGCGCCGGGCTTTGGAGCAGCGCGTCGAAGACGGCCGCCAGTTCGGCGTGCCGCTTGTCCCGGCCCGCCACGTATCCGTGGCCGACGAGTCCGTCCCCGGTCCGCACCGAGCAGCGGGAAACGGTCATCTCGCCGAGGTTGAACCGGCCGCCCTCGGCCTCGGCCCGCGCCCTGACCAGGGCCATGCCGATCTCGGGGCGGCGAAGGTATTCGTAGTCGGGCGTTGCGCCGAACTCGGCCAGGGCCGTTTCCAGGCGTCCGGCCCCGGCGCGCGCCAGCACGCCCATCCAGTCTTTTCTGGCCCGTGTTTTCCCTGTCAGGGGGGCCGTCATGTCACTATCGGGTTTCATTTCTGTGAAATCCTCATCAGTTGTATAGACAACCGAAGCTGCCTGTGGTGTCGGATGGGGTGACTGTGAAGGAGGCCCCATGCTTTCCAGAGGGAACGGCGTCGCCTTGTGGCGGCAGATTCATTCGAAGATGGAAACGGAGATTTCGTCCGGCGGGTATGGTCCGGGCGACAGGTTGCCGTCCGAAAACGAGCTGTCCGGCCGCTTCGGCGTCAACCGCCACACCATCCGCCGCGCGTTGGCCGCGCTGGAGGAGGACGGGCTGATCCGCGTGGAGCACGGCCGGGGTTCCTTTGTCCGCGAGCCGGTCATCCACTACCCGGTCAGCCGCCGGACCCGGTTCAGCGAGAATCTTTCCCGGCAGCGGCGCAGGCCCGGCAGTATCCTGCTCATGGCCGTGGACATCGAGGCCGACCCCATGGTGGCCGAGGCCCTGGACATCGAACCGGGAGCCGTGGTGACGCGCATCACCAACGCGGGCGAGGCGGACGGCAGGCGCATCAGCTACGCCAAGTCCTATTTTCCGCGCGCCCAGTTTCCGGGCATGGTCCGCGTCTACCGCGAGACCGGCTCGGTCACGCGCACGCTCAGGCACTTCGGCATCGACGACTACTCGCGGAAGCGCACCCGGATCATCGCCCGCATGCCCACCGTGGAGGAGGCCCGGGAGCTGGAACAGCCCAAAAAACGCCCGGTGCTGATCACCGAGAGCGTCAACGTGGACGCGCGCGGGGTGCCCGTGGAGTTCGGGATATGCCTGTTCGCCAGCGATTGGGTGCAGATTCTGGTGGAGCCTTCCGAGTAGACGCATGGTGCCTTTTCCTTGGTTTTTCCGCGGCCCGGCCGTGCCGGTTGCGCCGCGGTGACCACTGGATAGGGCAAGCCCGTTTCGCAGGCACTAGACAAGTTGTCCACTTGTGTGCTTTTGGCCGTGATTTCAATTTGTTGTAACACTGCCGTCGCTTTTGTTTCCAAAATGGCGGCGGCTTGTGCTTTTCCGGGACCCGCGCATTTGTCACTCCTTGCCCCATGCTGACCGACACGTTTCCGGACAAATACGAAGGGGTGGGGTGACGCCGTGGCCGAGCGATACGCGGTCTACTATTCCCCGGAGAAGGACAGCGGCCTGGCCCGCTTCGGCAACAGGTGGCTCGGGCGCTGCCCCGAGACCGGGGAGCTGTTCGTCCAGCCGGGATTGCCGTCCCTGCCGGGCCTTGATCCCGGTTCCCTGACCGGCGAACCCCGCCGCTACGGTTTCCACGCCACGCTCGTGCCGCCGTTTTCCCTGCGCGCCGGACTTGGCCCGGACGCCCTGATGGAGCAGGCCGCCCGGTTCGCCGCGTTCAGGAAGCCCTTTGACCTCGGCCCGCTGTCGGTCAGGGAGATAGGCAGCTTCGTGGCCATGGTCCCCTCATCCCGGAACGGGGTGACCGACCTGGCCGCCGACTGCGTCCGGGCCTTCCACCCCCTGCGGGCGGAGCCGAGCCTGGCCGAGATGGAGCGCAGGCGGGCCAAGGGGCTGACCCCGGCCCAGGAGCGGAACCTGCTGCGCTGGGGCTATCCCTATGTATTCGACGAGTTCCGCTTCCACCTGACGCTGACCGACTCCATCGCGGACAGCCGGTTGCGGCGGAAGCTGGTCAAGGGGCTGGCCGGGATCAGCGCGACGGTCCGCAAGGCGGCCCATCCGGTGCGGGAACTGTGCATTTTTCACCAGGAGGACGAGGCCGCCCCGTTTCGCCTTGTCCGCCGAATCCCCTTCACGGGCTGACGGAGACGATCATGGAAGAGGGCAAGCTGATTTATGTGGTGGGGCCGTCCGGGTGCGGCAAGGACAGCGTCATGGGGTTCGCGCGCAAGCGGTGCCCCGGCTTTGACGCCGCGTTCGCCCATCGCTACATCACCCGGCCCGCCGACGCCGGGGGCGAGAACCATGTTTTCCTCCAGCCCGACGAATTTAAGGCCCGGCTCGAGCGGGGGCTGTTCGCCCTTGACTGGGACAGCCACGGCCTGCGCTACGGCGTGGGCCGGGAGATCGACGCCTGGATGGCGTCCGGCCTCAACGTGGTGGTGAACGGCTCGCGGGCCTTTCTTCCCGAGGCGGCCCGCCGGTACCCGTCCCTGGTCCCGGTGCTCATCCGCGTGGACGCCTCCATCCTCCGGCAGCGCCTCCTGGCGCGGGGCCGGGAGTCCGAGGCGGAGATCGAGCGCCGCCTGGAGCGCGCGCGGGCCTTTGCCGTCAGCCATCCGAACCTGGTGGAGCTGGACAACAGCGGCGAGCTGTCCTCGGCCGGGAACGCGCTGCTCGCCCTTGTCCGGTCCCGGCGCGGTCCGCTGAAAAAGGCCGTGTAGCCGGGCCGCGCGCACTCTCTCCTTCACCGCCGGGGCGGTCGATTCCACCGCACCTCTTCCTCCGTTCGCGTCCCTGTCCTCACAGTTCGCCTGTTGACGCGGTCCTCTTTTATAGATAGTAGTTATCTATAAACACTCATCACGGGTAATCCATGGATACGCAAGAACGGCTCGAACATCTGCAAAACGTCCTCCGGGAACGCGGCAACCGCCTGACCCCCCAGCGGGTGGCCATCCTGCGGGCGCTCGTCAGCGACAAGCGGCATCCCTCAGCCGAGCGGATTCACGACGTGATCCTCCCGGATTTCCCCACCACCAGCCTGGCCACGGTGTACAAGACCATTGCCCTGCTCAAGGAGATCGGCGAAATCCTGGAACTCGGCTTCGGCGACGACGGCAGCCATTTCGACTGCCGCAGGCCATACCCCCACCCCCACCTCATCTGCACGAAATGCGGCGCGATCATGGATTCCGAAGTTGATAACTTCCAAAATCTCATTGACAGCCTCGCCTCCAAAAACGGATTCACAGTACAGACCCATCGGTTCGACATCTTCGGCCTTTGCCCCGACTGTTCCGGGAAATAGGCGAAAAGCCGCGAATCCGGCGTTGACAACAATGGGAACTTATGGATAATAATTATCCATAAGAAATGTGTTGCGGCCGGAATCCGGCCGGAGTCGGCGTTCCCGCCGACGCGGCCAGACGATTCCGGACATGTTTTTACCATGTTGCATGAAATCAAATCCGTAAAAGGAGGTGTCCATGAGCGATACGAGCAAATGCCCGGTAACCGGGAAAAGCAGCAGCCAGACGGCGGGCGGCGGAAGGGCCAACAAGGACTGGTGGCCCGATCAACTCAATCTGAACATCCTGCACCAGCATTCGGCCAAGTCCAACCCCATGGGCGGGGATTTCGACTACGCCGAGGCGTTCCGGTCCCTTGATCTCGACGCGGTGCGCAAGGACCTGTTCGACCTGATGACCGACTCCCAGGAGTGGTGGCCCGCGGACTACGGCCATTACGGGCCGTTGTTCATCCGCATGGCCTGGCACAGCGCGGGCACCTACCGCATGGGCGACGGGCGCGGCGGGGCCGGGTCCGGCAGCCAGCGGCTGGCCCCGCTCAACAGTTGGCCGGACAACGTCAACCTGGACAAGGCGCGCCGTTTGCTGTGGCCCATCAAGCGGAAATACGGCCGCAAGATATCCTGGGCCGACCTGATGATCCTGGCCGGAACCTGCGCCATCGAGTCCATGGGGTTGACGCCCTTCGGCTTTGCGGGCGGCCGCGAGGACGTCTGGGAGCCTGAACAGGACATCTACTGGGGCGCGGAAGAGGAATGGCTGGCCACCAGCGACAAGCCGCACAGCCGTTATTCCGGCGAGCGCGACCTGGACAACCCCCTGGCCGCCGTGCAGATGGGCCTCATCTACGTGAACCCCGAGGGGCCGGACGGCAATCCCGATCCCCTGGCCTCGGGCGTGGACGTGCGCGAGACTTTTGCCCGCATGGCCATGAACGACGAGGAAACCGTGGCCCTGGTGGCGGGCGGCCACACCTTCGGCAAGTGCCACGGCGCGGGCGACGCGGCCCACGTGGGTCCCGAGCCGGAGGCCGCGGGCCTGGAGGAGCAGGGGCTGGGCTGGATCAGCAGCTTCGCTTCCGGCAAGGGCGACGACACCATAGGCTCCGGCATCGAGGGCGCGTGGAAGCCCAATCCCACCACCTGGGACATGGGCTACCTCAAGGTCCTGTTCAAGTACGAGTGGGAGCTGGTCAAAAGCCCGGCGGGCGCGAACCAGTGGCTGGCCAAGGACGTGGACGAGGAGGACATGGTGGTCATGGCCCACGACCCGTCCAAAAAGGTCCGGCCCATGATGACCACGGCCGATCTCTCCCTGCGCTACGACCCGGTCTACGAACCCATTGCCCGCGACTTCCTGGCCAACCCGGACAAGTTCGCGGACGCCTTTGCCCGCGCCTGGTTCAAGCTGACCCACCGCGACATGGGGCCGCGCGCCCGGTACCTGGGCAAGATGGTCCCGGATGAGGAATTGATCTGGCAGGACCCGGTCCCGGCGGTGGACCACGCCCTGGTGGACGGCGGGGACATCGAGGACCTCAAGGCCACGATCCTGGCCTCGGGCCTGACCATTCCGCAGCTCGTGGCCACGGCCTGGGCATCGGCCTCCACCTTCCGCGGCTCGGACATGCGCGGCGGGGCCAACGGCGCGCGCATCCGACTCGCCCCGCAAAAGGACTGGGCCGCCAACGAGCCGGAAAAGCTGGCCGGGGCGCTCAAGGCCCTGGAGGCGATCCGGGCGGAATTCAATGACGCCCAATCCGGCGGCAAGCGGATATCCCTGGCCGACATGATCGTGCTCGGCGGTTGCGCCGCCGTGGAGAAGGCGGCCGCCGACGCGGGCGTGGACGTGATCGTCCCCTTCTCGCCGGGCCGCACGGACGCCACGGACGCGCAGACCGACGCGGAATCCTTCTCCGTGCTGGAACCCATGGCCGACGGGTTCCGCAACTTCCTCAAGAAGCGGTTCTCGGTCAGGGCCGAGGAGTTGATGGTGGACAAGGCGCAACTGCTGACCCTGACCGCGCCGGAGATGACCGTCCTGGTGGGCGGCCTGCGCGTGCTCGGGGCCAACCACGGCGGGTCCATGAACGGCGTGTTCACGGACCGTCCCGGCGTCCTGACCAACGACTTCTTCGTCAACCTGCTCGACATGTCCACGGCCTGGAAGGAAACGAGCAGGGAGGACGGCCTGTTTGCGGGCGTGGACCGCAAGACCGGCGAACCCCGGTGGACCGCCACCCGCGTGGACCTGGCCTTCGGCTCCGACTCCCAGCTCAGGGCCGTGGCCGAGGTCTATGCCTGCGCGGACGCCAGGGAGAAGTTCGTGGCCGACTTCGTGGCCGCCTGGGACAAGGTCATGAACCTCGACAGGTTCGACCTGGCCTGATTCGGCGCGCCCCGGATTCGCGCTTACGCGAAAAATGAAGGCCCCCCTCCCCGAATGCCGGGGAGGGGGGCCGTTTTCGTTCGTGCGCCGGGAGGGCTATTCCGGGTGGTGTCCGTCTTCGTCGGGCGCCTGGCCGGTGTGGCAGACCGTGCAGTTGCCGTCCGCGCCGATGGCCCGGGTGTTGCCCTGGTATTGCAGGGGCGCGATGTTGTCCCGGTTTTTGCCGTGCTTGTTCACGGCCGGGTAGTTGGCGTGCGGGCTGTTGTGGCAGGCGATGCACATGACCGCGCCCGTTTCGTCCGGGCTGTTGCGGTACAGGGT
The DNA here is from genome assembly GCA_015709315.1 of Desulfovibrionaceae bacterium. Lineage (GTDB taxonomy): Bacteria > Desulfobacterota > Desulfovibrionia > Desulfovibrionales > Desulfovibrionaceae > Pseudodesulfovibrio. The sequence goes on from JACCQI010000001.1 coordinate 6,941, forward strand.
GTCGCCGCCCGAGGTCCAGGTGTTGTAGGCGTTGGCGGCCGCCTTGTCCGGCATGATGCCCCGCTCGGTGTGGCAGGTGGAGCAATCCGGCTCCTGCATCCAGGGCAGGCGCGGGTTGACCGCGTCCACCGAGGCCACGGTGCGCGGCGCGAGGTGGCGCATGAGCTTGTCCGCGCCCGGCTTGCCAGCCTTCTGCTCATGCTTGAGCAGGCACAGGGCGTGGTCTTCCAGGTAGCCGTGGCAGCGGACGCAGCCCACGTCCGCCTGGTCGTGGACGCCGCGCAGGCACTTGGTGGGGCCGTCCGGCCGGTTGGGGTGGCAGTAGGCGCACGCCTCGGAACCCCGGTCGGTCAGGAAGTTGGCGTGGAAGCCGTGGACCGCCGCGGGCAGGTTGAGCAGCCCGGGCTTGCCCTCGGCCCCCAGCACCGGGTCGGGATGGCAGCTCTGGCAGAGCATGGGCTTGCCCGCGTCGGCGGCGGCCGCCAGCTCGGTGTTGCTCAGCCGGTCGTGGGCCATGAGCACGTCATGCCCGGTGGCCTTGGAGATGCCCGCCAGGTCGCCGTGCTTCCAGGGTCCGCCGTGACAGTTCTTGCAGCCCATCTCCGTGGAGGTGGGGGCCACGGTCTTTGTCTCGGCCAGCAGTTCGCCCGTGGCCGCGTCGTGCGCCCGGACCGTGAACACCGGGAAGGGGTTGAAGCTGCCGTCCGCGGGATACGGCTCCACCGGGATCAGTCCGGCCTCGAAGCACTGGAGGGCCTCGTTGTGGTGCATCGCGCCCGAAAGCCCGTTGCCGGACAGGCCCACGTTGTCCGCAGGCCGCGCGCCGAAGATGGACTCCACGTTGTCCCAGAAGTCGGACGCGGCCGCCGGGTTCTCGAAGCCCGGCTCCACGGAGTAGGTCAGCTTGACGCCCTCGGTGACCACCTCGGGCGTGGAACCGCGCTTGATGAGCTGGGCGTAGATGTCGTTGGCCGGGGGCAGGAGCACCCACTCCGAATAGCTGTCGGAGATGCAGTGCATGCCGAGGTTGTTCCAGGACAGGAGCACGTACTCGTCCTTGTCCGGATCGAAGGGCGGGATGTCGAGCGGCAGTTCGACGGCCGCGAACGGGATGTTGCCGGGCTTGCCGCCGTGGATGGAGTTCACGATGTAGGTGGCCAGCGCCAGCCGTTCGGCCGGGGTGCCCGCAAAGGGCGGCATCATGGGCTGGACCTTGCCCAGCCCGTTGAGCTTGGCGTCCATGCCGATTATCGGATACTTCTCGGTAAGCGGCCTGATGTCGTTCATGGGGCCGCCGATGGAGTGGCAGGACGCGCATTGGGCCTGGTACAGGACCTTGCCCGCGGCCATGGGATCGTCCGTGGTCTTGACCCTGGTCCACTTCATGGCGGAGAGCACGCCGCTTTCGGCGTATTGGCCCATTTTGTCGGGCATGATCTGGTTGGAGTACATGTAGTCGTGGATCACGTACGGCTTGCGTGCGGCTTCTCGCAGGAACTCGAACGAGCCGATGAAGCCCAGGCCCAGGCCGAGCAGGATCACGGACAGGGCGATGCGCGCCTCGCGCGGCAGGCGGATCATCATGGCCACGCCCAGGGCGAACAGCCCGGCCGCGATGCCGGGAATGTAGGCGTGGAACGCGGTGATGCGGGCCGCCTTCAGGGAAAGCCTGGCCATGGCCTCGGGCGGGAGCACCGAGAGATACCACCAGCCGGAGAGCACGGCCAGGACCACGGGCAGGGCGGTCCAGCGCGCGCAACAGCGGTAGACGGCCTCGCGGGTCTCGTCGTCCTTGATGCGGTGGGCGGTGATGAAGCCGAACAGCCCGGCGATCATCAGGGCCATGAAGGTGCGGAAGAAGAGCGACGGCCAGAAGGACGGGTTGAAGAAGCCGTCCCAGAAGCTGCCGGTCTCCAGCCATGCGCCCGGCGTGAGCATGAAGCCGATGATGCCGTTGATGAGCAGCAGCGACAGCCAGGCGAAGACGAAGTACAGCCAGCCCACGATCAGGTGGTCGCGCCGCTTCATCTTGTCGAACCGGTAGTGGTAGATGAGCAGGGCCGCGATCTCGGCCAGGAAGCAGACCCACTCCGTGGCCCATCCGAAGACGAAGGTGTGGATGAGCGTGGACGTGGACTGCGGGGCGATGACCGAGATGGTGAACCAGATGCCCACGCCGGTCATGCCGCCGAAGACCATGGTCGTCAGCAGGAAGAATTTGGTGTGCTTCTTCACGTAGTCGAGCAGGGGGGCGGAATCCCGCTTGTAGGCCATGTGCTCGAAGACCGGCAGGAACAGCCCGCCGCCCACGGCGAAGTGGGCCACGAACACGTGGAAGACCGCCACCAGGGCGATGAAGAATCCGCCGCCGAAGGTCGTCAGTTCCCAGATAGGATATTCCATGGCCTAGCCCTCCTCCTGCGTCTTGAAGCCCAGGCGCAGCATGTAGGCGAGGGCGGCGAGGCCCACGGCCAGCGAGGCCAGGAACAGGACCAGGGGCGAGAACTCGCCGGTCACGGCCAGGTCGCCGGGCGAGAAGAACGGCGAGAGCGTGGCGCTTCGGACCACGGCCCGGACGCCGGACATGGCCATTATGGCGGCCATGATCCAGGCCGCCGCGGCCACCGGCTTCTTGCGGAAGCCCGCGGCCAGGGCCGGGAAGGTCAGGGCCACGGCGATGGCGAACAGGGCGGTGTCAAAGGCGCTGTCGCCCATGAAGCGGAGCATGACCGGCCGCTCCAGGGCCACGAGCCACCACACCCCGGCCGCCATCTGGAGCATGGTGGCCGTGGTGAACACCTTCATGCCCTTTTCCAGCCCCTCCGGAGTCCCCTTGCCGAACCGGGCCGGCAGGGCCGCGAACAGGCCGCCCATGGCCAGGGAGGCGAACACGAAATGCAGGTACCGGGGGATGAGGGTCGGCTCAAGCAGGTTGAGCATGGTGCCGCCGGGATTGTCGAAATAGCCGGTCCACGCTTCGGGCCGGGCCATCATGGTCAGCACGTTGGCCAGGATCAGGCCGATGCACAGGGTCATGCCCGTGGCGGCGGCGAGGAAAATCCCCCCGCCCGGCCGCGCGGCGCGCACCCTGTGCTGGTTGATGTACATGGCGTAGTACCCCAGGATGAGAAACGCGATGATGGTCAGCCACCAGGCCGCCGACAGGGTGGCGCTGACGTAGAAGAAGTGGCCGTAGAGCACTTGCAGGAAAAGCAGGGGGGCCACCCCGAAGTTGACGGTCAGGGCGAACACGGTGGGGAGCCGGGTGGAAACGTCCGAGGCCGTCGGGTCGTTGCGGTCGCGCAGTTTGAGATAGAGTGCCAGCAACCCTCCTCCCACGAGGACGTTCGCCAGCGTGATGTGCAGGCCGAATGTCAATATGCCGAGTCCTTCGAACCATCCCCAGGCAACGGGAATGGGGTCCGGGGTCGGGACAAGTGCCAAAGCGTTCATGATCCTCCTCCTTGATCCCATGCGATATGAACAATTGTGTGGAGATCATACATGAAACGGCGGGCAAGCCAAGACCAAATTTCAATGAATAAAAGCCGGATCGGCGAAAAAAAGCCCCGGTCGGGCAACCGGGGCTTTTCCATGATTCGCGTGCCGGGCGCTAGGAGGAAAAGCGCCTCCTGAGGCCGACCAGGCCGATCAGGCCGGAGCCGAGCAGCCAGGCCGCGCCCGGGATGGGCGTGGGCGTGACCGCGACCGCATCGACGTCGTAGCCGTCACCCGCGGTGCCGCCCCGCAGGTCGGTGATGTCCAGGATTTTGAGGTAGGAATATATCCCGGCGAAGGTAACGGTGGAAGCGCCGCCATTGTCCTGGTTGTATATTTCGCCGAGGATATCCCAGGTCTGGTTGTCGGCGCTGCCGTAGACGTAGGCATACTCCCGGTGGTTGTTGGGCCGGTCGTAGGTGGTCTCGTAGATCGTGGCCGATCCGGTGAACGTCTGGCCGAAGCTGAGAACCACGTATCCGCCGTAGCCGTCGGCGTCGGCCCCGCCGCCCAGGCTGAGGAACCGGATGTCGCTGGAATTCTCGTAGTCGTCGGGCGCGCCCAGGGCGTTGCCGGTGATCGACCGGCTCGGGGCGACGTAGCCCACGGGGGCGTACTCCTCCACCGTGGTCGCGTACAGCGGCGCGGCAAACGCGCCGGAGCCGAATGTCAACAGGGCCAGACCGGTCAGGATCACTGTGCGAAAAGTCATATCACGTACCTTTGGTCTTGGTTGCATTTTCAGGAAAATTAGAGAAGCAACAACCGTGCCTTTGATGGTTTAGGCTTTAAAACCAGGCTGTTAACAAAAAGGCGGAATGGCGGAGGAGCAAAATCCGGTTTTCCCGGACAGACCGTCAGGCGGGTCGGAGGCGCGGGCTGAAGACCCTGGCGTTGTGGACCCGGCGCAGGGTTTCGGCGAAGTCCGGGAGGGAGAAGGGCGTGGCCAGAAACGCGTCCATGCCCGCTTTGATGCAGCGGTTGCCGAGCCCGGGCGAGGAGGTGCTGCCGAAGGCGATGATGGGGATGGCGGCGATGACGTCCCTGGTCCGGCGGATGGCGCGTGCGGTTTCCAGCCCATCGGTGCAAGGCGGTTCCACGCCCATGAGCACCAAGTCGAAATAGATGCTGTTGAGGCGGCTGACGGCCTCGGTGCAGTTGGCGGCCGTGTGGGTGACGTGCCCGCCTCCCTCAAGAAGGGCGCACGCGTCCCGGGCGCTGGTGTCGTCGCTGTCCACGACCAGAATCCGCAGGGATGTATCGTGCATCATGGCCAAGGGGGTTGGGGTGTTCAAACCATAACCATATACGTCCGCCGGAGGGATCTGGTCACGGAAAAAGAAAGGCTCCATGGCGGTGGTTGGAGCCTTTCGGGGGGAGTTCCCGACAAGAAATCGGGAAACTATCAAAGACGTTTCGTATGCTGATATAGACACGTAAATTCGCGCAAAGGCAATAGGGGAACGTCCTCTTGTAAGGGGGGCGGTCCGGGAGAATCTCCCGTGTCGGCGCGGGGCGGTCGGAACCGGGCTACCCCTCTTCCAGGAGCCTCTTGGCGATGGCCACGTCGTAAAGGGCCAGGGGGTTGCGGTCGGTGTCGCGCTCGCGGAACATGGCCGCCGCCTGTTCGATGGCGGAGTAGGGCATCCACCGGTGCTTTTCCCACACCACGGGCATGGTGGGATTGTAGAGCCGGAATTCGATTTCGTCCTCGCCCCGGCGTACGTACATGCGCACCTCGGGATTTTGCAGGGAGGGGGTATAGTAGAGTCCGCGTTCGTCCTTCATGACGGTGTCTCCTTACTTGTTGAAGCCGAACCGGATGGTGCCGCCGGTTTCGTATGTCTTGATGTTCATCGCCGCCAGCAGCACGCGCAGGGGGCGGCCGAAGAGGAATTCGTTCATGTCGGGACTCATGCCGGTCCGCTCGGGGACCAGACGGCGGATCTCCATGTCGAAGACGACCATTTCCTTGAGGGCCTGCCCGGCTTCCCGGTCGCCCTCGCGCGCGGCCTTGGCCAGCGCCTCCATGCGCGCGGGGTCGCACTTGCCGTCGTGTTCGGCGATGAGGTCGAGCAGGGGATGGCCCTCGGGCAGCAGGTCGGCGCGGGCCAGCCTATCCTTGTCGTACATGGCCTTGAGCGGCTCGATGTCCCGGCAGAACAGGATTTCGCATTCGGCGGGCCGGGTTTCGTAAATGCCGCAGGTGTTGCCCGCCGGGCTGAAGAAGGTACATGTCCAGGCGGCGTCGCGCCCCTTGATCTTGAGGATCTCGGAGTCCAGCATATCCACGCTCTGTCCGGGCTGGTCATAGGCCCGCTCGCCCTTTCTGAGGGTGACGATGGCGGAGAGCGGAATGGTGCCGTCCTGAATCAGCGGAAGGTCCTGTAAATGCAGCGCCGGGCCGCCCTTGCGGCAGCAGTCGCCGCAACGCTTGCAGCGCGGTTCTTCGTCGGTTGAAAAATGCAAGTTTGTGTTGCTCCTGGTATGCTTTTGCGGTATCCATTATGGCGGTCCATAACCCGTGCCACCGGACCGATACTCCGGCTCGGCGGCAATGGCAAGCCCGGGGCGGAAAATCAGGGAAAGGCACGGGAGGCATGTTGGGCCCGTAATATTGAGGATTGCCAATGGTTTCTTTGGATATTTAGGTTGACATAAAACCTGGATGTTCAGTACATTTGCACCCCTGCATACCTTGTGAATAATGGCGCAAATGCCACGATTCCGGGTGCTTGCGTTACGTAGGAAAGGCGTTCCGGCTTCAGGTTTCCAGACCGATTGCCGGCCGGGCGCAACGAATGGTTGATGGCAACATCTTAATCAAACAATGGAGGTTAAGGGAATGGCGAAACACAAAACTCCTATGTTGGATCAGCTGGAAAGCGGCCCGTGGCCCAGCTTCGTATCCGACATCAAACAGGAGGCTGACTCTCGAGCCAAGAACGAGAAGGGTCTCGACTACCAGATTCCCGTCGATTGCCCCGACGATCTGCTTGGTGTTCTGGAAATGTCCTACGAGGATGGTGAAACGCACTGGAAGCACGGCGGTATCGTCGGCGTTTTCGGTTACGGCGGCGGCGTCATCGGCCGGTACTGTGACCAGCCCGAGAAGTTCCCCGGCGTTGCCCATTTCCACACCGTCCGCGTGGCCCAGCCCAACGGCAAGTGGTACAACTCCCAGTTGCTCCGTTCCTTGTGCGACATATGGGAACTCCGCGGCTCCGGCCTGACGAACATGCACGGCGCCACCGGCGACATCGTGTTCCTGGGCACCACCACTCCGCAGCTCGAGGAAATCTTCTGGGAACTGACCCATGACCTGGACATCGACCTCGGCGGCTCCGGTTCCAACCTGCGTACCCCGGCCACCTGCCTCGGCCAGTCCCGTTGCGAGTACGCCTGCTACGACACTCAGGAGCTGTGCTACAACCTGACCCAGGAATACCAGGATGAGCTTCACCGCCCGGCATTCCCCTACAAGTTCAAATTCAAGTTCGACGGTTGCCCCAACGGTTGCGTGGCCGCCATCGCCCGTTCCGACCTCTCCTTCATCGGTACCTGGAAGGACGAGATCAAGATCGACCAGGAAGCCGTTGCCGCTTACGTCGGCGGCGAGATCGCTCCCAATGCCGGCGCCCACGCCGACCGCGACTGGGGTGCGTTCGACATCCAGAAGGAAGTCGTCGACCTGTGTCCGTCCAAGTGCATCTCCTACGATGGCAAACTGACCATCGACAACAAGGAATGCGTCCGTTGCATGCACTGCATCAACACCATGCCCCAGGCTCTGCGTGTCGGCGACGAGCGCGGCTGCACCATCCTCTGCGGCGCCAAGGCCCCGATCCTCGACGGCCCGCAGATGGGTTCCCTGCTGGTTCCCTTCATGGAAGTCAACAAGGACGACGACTACCAGGAGATCAAGGACCTCATCGAGAACATCTGGGATTGGTGGATGGAAGAGGGCAAGAACCGCGAGCGCATCGGTGAAACCATGAAGCGCCTCGGCATGTCCGCTCTGATCGACGCCGCCGGTGTTCCGGTTGACGCCCGCCAGGTTCAGGAGCCTCGCCACAACCCCTACATCTTCTGGAAGGCAGAAGACGTCAAGGGTGGTTGGGACCGCGACATCAACGAATTCCGCACGCGTCACCAGCGCTAAAAAGAGGAGTGAAAGAATATGGCTTTTATTTCTTCCGGGTACAATCCCGCCAAACCGATGGAAGGTCGGATTTCCGACATCGGCCCTCGTCATTTCGGCGAGTACCTGCCTCCTGTCATCAAGGATAACTTCGGTAAATGGAAATACCACGAGATCATTGAGTCCGGCATCCTGATGCACGTGGCCGAGTCCGGCGCCAAGACCTACACCGTCCGCGCCGGTACCGCCCGCCTGATGTCCGTGACCCATATCCGTGAAATCTGCGACATCGCCGACAAGTACTGCGGCGGCTACGTCCGTTTCACCACCCGCAACAACCTTGAGTTCCAGGTCGAGACCGAAGAGATGGCCAAGGAACTCAAGACCTATCTGAACGACCAGAAGTTCCCCGGCGGCGCGCACAAGTACCCCGTCGGCGGCACCGGCGCCGGCGTCACCAACATCGTCCACACCCAGGGTTGGGTCCACTGCCACACCCCGGCCACGGACGCTTCCGGTACCGTCAAGTCCACCATGGACGTCGTCTTCGATGACTTCCAGAGCATGAAGCTGCCCGCTCCGGTGCGCATCTCCATGGCCTGCTGCCTGAACATGTGCGGCGCGGTCCACTGCTCCGACATCGCCATCCTGGGCATTCACCGCAAGCCGCCCATCCTGGACCACAAGTACCTGGATAACCTGTGCGAGATCCCCCTGGCCGTGGCCGCCTGCCCCACCGGCGCAGTCCGCCCCTCCAAGATCGAGCTCGACGGCGAGACCTACAAGACCGTTGCGGTCAAGCAGGAGCGTTGCATGTTCTGCGGCAACTGCTACACCATGTGTCCGTCCATGCCCCTGGCCGACAAGGACGGCGACGGCATCGCCATCATGGTTGGCGGCAAGATCTCCAACCGCCTGACCAAGCCCGCCTTCTCCAAGGTCGTGGTTCCGTTCATTCCCAACGAGCCGCCTCGCTGGCCCACGATGACCAAGGTCATCAAGAAGATTCTCGACACCTACTCCGCCGACGCCAACAAGTACGAGCGTCTGGGCGACTGGGCTGCCCGCATCGGTTGGGAGCGTTTCTTCGAGAAATGCGAACTGCCGTTCTCCGAGCACCTGATCGACGACTTCCGTGATCCGGCGTACTACACCTGGCGCCAGACCACGCAGTTCAAGTGGTAAGATAACGAAGCTCCGGGGTACGGCATCGCGCCGTACCCCGACTTCCATAAAGACAAGGAGTCCGTTATGGCACTCGATAATGAAGCCGCAAAAGCTGAAATCATCAAGTTTTGCGAAGAGAAGTCCAAGAGCAAATCCAAGTTCTACTTCAATGACTTCACCAAGCTGTTCCCGGATGAGAAGGCCCGTGCCGTCAAAAAGCTTCTGACCGAATTGGTTCAGGAAGAAAAAATGGTTTTCTGGTCCTCCGGGTCCACCACCATGTACGGCCTGGCCGGTGCCGGCAAGCAGGCCGCTTCCGAGGGCGAAGCCTAAGCTTCGGCCGTTCTCGGCATTTGAGGCCTTGCCCCCCATCGTCACGATGTCGGGCAAGGCTTTTCTTGGTTCAAGGCTGTTGCAAAAGTCCGATCATCCCGTTGGCCAAGACCTGTCGGCGTCCCGGCGCGCGTTGCCTGTCCGACGGCCGTCCGGCACAGCGCGCCTCGCGCTCGAACCTTTATTAACAGTCTGTGATGGTTGAGAGATTCGTGCAAGATTTTATTCCCCGCATCGTACTGGCCGGTCTGTCCGGCGGCACCGGGAAGACCATCGTCTCCCTGGCCCTGGCCCGCGCCTTCAGCCGGGCCGGGAAGCATGTGGCCCCGTTCAAGAAGGGGCCGGACTACATCGACGCCCAATGGCTCGGCCTGGCCGCCGGGCGGTCGTGTTCCAACCTCGACCCGTTTTTCCACTCGTCCGAGACCATCCGGTCGATATTTTTCCACAAGTCGCGGAATGCCGACGTCTGCGTCATCGAGGGCAACCGGGGGTTGTTCGACGGCATGGACGAGCACGGCTCCTGCTCCACGGCGGAGCTGGCCCGGGTGCTCGACGCCCCGGTCATTCTGGCCATCGACTGCACCAAGATGACCCGGACCGTGGCGGCCATCATCAAGGGATGCGCCGAGTTCGAGCCGGGCGTGAACCTGGCCGGGGTCATCCTCAACCGCACGGCGGGCGAGCGCCATCGCTCGGTGCTGGCCAAGTCCGTTGCAACCCACACCGGCGTGCCCGTGCTCGGCATGCTGCCCAAGATCGGCTCCAACCCGATCCCGGAGCGGCACATGGGGCTGATGTCCGACCAGGAATACGACGGCTCCGCCCATCTGGACAAACTGGCCGACATGGCCGACGAGTGGCTCGACATGGACGCCATTTTCCAGGCGGCCTGTTCCGCGCCCGCATTCGGCCCAGAGCCGGCACCCCTTTTCCCCGGCGAGCCGAAGGACAAAAAGGTCCGCATCGGCTACGTCCACGACGCCGCGCTCTGGTTCTACTACCCGGAGAATCTGGAAGCCCTGGAGCATGCCGGGGCCGAGCTGGTCCGCGTGTCGTTGCTGGCGGATGATCCGTGGCCCGACATCGACGGGCTGTATCTAGGCGGCGGTTTTCCCGAAGTCTTTGCGGCCGAGATAGCCGCCAACCGATCCGTCCTGGACCATTTGAGGGAGCTGTCCCTGGCCGGGCTGCCCATCTACGCCGAATGCGGCGGGTTCATGGTTTTGTGCGACGCGCTCGAAATCCACGGGGCGACCCATGCCATGGCCGGGGTGTTCCCGGTTTCCACCGCCTTCTGCCCCCGGCCGCAGGGGCTCGGCTACACCGAGGCCGAGGTCATGCTGGAAAACCCGTTCTTCGAGTTCGGCTCCCGCATCCTGGGGCACGAGTTCCACTATTCCCTGTGCGTGTCCGACGCGCCGGTCACTGTGCCCACCGGGCTGATGATGCACCGGGGAAAGGGCAGCGCCATCGGGCATGACGGCTTTCTGAAAAACAACACCCTGGCCGGATACAATCACATCCACGCCCTGGCCGTGCCCGGATGGGCCGACCGCTTCGTGGCCGCGGCGTCCCGGTTCAGGTATTCCTGAGGCGCAAAATCCTTGTATCGGCACAGGGTTCGTGAGAGACTGTGCCGGAACCAATATATACCAAGAGAGAACACAAGAAATGAGTATACCGTTCATTGATTTGAAGACACAGTACAAACAGATTGAAGAGGCCGTGAAAAAGGGGATCGACGGGGTCCTCGAGCACGGCGCGTATATCATGGGACCGGAGATCGGCGAGTTGGAAAGCAAGCTGGCCGACTATACCGGCTCCGAGTTCGCCGTGGGGTGCGGGTCCGGCACGGACGCCCTGCTCATGGCGCTCATGGCCCAGGGCGTCGGTCCGGGCGACGCCGTGTTCACCACGCCGTTCACCTTCATCGCCACGGCCGAGGTCGTGGCCCTGCTCGGCGCCACGCCGGTATTCGTGGACATCGATCCCGTGACCTACAACATGGACCCCGAGGACCTGCGCCGCAAAATAGACGATCTCCAGGACAGCCGGCCCGAGCTCAAGGCCCGCGGCGTCATCGTGGTGGACATCTTCGGCCAGGCCGCCGACTACGACGCCATTGAGCCGCTGACCCAGAACTACGGCCTGTTTCTCATCGTGGACGCGGCCCAGTCCTTTGGCGCGACCTACAAGGGGCGGTCCGTCTGCTCCATCGGCGATATGGCCTGCACCTCGTTTTTCCCGGCCAAGCCGCTGGGCTGCTACGGCGACGGCGGCATGGTCTTCTGCCACAGCGAGGACGCCCGCACCCTGCTGACTTCCATCCGCGTTCACGGCATGGGCACGCACAAATACGACAACGACCGCATCGGCATCAACGGCCGCCTCGATTCCATCCAGGCCGCCGTGCTGCTCGCCAAGTTCGCCATCTTCCCGGACGAGATCGCCAAGCGGCAGGAGGTCGCCGACCGCTACGCCGCGCTGCTCGGTCCCATCGACGGCCTGACTCCGCCCGCCGTGGCCGAGGGCTGCCAGTCGGTCTGGGCGCAGTACTGCGTGCTGGCGCGCGACGCCGATCACCGCACCCAGTGCATGGAGCAACTCCAGGAGGCGGGCGTGCCGTCCACCATCTACTACCCCAAGCCGCTGCATCTGCAGAAGGCGTTCGACTACCTGGGATACGCCATGGGCGATTTCCCGGTTACCGAGGACGTGGCAGGGCGCATCTTCGCCCTGCCCATGCACCCCTATCTCACGGCCGAGGACCAGGAAATCGTGGTCGCGCCGCTCAAGGGCTAGGAGGGGCCGTGTCCATCGCGGGCCTTGTGAAGTTTCTCAAGCCGGTCGGGGCGGGGCTGGCGCTCGCCTACCTCGCCACCGGCCTGTTGGACGGGCCTGCGCCCGTGAATTTCCAGCCCGAAAATCCCTATACGGCCAGGCAGACCGAAATCATGGAGCCGCACGCTTCCGTGGTAGTGAAGAAAAACATCATGAAGCTCGGCTCCCTGCTGTCCGTGCCCGAGGGCGATATCGTTCTGCCCCGGGCACCTCTGGCCGACGGCGACGAGATCGAGGTCCTGCCCCGCATGGACTCCCTGCCCGGCGCTCCCGGTCCCGAGGTCAAGGGCGAGGTGGCCGAGCCGCCCGAACCCTGACCGCCGTTGGCGGCGGCAGCGCTTTTGCTGCAGGGAAAACCAATGAAATATCTCCGGCCAAGCGTCGGGAAAAGGAGTGAAGAATGATCAAAATGGAAACCAGCATGGGCGACATCGTCATCGAGCTTGATTTCGACAACGCCCCCAAGACCGCCGCGAACTTCCAGCAGTATGTCGAGGACGGCTTCTACGACGGGCTTATCTTTCACCGCGTCATCGACGGATTCATGGTCCAGGGCGGCGGCATGGACGAGAACATGAAGGAAAAGGCCACCCGCGCGCCCATCGAGAACGAGGCCAACAACGGCCTGAAGAACGAGTGCTACACCCTGGCCATGGCCCGGACCATGGACCCGCATTCCGCCTCCTCCCAGTTCTTCATCAACGTCAAGGACAACGCGTTCCTCAATTTCTCCTCCGAGACCCCCCAGGGCTGGGGCTACGCGGTCTTCGGCAAGGTCGTGGATGGCCGGGACGTGGTCGATCAGATCAAGTCCGTGGACACCGGCCGCAACGGCTTCCACGACGACGTGCCCGTCAAGCCGGTCTTCATCAACAAGGCCACCGTGGTCGAATAGGGTTTTTACAAGCCTTGGCAGACAGATGAGGGCGCGCCGCTTATGCGGCGCGCCTTTTTTGCGTTCTGGATCGGCCGCGTTTTTTTGGATAGCATGGCATCATCTTTCATCCTGCATCGAGGACAAGCGTATGCCCCATGATTGGCACAGACATGATTTTCCCATCACCCTGAAGCGGACCTACCTGAACAACGCGGCGTCCACACCCATGAGCCTTCCCGGCATCCGTGCCGTGGCCGCATACCTGGAGGACAGGGCCGCCATGGGAGCCGGGGCCAACGGCAAGTGGGACGGCGTTGTCGCCCGGACGCGGGACAAGCTGGCCCGGCTGGTGGGCGGGGAGCCCGACGACATCGCCCTGACCGGCGGCACGTCGCACGGATTGAGCCTGGTGGCGGGCGGGTTCGACTGGCGCGAGGGCGACGAGGCGGTCATTGTTGTCCCGGACTTCACGGCCAACGTGTATCCCTGGCTGTACCTGGCGGACCGGGGCGTTGCGGTCCGCATGGTGGAGCGGGGCGCGGACGGCTCCTTCACCGTGGACGACGTGGCCGCACGGATCACGGGCCGGACCCGGCTGGTGGCGGTGACCACCGTGGACTTCCACACCGGGTTTTACGCGGATGTGGCGGGCATAGGCAATCTGTGCCGGGAACGGGGGCTGGTCTTCGGCGTGGACGCCATCCAGGGGCTGGGCGTGCTTCCCATGGACGTGGCTTCGTTGGGCATCGACTTCCTGGCCTGCGGCGCGCACAAGTGGCTGTTGGGCGTGCGGGGCGGCGGATTTCTTTATATCGCCCCCGCGCTGCGGGAGCGGGTCAGGCCGGTGCTCTACGGCTGGAGCAGCGTCCGGAACCCCGGCGCGTATTCGGTGGAGCACGAGATCAGGGAGGATGCCGGGAAATACCAGCCCGGCGCGGTCCCGTACATGGCCCTGGCCGCCCTGGACGCGGGCCTGGACATGCTTCTTGGCTTGGGGGTGGAGCGTATCCGCGACCGGGTCCTGTCCCTGACCGGCCGCATCCTGCGGGGGGTGGCCGACCTGGGGTGGCCCGTGGTCGGCGCGCGGTCGGAGCGGCACCGCTCGGGCATCGTGTCCTTCATGCCGCCGGGCGACCCGGACGGGCTGCATGCCTTCCTGGCGGCGCGCAACGTGGATGTCTCGGTGCGGCGTGGGGCCGTCCGCGTTTCGCCCCATTTCTACAACGACGGGACCGATGTGGATCGGCTTCTCGAAGCTCTGGGCGAGTGGAGGGGATAGGGCCTTGTTTTGGCCTCGAATCCACCGAAAAGTGCGCGGGCTGAGGCGGTCGGCCCGCTAGACCGTGAGGTTCAGGCCCTTGTAGGAAGAAGAGCCGCTGAAGGCCAGGAGGCCGCCGCCCTCGAACCAACTGGTGGGATCGGTGTTGTCCTCGAACCACCAGGCCAGGGACTGGAGCTGGAGGTCGGTGGACATCATGTCCAGGGAGATGCTGTCTTCGGCCGTTGCCGTGAGCTTGCCCAACTGGACGATGGTTTCGAAGTCCGCGACCTTGTCCGGGTTGTCCTCGAAATACTTGTCGATGGTCGCCTTGTCCTCATGGTCGCCGGAAACCGTGACCTTGCCGGTGGTGGGGCTGTAGGTCAGGGGGAACTGCTGGGTGATGTCCACGCCGAGTTCCTTGAGGTCGGCCATGACCTCCACGTCCCAGCGGGTCTCCATCTCCTCGCGGTAGTCGTCCACGTCCTGGAAGGAGAGCATGCCGTCGCTTCCGGCGGGAATCTTGGACAGATAGGACAGGATGTCCTGGCCCATGGAGGACGTGCCGTATTGGGCCTGCTCCCGGCTGACCTTGGCCGCCTCTTCCTGCAATTGCTTCTGTTCGGTGGCCGCCTGCAACAGCGAGTAGGCGTCCAGGTAGCTGTTTGATCCGATGGATTGCGTCGACATGGCGTGGTTGCCCCCCTTTATGGTTGACCGTGCATTTTTTTCCTGCCGGGAATGAAAGCACAAGCCGTGCCAGAAGCCTTCCCCGCGCCAAAAAGAAACCCCCTGTCCGGCGTAGCCGGGCAGGGGGCGTTTTGTCGATGGATGCCGCGGTCAGCCGCCGAGGTACGCCTTCTTGACCTCCGGGTCTTCCATGAGCTGGTCGCTGGGCCCCTGGGCCACGATCTCGCCGGTGTCGATGACATAGCCCCGGTGGGCGAACTTGAGGGCCAGGTTGGCGTTCTGCTCGATGAGCAGGATGGTCATGCCTTCCTCGTTGAGCTCCTTGAGGGTGCGGAACATGTCGTACATGAGCAGCGGGGCCAGGCCCATGGACGGCTCGTCGAGCATGATGACCTTGCAGCCGGACATGAGCGCGCGGCCCACGGCGAGCATCTGCTGTTCGCCGCCGGACAGCGACTCGGAGCGCTGCTTCTTGCGTTCGTCCAGGCGGGGGAAGAGCTTGTACACGCGCTGGTAGTCGCGGTCGATCTCCGCCTGGCCGCCCTTGCGGGAGTAAGTGGCGAGCTTGAGGTTTTCCTCCACGGTCAGGTTGCCGAAGATGTGCCGCCCCTCGGGCACCAGGGCCATGTGCAGGTCGGAGACGATCTTGTCCGGACCCATGCCCAGGATGGACTCGCCCTTGAACTTGATGTCGCCTTTGGTGATGCGGGGCGCTTCGGGCGGCGGCAACTGGGCGATGGACATGAGGGTGGTGGACTTGCCCGCCCCGTTCGCGCCGATGAGGGTGACGATCTCGCCCTGGTTCACCGTGAACGAGATGCCGTGCAGGGCCTCGATGTTGCCGTATTTGACGTACAGGTCGTCGATTTGGAGAAGGGGGGTGCTCATATGTTGTCGTCTCCCAGGTAGGCCTTGATGACGGCCGGGTTGGACTGGATGTCTTCGGCGGTCCCCTCGGCGATGGTCGCGCCGAAGTCGATGACCTTGATCCATTGGCACAGGGAGGTGACGACCTTCATCTGGTGCTCGATCATGAAGATGGTGATGTCGAAGTGGTCGTGAATCCAGCGGACCAGCTTGATGAGGTCCTCCACGTCCGCGGAGTTCAGCCCGGCGGCCGGCTCGTCCAGGAGCAGAAGCTTGGGCTGGACCGACATGGCCCGGGCGATCTCCACGCGGCGCTGCACGCCGTAGGGCAGGTTCTTGGGCAGCTCCATGGCCACATCGGTGAGCGACATGGCTTCGAGCAGTTCCTCGGCGATCTCCCGGATGCGGGTCTCGCGGGCGTGGTACTTCCGGCCCCGGAGCACGGAATCCCAGACCGAGTAGCCCAGGCGGTAGTGCTGGGCGATGCGGATATTGTCCAGCACGGTCATGTCGTGCCACAGCCGGATGTTCTGGAAGGTCCGGGCCACGCCCAGGGATGTCACCTGATGGGGCCGCAGGCCGGCGGTGGGCGTGCCGTCCAGGGTGATGGTCCCCTCGGTGGGCTGGTAGAACCCGGAGATCAGGTTGAAGATGGTGGTCTTGCCCGCGCCGTTGGGGCCGATGAGGCCCATGAGCTCGCCGCCCTGCATGTCCACGGAGAATTCGCTGACCGCCTGCAGGCCGCCGAAACGCTGTGTCAGGGAGTCGATTTTCAGCAATGACATGTCGGCCCCCTATTTGAAGGTGTAGAATTTCTTGAGTTTGGGGAACACGTCCGACAACTCCTTGTTGCCCAGAAGCCCCTCGGGCCTGAACTGCATGATCAGGACCAGCATGAGGGGGATGATGACCCACTTGATGACGCCCGCGGAGCGCAGCACCTCCATCAGCCCGGTGAACAGGACCGCCGAGATGATCGCGCCCGAGAGCGAGCCCATGCCGCCGAGGTAGACCATGACCATGGCCTCGGTGGACTTCAGGATGTTGAAGGACTGGGGGTTCACGTAGCCGACGATGTGGGCGAACAGGCCGCCCGCGCACCCGGCCAGGCCCGCGGAGATCATGAAGTTGACGGTTTTTATCTTGTTGGTGTTGACCGACATGATCTCGGCCGCCACCTCGTCCTGGCACACGGCGTTGACGCCCTTGCCGTAGGTGGAGGTGATGAACCGCCGGATGACCCAGATGGTGAAGGCCGTGAACAGGATGACCCACAGGAGCATCCAGGGGGCGGAGAGCGTGTCGCGCATGGCCCAGACCGTGTCCTTCATGCCCTGGAAGCCGCGCGAGCCGCCGATCCAGTCCATGTTCTCGATGGCCGAGATGACCATGTAGTTGACAGCGATGGTGATGATGGCCAGGTAGTCGTCGCGGGTCTTGAAGGAGGGCAGGGCCACCAATATGGACGACAGGGCCGCCACGGCCCCGCCCAGGAGCACGATGACCGGGAAGACGACGACGGCCATGGAGGCCGGGAAGATCGGGTCGCCGAATTTGTTGCCGAAGAAGAGCACGGACAGGATGGACGAGACGTACGCGCCCACGCACATGAAGGCGGCGTGGCCGCAGGTGAACTCGCCCATGTTGCCGTTCACCAGGTTGAGCGAGGTGGACATCATGATGTTGATGCCCACGTACATGATGACCGCCTGGATGTAGTTGTCGATGATCTTGAACTGGGCCATCACCAGCAGGAGCACGGCCACGGCCGCCATGAGGACGTTCAGGGAGTATTTCTGCATTGCGGCTCCCCTAGATCTTGGTGGATTGCGGCATGCCGAACAGGCCGGTGGGCTTGATCCACAGGATGATCAAGAGAATGGTGAAGGCGAACAGGTCGCGGTAGGTGGACTCCAGGAAGGGCAGGGCCACCACGCCGACCTCGATGAAGCCGAGCAGGAAGCCGCCCACGAACGCGCCCTTGATGTCGCCGATGCCGCCGACCACCGCCGCGATGAACGCCTTCCAGCCGATGAGCATGCCCATGAACGGCTCCAGGATCGGGTAGGACATGGCGAACAGCAGCCCGGCCAGTCCGGCGAACCCCGAACCCAGGATGAAGGTGAAGACGATGATGTTGTCGATGGGGATGCCCATGAGCGGGATGGCGAACTTGTCATAGGAAATGCCGCGCATGGCCATGCCGATCTTGGTCCGGGTGACGATGAAGTTGAGGAACAGGAAGACCAGGACGGCGGTTACGATGACGATCACCTTGAGGTTGGTGACGGTCACGCCGCCGATGTTCCAGACGGTCTTGTGGATCAGCTCCGGGAACTTGAGGCGGCTGGCGCCGAGCACGGCCAGGTTGGAGTACTCCAGGATCAGGCCGCACATGAGCGCGGTGATGACCACGTAGAGCCGGTGCGCTCCCTTGCGCCGCAGCGGCCGGTAGGCGATGCGCTCCAGCGTCACGCCCACCAGGGAGGTCAGGATCATGGTCACGGGCAGAGCGCACAGGAAGGTGACCGTCGGCGACAGGCCGAGGGTGTCTCCGAGCATGAACCCGGACACGAAAAACGCTATGTACGCGCCCACCATGAATACGTCGCCGTGGGCGAAGTTGATCAGGCGCAGGACGCCGTACACCAGGGTGTAGCCCAACGCGATCAGGGCATAGAAGCTGCCCCACTGAAGCGCGTTGAGGATGTTTTGAATGATGAAGTCCACTTTCTTCTTCCCGAGAAATATATGGGCCTTTGGGGGAGATGCCGAACGGACCGGCCCGGGTTGTCAGTAAAAGGGCGGGGGCCGTGTGGCCCCCGCCTTGTGTTTTCGTTCAGTCAGCGGCCTACGGGCAGACCGACTCTTCAAAGACGAATTCGCCTTTGTCGCTGATCTTGACCACCACGGCGCATTTGATCGGGTCGCCCTGGGCGTCGAACTTGCAGGAGCCGGTGATGCCGTCGAAGGATGTGATGGCGGCCAGGCCCTCGCGGATGCCCTTGCGCATTTCAACGGGGTCGGCATCGACCTTGCCGTAGTTCTTGATGGCCTCGACCATGATGCCGATGGAATCCCAGGTCAGGGCTGCGTAGTCGGCCGGGGTGGCGCCGTAGGCGGCCTCGTAGCGGTCGATGAAGACCTTGGTGGCGCCCTTGGCGCCGGCGGCGGCGTAGTGGGTGGAGAAGTAGTTGCCGAAGCACTGCTCGCCGCAGAGCTTGATCAGGTCCGGGGTGCCCCAGGCGTCGGAACCCATGAACGGGCCGGTGTAGCCGAGGTCACGCGCCTGCTGCACGATGAGCGCCACCTGGTTGTAGTTGTCCGGCACGAAGATGAAGTCCGGGTTGGCCGCGATGATGGTGGTCAACTGGGCGGAGAAGTCCTGGTCCTTGGTGCCGTGGGACTCGAAGGCCACGACCGGGCCGAGGCCCTTGGCTTCCCAGGAGGACTTGAAGATTTCGGCCAGTCCCTTGGAGTAGTCGTTGGACACGTCGAAGATGACGGCCGCGGTCTTGGCGTTGAACTTCTTGGAGGCGAAGTCGGCCACGACGGGACCCTGGAACGGATCCAGGAAGGCCGCGCGGAAGACCCACGGACGGTCCAGGGTGGTGTTCGGGTTGGTGGACCACGGGGAAATCATGGGGGTGCGGTTTTCGTTGCAGGTGCCGCCCGCGGGCACGGCCTGCTTGGAGGAGTTGGGACCGATGATGGCGACCACGTTTTCCTGCTCGATGAGCTTCAGGGCGACGTTGGTGGCGGATTCCGCCTTGGATTCGTTATCCATGTAGACGAATTCCAGGGGATACTTCTGGCCGCCCACTTCCAGGCCGCCGTTGTCGTTGATGTCCTTCAAGTACATCTCGGCCGCGTTCTTGGAGCCTTCGCCCACTTCCGGGATGTCGCCGGTCAGGGGGAGGTTGAAGCCGATCTTGATGGTTTTGGGCTTGTCTTCGCCGCAACCGGACAACAGGAAGGCGGAGCAGACCAGAAGGATGGTCAGCAGGCCGACACTTTTCAGAAAACCTTTCATCGTTTCCTCCTCTCATAGGAATAGTGAATTACACAGGGGAATAAGATAGCTGCTTACACCAAATGAACGGCGAGTGAAAGACTTTTTCAGCAAGACGTTTTTGGAAATGTGGCGGTATGGTTGGATAAATTGTCAGTTTTACTTCATTCCCTCCCAAAAAACCGGCCGCAATTTTCCGTAATGAAAAATTCGGGTTTTCAAAATTGTAAAAGGCCTCCCCCTCCCGGACGGGGAGAGGGAGGCCTGGAGAGCCGTCATGTCGGGCAGGCAGGGTTACGCCTGGCCGGTCTCGGAGTCGGCCGCCTTTTTGGCGGCCTGTTTTTTCAGCCGGGCTTCGAGCTTGGCCTCTTCCTCCTCGCGGAGGGCGCGGCGCAGGACCTTGCCGACCATGGTCTTGGGCAGGTCCTTGCGGAACTCGACCTTCTTGGGAACCTTGTAGTTGGCGAGCTTCTCGCGGCAGTAGGCGATGACCTCGGCGCGGGTCAGATCCTCGCCGTCCTGGACGACCACGAACGCCTTGACGATTTCGCCGCGCGCCTCGTGGGGGATGCCCACGCTGACCGCCTCCTTGATCTTGGGGTGGGTGTGCAGCACCTCGTCGATCTCGCGCGGGTAGATGTTGTAGCCGCCGGAAATGATCAGGTCCTTCTTGCGGTCCACGATGTAGAAGTAGCCTTCCTCGTCCATGGTGGCGATGTCGCCGGTGTAGAGCCAGCCGTTGCGGAGCACGTCCGCCGTGGCGTCGGGCCGGTTGTAGTAGCCCTTCATCACCTGGGGGCCCCGGATGACCAGCTCGCCGCGCTTGCCCGGGGGCAAAGGCTCGCCGCCCACGACCATGTCCACGACCTTGGCGTCGGTGTCCGGGAAGGGCAGGCCGATGGAGCCGGGCTTGGACACGCCCTCCAGCGGGTTGAAGTGGGTCACGGGCGAGGCTTCGGTCAGGCCGTAGCCCTCGGAGATGGAGGCCCCGCCGGAGCGCGCCTCGAACTGCTCCATGTATTCCACGGGCATGGGCGCGGAGCCGGAAACGCAGACCTCGATGGACTTGAGGTCGTACTTGTCGATGTTTTTCTGCTGGAGCAGGGAGATGTAGAGGGCGGGCGCGCCGGGAAAGACCGTGGGCTTGAGCTTGTCGATGCCCTTGAGCACGTCGAGCGGGACATAGCGCGGGAACGGGGCCAGGGTGGCGCCGATGGAGGTGGGCCAGGCCAGGCACACGGTCAGGCCGTAGATGTGGAAGTAGGGCAGGATGCCCAGGAAGGTTTCCTTCTTCCGGCCCAGCCGGTGCATCATGGCGTGGCACTGCTGGACGTTGGCCCCGATATTGAAATGGGTCAGGATGCAGCCCTTGGCCACGCCCGTGGTGCCGCCGGTGTACTGGAGCAGGGCGGGGTCTTCGGCGTCCACCCTTTGCTCGGTGAATCGGTCCTTGCCCTTGGTCAGCGTCTTGAACGGCAGGATGGTCTTGTTGTCGAAGGGAATTTTGGGGGCGGAGCCGGATTTTTTCTGCTGGAGCTTGTAGAGCGTGCTTAAGGGAAAGCGGAGTCCGTCGGCGATGGTGGTCACGAAGAACCGTTCCACCGGGATCTGGTCCCTGAGCTTGTCGAGCTTGGGCCAGAGCAGGTCCAGGGTGATGCAGAACCGCACCCCGGCGTCGTTGAACTGGTGAACGATCTCGGTTTCCATGTACAGCGGGTTGGTCATGACGCCGACCGCCCCGGCCCGGAGCACGCCCCACAGGGCGATGATGGTCTGGGGGAGGTTGGGCAGCATGAGCGCCACGCGATCGCCCTTGCGGATGCCTGCGGCCTTGAGGTTGGCCGCGAATATTTCGCTCCGGGTCTTGAGGTTGGCGTAGGTGACCGACCAGTTCTTGAAAACAATGGCCTTGCGTTTGGGCCATTTGTGGGCGGCCCGGTCCAGGAACTTGAAAAGGGGAATCTTTTCATAGTCCAGGGTGGGCGGCACATCGGGGTCGTACGCCTTGAGCCAGGGGCGATCGATTTGATCCATGGAACCGTTCCTTTTCTGGGTTGAAAGCGAATGCGCTCGACGTACGTATAATAGGCCGGACACGGGGTCAATATGGCCTGTTTGAAACATGGAGGGGCGGTATTTTGACGGATCGCCGTGAGCGTTTCGCGCTTTCCGGGGCGGCCGTTGGCCGCAATGGACGGGATGCTGCGGAAAAAATCAATCACTTCAGCTGGTTGTTGTATGTCTCTATGCGTCGTCACGCTGCGCGGAGCGGCTTGGCAGACTCCTTGCAATGCCATACTCGCCTCTAAATGGGGAAATGATTTCCCGGCGGCTAAAGTCCGGGGCGGAAAGGGTCGATTATTCAATATGTCAACGATTGATCGCCGCGCGCCCTTGGGGTCCCCGGAGGCGGAGGCAAGGCGGAAAGCCTTGCCGGACGGCGAGTTGACAGGGTGGTGGCCCCTGCCTAAGATGCTATTCCCGACAGGGATTTGCGCCACCCGCACAAATGAATCATTGACCGAGCGAACGACCGAGAGGACTCATGGCAGAACGAGCTGAAAACGTGGTGGCCGGAATGCTGATTACCGACGGATGTTACCTCAAGCCGAGCAAATCCACCCGGGTCCTGGCCATCTTGGACGTCCTGTCCAGAAATCCCGCCCTGTCCCAGTTCGAGTTGGGCAAACAGCTCAACCTGTCCGGGGCCATGGTCAACCAATACCTCAAGCAACTGCAGGGCGAGGAGCTGGTCGAGTTCCTGCCGGTCAACGGCAAGAGTTACCGCTACGCCCTGACGGACCGGGGCCACCAGGCCCGGCAGCGCATGTTTTCCGACTATTCCTCGGAAACGGTCCGGCTCTATTCCAACATCAAGGAATACGTCCTGGACAAGCTCGACGGGCTGAAGTCCCGTGGAAAAAGGAAGCTGGCGCTTTTCGGCGCTTCCGAAACCTGCGAGGTGGCGCTGTCCGCGTTGCGGAACACGGGCTTCCAGGTCCTGGCGCTTCTCGACAACGATACCAAGAAACAGGGGCAGGTTTTCAACGGCCATGTGGTTTCCGCGCCGCATGTCCTGAGCCAGGTTGACTGCGATGCCGTGGTCATCACCTCTTTCGGCAAGCAGGGCGAGATTTTCGAGCAGATATTGCCCTACTCGGAAAAGCGCGGATTTGAAATCGTGAGATTCTGACATGAAACAGATCCAGTCCATCACCCTCCGTTCCGGCGTCACCATAGGCCAGGGCCAGCCCTGCTTCATCGTCGCCGAGATAGGCAACAACCACCAGGGCGAGTTTGCAATCGCCAAGCGGATGGTCGACGAGGCCGCGGCCGCCGGCGTGCAGGCGGTCAAGTTCCAGAAGCGGAACAACGAGGCGCTGCTGACCCGCGAGGGCCGCGCCGCGCCCTATACCGGACCCAATTCCTTCGGCCCCACCTACGGCGAGCACCGCAACGCCCTTGAGCTGTCCATCGAGCAGATGGCCGAACTTAAGGAGTACAGCGAGTCCAAGGGGCTGGTCTTTTTCGCCTCGGCCTGGGACGACCCGAGCCTGGCCCAGATTCTCGACCTGGACGTGGAGCTGCTCAAGATCAGCTCCGCCGAGCTGGTCAACGTGCCGCTGGTCCGCAAGTACGCGGCCGCGGGCATCCCGATCATATTGTCCACGGGCATGAGCGGCCTGGAGGACATCGACGTGGCCATGGCCGAGATCCGCGCCCGCCACGACGACGTGGTTCTGCTGCACTGCAATTCCACCTATCCCTGCCCCGAGGACCAGATCGGTCTGCCGGTCATGGAGGGGCTGTCGGAACGCTACGGCGTGCCCGTGGGCTATTCCGGCCATGAAAAGGGGCTGGGGCCGAGCGTGGCCGCCGTGTCCCTGGGGGCCTGCGTGGTGGAGCGCCATTTCACCCTGGACAAGACGCTCAAGGGCACCGACCACCAGGCGTCGCTGGAACCGCACGAGCTGGAGTCCATGGTGGCCATGATCCGCGAGGTGGAGCAGGCCATGCAGATCAAGGGCAAGGTGGTCTTCCCCAAGGAGCAGGCCGCCGCCAAGAAGCTCCGCAAGTGCATCGTCTTCTCCCGCGACCTGCCCGCGGGCCACGTCCTGACCGAGGCGGACCTGACCACCCGCTGCCCGCGCGTGGGCGTTTCCCCGGTCCATTGGGACGAGGTCGTGGGCGCGGCCATCAAGCGTCCGGTCAAGCACGAGGAGCCGGTCCAGTGGGACGTCCTCGACCTGGTTTCCTCCGAGATCGTCGGAGCCGCCTCCTCCTAGGAAGCGGACACCCTGTTCACACAAGGCGTCGTGGGTTCCACGGCGCCTTTTTTGTTGTCGGCCGACCCGGAATAATCATGTCTCTAACGGACGGGCGCGTGTTACGGCTGGGGGTGACCACGCGGACCACTTGACACGGGAGGGGCTATGAGCCGGACCGACATCCTGCTGGAAGCGGGAACCAACGAACTCGAGATCATCGAGTTCTTCATCAACGAGCAGACGGACGGCGGCGTGGAAACGCACTATTTCGGCGTCAACGTGGCCAAGGTCCTGGAGGTGGTGGAGGCCCCCGAAGGGCTGGAAGGGTCCGAGGCGGCCGTGCACCCGAGTTTTCTCGGTACCATTCCCCTGCGCGACCTGATCCTGCCCGTGGTGGACCTGAGCATCTGGCTCGGCATCCCCCGCCCCAAGGATCTCAACGCACCGATCATCGTCACCGAGTTCAACGCCATGATCACCGGGTTTCTGACATCCGGCGTGACCCAGATCCACCGCGTCAACTGGGCGGACGTGGAGCCGCCGAGCCGGTACGTGTCGTCCATGGACACCAACTGCGTCACCGGCATGGTCAAGATCAGGGACCGGTTCGTCATCATGCTCGACCTGGAGATGGTCCTGGCCGACCTGGACGAGTCGGGCCAGACGCGGGCCAGCCTGAGCAACGTGGTCTCGGAGGAGCGGTACCGGGCGCTCATCGCCGACGATTCCACGTCGGTGCGCGCCCTGCTGGAAAAGAATTTCACGGATGCCAATTTCGAGGTCGTCATGGCCGGGGACGGGGCCGACGCCTGGCGGCGGCTGGAGTCCGTCAAGGCGCTGTGCGGCGAGGAGGGGAAAAGCCCGTTCGAGTATCTGGACGTGGTGGTTTCGGACGTGGAGATGCCCCAGATGGACGGCTACACTCTGACCCGTCGGCTGAAGGAGGACCCGGTCCTCAAGGTGCTGCCCGTGGTCCTGTTCTCCTCGCTCATCTCGAAGTCCGCGCTGCACAAGGGCAAGGCGGTCATGGCCGACGCCCAGGTGACCAAGCCCGAGTTCAACGGTCTGACCGAGAAGGTCATCGACCTGGTCCGGGGGTGGGACCGGGAGCGGGGCGTTTCGGGTTCCGAACCCGCCTAGGCCCCGGCCTCGCCCAGGCACTTGCGCAGGGTGGAGATCCCGCAGGAGTGCTCCATGTACACGGGCACGTCCTTGCCGCGCACCGCGTCCAGCACGTCCTTGCGCGCCTTGTGCGAAACCTTGTTGGTGAACAGCACCACGAAGTCCACGTTCCCCAGCGATTTGGCTATCTTTCGTTCCTTGCCGGTGAAGTGCTTGAGCTTCACCCCGTTCTTTTGGGCCTCGGTCACGTATTCCCTCTTCAGCCGGTCCATTCCGCCTACCAATGCCGCGCACATAAGACTGCTCCTTTGATGAGATTGAAAATCGTTTTCAATCAATACAAAGAGCGAACGAGGTTGTCAACAAGGGAATGCCAAATTGATCGTATGGGAATCAAGGGGGGGGCAGGGGCCGCCGGGCGCTACTCCACGGGTTCCCAGGCGTCGCCTTCGGGGTCCACCTCGGGGAGCGTGCAGGGCGCGACGTCCACATGCCGGTTGCCCCGGCCCTTGTCGATGACCGAGGGAGCCGCGCCCACCAGCACGTTCAGGGTCCCGCCGAGCAGGACCTGGCCCTTGAAGCCGGTGAAGTCGCCCACCTCGGTCCAGGCGAAGTTGTTGGCCGTGGCCGTCAACGCCTCGAACGGGTAGCAGTAGAGGGCGTAGCTGGCCTGGCCGCGAATCCGGTTGTTGGCGAAGAAGCCTCGGGAGCCGGTCTGGACGATGCCGCGCGCGCCGCGCCCGCCGCCCATGACCACGTCATTGCAGGTGACCACCGCGTCGTTGGTGTAGAGCAGGAGGCCGGTGGAGTTTTCGCCGCGTCCCTCGATGCGATTGCCGGTGATGGCCATGCGGCTGTTCCGGGAGAAGTCCGCGCCGCCGGAGGTGTCGAAATACCAGCCCGCCACAATGCCGTTGGGACCGTAGACATGGGGGTAGGGGATGCCTTCCTCGTCCGTGGTGATGCGGTTGCCCTTGACCGCGATGGACCCCTTGCCCTTGTCGGACAGCACGTTGTCCAGCAGCTCGATGCCGTTGCGCGAGGCGCGGTGGATGGTGTTTTGGGCGATGGTGATTTCCGCGCCCCAGGTCCAGTCGGCCAGCACGCCGAACCCGGCGGTCTCGTCCGGGCGGTTGTTTTCCATGAGAAAGCGGTTGTTCTCGATGCGGACGGTGCCCGTGACCGCCCTCTTGAGCGGTTCCTTGGGATGGTCGATGCGGTTGCCGACCACGATCCCGGCCTGGAAGGACAGGGAGTCGCCGCCGGACCAGTGGATGTCCATGGGTTGGGGGATGACGTCGATGACCGTGCAGCCGCGCACGTCCAGCCCGCCCGCATGCGGAAAATGCAGGGGCGTGCATCGGGCGCCGTCGAAGCGGATGTCGCGGATGGAGATGATCGGCCCCTTGCTTGCCGGGGGCGCGCCCTTGACCGGCAGGGGCGCGTAGAAGGTCCAGTATCCGCCGGTGATGGTGGTTACGGGTTCGCCCACCGAATCGGCCTCGCCCTTGATGCGGACGTTCTTGGTGATCCTGACCCGGCCGTCCGTGCCGAAATTGAAGTTCCCCCTGAGCGTGACCAGTCCGCCCTTGTCCACGGCCGCCTGGACGTTGGGCACGTCCTGGGAGGGCTTGCCCGTGCCCACGACCGAGCTTTCGGCGGCCAGGGCCGGGCAGGCGAGGAACAGAAGGGCGGCCAGGCAGAGGACCGGGAGCGGGGCGCGGTGTGCGGTATGCGTCGGAATAGTCATCATTTCAAACAGTTGGCTGTGTGTTTCCGGGGGTCTTGGACTCGGGGCGGCCACTTGGCCGCCAAAAACATGAACGCGCCAGTTCTTTTTGCAAAAAACCTGCCCAACGGGCGGGCATGGCCGCAATCAAGGGGCCGCGGCGGATTGTTCGGGACGGAAATAGACCGGCCGCGCTTCGGGCGGCATCCGTTTTGTCCGGGCGGGACTCAGTACCACTGCCGGTACACGGAGTATTTGTCGTTGTTGACCATGCGGTGCTTGTGGATGCGGTTGTATTGGCTCTGCTCGTACACGCCCTGGATCACGGCGTCGCAGATGGCGTCCCCGTCCGGGGGGGCGGCCTTGAGCGCCCCGATTTGCTCCCTGAGCATGTTCGCCAGGATGCGCTGGTCCGCCCAGGTCGGGTAGTTTTTCCAGTATTCGAGGGCCTTGTCGAACTGCCCGAGGCGGACGGCGGCGAACCCGGCGTACAGGAAGGCGTCCGGGATGTCCGTGCGCTCCAGGCATTCGTCCAGAATGGCAAGGGCGTCCTCGTACCGGCCGAGGCGGGTGTAGGCCAGCCCGGCCATGGCCAGGTGGGACGGGCGTATTTCCTCGCCCCCGGCCCGCTTGTCGGCCAGGTGCTCGTCAAAGGCGGCCGCGCTGGCCAGGTAGCATTCGCGGGCCTTGTCGAAATTGCGGCGCGATTCCGCGTCCCTGGCCCGGTCGAAATTTTTTTCGCCCTTGCGGTAGGGCTTCACGAGTTTTTCGAAGAATGACATGCGCCCACTGTAGCGGCTTGTCCCGCCGCCGACAACCCGGGGCGCCAAAAAAAGGCCGGACGCCTGAAGCGTCCGGCCTTGCGGTTTCATGCGGTGCGGGAGCTATTCCACTTCCGGCTCGTACTCGCTGACCGCGCATTCGGTGGTCAGCAGCATGCTGGAAACGGAGGCCGCGTTCTGCAGGGCGATGCGGGTGACCTTCTTGGGGTCGATGACGCCTTCCTTGATCAGGTCGGCGAATTCGCCGGTGGCGGCGTTGAAGCCCGTGTTGCCTTTGAGCTCCTTGACCTTCTCCACGATCACGGTGCCTTCCAGGCCGCAGTTGTTGGCGATCTGCCTGAGCGGCTCCTCGATGGCCCGGGCGATGATGTCGATGCCCGCCTGCTCGGTGTCGTCCGCGCCCTCAAGCTTGGCCAGGACCTTGCCCGCGCGCACCAGGGCGGTGCCGCCGCCGAGGACGATGCCTTCGTCAACCGCGGCGCGGGTGGCGTTCAGGGCGTCTTCCACGCGGTCCTTGCGCTCCTTCATCTCGATCTCGGTGGGTGCGCCGACCTTGACCACGGCCACGCCGCCGACCATCTTGGCCAGCCGCTCCTGCAGCTTCTCGCGGTCGTAGTCGGAAGTGGACGCGCCGATCATCTTGGAGATCTCGTCGCAACGGTGACGAATGGCTTCCTTGTCGCCCGCGCCGTCCACGATGAGGGTGTTCTTCTTGTCCACGACCACTTTCTTGGCGGAGCCGAAGTCCTTGGGCTGGATGGCTTCCAGGGTCACGGCGGTGTCGTCGGAAACCGGGTTCGCGCCGGTCATGACGGCGATGTCGCGGATCATGTCCTTGCGGCGGTCGCCGAAGCCGGGGGCCTTGACCGCGCACACCTTGAGCGCGCCGCGCATGGCGTTGATGGTCAGCCCGGCCAGTGCGTCGTTCTCGACGGTCTCGGCGATGATCAGAAGCGGGCGGCCCGCCTTGGCCACGGCCTCAAGGATGGGGACCAGCGGCTTGATGTTGGAAATCTTGTTTTCGGCCAGCAGGATGAACGGGTTCTCGAAGACCGCGGCCTGCTTGTCCTGGTCATTGATGAAGTAGGGGGAGAGGTAGCCCTGGTCCCACTGCATGCCTTCGACCACATCGAGCACCGTGCTGAGGCCCTGGGACTCTTCCACGGTGATGACGCCGTTGTCGCCGACCTTTTCCACGGCCTCGGCCAGGATTTCGCCGACGGTGGTGTCGTTGTTGGCGGAGATGGTGCCCACCTGGGCGATCTCGGAGGACTTCTTGATGGGCTTGGCCATGGCGTCCAGCTCTTCGATCACGGCCTCAACGGCCTTGTCGATGCCGCGCTTGACGGCCATGGGGTTGCGCCCGGCGGCCAGGAGCTTCACGCCCTCGTTGAAGATGGCCTGGGCCAGGATGGTGGCGGTGGTGGTGCCGTCACCGGCGATGTCGTTGGTCTTGGAAGCGACTTCCTTGACCATCTGCGCGCCCATGTTTTCGAGCTTGTCTTCCAGGTCGACCTTTTCGGCCACGGTCACGCCGTCCTTGGTCACCTGGGGAGCGCCCCAGGTCTTTTCCAGCATGACGTTGCGGCCCTTGGGGCCGAGAGTGACCTTGACGGCGTCGGCCAGAATGTTGACGCCGCGCTGCATGCCCTCGCGGGCGACTGCCTTGTAATCGATGTTTTTAGCCATTGTATCGGAATCCTATGAAGTTTTGTTGAAAAATTTACGCGAATACGCCCAGGATATCATCTTCACGCATGATGATCATCTCGTCGCCGTCCATGGTGAACTCGCTGCCCGCATACTTGGCGAACAGGACGATGTCCCCGTCCTTGACGGTCTTGCACTCCGGCCCGGCGGCCACGACCAGGCCGTTCTGGGGCTTTTCCTTGGCGGAGTCCGGGATGAAGATGCCCCCGGCGGTCTTTTCCTCTTGTTCTTTCCTCTGGACGATGACGCGGTCATGCAGCGGTTTCAAACCCATGAAAAATCTCCTTATGATCTCTTCACCGCCGATCTTCGGCGGCGTGTGATGTCGACTGCGGCAAAAAATAAACACGGAGCGCGTCTTGTCAACAGGGCGGATTCAGAAATTTGCATCCCCGTAGGAGGACCCCTGTTGAAATCATCACCAAAGCGCGGTACCAAAATGGAATGGAGAAAAATAACACATTTGACCCCCGAGGCTCGAGCGCGGATGAACCCGGCATGAGCCGGCTGGTGGTGGTTTCCAACAGGTTGCCCGCCGCCCTGAAGCTGGAAGACGGCCAATGGAAGGTCCGGCAGGGCGGCGGCGGATTGGTCACGGCCCTGGCCCCGGTGCTCAGGAACCGGGGCGGCGTTTGGATCGGCTGGTCCGGCGCGGCCGAATCCGGTGTGGACGTGGACGGGCTCTTGTCCGATTTTTCCGCCGAGGCCGGGTACGACCTGTGTACCGTGTCCCTGACCCGGTCCGAGGTAAACGACTACTACTTCGGATTTTCCAACGAGATCATCTGGCCCCTGTTTCACGATCTCCAGTCCCGCTGCCGGTTTCATCCCCGGTACTGGCGCGCCTACCTGGACGTGAATTTCAAGTTCGCCGAGACCGTGGCCCGGCGGTCCACCAGCGAGGACTACATCTGGATTCACGACTACCACCTCATGCACCAGGCATTCTTCCTGAAGTCCATGGGCGTGAAGCGGCGGACCGGGTTTTTCCTGCACATCCCCTTTCCCACGCCGGACATCTTCATGAAGCTGCCGTGGCGGTGGAAGGTCATCCAGGCCCTGACCGAGTACGACCTGCTGGGCTTCCAGACCGTGCAGGACCGGCGCAATTTCGCGCGCTGCCTGCAGCGCCTCATGCCCGAGGCCAAGGTTCGGGGGCGCGGGGCCGTGGTCACCGTGAATCTGGGCAATCGGTCGTTCCGGCTGGGCGCCTTTCCCATTTCCATCGATTTCAACCAGTTTTCAAGCATGGCCAAGCGGAAGGACGTGATCGGCAGGACGTTCGAGCTCAAGGAGGCGGTCCGGCACCGCAAGATCATCCTGGGCGTGGACCGGCTGGACTACACCAAGGGCATCCCCGAGCGCATCCGGTCCGTGCAGACCATGTTCAAGCGGTATCCCGACCTCAGGGGAAAGGTGAACTTCGTGCAGGTCGCGGTTCCCAGCCGCGAGGAAGTGGACGAGTACCGGGAGCTGCGCCAGGAGATCGAGCAGTTGGTGGGGCGTGTCAACGGCGAGTATTCCCTCCCCGGATGGGTGCCGGTGCACTATCTCTACCGCAACCTGCCCCACGATGAACTGGTGGCCTATTATTCGGCGGCGGACATCGCTCTCGTCACGCCGCTTCGGGACGGCATGAACCTGGTGGCCAAGGAATACTGCGCCTGCAACAACACGGCGGACGGCGTCCTGATTCTGAGCGAATTCGCCGGGGCCGCGGCCCAGCTCCAGAGAAACGCCTACCTGGTCAACCCCTATGACGTGGAGGGCGTGGCCAAGGCCCTGCACCGGGCCTTCTACTGGAGCAGGGAGGAGCGCCGCGCGAGCATGGCCAAGCTGCGCGACCAGGTTCGGCGCAACAACATATTCTGGTGGGTCGATTCGTTTCTGCTGGCGGGCATCGCCAAGACCCTCGGCGACTTCCCGGAGATCGAGACCGTGCATTTCGAGCGGTCATGACGCCCGCATCGGCCCGAGGCGCAGGCCTCGATCAGTAGGAAAAGGGATATTTTCTGCCGTCCTTTTCGTATTTTTTCTGCTTGTCGAAATTGAATCGGTTCAGGCTCTTTCTGGTCGATCTTCCCCGCCGGTCCCGCTGAAGAAACAGAACAACAAGAACCCCGGCCAGGAATGAAACCAAGCCAACGATAATATTGGTAATCATAACAACCCCATGAGGCGCTTGCTCAGGGAGCGCGCAAAGTCTTCAGTAAATTTTCACTTGGTGCCAGTGTACAGAGGGCAGATGCCCATTTCAATCAAAACCGGCACATTTTGTTCGGGCAGGATTTCGACGGCCCAGGCTTCTTTCCGGGGCTTGTGCCGGGCGCGCTCCACAGGTATTGCGGGGGGAAGCAGTTCCGCGCCGCCGACCAGGGGCCGGAGTGAAACCTATAACCGCAACGGAGAACCGAGCGTGGACACCATATCCTTCACCCCCATCGGCGTGATCCGCACCCCATTCACCACTCTGGACGACATGCCCATCCAGCCCGCCGGGGCACAAGACGCGGCCGGGGAAATCCTGCTGCGCGAGGAATTCGCCGAGGGGCTGCGGGACCTGGACGGCTTTTCGCACATCCACCTGATCTACCACTTCCACCGCAGTTCGGGATACGACCTGAAGGTGGTTCCCTTCATGGACACCGTGGAACGCGGCCTGTTCTCCACCCGCGCCCCGCGCAGGCCCAACCTGATCGGCCTGTCCGTGGTCCGGCTGGAATCCATCGAGGGGACCGTTCTTCGCGTCCGGGGCATCGACGTGCTCGACGGCACGCCGCTGCTGGACATCAAGCCCTACGTCACGAAATTCGACGCCGTCCCGGCGGACCGCTTCGGATGGCTGGACCGCAACGCGGACAAGGCCGAGACCCTGCGCTCGGACAGGCGGTTCACGGGGTAAGCGGGCGGGGAGGCGGAACGAATGCTGGTGCTCAAATGCGCGGATTGTCGCCGGAAGTTGTGGAAATACCACAAGATCGGCCAGGGCGAGGTGCATCGCTGCCACAAGGACCGCATCGACCGGGTCTGGAACATGGAGGAGCGCGACGGCAAGGTGTATTGCGCCTGCGGCCGGGCCGTGGGCATCGACCGGGGCACGTACTACACCATGGACAAGAAGGCGTTCACCTACAAGGGGACCAAGACCAACAATTGACCGGCGGCCCGCGCGCTGGACTCGCCGCCCGTTAGCGGCTATTTCTGCGTCATGTCCAAGTCCATGAAGAATTTCCTGACCCTGGCCGGGATCATCGTCATCGGGGCGTTCCTCGTCTTCCTTTACGACTGCGTCGCCGGGCTGGCGGAGTTTGCCGGACGCATCCGGCCCCAGTTCGAGCCGTTTGTTTTCTGGGGCCTGCTTTTGCCGACGGCGGCCACGTTCTGCTGGTGGCTGGTCCTGGCGCTGATGCGGCCCCGGCCGATCATGGTCCACGCCAATCCCACGGACGAGGAAATGGCCGGGTTCAGGCGGCAGCTCGTGAAGCGGCTGGCGCGCAACAAGATACTCAGGGACAACGGCGTGGCCGTGAGGGACGAGTCCGGCCTGGACATGGGGCTGATGGTCCTCAAGGACCGGGCGGACGAGGAAATCCGCTCCACGGCCAAGCGGGTATTCATCGGCACGGCTGTCTCCCAGAACGGGCGGCTGGACGCGCTGGTGGTCCTGTTCCTGATCACCCGGCTGGTCTGGCGCATCTCCAAATTCTACGAGCAGCGGCCCCATCACCGCGAGCTGATCAACCTGTACGCCAACATAGCGGTCACCGCGTTCCTGGCGGGATCGCTCGACGAGTTCGGCATCGAGGACACCATTCAGGAATTGATCGGCCCGCTTATGGCCGGGTCCGCCCTGGGCGCGGTACCGGGCGCCGAGGCCGTGGCCGGGACCATCACCGCCTCGGTTCTGACCGGCGCAACCAATGCGCTTCTGACCATGCGCTGCGGCCTTGTCGCCCGCAATTACATGAGTCTCGAGCTGAACACCAAGGGCCGCATGCGGCGCTCCGCCACTTTGGAGGCGGCCAGGATGTTCATGTCCATTTCCGGCGAAACCGTGACCAAGGTGACCAGGCTGCTGGTCAAGAGCTCGTCCAGCGCGGCCAGGAGGAACGCCCGGCGCGTGGCCCGGTCCGTGGTGGACGGCGTGGCCGGTGCCGCCGGGTCGATGGGTTCCGGGGCCAAGAAGGCGGGCCGTGGCGTGAAGGACTCGGCGCGGTCCGTGGGCAAGGGCGTGACGGGTTCCGCGAAATCCGTGGTCGATTCGGTCGACCGGACGGCCGACAGGCTGGCGGTTCGGATCAAGGACTCGGCCCGCAAGGCGGAGAAGACCGCACGGGACGCGGCCAGGGGCATGGGACCGGCGCTGGAAAAGGCCGAGGCGGGCGTGGAGCGGGCGGCAGGCCGCATTGGCGGGTTCATCAAGTCCGCGGGCCGCTCCGTTGACAAGGCCGTGCGAAAGGCGCGGGGCAAGTCCGCCGCACCCACCGAAAAAGTGACGGATTTCAAAGAAAAATCAGACGATTAAAGCACCCGGCGCGCGCCGAGGTAGTGCTCGTGCCAGTAGGGCGAATTCAGGCTCGACTCCATGACTTTCTTGCCCGAGCTGGGCGCGTGGATGAACGTGCCCCGGTCGGTGACGATGCCGCCGTGCAGCGACTTGCCCTTCTTGTCGACCCGGTAGAAGACCAGGTCGCCGGGCCGGACATCCGTGCGCTTGACGGACGCGCCCGCCGCGAACTGCCGGTAGGAGACGCGCGGCAGGTTGACGCCGTTCTGGTGGTACACGAACCAGATCAGCCCCGAGCAGTCGAAGCCGGTATCGGGCAGGTAGCCGCCCCATTTGTAGGGATAGCCCAGGAGCACGCGCGCCGTGCGGATGACCTTGGCCGCCCGCGCCGTGGCGGGACGGGCCTGGATGCGCTCGGCGGGCGGCGGAGGCGCAACGGATTTGGCGGCGCACCCGCAGGCCGTGCCCAGGGCCAGCAGGCACAGGACGAGCGGAAGCGAGCGGCAGGAGGAGCGTATGACAGCCTGCATGCCGCCCATGGGGATTACCGCTTGATCTTGAGGTAGGACTTGACGCTACGGACGCCCTTGGTCTTTTTGGCGTAGTCGATGATCTTTTCCCGTTCGTTCATGGATCCGACGATGCCGAGCAGGACCACATTGCACTGGACGGTCTTGATTTGCACGTTGGTGGACCATATGTCGCCGTCCGCAACCAGGTCCTTTTTGATGCGTCCGTAGATCTCCAGGTTGTCCGTGGTGCCGCAGTGGTCGCTGTCGTTCTTGGGCAGCAGGTAGGTGGTCACCGTCCGCACGCCCTTCACGCCTTTGGCGATGGCCACGGCCCGGTCCACCTGCGTGCGGTTTTCGTACTCACCCACGATGTAGACGTGGCCTTCGTAGCTGGCGGCGTCGTAGTCCAGGTACTTGACCGTGTCATCGGCCAGGAATTCCTTTTTGATCGTGAAGGTGATCGCCTCGTCGTCAACGTAGGTGCCCACGGAGCGTTCCTCCACGGCCACGTTGTACACGGTGCAGCCCGATGCCTGGAGCATCAGGCCCAACAGGGCCAGAACCAGTATGAAAGGGTGTAAATGGCGCATTGCGGCCTCCTTGGATTCTCTAGATTATGTCTATACAGAGTTTCACCCATCCCTGCAATACGGGTAATTGTGAAGAAAACAGTGGTGCCCCGGCGTTGCGACCGTCTAGTCGAACAGCATGCCCAGGGCTTCGCGCAGCGCGTCCGGCGGAACGGTCCATCGGTCGGTCCAGGGCGGTTCCAGGGTCAGGGTCCGCTCCCGCACGCGCATGGCGTAGCAGTGCAGGCGCATGCTGCCGCGCGCCTTGTCGCCGTATTTGCCGTCCCCGACCACGGGGTGCCCGCGCGAGGCGAGCTGCACCCTGATCTGGTGGGTGCGGCCGGTGAGCAGACGCACGGCCACCAGGGAGGCGCGGCGGCCCGGGACCAGGCAGGCCACACGGGCCAGCGCGGTCTTGCCGCGCCCCGGCCGGACCTTTTCCGCGCCGGGCGCGCCGGATTTCTCCAGCCGGTCCTCGAGCAGGACCTCGCCTGGCTCCTTCCATTCCCCCCGGACCCAGGCGAGATAGAGCTTGCCCACGCCGCCCGCGGCGAACAGGTCGTTCAGCGCGCGCAGGCTCTCGTAATTCTTGGCGGCCAGGAGCAGGCCGGAGGTGTCGCGGTCCAGCCGGTGGGCCAGGGTGGGCATGAAGTCCGCGCCCGCATGGGCCGCCCGGAGGCGCGCGGCCACGGAATCGTCCACCTTGTCCCCGCCGTGAACGGCCAGCCCGGCGGACTTGGCCACGGCCAGGAGGTCGTCGTCCTCGAAGGCGACCACCAGGTTCCCGGCGGCCGGGGATGCGGTCGCGCCGTTTTCGCCGGGCGTGTAGGGAGGGATGCGTATCCGCTGCCCGGCCCGGATGCGGTCAAAGGGCTTTTTGCGGCCCTTGTCCACGCGCACCTGGCCCGTGCGTATCCACTTCTGTATGGCCGAGCGCGGCACATCGCCGGTCAGCCGCCGTTCCAGGAACTGGAGCAGCTTCTGGCCGGACTCTGCCTGGGTGACGGTAACGGTCTGAACTTTTTGCATGGGGGAAGTGCGGCGGCGTCGCCTTGCCGGGGACGCCGCCGCGGTCGGTTATCGGTCGGTTACTTCTTGTACCAGTGGCCGTCCGGCGATTGGAGCCAGTTGCCGGGATGGGCCATCTGGGCAAGTTTGCCCGCCCTGCGCTGGCCCACCAGCTCGGCGGAGGTCCCGGTCTTCTGGGCAATGGCCTTGTACACCGTGGCCCGGTCCTGATTCTCGGCGGCCACCATGTCGGCCTGGGTTTTGGCGGCGCGGAATTCCAGGAAGCCCCGGTTGTTTTCGCCCACCACGCCTTGGTCCTTGAGGGCGACGATGGCCGGGGCGCGCTCGGCCATGCGCTCCCTGAGGGATTGGGCGAAGGCGGCGGTGGCCAATAGGCAGACGGCGAGGGTGACGAGGATGAGGATTCTACTGCGCATCGGTGGCCTCCTCGGCGGCTTGGTCTATGTCGGAGAAGAACGCGTCCAGCTCCTTGTCCACCTTGACGTGGACGTCGATGGTGATGTGGATGGGCTTGACCTCCACCGGGGCCACTTCGACCCGGTGGCTGCTGGAGCATCCCCACACGGCGAGGAGCATGAGGCATATCGCCAGTGTCGTTGTTTTTCTCATGGTGTTTCTCCCTACTCGATCATGTTCACTATGTCCTTATACAGCAAAATGCGGTCCAACGGCACGCTGAAATTAACATCCAGCCTGAGACCTTGGAAATTAGAACCTTTGACGTCGCCCGTGACGCGCAAAAATCCCCCGAATTCCCGGCGGTAGACAAAGGGCAGGGTGGACCGGGGCTTGCCGTCCAGGGACAGGCGCACCAACAGGTCTTCGCCCACGGTGTCGGCCTTGATGCGTACCCACTTGTACTCGAAATCGCGCACGGCCTCGCGGGCCAGCTCGATCTGGCCGCGCTGCACCGTGCCCTCGGGTATGGACGCCGCCAGGTCCTCCAGGGCCTCCACCTGGATGACCCCGCCCTCGCCCGGCGTGGAGTGCAAAAATCCGCTGCTGAACGAAATTTTCCCATGCTTCCAGGTCACGGGGAGTTCGCCGGACATGGCGGCCTCGCCTTCGGCCCGGGCCAGCCCGAGCTGGGCGAGGATCGCCGAGAGTTTGAGGTTGGAGCAGAACAGGGTGAGCGCGTACTCGTTGGAGCCGGGCCGGATCCTGAAGGCGCGGCTGGACACGTGCCCCCCGGCCCATTTGAAGCCCGCGTCCTCCACCAGGACCACGCCGCCGGGTTCGATCTGGTAGGAGATCTCGCCGTTGGTTATGGCGATGTTGCCCGCCGAGAGCGTGTCGAAGGTCAGCTTCTGGGCGGGCGCGGTCCGCATGGACAGCAGGTCGGGCGATTCCACGGCCAGCCGGATGCCGGTGATCGAGGTGGTGCCTTCGGTCAGGGACAGGCCGCCGTTGGAGAACAGTGCCTTGAGATGGCTTTCCATGCCGTTCGCGTCCGCCAGAATCAAGCCCTCCGCGTCGATGCGCCCGGACAGGACGAGGCCCTTGAGGGACGGGTCCAGGGCGGCAGGGTTGAAGTCGGCGGGCAGGGTGTAGCCGTTCACCGCGAATTCGAGGGAGGCGTCGCGGCAGGTCATGGAGGACAGCCCGGAAAAGGGAATGCGCAGTCCGGGCAAAAGCTCGGTGAACAGGGTGCCGGAGTAGTCCAGGCCCGTGCCCCGCTGCCGGACCGAGGCCGTCACCGAGCCGAGCCGCCGGTCCTTGAAGCGCAGCCCGGAGAGCCTGAGCGAGCCGGGCGCGTGGCGTTCGGGCGCGGGCCACATGAGCGGCAGGGTGAGGCGCAGGGAGCCGGACCGGAAGCCGAAGTTCCCCAGGGCCGCTCCCTTGGTGGAGCAGTCCAGGACCATGTCCGCCCGGTCCGTCCCGGCCTTTCCAGCCAGGGAAAAGGTGAACCCGGCCAGGTGGATGGCCCGGCCCGCCGCGTTCACGGTCAGGTTGTCGGTGTTCACGGCGGTCAGGGAAACGTCCCAGAGGTCGCCTTCCCGGTCCGCTTCCAGGCGGCCGCCCATTTCCACCCCGGCTCCTTCCAGGTCGAATTGGGCGAACAGGGAGTCTTCGGATATCCATCCCGAGGCGATGGACGCCGTGGCCGGGATGGGAGAGGCAACGGCCACCGGGTCGAGGGAAAAGATGATTTCCTTTTCCTCCACGCGCCCCCTGGCCTTGATGACCGCATCGTCGGCCAGCCCCACTCCCAGCGCGGACAGATCGGCGTCGGCCAGGGCCAGGGTGAAGGACGCGGCCAGCCCGTGGGGGTCGGACAGGTTGAGCGCGGACTGGACGTCCAGGTCGAGCCGCCCGGTCATGGGCGCGGGCAGAAAGTCGTTCACTGCGCCGAGGCTGAAGCCCTCGGCAACGAGCTCGACGGCCAGATCGTCGGCCGTGGGGCCGAGGGTGCCGGACACGTCGACGCGCTGGTCGCGCGGCGTGAGCGAGGCGGAAAATCCGTAGGATTTGCCCGGCGTGACGCGGGCCGAGAAGGGCACGGACAGCCGGGTTCCCTTGATGTCGCAGTGGATCACGGCGTCGCGGATGACGATGGATTCCAGCGGCAGGGCGGGCAGGCCGCCGGAACCGGCATCCCCTTCGGACTTGGGCAGCAGGTCGAGGACCGGCAGGGAGAACTTTTTCCCGTCAAAGGCGCAGGACAGGTTGATTCCGTCCAGCTCCACGCTGTTCACCCGCCCCATTCTGAGCGAGGCCGGGGTGTAGGTGACATGCACGTTGTACAGGCGGACGCCGTCCTCGCCGCCCAGCCGCACCGGGCCGATGTCCGCCGAGAACAGCCCGGCGTCGCGAATGCGGAACTCGGTCAGCGCCAGCCCCATGTCCGCCGCCAGCTTCGGCACCAGGGTTTCCAGGTACCGGGGCGTCCACACGGACAGCCCCCATCCGGCGGCCAGCGTAAGCGCCAGCACCCAGGGAAGAATCAGCACGGTCCATCGCAGGACCCTTTTGCCAAGGGAAGCGGACATTTAATCCATATACCGGCTTCTCATGCCGGTTGGCAAGCTCCTGCACCGCATTGAGGGCTTTGACGGGCGCCGTGATCGGTCAGGGCCGCCTATTGCATCAACCCCGGCAGGAATGTGACCATTGCGGGGAACATCATCAGGATGGCCACGCAGAACACGTAGGCGGCCACGAAATAGGTCACGCCCTTGAACACGTCGGTCATGGGCACGTCCTTGGTCATGGAGGCCACGATGAAGGTGTTGACCCCCACCGGCGGGGTGATGGCCCCCAACGTGGTGACAATGGTGATGAGCACGCCGAACCAGAGCGGGTCGTAGCCCATGGTGGTGACCACCGGGAAAAAGATGGGTATGGTCACCAGGAGCATGGCCAGGGAGTCCATGACCATGCCGCCCACAACGTAGATCAGGCAGATGACCATGATGATGACCATCGGCGGGATGGGCAGCCCGGCCACCCATCCAGCGGCCTCGAACGGCAGCCGGGTCACGGCCAGGAAGCGACCGAAGATGACCGCGCCGAGCATGATGACCATGATCATGCAGGAAATCTTGAGCGAATCGTTTACGGCCAGGCAAAATCTCTTCCAGTTCATTTGGCCGGAGATCACGGAGATGAGCAGGGCCAGGGCCGCGCCCGCCGCGCCCGCCTCGGTGGGCGTGAACAGTCCCAAAAACAGCCCGCCCATGACCAGGGCGAACAGGATGACCATCTCGATGGAGCCGGGCAGGGACCGGAACTTTTCGGCAAAGGTGGTCCGGGGGCCGGCCGGGCCCCAGTCGGGGTGCCTGCGGCAGAGATACCAGATGGTGCCGAGGAAGCAGAACGTCAGCAGCATGCCGGGCACCATGCCGCCAACGAACAGCTGGGCGATGGACTGGCTGGTCTGCAGTCCGATGACGATCAGCACCACCGAGGGCGGAATGACCACGCCGAGCGTTGCGCCCGAGGCCACCGCGCCGGTGGACAGGATCGGGGAGTAGTTGAACTTCTTCATCTGGGGCAGGGCCACGGTGGACATGGTGGCGGCCGTGGCCGAGTTGGAGCCGCAGATGGCCGCGAACCCGGCGCAGGCGAGCACCGTGGTCATGGCTATGCCGCCCCGGATCTGGCCCATCCAGGCGTAGGCGGACTTGTACAGCCGCTCGTTGACCCCGGAGTAGAAGCATATCTGCCCCATGAGGATGAACAGCGGGATCACGGTCAGCCCGTAGTTGGAGAAGACGTTCCACAGCTCCGTGCCGAGCATGCCCGTGGCCGCGTTCCAGTTGAGCACGTGGGCGAATCCCAGGAAGCCGATGACGGCCATGGCAAAGGCCACGGGAATGCGGAGGAGGAAGATGGCGGCCAGCAGCAGGAGGGTGCCGACGATGCCGACGGTGATCGGGTCCATTACGCCACCTTTTTCGCGGTCAGGGTTTTGAGCGTGTCCACGGCCAGGACAAAGGCCAGTGCGAAGCATCCGGCGGCGGCGGCGAACACGAACGGGTGGTACACGATTTGGAGGGTCTCGGAGACCTCGCCCGTCTGCACCAGGAACCCGGCCCATTTCCAGGTTTCCAGCCCGGCAATGACGAAGAACGCGCAGGAGATCGCGTTGGCCAGGACGTCGCCGGTGCGGCGGATCGGGGCCGGGAACCGGGCGAGCAGGATGCCCACCGCGACGTGCGCCTTGTTGCGCTGGGCAAAGGCCAGGGAAAAGGCGGCCACCACCGCGCCGAAAAAGCCCATGAGCTCGTATGTGCCCTGGATCGGCGCGGAAAAGACCGCACGAGTGACCATGTTGGTGCAGGCAAGGACCATCATGGCGACGAGAAACAGACCGGCCAAGCCGGTCAGAACCTTGGCGATCACGCCGGAAATTCTGTCCAGAATGTCAATCATGGGCGGCTCTGTGCAACGCCCCCGCAGCGGGCGGGGCGTTGTGCATGGTCAGGGTTACTGCGCTTCGTACTTGGCCTTGAGGGCGAGCATGTCGGCCAGGATGGCGTCGGCGTCCAGGCCGGCCTTGGCGGCCTCGGTCTTCCACTGGTCCACCAGGGGCGCGCCGAGTTCCTTGATTCGGGCGTGCTCCTCGGCGGTCAGTTCATGGACCTCCACCTGGTACGTTTCCTTGGACCAGTTGAGCGAGTCCTGAATGTGCTGGTCCAAATACTTGCCGGTCCAGACCGCCTGTTCCTGGCCCAGGTCGTCGATGGCCTTTCGGATCTCCGGGGACAAGGACTCCCAGCGCGCCTTGTTCATGATGACGGCGAACGGGTAGACCGGCAGGTTGGTGATGGTCTCATGGCGGCAGCTTTCCGCGAAATTGAAATCCTTGAGCACGTCGAAGGAGGAAACCAGGCCCTTGACCACGCCCTTTTGCAGGGCTTCAGGGGTCTGTGACTGGGGCATGCCCACGCCCTGCGCGCCCAGGCCGGACAGGATCTGGAGGATGGAGCCGGAAGCCCGCAGTTCCATGCCGTTCAGGTCGGCCAGGGTCTTGACGGGCTCCTTGCTCATGATCTGGGACGGGGCCGAGGTGAACATGGTGACGACCTTGACGTCGGCGAATTCATTGGGCTGGTATTTCCGAAAAAGGTCCCACATGACGCGGCTGGCCACCTCGGTGGTGGTGAAGGCCACGGGCAGGTTGACCACGGACATGAGCGGGAACACGCCGGGGTAGTAGGACGTGGAGATGCAGCCGATGTCGGCCTGGCCGGTCTGCACGCCGCGGAACATGTTCTTGGCGCTGAGCAGGGTGCCGCCGGGGAAGGTCTGGACCGACACTTCGCCGCCCGTGCGTTTTTCGATCTCGGCCTTCCAATGTTCCATCTGGATGCAGGGGAAGGTCTTGGCGGGCGGGAAATTGGCATAGGTCAGGGTGGTCCCGGCCATGGCCGTGGCCGCCGTCAGGCAGGCCAGGGCAAGGCTCGCGGCCAGCAGGGCTGTCAGTTTTCTCATCTCTCTCTCCTTCTCTCGTTCTCTCTCTCGGGTATGTATGTCGTCGGCGCGGGGCCGTTACAGGTTCAGGTCGTAGGCCAGGACCATGGTCTTGCGGTTGGAGTAGCCGAGGCCCACAAAGGTGTTGACCAGCACGCAGAGCTGTTTCTTGCCGTCGTTGTTCAGGTCGGCCAGGGCGATGTCGCTCACCTGCCCCTTGATGCGGCGGGTCTTCCAGGCCAGGTTCAGGCCCACCTCGTCCCACACCAGGGAGTGGATTTCACCCTGGGAATAGTAGTGATAGTTGGAGACCAACTGGGCCACGGCGGACAGGTCCTTGTTCAGGAGCAGTTCGTAGCGCTTGGAGGTCAGCGGGGCCGTGATCATCCTGAACGGGATGTTGTACATCTCGATGTAGGTGTCGCGGTTGCTGTTGCCCAGGCCGACCATGGTGTTCTGCATGGCGATGGCAACGCCGGAACTGTTGTAGGACTCCTCGGACTCGTTGAGCCGTTCGAACGCCTGGCTGTAGGTCACCAGCTTGTGTTTGTTGCTCAGGACGATGATCTGGTAGCCCAGCTCCTTGGGCATGTAGATCATGTTGTAGACGTTGCCGAAGGGAGGCGCCTGGAGCCTTTGGCCCAGCTCGATCGAGTCGCCCTTGATGAAGGCCTCGTGGATGACGGGGGCGAACAAGTGGCGCTGTCCCTTGTTCTGGGCGCACAGGATCGGCAGGTAGGAGGGCGGAAGCCGCAGCACGCCGAGGAATTTCGGGTATTTCTTGACGGTGTAGCGGAATTTGCCGCCCTCGAAGCTGAGGATGCTGGAGCGCGGGGTGCCCTCGGGAGCGGAGTCGGAGTACTGCGAATCGTACTGGTAGGCGCCCACCACGAACTCGGGCATGCCGTCCCGGTTGATGTCCGCGATTTCGAGCCGGATGGACATCAAATTCTTGGGCAGATCGAAGGTGTCCAGGTGTTCCAGTTTGCCTCCACGGAAGCGGTAGGCGCTGATGGCGCTCGTCTGCAGGATGAACACCTCGTTTTTGCCGTCCGCATCGCCGTCGGCCACGACCATGCTGTAGGATGCGTAGCGAAGGGTCTGGCTGCGCCACCTGCCGACGGACTCGGTGCCGCCCTCGTATTTGAACTGCGGGTTCAGGGTAGCGGATTGATATCCGTCGTTCCCGCCCACGATGAACGAGGAGGCGGTGGGTCCGGCGGTCTGCGTGGGCGCTTTGTCCTTCTTTTCCTTCTCGGCGGAACCGTAGCCGGGCCGGTTGAAGGCGTCGCCCTGGATGATGCCGCTCTGCTCCTCAAGCCATCCGGTGATCTCGTCGATGCCCATCTTGCCCTTGGTGGACCAGTACTTGCCGGACGCGCCGATCACGCTCAAATTGATGTGCGCGTCCTTGTTGAGAATGGCGATGTCGCCGTAGACGAGATAGTCCACGCCCAGGCTGCGAAGCTGGTTCAGGGCGTCGCCCTGGTTGCCGGGAACCGGGACGGCGTCCACGTTCTTGGTGGCGGACTCCACGTGGCCGATCCACTCCAAGTCGTTTTCCAGACTGGCCTGGAACGCCTTGCCGAAGTAGGAATATTTTTGGGGGCCGGTGTATTTGAAGGGGAGCACCGCGAAGCTTTTCGCGCCTTGTGCCAGGGCCGTGCCGGCCATCAGCAGCATGGCCGCCGCTGCGATCAAGGCGATGAATAAGCGTTTTCTGGTCATGAAACCCTCCGATAAATGCATGGTGTTTTCGTTTGTGTCGCGTTGGGTGCCGAACCTCACGGCACGGCAGGCCCTTGTACCAGTTTCCGCCCCGGGTTGCAAAGGCATTAAGTGTTGATCCGCCGGTGACAAGCCGGTATGCCAACGTGGCGGACCGGGGGCGGCCCGCCATGTCTCGAGCCTGAAACGGCGGGAGTACACTATGACGCACAGCGGCAGGACATTTCGATTCACCTGCGGGGAACGGTCGGTTCCCGCGGCCGAGGGTCTGCTTCGCTCGCAAGGCTTTGCCTTCGAGCCGGAGCCGTTCTACGCCCTTGCCCGCAGACTGGTCCGCGAGCCTTTCCCGCTGGGCGAAAGCCTGGCCGCCCGCTTCGGCCTGGTCTATATCCAGGACCGCTCATCCATGCTGCCGCCGCTCACCCTGGCTCCGCCCGAGGGGGCCTGCGTCCTGGACATGTGCTCCGCACCGGGCAGCAAGACGGGCCTGCTTTCCCGGCTGGTGGGGCGCGAGGGCTTCGTGTTCGCCACCGAGCCGTCTGCCGACCGGCTGTCCACCCTGCGCGCCAACCTGCGCCGCACCTGTTCCGCGAACGCGGCCACGGCCAAGGCCATGGCCCAGGACCTGCCGTTTGCCGACGGCACCTGGGATTACATCCAACTTGACCCGCCGTGCAGCGGCTGGGGCACGGTGGACAAGAACCCCAAGGTCATGGAGCTGTGGTCCGAGTCCAAGACCGCGCCCCTGGTGGCCTTGCAAAAGACGCTCCTGAAGAAGGCGGCGGACCTGCTCAAGCCCGGCGGCGTGGTCC
Source organism: Desulfovibrionaceae bacterium (assembly GCA_015709315.1). Classification (GTDB taxonomy): domain Bacteria; phylum Desulfobacterota; class Desulfovibrionia; order Desulfovibrionales; family Desulfovibrionaceae; genus Pseudodesulfovibrio. Next base: position 51,312 of record JACCQI010000001.1, read on the forward strand.
TGTACTCCACCTGCACCACCAACATCGAGGAAAACGAGCGCCAGGCGACCTGGGCCTTGGAGTCCCTCGATCTCGAACTGGAGCCGCTTTCCGAGCCGAAGGGGTTTGTTTTCGGCGAGCCGCTCGTTCCCGGCCTGGACGGGGTGCTGCGCGTGGCCGAGGATTCGGACGGCCAGGGGTTTTTCCTGGCCCGGTTCCGCAAGAAGGCGGGCTGCAGCGCAACCAGCGGCGGCCATGTGCAAAAAAGGGAACTGCCCGGCGTCCGTCTGGACCTCGCTTCCATGCCCGGCGGCGAGGGGCTGGACCTGTCCGCACTTCCGCCCGGCGAGGTATACGCCTTCAACGGCAAGGCGTTTTTCCTGCACCGGCGCGCTCTGGAAATGATCCCCGGCCGCGTGCGGTGGCAGGGTTTCCCCTTGGGCAAGGCGACCGGCAAGGGGAAGGGCATGAAGTTCATTCCCGCCCCCCTGGCCCGGGTGCTGTTGCCGGACGACCCGGCCGACGCGCGGGCCGACGTGCTGGACGTGGAGGACACAGCGGTCCTTGAGCGGTTGTTCACCGGTCGCGAGGTGCGTTTTGCCAAGGGAGCGGGGCCGGTGGGCCTGTATTATCGCGGCCTGGCCTTGGGCTGGCTGTCGCGGAAGGGTGAACGTCTTCTGTGGTCGGCCAAATAGCGTGGTATTTCGGCGGGTTGATTGTAGTTAAAATTTTTTGAAAAAGCGTTGACAAACGCACGGCGTATGGGCAGTATGCCTTCGCTGAACGCGGACGGGTACCGTCGACCGGGGCCAACGAAGAATCTGGTTGACAAGCTCACCGGGCCAAGCTAAAAGCTCTCTTCCTGCGGGCGCGTAGCTCAGCTGGGAGAGCATCGGCCTTACAAGCCGAGGGTCACAGGTTCGAGCC
>JACCQI010000001.1:52241-192551 GCA_015709315.1 Desulfovibrionaceae bacterium
ACGCCGGCCTGTCACGCCGGAGGCCGCGAGTTCGAGTCTCGTCGGCTCCGCCAGTAAAGAACAAGGACTTCAAGCAAATCGCTTGCGGTCCTTTTTCTTTTTACTGGTCCGAAAAATATCGGATACATCTTATATTTTGGTCGCAACCACGCTGGGTTGGAATGTGCATTTTGCCACGGCTTCGGCTGACTGCATTTGTCTTCCGGATTTGTTCGGGGTGCGTGAGGCGGCAGGCCCTTCGTGGGGATGAGGTCTTGCCGGTACGGTCATGCCGGGCGAGCCGGGAGCACGGCTGTTCCTTGCAACTTGAATTCCGTTGAAAATCCGGTGTGGCGTCACCCCGGCGCGGAGCGAATCATCCCTGGGCCAGGGGGCGGCCGCTGCTGTCCTTGTGGGCGTTGAGAATCGCCAGGATGATGTCGAGTCCATACCATACGAACAGTCCGCCGAAAGTGAATATCTTCAGGAGGCCGAGCACTCGGTGGCCCAGGTAGAACCGATCAAACCCGTAAAACCCCCCGATTATCGCAAACAACAGGCACACGCTTTGGTATTTCGGTTCGCCGGAAGCCAGGGGATTCCCCTCTGCATCGGCGGTTATTTTCCCGGTGACGGCGAGGTAGATGTCGAGAATGGTCCACGCGGCTAAAAACAGAACCATCACTCCGGTCAGAAACACCAGCGCTTCATTGGGCGACTGATAGGAATACCCGCGTCCGGTCGGCAGCGAGGCAACAAGGAGTATGAGATACAGTATGCCTGCGCCCAGGCGGGTCAACGCGAGCCGCCTGAATCCCAAATAGTGGTAATGCACGCCGACCCATGCCCCGAACACCGTCAGGAACAGATACGTGAACCAGTACCTCTCCGATTCCTTGAGAGCCACACCGCAGACGTCCGTTTGCGCCCTGGGTCCGGTAAGCAGGTACAGGTCGATCAGCCACCAGATGCCCAAGCCGCCCAACGTCATCAGCTTGAGAATTCCGGTGCCGAGTTTGCCAAGATAAAAACGGTCCAGTCCTGTCCAGCCCAAAAAAAGGCTCAAGACAATGACGACATTGAGGGACCGTTGGTTCGCCTCGTCAACAGCCTCGATGGAAGGCTTCTTGAAGGAAGAGAACAGCCATTTCCACTCGGATGAGTATGAATCGACGTGCGCCATGGGACCTCCCGTCTCTCTGATCAGGGCTACAGTTGACCGCAATCCGGCAAAAGCGGAATGCGTATAAGTTATACTCTTTTTGTCGGCGAAGGCAATAAAAGAGCGTGCGGGGGAGAAGCCACGGTCGGAAGTCCATGTGTTGCGCAAAGTTTCAACTCAGGAAAACACGAACCATTTCTCTGGCCGGACACGCGCTGTGGTAGAATTTTCGGGAGGGATCGCTTCCGGCGTCTTCACCGCATGTCGCGGCGTCAGTCCTGGCCACGTTTTCTCCCCTTGCAAATGGCCGCCGGAAAAATTTGCAAACAAGGCTGGTGTATTATGGCGGAATGGCTTTCATTTTATCGGCCGATTCATTATCTTGCCGCTAATATTCATGAGGAGACGGATTGATGGCCGACAGCGCACGGGCCCGGGTACGAAAAAAGACAATGAGAACAAATTATCGCAAACGGGTGTCCTTCGCGCGCGGAGCGGCATTCCTGCTCATTGCCGCGCTGTGCGCCGCCCTGGCCGTTCCCGGAACGGCCAGGGCGGGCAGGGCGGTGCGGCTGGCCCTGCAATGGTATCCGCAGGCGCAGTTCGCCGGGTATTACATGGCGCTGGAAAAAGGCCTCTACGCCGAGCGCGGGCTGTACGTGACCATCCTGCCCGGCAGCGCCAACAACAATTCCCTGAGCCGCGTGGTGGACGGCCGGGCGGATTTCTGCACCGCCTTTCTGTCTTCGGCCCTCGAATACCGGGACAAGGGCGAGGAGCTGGTCAACGTCGGGCAGTTCGTCCGGAAGTCGGCGCTCATGCTGGTGGCTCGGAAGGATTCCGGCATCAAGTCGGTGAAGGACCTGGACGGCAGGCGCATCGGCACCTGGGGCGACAATTTCCAGTTGCAGCCCGTGGCCCTGTTCAAGCGGGAGAACCTCGACGTGACGCTGGTGCGCCAGTCCCCGTCCTTCGAGCTGTTCATGCGGGGCGGGCTCGATGCGGCCATGGCCATGTGGTACAACGAATACCACCGCCTCATCTCCTACGGCCTCAACCCGGAGGAGATGACCGCCTTCTTTTTCAGCGATCTCGACCTGAACCAGCCCGAGGACGGGCTGTACTGCCTCGAATCCACCCTTGAGATGTGGCCGGGGATGGCCGCCGCCATGGTCGAGGCGTCGGCCGAAGGGTGGCGGTATGCCTTCGCCCATCCCGAGGAGACGGTGGACGTCATTCTCCGCGTCATGAAAAAAGCCAACGTCCGCGCCAACCGCGCGCATCAGGCATGGATGCTGGCGCGCATGAAGGACATCATCCTGCCGGACGGGGCCAAGGACATCGACACCCGGCTGCGGCAGGCGGATTATGAACGCACCAGGGACGCGCTCCGTTCCAGCGGCGTCATCGAAAACGACATCCCGTACAACGACTTCCACAAAGAGGCTGCGCGATGAAAGTCCACGGCATCGCTTTTCGGCTCGCGTCCCTGACGCTCCTCGTCTCTTCGCTGATCCTGGCCTCCATCGTCGGCTACAACTATACGGTGTCCCGGTCCATCATCATGGATCAGGCCGAGGACCGCGGCACCCTTTTGGCGCGGGCCACATCCAGCCGGATATCCAATGTGCTCACCTCCGTGCGGAAGGTGGCGGACGCCGTATCCTTCTCCCTGGAGGACGGCAGCCTGTCGGAGAAACGGCTCAACGACCTGGGCAACCACATCATCAGCGACAACCCGGAGATATTCGGCACGGCCATCGCCTTCGAGCCGTACGCCTTCAAGGCCGACCAGGAATATTATGCGCCCTACCACTACCGGTCCCAGAACCGGATAGCCTTCACCCGCCTGGGCGGGCCGGACTACCAGTATTTCTACATGGACTGGTACCAGCTTCCGCGCGAACTGGACCGCCCGGTCTGGACCGAGCCGTACTTCGACGAAGGCGGCGGTCACCAGTTGATGAGCACCTATTCGGTCCCGTTCCACCGCAAGCGGTTCGACGAAAAGACGCTGGCGGGCGTGGTGACGGCGGACATTTCCCTGGGCTGGATCAAGACCATGCTCTCCGATCTGAGCGAGCGGGAGGCGGGCTACGTGTTCATGCTTTCCCGCTACGGCACCTTTCTGGCCCACCCCGACGCCGACCTGGTGCAGAACGAGACCATCTTCAGTTGGGCGGAGACTCTGGGGCGTGCCGATATCCGCGAGCTGGGGCGGCGCATGGTCGCCGGGGAATCCGGCATCGAGGAAGTGGACGGCCTCCCGCTCACGGGCGACAGCTTCCTGTATTTCACGTCCCTGCCCGACCAGCAGTGGTCCATCGGCGTGGTGTTCCCCAAGGAGGCGATGTTCGCGGACGTGTTTCGGCTGAATCGGGAGGTGGCCACCCTCGGCATCCTGGGCTTCATCGCCCTCGCTCTGCTCATCATCTACCTGGCCACCAGGATCACGCGCCCGCTGTGCAATCTCACGTCATCGGCCAATGAGATGGCGTCGGGCAACCTGGACGCCGACGTCCCTGTGGCCGCGTCCAGGGACGAGGTTGGCGAGCTGACCGCGTCCTTCCTGACCATGCGGGAATCCCTGAAGGGCTACATCGCCAACCTGACCGAAACCACGGCCGCCAAGGAGCGCATCGAGTCGGAGCTGCGCATCGCGCACGACATCCAGATGGGCATCCTGCCAAAGCTCTTTCCCGCCTTTCCCGAACGCAAGGAATTCGACGTGTACGCCTCCATCGAACCGGCCAAGGAGGTGGGCGGCGACCTGTACGACTTCTTCTTCCTCGACGACGACCACTTCTGCTTCCTGGTGGGGGATGTCTCGGGCAAGGGCGTGCCCGCGGCCTTTTTCATGGCCGTGACCAAGACGCTGCTCAAGGTGGTCGCGGAGCGGGACTTCGATCCGGGCGTGGTGCTGGCCAAGGTCAACGACGATCTGGCGGAGGACAACGAAGCCTGCATGTTCGTGACCCTTTTCCTGGCCGTCATCGACATCGATTCGGGAGAGACGCGGTATGCCAGCGCCGGGCACAATCCGCCCCTGCTGCTGCCTGCGGACGGGCCGTGCGAGTGGGTCCCGCCCCTCAATGAGCTGGTGGCGGGCGTCATGGAGGGCACCTCGTACACCACCAAGACCATGCGCATGAATCCGGGAGACACCCTGTTCATCTACACGGACGGCGTGACCGAGGCCATGGACAAGGACAACAACCTCTATTCCGAGGACCGCCTCATGGAAGAGGTGAACCAATGCGGCGGCCGGTCCGCCGAGTCGATCATCAGGACCGTGGCCGCCTCGATCAAGGCATTCACCGGCGGGGCCGAGCAGTCGGACGACATCACCATGCTGGCCATGCAATATCTCGGCAGCCGAAAAACCAACAAGGAGAAGCACGATGGAAATAACGATTGAGAAACGGGACGCCGGGACCCTTGTCCGGGTCGGCGGCCGCATGGACGCCGTGGCCGCCCCGGATTTTGAAAAGGAGTGCGCGGGCGTGGTCGAATCCGGCGAAAAGCTGGTCGTGGTGGACCTCGCGCAGTTGGAGTACATCAGCTCCGCCGGGCTTCGCTCCATCCTGGCCACGGCCAAGAAGATCAAGGCAACGGGCGGCGCCATGAAATTCAGCGGCCTGGCGGGCATGGTCGAGGAGGTCTTTCAGGTTTCCGGCCTCGGCACCCTGTTCGAAGTGGCCGCGACCCCGGACGAGGCGTTTTGATTCCCATGGGTCCGCAGGCCGCCATCCTCAGCATCGAGGCCACGCTTCCCCACCTTCGGGCGGCGCAGGATTTCGTGCGGCGCCACGCCGCGTCGCGGGGCGTGCCCGAATCGCTTTGCCCCAAGATCGACCTGGTGGTGGAGGAGCTGTTCATGAACATCGCCAACCACGCCCACCCCAAGACCAGGGAGGAGATGGAAATACATTGTCTCCCCCTTGAGGAGGACGTCGGGGAGCGGCCGCAATTCTGCCTGGTCTTCAAGGACTGGGGGCCGCCGTTCAACCCGCTCGATCCCCCGCCGCCCTCGCTGGAGCCGGATATCGAGCTTCGCCCCATCGGCGGCCTGGGCATTCACATGGTCACCCGGATGACCGACAGCCTCGCCTACGTCCGCGAGGGGGACCACAACATCGTCACCGCCTGCTTCCGGCTGCCCGGCCGGGAGTGAGTCTCTTTCCCTGCGGCGCCGCCGATTCCGCAATGATCATTAATTGCAGGCCGGAAAAAGCATAGGCTAACAAGCACCACATGGAGATCGAGCCTGCCCGGCAGGTTGGCGGACCCGGTCGGCCCGCCTTTGTCGGGATTTCGTCCGGGGCGGCGCTACGGGACCCGCTGCATCACGCCATGCTTACGCAATGGTCTTGCCATATTTCGCCAGTGTTTCGCATGTCGCGCAATGCGTGAATATCGGGATACATGTTTTATATATTTATATAGTTAAATCAGTATGTTAATAATTCAGTGGCCGTCTTCTCGAAGATAGGCACGCCCTGTGCATATGATATTGTTAGGAAGAGGCCGGCCGCCGCGAGCCGAACAAACGCACCCGAACGCGAAGGCCCGCCGCTTCCGCCCCGCGCCGCACGCAACGGTGCCGGCAACAAGGAAAGAACACCCCATCCACTCTCGGGGTACGCCGCCCCGAAAGAAAGCCCCCGCATCCACCGGATGCGGGGGCCGCCTTTGTGCCGGGTGCGATGCAATCACTCCCCGGTCTCGTTTTCGGACTTTTTTTGGATATCCAGGGCGGGCTGGAGGTGGAGGGACACGGTGGTGCCCTGGCCGGGGCGGCTGGCGAGTTCCACGGTGCCGCCGTTTTCCTCGATGAGCTTCTTTATCATGGCCAGCCCAAGGCCGCTTCCGCCATTCTTGGTGGTATAGAACGGGCTGAAGGCCCTGTCCTGTTCCTGCTCGTTCATGCCCACTCCCTTGTCGATGACCTTGACGACCACCTCGCCCTCCACCAGGGACAGGTCCAGGGTGACGGTGCCGCCGTCCGGCATGGCCTCGATGCTGTTCTTTATCAGGTTGACCAGGCATTGCTTGAAGGCGTCGGGGTCGCAGTGCACCGCCGGAATCTGGCCCGCGGAGCGGACGTCCAGGTTGAACCCCCGGCTGCCGTAGCCGATGTCCATGAGTTCCACCACGTCGGAGCACACGGCCAGGATGTCCACGGTGCCGCCGGGCACGTGGGTCGGCCGCACGAAGTCGAGCATGTTGGTCAGCAGCCGGTCCAGCCGCCGGGTCTCGTCCACGATGATCTGGGCCTTTTCCTTTTCCTTCTTCCCGAGGTTGGGGGAGCGCAGCAGAGAGTTGGCGAATCCGCCCACGGCAAAGAGCGGGTTGCGTATCTCGTGCGCCAGATAGGTGGACATCTCGCCGATGATGGTGAACTTGTCCCTGTGCTGCTGGTACTTTTCCCGGTGGGTCCGCTCGGTGATGTCCCGGTGCATGACCATGATGTGGGACATGTCCCCCCGCATGTCGAAGATGGGGTAGGCGTACAGACGGTAATACTGGAGCAGGCCGCTGGCGTTGATCCGCGTGACCAGGGCTTCCTCCTTCCTGCCGCTCTTGAGCGTCTTGTGGAACGGGCAGACCGGATCGAGCGACTTGCAGAACGGAGAGCCGTCCATCAGGCGGGCCGCGTTCCAGCAGGGCTTGCCCAGAAGTTCGGAGCGCGGCCGGTTGGCCCGCCGCCAGACGATGCGGTTCAGGTCCACCACGGTGCCGCTCTTGTCCAGGAGGAATATGTCCTCCCTGATCTCGTCGATGATGGACTGGATCAGGGTGCGCTGGTTGTTCAGGTTGTTCATGTAGTTGCCCTTGATCAAGGCCATGTCGTGCAGGCCGCACAAAAAGATAACCTCCCTGTGGTCGAGCAGGGAAATGTTGTCGGGCAGGGTCTTGCGCAGGCGCGAGCGCAGTTCCTGGTCGCCTGTCAGCTCGACCACCAGGTTGATGTCGGGGTGGGCGGCGAGCATTTCCTCGAAGGTCCCGTAGACCGGGCAGGGGGTGTCGTATTCGTCGAAGTCCTCCCCGTTCCCCACGTTGCTCACGGCCACCATGTTCATGTCGGGCAAAAATTCCCGGAACGCCTCGTTGTATATGATGTTGGCCAGGACCTTGAGGGCCGATCCCGTGCCGACCACGCCGATGTTGAACGCGGCCAGGTCGCCGTTCCAGTGGCATATTCCCATGTTCTCGTATGTGAAGTCTTTCATTCAATCCTCCCGGGTGGGGTTGAGCGTGCGCGCCAGTGCCGTCATCCGCAGAAGAACCGGACGATGTCCTGCATGTACCATACTGCCGCCAGTCCGGCGAGGGACATGGTGATGGTGTAGGGCAGCGCAAGGATGACCATGCGTCCGTAGGAGAGCCGGATGACCGGCGCCAGGGCGGAGGTGAGCAGGAAGAGGAACGCGGCCTGACCGTTGGGGGTCGCCACGCTCGGGATGTTGGTCCCGGTGTTTATGGCTATAGCCAGTTTGTCGAAATTGTCCATGATCTCCCGGACCTTGCCCGCGGCTTCCGCCGGCAGCCCGGCCAGCACGTCGGCCCGGTCCAGGTGGGAGTCGGTCAGCATGTCCATGAGCGCCTGGCCGGTCATGCCGATGCCCGGCACGGCATGGAGCATCTGGGTGAAGTGCATCTTGGTCTCGGTGATGTAGACCGTGGCCACGAACACGTTGTCCGAGATGGCGGAAAGCAGCCCGGAGGCCGCGTAGTAGGCGGCCATCTGCGAGGACCCCTTCATGTGCAGCACGTAGTCGATGACCGGCTTGAACAGGTGCTGGTCGTGGATCACGGCCACGACGGCGAAGAAGACCACCAGCAGGGCGGTGAAGGGCAGGGCCTCCTCGAAGGCGCGGCCCAGCCTGTGCTCCTCGGTGATGCCGTTGACCGTTGTCAGGATGACGATGACCGACAGGCCGATGATGCCCACGGCCGCAAGGTGGAAGGCCAGGCCGACGACCAGCCAGACCGCGCAGCACGCCTGCATGGCCAGCTTGACCCGGTCCGCGTGGTCCATCCGTTTTTCGGCCGTGCGGGATGCCTCCTGCATGTGGATGCGGATGACCTCCGGCAGCTTGACGCCGTAGCGGCACAGGGAGAACCGCTCCACCAACGCGCAGGTGGCGAGCCCCGTCGCGAGCACGGGCATGGAGATGGGGGCCACCTTGACGAAGAAGGTGCCGAAATGCCAGCCCATTTCCGCGCCGATGAGCAGGTTTTGCGGCTCGCCGACCAGGGTGCAGACCCCGCCCAGCGCCGTGCCCACGGCCCCGTGCATCATCAGGTTCCGCAAAAATCCCCTGAACCGCATCAGGTCGTCCCTGTCGAAGGACCGGCACTGCCCGTCGTCGCACAGGTCGTGTTCGTCCTGGTAGCCCTTGCCGGACACGTAGCGGTGGTAGACGTTGTAGAAGCCGTAGGCCACGGCGATGATCACCGCCGTGACGGTCAGGGCGTCGAGAAAGGCGGAGAGCAGCGCTCCGGCTATGCAGAAAAGTTGGGATATGAGCAGCTTGGAGCGGATGGTGACCAGGATGCGGGTGAAGGTGAACTGAAGCAGGTCCTTCATGAAGTAGATGCCCGCCACCATGAAGATCAAAAGCAGGAGGACCTCGAAGTTGGCCAGGGCCTCGTTGTAGACGGCGTCCGGGCTGGTCATGCCGAGGACGACCGCCTCCAGGGCCAGCATCCCTCCGGGCGACAGGGGGTAGCACTTGAGCGCCATGGCCAGGGTGAAGATGAATTCGCCGATGAGCGCCCATCCGGCCGCAAAGGTTCCGGCCGTGATGACCAGGATGGGATTGACCAGCAGGAACAGGATGAAGGTCGCCTTGTACCAGCGGGGGGCGTGGCCCAGTAAATTGCCGACAAAGGCGTTGGCGTACGAGGTTCGCAAGCGTGGTCTCCTTGGAATGTGCGGGGCGTGGGGCTATTTGGCGGCGGAGCCGTCGATGAGTTGCGAGATGTCGATGTCGCCGTGGCGGAGCAGTTTCCTCTCCATGGCCCGCTGGACCGTTTCGAGGATTTCCGGCACCGAGGCGGGCTTGAGCAGATAGTCGAACACGCCCTGCTGCAACAGGTCGGTGGCCTCGTCGATGGCCGCGTGCCCGGTCAGGCAGATGGTCTCCACGTCGAAGCCCTGCAACTGGATTTCGTGGAAGGTTTCCGCACCGGACATCCCCGGCATCTTCATGTCCAGCAGGATCACGTCGTATTCGTTGCTGGCCAGCGCGTTCAGGGCTTCCAGGCCGTCGGGGGCCGTGCCCACGGTGTGGCCTTCCGCCTTGAGTACACGGGCAAGGGATTCACGGAATCGTTCTTCGTCGTCCACAATGAGAATGCGCGTCTTGGTGGTCATGGCTACCTCCCTGGTTGCCTGGGTATGCAAACGGTGAACCGCGCGCCCCGCTTGTCCGGGGGGGAGTCCACGGTGATGTTTCCGCCGAGTTCGTTGATGATCCTGAGGCTCACGGACAGGCCGAGTCCGGTTCCCTCGCCGGGCGGCTTGGTGGTGAAGAACGGGTTGAACACCCGCGACCAGTCTTGGGCGGGAATGCCCGGTCCGGTGTCCCTGATTTCGGCGCACGCCCTGTCGTTGGTGCAATAGGTGGTGACGAATATGCCGCCGTCCTTTTCCACGGCCTGGACCGCGTTGATCAGGATGTTGAGAAAGACCTGCCTGAGCAGCGGGGGGTCGGTTTTGATAAGGGGCATGTCGTCGTCGAACAGCCGGACGATGCGGATGTTCTTGGGGCCGGTCTCGCGTTCGACCAGGGCCAGCATGTCCTCCAGGAGGCGGTTGATGTCCGCGAACTGGCTCACGGTCTTCCGGCTGCGGGCGAAATCAAGCAGTTTGTGGGTGATGTCCGAGCAGCGGCTGACCTGGGAGTCGATGACGTCGAGGCTGTCCCGGATCTCGCGCAGGGCCTCGGGCGACGGATCGGAGTTCAGGTTGACCCGGATCAGCTCCGCCTCCTGCACGATGATGTTCAGGGGATTGTTGATTTCGTGGGCGATGCCCGTGGAGATTTCGCCCAGGGCCAGGGTCTTTTGGGACTGGATGAGCTGGTTGCCGATGTCCTCCCGTTCGGCCGAGGCCGCGCCCAGCCAGCGGGCCGCGAGCCTGAGCACCCACCACATGATCCCGGCCAGGCCGAGGGCCGCGGCGATGGTGGCCGCGCCGCCCGTCCGGTCGCGCTCCCAGGCCATGGCCGCGATGGCCAGGCACGATGCCGGGTAGACGTATTGTCCCAGCGTTATGGCGCGTCTGGCCCGCGCGAGGTTCATGCCTCCTCCCTGTCCTTTCTCCGAAGCTGGGTGTGCTCGCAGGCCGCCCGGATGCGTTCGATCAGGTCGTCGATGGAGAACGGCTTGAGGATGTAGTCGTAGGCGCCGTGGCTGATGCCCTCGATGCCCGATTGCATGGACCCGTGGCCGGTGAGCATGATGACCGCAGTATTCGGGCGGCGCTTGCGGATCTCCTTGAGTGTCTCGATGCCGTCCAGGCCGGGCATGCGGACATCCAGGATGACCACGTCGACCGGCGTGTCGCGGAGGAATTCAAGGGCCTCGGCGCCGGTGGCCACGGTGTCCACATCAATGTTCCGCCGGGTCAGGCGGCGTTTGATGAGCTTCAGGAAGTCCTGTTCGTCGTCAACGACGAGTACGCGTATTCTGGTCATTATTCCTCCTTGCATCCGGGGAAATAGGGGCAGTTGAGCGGAAGGCTGATCGTGAAGGTCGTTCCCCGGCCCGGCTCGCTGCGCACGTCGATGGTGCCGCCGAGCTTGTTGAGAGCACTATAGACTATGGACAGGCCGAGTCCGGTTCCCTCGCCGGCGGCCTTGGTGGTGAAGAACGGGTCGAACACCTTGGGAAGCAATTCCTGGGAGATGCCCGCGCCCGTGTCGGATATTTCCAGGGCCACCCGGTCGCCCGCCCTGGTGGTGGACAGGGTGATGGTCCCGTTTTCGTCGATGGCGTCGATGGCGTTTTCCAGCAGATTCAGGATGACCTGCTGCAACTGGTCGGGATCCGTGGTTATCAGCGGCAGGTCCTGGTCCAGCTTGCACTCAACCTGGATGTCCCTGTGGCGGGTTTCGTTTTCCAGGAACGAGGCCGTCTGGTTGGCCAGCATGTTCAGGTCCACGTCCTCGTGCAGGGGTTCCATGCGGCGGGCGAAGCCGAGCATGCGGTGGGTGACCGTGCGCGCCCGCTCCACGTGGCGGTCGATGTCGCCGATGGCCTCCTGGAGGTCGTCCACGGCCGGTCCTTCGCCCAATTCGCCGTCGTTGATGATGTCCCGTATCCAGCCCGCGCTCTCGCGGATGATGGACAGGGGGTTGTTGACCTCGTGGGCCACGCCCGCGGCCAGCTTGCCGAGCGAGGCCATCTTGCTCGACTGCATGACCGCCGCATCCATGGCCGCCCGCTCCCGGTCCGCGATCCTGAGTTTGTTGACCATGGAGTAGACCGTGGCGTACGCGCCCACGAAGATCATCAGGGCGCACACGGCAAGCAGGATGTAAACCAGCGACCGGGTCCGCAGCAGCGGGGAAAGCTCCTCGTCCGGGCTTTCCATGATGACCAGCCGCCACCCGGTGTGGGCGAGGGGGGCGGTCCCGGCGATGAAGTCCGTGCCTTTTTCCCGCCAGGTCCGGATGGTGATGCCCTGACTTTCCGGCTCGAGGGGCAGGGGGGCTTCGGACAGGACCTTGCCGCCGAAGCGGGACGGGGTTTGCAACTCGTTGGCGCCGTTGACCAGGTAGGCGTCGCCCAGCCGCCCGGTGCGGACGGTGCGGACCAGCGAGGTGAACACGTCGGAGTCGATGGTGGCCCGGAGGATCCAGTTTCGGCCCGCCTCCTGCCGCTTCACGGCGACGATGAAGTGCGGGTAGTTGCGGAATCCCATGAACACGTCGCTGATGTACACCCCCTTGAGCATGACCTGGTGGAACCACGGCGCGTCCTTGTAGTTGACCGCCTTGAGGTCGAAGGGGCCGCAGTACGCCTCATGTTCGCCGTCCTGGCTGACGACGCCGAGGTCAAGGAAGGAGCGCGACCTGTCGTGAATGATCTTGAATATCCTGTTCAGGCGGTCTTCGTCCTTCATCTCTTCGAAGGTGTGCATCTCCGCCAGCGTCTGGAGCTGCGAGAGCCGTTGGTCTAGGAACATGTCGATGGTTTCGCGCTTGTTCCCCACCATGAGCCGGAGGTTGCTGGTCAGCTTTTCCTCGTAAGCCTGCTTGAATTCGGCGTGCAGCACGTAGCCCAGGGCGAACAGGGGGATCAGGGAAAGACCCATGGTGGTCAGAACCAGGGTCCATTTGAGTCGGACGTAGGACGGGGCGGTCATGACAGGTACCTCGCGGTGTCGGGTTCCGTGGCGATGTCCGCCAGAATGGCGGCGATGTCCGTGTCGAACTTTTCCCGGTAGCGGCGTTCCGCCTCCGGGTCGGCCATGGCCATGTCGATCTGGCGGGTGTGCATGAGAAGGTAGCCCAGGATGGCCATGGCCTGCTCCACGGCCGGGCGGGAAACGCGCTCCAGCCGGGCGAACAGGGAGTCTTCCCGGACTTCGACGATGAAGCCCCGGCGTTCCAGGATGTCCGCCACCATGCGAGTGCGGATGTTGCGCCGCGCCATGTCGGCCCCGCCGCCCTGGAATTGGAACAGGGCGTAGTTTTCGCCCGGGTCGTCCCCGGCGAAACCTTCAATGGTGCAGAAGTGGAAGCCGAAGCGGGACTGGAGATTGCAGTAGTTCCGGCCCACGATGAAGTAGTTGCGCTCGCCCATGGAGTTGGCCGCGCCCGGAGCCAGCCCCGGGGTCTGGGCCGCAGTGGTCAGCACGGACATGAATCCCTTGGCGCAGGCCGGCGGCGGGCCGTCCCACGGGATGGCGGTCATGCCCTTCCACAGGGCCTGCATGGGGTTGGAGCGGACGTCCTCCAGACCGATGGCCTTGTCCTCGTCCGAGCCGGAGGTGCCGCCGCCTATGTCCACCAGCCAGTATTGCATGTGGCGGTCGGTCTTGAGTCTGCGGGCGCTGCCCGAGGGCCGATCGCCCATGGCGAACATCTCTGCCACGCCCTTTTCGTGGCAGAATCGGGTGATGTCGTGCAGGGAGCGGCACATCTCAGGCCGGAAGTCCGGCGACTCCGGGTCGGTCAGGCTCAGGGGGGAGACGTATTGCATCACGCCCTCCAGGGCCTGGGAAACATCGGTCGCCCGGCGCGGTTCGTTGCGCGCGGCGGCGTTGACTATCTGCTGCTCGCGGTGGCCGAGGTAGATGGTGCCCGTGGTGCCGTTCACCGTGACGATGGATACGCCGGAAAGCCTCTCCATGGCCCCCGGCGCGCCGATCAGGGCCGGGATGCCGAATTCGCGCGACACGTTGGCCAGGTGGCCTGCCGCGCTGCCGTATTCCGTGATCAGGGCCGAGGCCCTGGGGAGCAGGGCGGACAGCTGCGGCTTGGCCGTGCGGGCCAAAAGGACCGCGCCGTCCGGGAAGCGGAGCATGTCGCTGTCGGTCTCCACCTTGACCACGTACCCCGAGGCCGCGCCGGGGCTGGCCGGTATGCAGCCGGAAAGCAGGGCGAAGAGCCGGTCCGCGTCGTCGTCCGGGGGCGGGCTGGCCGGGAGCTTGCAGACGGCCAGGGGGCGGCATTGCAGTATGTATATCTGCCCGTTGCGCTTCATGGCCCATTCGATGTCCTGGGGATGCCGGAAATGTTCCTCGATGCGGGCGGCGATCTTGGCCAGGCGCACGGCGTCCTCGTCGGAGATGGCCGGGGTCACGCTCGCCTCGCCGTATAGTTTTTCCTTGCCGATGCGGCCGTCCCGGCCGAGCACGTAGCGCACGCTCTTTTCCGCGATTTCCTTGTCGACCACGTCCAGGGTCTTGCGGTCGATGACGAAGGAATCGGCCTGAGTGGAGCCGTCCACCACCGCGCAGGGCAGGCCGCGGACGGCGTTGATGACGATCCTGCGGTTGTTGTCTCCCATGGGGAAGCGGGTGTAGATCACGCCTCCGGCCACGGCGCGGACCATCTCCATGCAGCCGACGGCCATGACCATTTCATCCTCTCTCAGTCCCCGGTTGAGGGTATAGGTCATGGCCGTGGCCGAATAGAGGCTGGCCAGGACGGCCCGGTAGGCGTCGGCGAGGCGTCTTGGCTTGACGCCGAGCATGGACAGGAACTGCCCGGCGTAGCTGGCCATTTCCGTGTCCTCGCACAGGGCGCTGCTGCGTACGGCGAGCTTGGGATCGTCCATCTTTTCGCAGGCATCGGTCATGGCCTTTTCCAGCTCGGGCGGGAGGGGGGCCATGTCTATGGCGTTGCGGATGGATTCCTCCAGGGCCTGGAGTTCTTCCAAGGTGCCGCATCCGTGGATTTGGATGAGGCGGTTGATTTCGTCGAACAGCCGGGTGCGCTCCATGAACAGATGGAAGGCGCTGGCCGTGATGGAAAAGCCCTCGGGCACCCGCACGCCCAGCTTGGCCCGGACTTCGCCGAGCAACGCCATCTTGGACCCGGTTTCGGGCAGGGAACCCGCGTGAATGTCGTCCAGATCGAGGACCAGCGGCCCGACGGGCCGTTCCGCGTGGGCGTTCAGGGTCTTGTCCATGGTCTGGACGATGTCGTTGAACACCTGGCGCAGTTCCTCGTACTTGCCCGGGGCCATGCGGCAAAGGCGTTCGATCATCTGGCGGACGCCCGCGGCCACCTTGAGACTCTGCGCCCGGACGTGCGCGATGCCGAGCACCCGCCCGGAGCGGGACGCCTCCTGCATCTCGGCCATGGTTTCCAGCGCCTTGTTGTTGGCGGCCAGAAGCAGCCGGAAGTTTTCGGATTTGGCCAGGAATTTCTCCCTGTTGCCCGTGTCCCGATCCTGCTGCCGGTGTATGAAGTTGAAAAAGGTCTTGATGGCCGCCCTCATTCGTCACCCCTCCGCGGCCGGGTGAGCGAACGCGACTTGACCGCGTCCATGACCTTGAAGAACAACTCGTCCGTGCCCACGGGCTTGAGCAGGAAGTCGAACGCGCCGCAGTCCATGCCGTCGATCAGCGTCTTGTGGTCGGCGTGGCCGGTGAGGATGATCACCGGCAGGTCCGGGGCCACGGCCTTGATGCGGCGCAGGGTCTCGATGCCGTTCATGTCGGGCATCATCACATCCAGGATGACCACGTCGAATTCGGTTTCCGCGATTCTTTCCAAAGCCTCCTGGCCGCTGGAGGCGATGGTCACCTCGGCGTTGCGGCGGATGAAGCGGCGCGAGTAGGCGGTGAGGAAGTCCTGTTCGTCGTCAACAAGCAGCAGGCGTATCTTTGTCATGTCGGCTCTCCCTGGCGTTTTCTCCCTCCGGGGCCGGGGGCGAGGGGGGTTGCCCCCGGCCGGGTGGGGAGGAAGAAATGCACCGTTATTTGCGCTCAACGCGGTGCATTTTCACTAGAAAAGTGTTTTCAGCTCCAGGACCAGCGGAGCCGCGCTCCAGAAGAAAAGCAGAAGAAGGACGGCGGTCATGACCAGGAGCAGCACGGCCTTGATCTTGCCGATGCCGAGTGCCTTGACCAGGCCGACCCCGACCAGCAGGGCGCGGACGGGTTCCATGACGATGGCCAGCCCCGGAATCCAGGATATGACCATGACCGCGCCGCTTGCGTAGGCGTAGATATTGAAGACCCGGCTGAAGGGGGTGCGCTCCCGGCCGGACATGCCGAGCAGGATGAAGGTGATCATGGCCGCAAACGCGGGCATGAGCACCGCGTTCGCCATCATGATGAGGCCCATGGTCAGGGAGTTCTCGAAGAAATAGGCCATGGAAACCGAGCAGTAGAAGATGGCCGACACCATGAGGAAAAGCAGGGGCTTTCGGGAGCCCGTCTCCTGCGCGGTCCGCTCGTAGAAGCGGGCCGGGGAGCGCATGACCTCCATGAGGATGTCGAAATATTCCCTGATGTTGAATTTCGTCTCGTTCGTCATGCCGGTGGCTTCCATGTGGCCTCCCTAGAAATGGGTAATGGCGTAGTCGACCACGCCCCAGATGAGCATGGCCAGGGTGAGCAGAAAGAGCACGCGTTGTTCCGTCTGCTTGGTGAAGTAGGTGACGCCGTCCTTGTGGACGAAGGATTTTTTGGTTTCCTTGTTTTGATTCATGGTATCTCCTTGTGTGACCCGGCGGCCCCGAGGGGCCGCCGGGATTATCCCGCGTCAGGCTCGTCAGAAGCCTGGCAGGTTGCCGAATCCGATGCCGCTCCAGTAAACCGCCGTAAGGATGACGATCACGATGTTGGCGACAAACCACATGGGCAGGCCGATCCTGACGTAGTCCTTGGGCTCCAGGTAGCCGGAGGCGTACACGATGGCGTTGGGCGGGGTGCCGATGATCAGGCAGTAGGCGAAGGAAGACGCCACTGCGGTGGCCATTGCCATGAAGGGCAGGAAGGTGGTGCCCGTATGGACGATGCTGGCCATGTTCAGGGTGATGGGGCCGACCGCGGCGGCTGCCGGGCCGTCGGCCATCAGGTTGGTCAGCACGGCGGTCAGGCCGTTGGACGTCAGCATCAGCGGGATGCCGTGGTCCATGCCCAGCGGGGCCAGCAGGTCGATGACGGACTGGGCCAGCCAGTAGGCGGCGCCGGTCTGGTCCAGTGTGCGGCCGAAGATGATCGCGCCCGCGTATAGCCAGACAACGCCCCAGTCGACTTTTTCCTGGTAGTCGCGCCAGTTGACCACGCCCGCCAGCAGGTAGGCGACCGCGCCCGCGACCGCGATGACGCCGATGCCCAGCCGGATCGGGTAGATGCCCATGTTGTAGAAGGCCTTTTCCGTGAACCAGCCGAAGACCATGATGACGAAGATGATCATCGCCCAGATCTGATTCTTGTTCCACTTGCCCATCTTGTCGATTTCGCCCTCAAGGTGCCTCATGGCCGGGGCCAGGGAGGTGATGCGGGGCTTGAAGAGCATGTTGGTGATGAACCAGGTGATGGGGATCATCACGATGACGAACGGCATGCAGTAGAGGATCCACTGCGCGTAGCCGATGTCCATGCCGAACATGTCGGTCAGGTAGGTCATCATGATGACGTTGCGCGCGCCGCCGGACGGGGCGCCGGGACCGCCGATGTTGCAGGCCATGGCGATGGCGATCATCAGCATCTTGGCCAGTTCCTTGTCCTCGGGGATTTCCTCGGACAGGCTGTTCTGGTAGAGCAGCATGCCGATGGGCAGGAACATGGCGGCCAGGGCGTGGTCCGAGATGAACGCGGCCAGCGGGCTGATGACGATGAAGAAGATGAGCGTGATCCAACGGACGTTGGGCACGGCCAGCTTCTTGAACATCAAGAGACACATGCGTTTGTCCACCCCGGTTTTGACGAAGGCGGCGGCGAACATGAGCGAACCCATGATGAACCAGCATGCGTCGGACCAGTATAGTCCGGCCACCTGGCTGCGCGACACCACCCCGAAAAAGACGAGGATCAGGCCGATGGCAAAGGCCACGCCCGGCAGGGGGATGCATTCGGTCATGAAGCAGAAGACCACGAACACGACCAGGGCGATGGCCACCTTGATGTCCCAGGCGCCCTTGTCCGCGCTTTTCTGGTCCGTCTTGGACAGGTCGTCGTAGATCAGCCCCTTCATTCGAAGATCAAACGCACTTTTCATGATCTTGAGATACGCTTCATCCCCGACGTTGTCCTTGATGTAATTGTAGGCCCGGTCGAAGTTGGCCGAATCGGAAGGGATCTTGTACTTCTTGGCCCACTTGAGGTCGCGCGACATGAAGCGCTGCTTGTTCAGGGCGCCCATGCGCATGTTTTGCTCCATCATGCGCGCGGTGAGGATTTCCCACTGCTCGCAGTCGGCGCTTTCCTTTTGGAAAAGCTCATTGCACAGGAAGCTGACCACCTTTTTCGGGCCGATCGAGTACTGCATTCCCACATCCTTCATGCCCTTGGGAGTGGGAAGAAGGATGATTGCAGTGAAAAAGACCACCGGGAATATGAAGAGCTTCCAGTTTACGTACTTGTCGTAACCGGTTGCTTTTTTCTTTTCTTTAGCCATGTGTAACCTCTGTGTTTTGATCGCCGAAGCGTCTAGCCGGCGGAGATGATCTTCGCGATTTCATAAAAGAGCTCCTGCTCGCGGACCACACCGACGTCGGTATTGTCCGACTGCACCAGCATGCGCCTGGCAGGGAGCGTCACCATGGTGTTGGCCACGTCCATAAGGTTGGCCTGGGCATCGATGACGGGAATGTGCTCGGTCATGAAGTCGCGTACCGGACTGTCCATGATTTCCCTGACCCGCGAGGTGAACAGCCCCTGCCAGAACATGGCGGAGTACTGCAGGCTGTCGGCCATGGACGGCTTGGGTGCGGACAGGTATCGGGGGCGGACCGCGTCGATGAGGTCAAGCGGACTCAGCAGTCCGGCCACGCTGCCGTCGAGATTGATCACCACCACGGAGCGGTGCCCGGTGTCCATGAGGCGGTCGGTGGCCATCAGATGGCGCATGGCCTTTTCCAGCTCCTTGATGGCGTCCCGGACGGTGGAATCCAGCGGGATCTGGGTGTACCTCTCCAGCGGGATCATGATGTCGATCGCGAGCTTCTCGATATAGCCGACCTTGGTGGCGTAGTCATGGGCGTCCTTGATTTTCACGCCCAGCAGATCCACGTCGCACGGTTTGGCCAGGTAGTCGAATGCCCCGGTGTCGTACGCCTTTTTGGCGCTGGGCACGCCGCCATGCCCGGTGAGCATGATGACCGGGGTGTCCGGGTTCTTCGCCTTGATCAGTTTCAGGGTTTCATGGCCGTCCAGCCCGCCCATCTTAACGTCCAGAATGACGACGTCCGGGTTTTCGACCATTTTCTCCAACGCCTCTTCGCCACTGGCCGCCAGGATCGTGTCGAATCCTTTGCGGTCCAGTATTTTTGACGTGGTGACGCGGAAGCGTTCCTCATCGTCAACCATGAGGACCTTGATTTTTGCCATTACAACCTCCTTGATTTTCCTAACGCAGTTCCCCCTGCTCGCCGCCGACTTCGGCCATGCGCGCAGAACGGATTTTTTGTTTTTGGAGCGAAACCTTCTCGAATGCCTCTTCCGCTTTCTTGAGGAAATCCTTCATGCTCACGGGCTTGATCAGGTAGTCTATGGCGCCGAGCTTGAGTCCCTCCACGGCGGTTTCCATGGTCGCGTGGCCGGTGAGAATGATGACCTCGGTGAGGGGATAATTATTCTTGATGTGCTGGAGTGTCTCGATGCCGTCCATTCCCGGCATCTTGATGTCGAGGAAGATAACGTCCACGTCGGTGGTCGAAAGCGTTTCCAGAGCATCCCTGCCCGAATTGGCGGTCAGGGCCTCGATGCCCATTTTTTCGAAGAGTTTTTTTGTGGTGCTGAGCAGCCGCTCCTCGTCATCCACCAGCAGGATTTTCATTTTTTTCATGATGCCACCATTCATTTTGAACGTCGTTGAAGTGCAAACCTGGAATTTGTTTAGCAACCCGTGTGCCAAACATATCACCCTGAAAAAATGGAACTTAAATAAGAAAAACCACGCAAAATTGCGTTGCGAGATATCCTTGCGCAATAGGTTGAAGGGAGCGGGGCGGGCCTTGGAGAGGAAAGGAGGCCGCGCAGTGAAACCCTTGACGGGCGGAGGTTCGGGGACGTTTTCGGGATTTTTGGGTGCCGGAGGGGGCTGGTAAGGCATGGTTGGTGCATGTTACAGTTCTGTTACAAAACAACCATGGAGTGTCGCTTTGTCCCCCAGTTCGCTTTACTACGATGCCAATGATTACAAGCTGCTTGAGATCCTCAACGATCTGATTCAGCGTGGTGTGGACCGATCGCATTTCAAGACCATCCTGGAACCCTATCTCCGTCCCCACGGCATCAAGGAGCTGGCCGCCGACCCCGGGCTTCGGATCGCCTACGCCATCATGCACCTGCTGCAGTCGCTGAAGTCCGATCAGGCCCGTGATCGCATCAAGGCCATCAATGCCCTGCGCGACGAGACCCTGGCCGCGGCCAGGGGGAGCATGCGCAACAACCGGGCGCGCGTTCTGGTGCAGATCGGCAAGGGGCTGATCCGGGCGCAGGGCAACGAGGTCCGGCAGCTGGAGCTGGCCCACGACTTCCGCCGGGCGGCCGCAGGCAAGGTCGGTTTCCTGCGCCGCCAGCTCAGAAAGTACCACTTGCTCGAAATGCCCGAGGAGTGGAACCAGATCGCCTTTGACGACAGGGTTCACGACGCCAACAGCAAGGGGCGGAAGTCGGCCACGCACCTGATAATGGACGCCTGGGTAAAGGGTATCCGAGACCTGACCGTGGTCTATTATAATTTCATGGAGCCTGCCGTGGCCAGGGAGCTGTTCGCCTCGGCCCGCATCCTGGACGTGACCGCCCGCATCGGCATCGAGTTCCAGGCCATGTTCCGCGACCGTTACGTCAAGATCGTCTGGGGTCCCAACGGGGTGCAGGACGACGGCGACATCGAGGAATTCTTCCGCCAGGACCAGGTCCGGGAGCTCATGCGGCTGGGCCAGGAGGTGCAGGCGCTGCGGACCGCCTACGTGAAGGCCGTGACCCAAGCCTTCAACAAGGTGCATCGCGAGTCCATTCGCCAGGAGTTCGGCATATCCCTGCCGCCCCTGGATTACGCCGACGTGCGGCGGGCCATCGGTTCGGGCCAGCCGTCCATCTTTCACCTGGGCAACTATATCCACGAGACGGCCATGCCCCTGTTCGCCGAGCGGGTGGAGGCCCTGCGTCGGGAGTACATGAACTCGGACTACGACGCCAAGGCCGCCATAACCATGCAGGTCGAGTCGCTTGACGCCCTGGACGCGGACACGATCATCGCCCGCTACCTGCTCCCCGAGGAAAACCCGGACATTCCCAACCCGGACATGCCCTCCGGGGATAATGTCCCGGAATTGCTCCGCCTGTCGCCCGCGGAGCTGACCTCCCGGCTGCGCGGGGCGTCGCCCTCAAGCAGCCTGACGCTCATCCTTTCCGACCTGGACCTGGCCGACGTCATCGAGATCCTCTACGACTGCCAGGGGCGCATTTCCCATTTCGAGGTCTTCAACACCAAGTCCCTGACCGAGCTGCAGGCCCGTCAGCGCAGGCCGTTCAGCCAATTGCAGCAGGCCATCAACGAGCAGAACGCCGTTGTCCTGAAGCGCATGATCCGCAACCGCATCAAGTGTCTTCAGGGCGATCCCGAGCCGTCCGCCCGCGACAGGGAGGCGCGGCTCGAAGCCATTCTGCCGCATTTCAGCAGGCTGCTCGACCGGTATCGCCGGACCCCGCTCAAGGCCGCCGTGGGCAGCGGCTCCACCGGCCGGTCGTCCCGCGCGCACGGCATGGGCTTTGCCGTGGCCGAGACCCTGCCCTTCAGGGCGCAGCGTGAACTGCGCCACCGCCCGCCGTCGGCCTGCATTCCCATCGCGGCCACGGCCATGGCCTCGGTGGAGTTCATCCCGCCCCGGCGGTCCGTCTCGGCCGGTTGCTTGACCTGTCTGATATGCACTCTGCCGGGCTTCAGGGCCTTGTTCTGCCGGACCCGCCATTGGTGGCGGCTGGGCAGCTTCCGCGTGGACACCTCGGCCTGCGGCGACGTGGTCACCCTGGGCGGCATCAGCCAGGAGGGCAACGGCCTGCGCCTCTTCGACGAGCACGAAAAGCGGGAGAGAAAACGTCCCGCGCCGGCGTATCTGAACACTTCGCTCAAGAACGCGCTCAAGGTCCTGGCCGGGTTCGTGCCCGCTTTTCTGACCTTCTATTTGACCAAGGACTGGTGGGTGCTCGCCTACCTGGGCGGTTTGATCTGGTTCTTCATCACCGGGTTCAGGAACGTGATCCAGTCCGTGCTCGGCGGTGGCGGGCTCCGCCGTTCCCAGTACCTGGCCTGGAACGACTACGTGAGCTGGGATCGGATCGCCGATTCGCTGCTCTACACCGGGTTTTCCGTGCCGCTTCTGGACTGGCTGTGCAAATCCGTGTTTCTGGACCGGGGGCTGGGCATCACCACGACCACCGATCCGCTCATGCTCTATACGATCATGGCCCTGACCAACGGCATCTACATCTCGGGCCACAACATTTTCCGGGGACTGCCGCGCAAGGCGGCCCTGGCCAATTTCTTCAGGAGCATCCTGTCCATCCCCGTGGCCATCGCGCTGAACGAGGGGGTCGGCTTCATCCTCCACCTGTCCGGAGTGGGGGGGGTGGCGGCCATGCTGCAACTGTGGGCGGCGGTCATCTCCAAGCTGGCTTCGGATTTCGTGGCGGGCATCATCGAGGGGCTGGCCGACAGGTCGTACAACATCTCCATGCGCGACTGGGACTACACGGAGAAGATCAGGCAGGTGTTCGAGCTGTTCACCCAGCTGGAAATCCTTTTCCCCACGCGGAACATGCTGGACGTCCTGCGAGCGCCGTCGGAGTTCATCGAGCTGTCCCGGTCGGCCGGACGGGACCACGTGCCCGCAGTCATGGCCAACGCCCTGGACCTGCTCTACATTTGGGCCTACAAGCCCCGGTCCGGCGAAGCTCTGCGCAGGGCAATGGAGCAGATGACGGCCGACGAACAGGACGTGTTCGTGGCCGCGCAGCAGATTCTCAGGGAGGAGAAGGAGGTGGCCACCCTGTTCGTGAACGGCCTGGTGGGGCGCAACTTTTCCAAGGCGCTTTCCTTCTACCTGCTTCGCTACCGGAGCTATCTGGACGAACTGGAGGCCATGGCCGGGTCCATGGACAGGAAATCGGGCGCTGAGGAGTGTCCGTAGCCTCGGGGGCGCAACACGCGTCCACCCCGGTCAGGCTGCGTCCCTGCCGGGAATGACCACCGTGAAGGTGGTGCCTTCGCCCTTGGTGCTTTCCGCAGTCAGTTCGCCGCCCATGGAATCGATGATGGAGTGGCACACGGACAGCCCCAGCCCGGTTCCCTGGCCCGGCGCCTTGGTGGTGAAGAAGGGCATGAAGATCTTGCTCAGATGTTCCTTGCTCATGCCCACCCCGTTGTCGGTCACGGTGATGACGGCATTGCCCTTGGCGTCGCGCCGCGTCCGCATGGCGATTTCGCCGCCCTCGGACCCGTGCCGGTCCACCACCGCGTGAATGGCGTTGTTGACCAGATTGATCATCACCTGCTGCAACTGGCCGGGGTCCGCCTCCACCGTGGGGGCGTTGGATGCCACGTCGCAGTGCAGGCCGATGCCGTGGACCGAAGCCTTGTTTTCGACCATGGCCCAGACCTTGGGCAGGTATTCGGTCAGGTCGATGGTCTGGTTCTGCGGGGCGTCCTGCCTGCCGAAGCGGAGAATTTCCCGGGTGATGGCCGCACAGCGGCCGATCTGAATCTGGAGCTGTTCCGCGATTTCGGTCAATTCGTCCCGCGACGCCTTTTCCTCTTCGCGCTCGGGGATGTCCTTGAGCGTCAGGTCGAACAGGGCCAGGTCCGCCCGCATGATCTGAAGCGGGTTGTTGATTTCGTGGGCGAAACCCGCCGCCATCTCGCCCAGCTCGGCCAGCCGGGCGGCCTGGAGCAGCTGGCTTTCCAGCTTGCGCACGGCCTCGGTCTTTTCTTGCATGGATTCGGACAGCTTGCGGCTGGCCATGAAGGCCAGGATCACGACCATCACGCCGCCGCAAATCAGGCAGAGCAACACGGTGTAGGCGGCCACGACCGTGTCGTGATACGCCTCGGAGGTCTTTTGGCGGACGATGAGCCGCCACTTGCCGTCGTTGAGCGGGGCCGAGACGGACAGGTAGCTTTCGTCGCCCTTTGTGTCCGTGAAGGTCATGAGGCTGCCCCGTTGCGGCGGATACTGCGCAGGGTCTTTCTCCAGCAGGTCGCCGCCGGAACGCCGTCCGGTCTGGAAGCGGTTCTCCGCGTTCAGAATATATGCCTCGCCGGAATCACCGATGTTGACGACATTGACGATGTCCTCGAACACCTTGGAATTTATGGTTGCCCGCAAAACCCAGGGGCGGTCGTCGATGCGGCGGACCACAGCGACCACGAAGTGGGGGACGTTGCGGTATCCCATGAAGACGTCGCTGACGTAGTATCCTTTTTTCAGGGTTTCCATGTACCACGGCGTCTGCCGGTAATCCTTGCCCAGCAGGTCGTAGGGCCCCGCATAGGCGGTGTGCGCGCCCTCCGGGTTTATGATGCCCATATCCTGGAATGCGGCGGCCCCGCTTTGCAGCATGATGCGGACCTCCTGCCGGGCGATTTCGCCGGTCAGGGCTTCGGGCGGGAGCATGGCCAGAAAGGATTCCAGGTCGTTTCGGCGCTCCTTGAGGAAATCGTCGATCATCCGCCGGTGGTCCACGGCGGCCTGGGTCAGGGCGGCGGTGGCGTGGCTTTTGGTCGTTTCGGAAAAGGCGTAGAAGCCTACGGCCGCGGCCAACAGGAGCGGTATGACGGGCACCAGGATCATGGAAACGAGGAGGAGTTTGTGTATCTCGCAAGGCTTGGACGGCGTACTCATGTTCAATGCTCGATTTTGATTGCTGAAGTTGCCAAAAAAATCCAATACATTTTATACTGTTAAAAATCTCGCAAGCATACGACTTTGCGATATACCCTGCCTGGGATAATTTAGCAATCGGCGTGCCATAATTCGTTTGACAAATGGACTTGGCACGCATAACGGCAAAGTATGAGAAGGAAGGGCGCACCGTTAGCGCCGTCACGTCCCGAAGCAGCAGGAGGATGTCATGAACGACGCGCCCACGTCCGAAAAACAGGCCCGCAGGAGGCGGCCTGCCTGCCTTGACAGGGTTGTCCGCCATTTCGGTCTGCGGGGCAAGCTGCTCCTGGCCCTGCTGCCGCCCATCGTGGCCATTTTGCTGGCCACCGGGTACGCCTCGTACACGGTGACCGAGGAGTTCATCGACATCGCCCTGGAGCGCACGGTCAACCTTCATACCCTGGCCGTGGCTCACGAGGTGGAGCAATTCCTGGACGAGTGCCGTCGGGATCTGCTGTATTTCGCACGGGGCGATTTGTCCACCGACGGTTTGCGGGATTCGTTCAAGCGGCGCACGGCCGTGGGCAGCAGGTTTTATTCGGAGCTGTGCTACCTGCCCGCTTCGGGCGAGCCGGTGCTTCTGATCAGCGGGAACGACGGCGTCCACCGCGTGAGCCGCGAGGACATGGCCCAGGTGCGGCCCAGCCCTTATGCGGGCCTGGACAAGGCCAAGG
The DNA here is from genome assembly GCA_015709315.1 of Desulfovibrionaceae bacterium. Taxonomy (GTDB): domain Bacteria; phylum Desulfobacterota; class Desulfovibrionia; order Desulfovibrionales; family Desulfovibrionaceae; genus Pseudodesulfovibrio. Next base: position 77,643 of record JACCQI010000001.1, read on the forward strand.
CCATGGCCGACGGCGAAGTGACGCTGTCCGACGTGATCGAGGTCGGCTATCCCATGCCCACGGAGGAAGCTCCCAACCGGCATGAAACGCGCCAGGTCATTCGGCTGTCCACCCGCGTTCCGGGAGCCGAGGGGGCGCCGCCGGGCCTGCTGTTTCTTTCCTTCGAGGTCGTGAGGCTGCGCAACATCCTGTCCTGGTACAACTCGGAAAAGTCGCCCCTGTGGTCCTTTCCCCGGAGCGACGAACTCCGGTTCAGCTATTTCCTCAACCGGGACGGGTGGATGCTTTTTCAGTCCGAGGACTATGCCAAGGTCAACGGGGAGTTGAGCACCTACCTGGCGCGCGAGGGCTTTTCCGGCACCCTGGGCAAGGCCGGGAACGGAGCGGCCTTCAGGCCCAACGAAAAGCATTTCCGCTATTGGCAGGCGGTGGAGGCTATCCGCAACAGGAAGGGCGGCCTGGAAAAGGTCGCCCAGGAACCGGACAACGGTTCCGAGGTGAACGCCTATTACTTCAGCTATGCCCCGGTGCCCTTCGACTCCGTGCCGGGCGGCGACCCCGAGGTGGTGGGCGGCGTGGTCTTCGTGGACCGCAGCCAGCTCCCGGTGGTGGCGGGGTACAAGAACATGGACGCCATGCTGTTCGTGACCGGCATCGCCATCATTCTCATCTCGGTGCTCATCTTCTGGTTCGGGCGCATTCTGACCAAACCCATCCGCGAGCTGGCGGCCGAGGTGAACTCCATCAGCTCCCTGGAGGACATGAAGGAGATACGCCTGCCCTACAGCGGGTTCGACATCACCACCCTGCAGGAGTCCATCAACAACATCATCCGCCGCGTGCGAAGCCAGATGGTGGAGATCCAGGTCAAGGACGAGGTCATCCTCAACGTGAACAAGCGCGAACGCGCCCCGCTGGACAGGGAGCGGGAGGCCCTGGCCGAGGCCGAATTGAGCCGCATCCCGGAGATCGTGGGCACGGGCTCGGCCATCTCCAACCTGAAGGTCAACATCCTCAAGGCCGCCCAGGTTGAGGTGGATGTGCTCATCACCGGCGAGACCGGCACCGGCAAGCAGCTGGTGGCCGAGGCCATCCACAACCAGGGCAGCCGGAGCGAGGGGCCGTTCGTGTCCATCAACTGCGGGGCGTTGGACGAAAACCTGTTGCTCGACGCCCTGTTCGGCCACGTCAAGGGGGCCTTTACCGAGGCCAAGGACGACCGCAAAGGCGCGTTCGTCGAGGCGGACGGGGGCACCCTGTTCCTGGACGAGATCCAGTCGGCCTCGCCCAAGGTCCAGCAGGCCCTGCTCCGCGCCCTGGCCTCCCGGCGGATCAAGCCCCTGGGCAGCGACCAGGAGCTTGCCGTGGATGTTCGCATCCTGGCCGCCACCAACGTGGACATTCCCACGCTTATCGATGGCCAGTCCTTCCGCGAGGACCTGTACTACCGGCTCAAGGTGGTCTCCATCGCCACCCCGGCCCTGCGCGAGCACAGGGAGAACATCCCGCTTCTGAGCGTCTATTATCTCCGCCAGGCCGAGCAGTTGGCCGGGCGCGAGACCCTGAGCCTTTCCAAGGGCGCGCTGGCCAAGCTGGTGGGCTACGACTGGCCCGGCAATGTCCGCGAACTGGTCAACTGCATCACCAGGGCCGCCGTCATGGCCGAAACCGACATCATCCAGGCCGAGGAAATCCGGCTGGAAAACGAGCGTCGCCTTTTCCAGGAGTCGGCGGAAAACGGGCCGTTGGCCCGGTCCGCGCCGGAACCCGAGGCCGAACCCGAGGCCGCGCCGGTGCGTTCCGCCGTCCCCAGGCAGCCCGTGGCCGAGTCCGGACTGAACGCCCGGCAGAAGGAGGCGTGGCCGGTCATCCGCAAACGGGAGCGGGTCACGCGCAAGGAGTACCAGGAGATAGTGGGTGGGGATCTGTCTTCCCGGACCGCCATCTACGACCTCCAGGATTTGGTCAAGCGCGGCCTGCTGGTCAAGCGGGGCAGAGGCCCGTCCACCATGTACGAGCTGGCCGGGTAAGGCGTCCGGCCGAACCGTTCAGGCCCGCCCGCTCACGCGCCGATCCGGGCGCGGAATTCCCCGGCGATGCGGGGCGCGTCCCGGCCGATGACGATCAGGAAGCATTCCTCCGCGTCCCCGGCGGGCGTCAGGGCGTAGTGGCCAGGCACGTATTGGAATATCTCGGGCTCGTCCGCGTCTTGGAAGCGGACCACGCCCTTGGCCCGCAGGACCTGCCCGGGCAGGTCGGCCACGGCTGCCGTGAAGGACCGGCGGTCGAGCGGCGCGTCGATCTCGACCAGCGAGCTTTGAATGGCGTCGTCCTCGTGGGTGGCGTGGCGCCCCAGCGTGGGCAGGACCGGGGCGGGCCGGTTGAGCCGCTTGCGGAAGTTGACCCCGTAGAGCGCCGTGGACGGGACGCTGCCGTGGTTTGTCCGGTGGATGTCCGCCGTGGGATTGAGAGTGCGCAGCCGCGTTTCGATCTCGTCCAGGTCGCTGTCGGCCGCCAGATCGGTCTTGTTCAGGAGCAGGATGTCCGCCAGACGGGCCTGGCTGCGGGCCACCTCGTGGGCGTCGAGCGCCGCAGGGCCGCAGGCCGCGTCCACCACGGTGGTTACCGAGGCGAATTCGAGCATGTCGTCCAGGTCCGCGATCTCGGACAGGAGATTGGCGGGGTTGGCCAGGCCCGTGGTCTCCAGGACCACGAAATCGGGCTGGAATTCCGAAAGAATGCCGGACAGGGCCAGGCGCAGGCTGCCGGACAGGGTGCAGCAGACGCACCCCTCGTCCACCTCGGTCACGGCGTATTGCTGGCCGAGGAGCTTCCCGTCCAATCCCTTTTCCCCGATCTCGTTCTGGACCACGGCCACAAAGCCGTTGCGCGCGGCCTGGTCCTCGATGAACCGGGCCAGGAAAGAGGTCTTGCCGGACCCGAGGAACCCGGTCAGCAGGATGAGCCGGGGCTTGTCCTCGATGCCCATGGTCCGCTTGTCCAGGCTGTTGGCGGCCCCCGGCAGGTCGGCGGTCAGCCAGGGCGCGTCCGCGAACTCCTCGGGCACCGGGTCCGGGGCGTTCCAGCAGAGGTCGCGTTCGGGCACGTCCGGGTTTTCCGGCACGTCCATGCCCCAGCCTAAGGCCAGGCGGATGTCGCGGATATCCGGGGAAGGCTCGGACCTGAGTCCGGTTTCGCCGCCATAGACCCGAAGCATGCCGGGCCGGGTGTGGCGGGTCAGCGACTGCGGGCCTTCTCCTATGCAGTAGGAGGCCGAGGCGGCCATGGCATGGAAAAAGGGCAGGGCCGTGTCGAAGGCGGGCAGGTCCTGGTCCGCGCCCCCGGCGGGCACGGCTTGGACCGGGCCGTTTTCCGTGTCCACGACGACGCCGTCCAGGGCAATGACCCGGTCGTGCTCCGGTCCGGTCAGGGCCAGGCTCGCTCCCGGACCTTCCGGCCGGAACCGGGCTTCCAGGACCGCCACCGTGAACAGGGCGCACAGGTCGGCATGCAGGGTGAACTCCCGCACCCGGTCCAGATAGTCCGGGGCCTGGGCGATGATGCCCGCCTGGACGCTGAACAATTCCACAAGCTCCTCGTCCGGGTCGGGGAAATAGGTGATGCCGAAGGCGGCCAGCCCTTCGCCGTCCAGGTTCACGGCGTTGAGCGGACGGAGTCCGTACACGCCCGGCCTGCCCGTGATCTTGGCGGTCAGCCCGCCTTGGCCCTTGGCGCAGTCGCGCACGCCCCGCCAGCCGAGCCTGTGGCGCACGCCGGGAATGAAGTTGGCCCTGGTGATCAGGGCGCGGGGCAGTTCCGTGGCGGCCTGGACCGGGTCGTCCAGCAGGGCCGGGGGGAGCAGGGTGTTCAGTCGTCCGGGCATGGCGGCTCCGAAAAGAGGCGGCCGCCCCTCAGCGCGGAGGGGCGGCCTGGGTTGAGGGGGCTGGTCAGCCGAAGGTGATGGTGTCCCCGTTGCCGAGGTATGCCGTGTCCTTGGAACGGAACCGCGCGGTTCCCTTCACCACCGGATACCCGGCGGAGATGAACTTCTTGGCGCACAGCACGCCGGTGCAGTGGTTGCAGCCGATGTGCTCGAAACCGTAATCGCCGAGCGAGATGACCAGGTCGTCGTACTTGGGGTCCCAGTCCTCGAACGGCGAGATGTGCAGCCCTCCGTAGATGCCGTAGCATTTGTCGTTTTCGTACTTGATCTCGGAGTACGCGGTCTCGGCGAACCGGATGATGCCCTGGTGGCAGCAGCCGGTGACGGAGACCAGTCCCTTTTCGGCCACGTTGAAGTACAGCGACTGCTCGCCGTACACGCGGCAGATGATGGGGATGGAGAACACGTAGCTGGCCATGCCGGGAATGACCTGGTTCAGGCCGGGCTTGACCGTGATCAGCTTGCCCTTGTGGCCGCAGTCCTTGATATACTGCAAGCCCTCCGGGTAGAAGCCTTCCGGGATGTAGATGGTGATCTCCGGGTCGTACTTGAGCGCCACGGGCAGTCCCCAGAAGTGGTCGAAGTGCTCGTGGGAGAAGAACAGGGCCTCGATCTCCTTGTTCTCGAGCATCTTGTCGACGCCCTCCCGCTTGAAGCATTCTTCGCACCACTTGTAGGACCAGCCCACGTCCAGGAGGAACTTGCGCTTGTTGCCGCTCATTTCCTCCACTTCCACCAGGGCCGCGTAGCCGCCGGCGTTGTCCGGGTTGACCGAGTTGCCCTTGATGATGTCCCACGCCTCATCCAGCCGTCCGGGCAGCAGGTGCTTGATCTGGGCGATGCCTTCCTCGTAGGAGCCTTTGCCCAGCCCCTTGCCGTTGCCGAACGGGGGCCAGTTGAAGAGGTACTGGTTGACCAGCAGGCCGCCCGCGCCCTTGATGTCGCCCATCAGGGTGCCGTTGTCGAACCAGCTGGTTTCCGAGACGTTGGTTACCTTGACCGAGCGGCACATGCCGATGTCGGTCCCCTTGCGCTCCGCCTGCTCGAAGTGGCTTTTGCGCAGGGGGGAGTACGAATACAGCCCCATGGCGCCAAGCAGGCCGACGCCCACGCCTGTTGCGGCTCCCTTCAGGAAGTCGCGTCGATTCATATTGTCAGACATGCGATTCTCCTGTTTTGGGCTATTTGCCGGGTATGATGTCGATGGCCGCGTAGATTCCGGGCAGCGCCCAGACGGTCACGAAGTAGAAGGCCACTCCCATGACCGCGCCTGCGGTCAGGCCCGCGCCGAACTTGGGCGTCCAGCGGACGTCCTCGATGGCGGCCTTGTGCGCCGCGTGGTCCGCCTCGATCTCCTCGGCGGTCTTGGGAACCATCTTCCAGCCGGGCCAGTTGTCCATGAACCAGTTGTGGACCAGCCAGATGTTGACCAGCCAGATCATGGGAATCATGGGGAACTGCTGCGGATGCGAGAAGCCCTTCTGGGTGCCCAGGAAGTTGTGCGAGGTCTTGTAGTAGACGATGTACACGACGGCGGCGCCGAGCACGGCCAGGACGGTGCGGATCAGCACGTTGACCGGCATGGAGTACTTCCGGGGCCAGTTGTCGCAGTAGAAGGTGATGAACAGGGCCGGGACCAGGAAGAAGATGGCCATTTCACCCACGTGCAGCCAGCGCCAGTCGGGCGCGAACGCGCGGCGGGTTCCACGGATGGCTTCGCCCCAGGTCAGTTCCTGCGCGAAGTAGAGGAAGAAGTGCATGGCCAGGGCGATGGCGATGATGCCGAAGAAGGCGGTGAAGCGCCGCGCCCAATCGTTTTTTATCAGGTTGAAGGGATAGCGTTCCCAGATGGTTTCCACCAGCCAGACCACCACGGTGCAGCACATGATCCACGAGATGTGGAAGTTGCCGGACACGGTGTCCGCGAACTGCTCCCAGTAGGGCGGCGCGATGGAGGTGAAGTACTGCCAGGGGTGGTACAGGATGCCCATGTGCGGATGCATGGTCACGAAGTAGATCACCATGGACAGGAAGAAGGTCATGATCAATATGGAGAAGCCCTTGGCGGGCTGCGTCAGCTTCTGCCACGGGGCCTCCTCCATGGCGACCACCCAGGCGGGCGACAGCCAACTGGCGATGGCCGCGAACATCAGGATGGCCAGGGAGGCGTACTCGATGGCGAAGAAGCTGGTCACGCCGGGCAGTTTTTCCAACTGCTCGGGGTTGAAGTAGGCCAGTCCGAAGTTGCCGAGGAGGCCCTCGAAGAAGCCCTTGATAAGGACCACGAGGATGACCGCCGAGATGATCGTCAGGACGGTCCCCTTTATCAACGGATGCGTGTTTTCCAGCCATTTCCGCTTGAACGGCCAGTAGTTGAAGATGTAAACCATCCAGATCATCATGATCAGCCACCAGCGGCAGTACATGTATCCCACATAGGGCGTGTACATGCGCATGACGCCGCGCGGGTCCTGGAAGACCCACCATGTCAGGTAGAAGACCGCGAGCGTGAGCGCCAGGCAGACCAGGGCGGGAATAGGCCCCCCCCAGCGCTTGACGAGCTTGCGTTCTTCCAAGTAGCCTTCACCAAACCGTTCCATGAGTAACCTCCGTATTGTAGGGGTTGCCGGAGAGCGGGCCCCACCCCGCTTCCCGGTTGTTCGGTTGTCATCGCCCGGGGCTTCGCGGACCGTTGCCTGCCATGGCGTCGTAGATGGCTGCCAGCAGGTTTTCGCGGTCCGTGGAGTCCGGGTCCATCCCTAGCCGTTGTGCTTCCAGAGAAAGCATTTCCGGGGGGAAGTCTCCGGCGATGGCCCCCAGCTCGGCCGGATGGCGCGGCGCGCCCGCCGGTTCGTGCTGAACATCGCCTGCGGCTCGGTCGGCGTCCTGCCGCCCGGCCGTGAGATTCCCCCTGAAAAGTTGTCTGCGCGTCAGGTTTGCCATGGGTTGCCTCCCCCGTCCTGTTCCGCCTTCTCTTTGAGCGAGCGGAAGATCAGGTCGTTCATGGGCACCTGCTCCCGCTCCTCCAGGATGCGGCACAGGCGCAGAAAATAATTTGCCGTGATGGACATGGCCCATTCCGCGTCACGGGCGCGCAGGGCGTGCAACAGCTTGATGTGGTCCGCGAATATGGCCTCGCGTTCGTCGCGGCGCATGGTGAAGAAGAAGTCGTAGGCAGGCATGTCCACCGAGCAGACCTGCTCCACGGAGCGCACCAGGAAGTCGTTGCCCGTGCCCACGGCGATGAGCCGGAAAAACGTCAGGCTCTCGCTCCAGACTCGCTCGGTGGACTCCTGGAAGATGGAGCGGGAGATGTTGACGCTGCACCGCTTCAATTCGTCCAGGTGCCGCTCGCCGATGCGTTCGGCCGCATGGGATGCCACCATGGGCAGGACCATGTAGGCCGCCTCCAGTTGATCCGCGATGGCCTTTTCCGGGCTCAGGTTCAGGTCCAGCGGGTTGTCGTGGGCCGACGATATCCCCACCCGCAGATAGCAGCCGCTGCCGCGCCGGATGGCGACCAGTCCCCGCGCCTCCAGGGAGTGGAGAATGGACCGCAACGTGTTGCGGCTGACATCCAGAAGTCCCACCAGCCTCCGTTCCGGCGGGAGCCTGTCGCCTGCCTTGAGTTCCAGGTCCTGAATGACCTGGCCGAGCTTTTCGAGCGCCTTTTCCTTCTTGCCCATGGGAGCCACGCCATCCTTGCGCTTTCATGCACCATTGGAATTACCAATTACCGAGCTTGTGCATTTAGGTACAAATTAATTTTGCATAATGGTACAAATTGGACCAAATGTTACCATGAATTGAACCAAAAGGACAACTGGTTCTACCAATGAGGTTCGGACCTGCGAAATTGTGGGAGAACCAGTTGGAGGGCGCAGGCAGTGAGCGGCGCCGTCCCGGAAGCGGGGCGGGCCAAAAGGTGAGCGGTCCTGCGGCTATAGGCTGTATTGGTACTTGACGGTCACGGACATGGTGAACCGCAGGTCCCGGAGAATGGCGGGCCGCTTGACCTTGCCGCCGGCGGCCCGGATGGCGTCCAAGGCCGCCCGGTCCAGGACCGGGTCGCCCGAGGATCGCTTGAGGCGGATGTCGGAGAAGGTGTCGTCGGGCCGGATGCGAAAGGTGTACAGGACGTTGCCGATCAGCCCGGCCAGGTCGCTGCCCGGCCGGAACTTGCGGTCCTCGATGGCCTCCCTGACCCGCTGGAAGTAGCGACGGCGGGCCTCCCGGCGCAGCCGCCTGGCCGCGCTTTCCGCCTTGCGCTCGTCGCCGGTGTCCACGGCCTGCTCAAGGGCCAGCCCGTTGGCGGGCGGGACGTCCGCGGCGATGGCGAAGTCCGCGGGGATGACGATTTCCTCGCCGCCCGCCCGTTTGCCCATGCTCCAGTCGCGGTCAAGCCCCCACATGTGCAGAATGAACGAAATCGCTATGCACAGCCAGAGTATCTGGTTCCGGGTCATGGCGCGTCCCCCGTGCCCGCGCGGGGCGCGGCGGTCCGGGTCACGATGACCAGATTGCCGAACCCGTGTTTTCGGACCATGTCCACGATGCGCACGAAGTTCGCCACCTCGGCGTCGGGCGCGGCCTTGAACAGGATGTTCTGCGGTTGTTTTCCGAAGGGCAGGCCGCTGATGACCCGCAGGCGGTTGTCCAGGGCCGCTGGGGTGATGGGTTCGGCGTCGCAGGCAAGCCCGCCGTCCGCGTGCAGTTCGATTTCCAGGGAGGTGCCGTAGACCGGCGCGGAGGACTCGGCCGAGGGCAGCTCCATGTCCATGCCCCTGGCCGCGAACACGGTGGAGACCACGAAGAAGATGAGCAGGATGAACACGACGTCCAGCAGGGGGGTGATGTCCGGGGCCGCCCGGCGCGGCCCGGCCTTGGTGAAGGCGATCATGCCGATGCCCCTTCCGGCGGGTCCATGAAGCCGTTGGCCGCGTGCTGCATGGCGTGGGCCGCCTTGTCGTACTGGTTGCAGAACCAGCGGTGCGCCAGCAGGGCCGGGATGGCCACGGCCAGCCCGGCGGCGGTGGTCAGGAGCGCCTGCCAGATGCCGCCCGCGAGCAGGGTGATGTCCACGTTGCCCGAGGAGGACAGGGTGGAAAAGGTGGAGATCATGCCCACCACGGTCCCGAGCAGGCCCATGAGCGGGGCGGCCGAGGCAGTGGTGGCCAGGAGTTCGAGCCGCCTGTTCAGGGCAAAGAGCAGGGCCTCCCCGGCGAGCCGGACGTCCTTTTCCTTCAGGGCCGGGGGGCGGGAGGAAAAGAGCGCGGCAAAGAGCGGAACATAGAACGGAGCCACGTCCTCAATGAGCCTGATGGCCGATCGGGGGTCGTTGTTCCTGTAGGCCGCAAAGGCCGGGGCGAGTTTGTCGGGTGAGGGGAAGCGCCGGGTGGTGTAGGCGATGAACCGTTCGCCGATGACTCCGAGCGAGAGGATGGAGAAGGCAAGGATGGGCCACATCATGAAGCCGCCTTGTTCCAGGATATGCATGGTTGACTCCGTCAGCGAGTTTGATCGTCAATACTTAAACTCTCTGTCGATGTCGGCTGGTGTGGGGGGGCCGCCGGGTCGGCAGGTGGGACAGGGCAACCGTCCGGGGCGTGGACGGGCCTGGAACGACACTATACGCTCCCCGGTCGTAATTCAAGGGGGATCGGAATCCGGGGGCGTCACATGTCGCCGTTGCGGATGCGCAGGGCGTCGGCGGCCTCGTTGAGCGGACCCAGGACCGTGTCGAAGGTGCTTGGCTTCATGTCCACGAACCGTTCCGGCTCGGTGGAGCAGAGGATGAGCACCGTGCGCAGCACGCCGTCCCGGTAGAAGGGTTTGGCAAAGTAGGAGCGGATGCCGCGCGGAATGAACAGCGCCCAGTCGATGGGCTTGATGGAGTCCATGGTGTCGTCCACCACCAGGTGCTTCAGGCCGAAGCGGCCGATGTCCTCGGCGATGGTGCCCCGGTACGAGAATTTTTCCCCGGGCTCCATTTCGGCCAGGGGCGTGCCCGCGCCGTAGACCTCGACGGTGTCCTTCTCGGCGCGGACGTCCGAGAGCATGATCGCGTTGCACCGCTTGCTGATGCCGGGGTGCTCCAGGGCCTGGGCGAGCATGGCGGACAGGTTGGGCGCGTCGTTGAACGCGGCCTGCACGTTGCGGGTCAGTTTCCGCGCGTCCATGCCGCTGTTGCTGAGCGGGATGACCGACATGCGGATGAGCGCGGTCTGCTTCCACGGCACCCAGCGGAGTTCGACCTGGGCCTTGATGGGTTCGCCCTGGGTGGTGTTGAATTCGAGCCTTCCGCTCCACGGCTGGTAGGGCAGGTCGTTGAAGATGGCCCCGAGGTGTTCGAGGGAGTGGGGCGATATCTCGGAAAAATGGGGCAGCCTCCCCGTGGTCGGGCTGGGCAGGCCGAAGAGGTTGCGCGCCGCGGCGTTGGCCTGGCGGAGCCGCATGGACTGGTGGTTGATGAGCAGGATGGGGGTGGGCACCTTGTCGATGCGCGAGCGCGAGGCCGTTTCGCTGCGCTGGATGTCGCGGATCACGTCCACGGTGTCGCCCACGTCCAGGAGATAGCCGTAGTAGTAGCGGGGGTCCGAGGAGTTCACGGCCCCGGTGAGCTTGAGCCACATGATGGAGTCGGCCGGGGTATGCACCCGGAAGACCGTGGCCATGGTCTTGCGCTGGCTTACGGCGTCCAGGAACTTGTCGAGCAGGTGGGCGTCCTCGGGCAACAGCATCTGCTTGCGGAAGGCCCGGTTCTTGAGGAAGAGCCGCGCGCTGTCGCCGAGCGGATGGAGGGGGCAGGCGTTGAGGAATTCGATGCGCGAGCGGGCGATCTCGATGCGCCAGAGCAGGGCCGGGAAGTCGTTGACGAAGCTTCTGAGGGCCTTGATGGGGATGTGGTGAGCGGTCTGCGGCGCTTTGATCTTGCTGTTCTTCGACATGGGAATCCTTTCGGCACATTGAATGAATACTTCAATTGATATCGGCGGTCAACATGCCTGCGCCGGCATACTAACCGCCGCCGGCGGCGGTGAAGGGTATGGAAAGGTGGAAGGTGCTGCCCGCGCCCGGCTCGCTTTCGAGCCATATCCTGCCGCCCAGCTTTTCCACCAGATATTTCGAGATGGTCAGGCCCACGCCCGATCCGCTGAGCCGCTTGGTCATCACCTTTTCGCCGATCTCGAAGCTGTCGAATATGGTTTCCTGTTTTTCCTTGGCGATGCCCACGCCCGTGTCGCTGACCGAGAACCGGACCATGATCCTGTCCTTGTCCGTGCCCGCGAAGTTGTCGGAGTCGATGTGCGCGTCCAGATGGACCGAGCCCTTTTCGGTGTAGCGGAAGGCGTTGAGCAGGACGTTGTTCAGGGCGTGCAGGGTCTCCACGGGCGCGCCGTACACGGACCGGGGGATGTCGCCGTCCACGGAGAACTCGAAATCGATGCCCTTCTTGTCGGCATAGGTCTTGAAGACGGCCGCCTGCTGGGACAGGGCGTTGAGGAAGTCGAAGGTCTTGAAGTCGATGGTCACGGCGTCGGCTTCGAGCATGGTCAGGTCGAGGAGCTGGTCGAACAGGTCGGCGAGATGGGATGCGCCTTCGTTGATGGGCCGGATCAGCTCCCGCCGCTCGGGGTCGGCGTCCAGTTCGAGCAGCAGGCTGGACAGCCCCATGATGTGGTTCAGCGGGGTCCGCAGCTCGTGGCTGATGTTCGCCAAAAACGCGGATTTCGCCCGGCTCGCCTCGTCCGCCTTCCTTTTGCTCTTTTCCAGCTCCTTGGTCCGCCTCCTGACCTTGGCCTCAAGCTCCCTGTTCTGTCTGTAGAGGGCGAGGTGGGTTTTGATGCGGGCCTGGACGATGGCCGGGTTGACGGGCTTGGTGATGTAGTCCACCGCGCCGATGGCCAGGCCCAGGGCCTCGTCCTCGATCTGGGTCTTGGCGGTGATGAAGATGACCGGGATGTTCCGGGTGCGGTCGTCGCTCTTGAGGCGGCGGCACACCTCGTAGCCGTTCATTTCCGGCATCATGATGTCGAGCAGTATGATGTCCGGCAGGGTGTCCTGGACGATTTCCAGGGCGGTCTCGCCGTTGAGGGCGGCCAGCAGATCGTAGTCGCCCTTGAGAATTTCGACGAGCAGGTCGATGTTCATGCGGTTGTCGTCGACGACGAGGACGGTGGCGCGGCCGGATGGTGCCATGATGCTCCTGCGCGTGTTTGCGGCCCGGTTCGGCGGGACCGTCGGTGCGTGGATTTTAGACCATTATGCACCGGAATATGCCGCTGTCAATTATAGAACGGATTCCACACGCCTTTTTTCGGATTGAAGTTCCGGCCGGGGCCTCGATGGGCCATGCGCCCGAGAACCTTCGCTTGAAGGGCTTGACCAAAGGAGTCGGATGGCCTATATTCAACCTTGTCAAAAGTGAATGACGCATGTGTAGCCGCGCGGCTTTCTGTGGAGCCGCGCGGCACGCATATTTTTTTACTTTTTTCATCTGAAATCAGTTTAGTGAGGTTTTGAAACATGGAGCGCATTCCCATTTCCAAGGAAGGGTTCGATAAGATCTCCCAGGAGCTGGCCGATCTCAAGGCGCAGCGCCCGGCCATCATCAAGGCCATCGCAGAGGCTCGGGAAGAGGGCGATTTGTCCGAAAACGCGGGCTACGACGCGGCCCGCGAACGCCAAGGCATGCTCGAGGCCCGCATCAACTACATCAACTCCCGCATGCCCCTGTTCGACGTGCTGGACCTGAACACTCTGAACGGCGAGCGGGCCATCTTCGGCTCCACCGTGGAGATCGAGGATATCGAGACCGAAGAGGTGCGGAAGTTCACCCTGCTCGGCCCGGACGACGCCGACCACAAGCGGGGCTCCATCTCGGTGCTCTCGCCCATGGGCCAGGCCCTGCTGGGCAAGGAGGAGGGCGACGAGATCGTTGTCGATGCCCCGCGGGGCAAGATCGAATACGAGATCCTGTCCGTCAACTTCCTCGGCTCGGAAGGACTCAAGATCAAATAGCGCTTACGACGCGGACCGTGTACACTCGCCCCGTCGCACAGCGCGGCGGGGCTTTTTATTATGACGCTTCAATTGACGGAACTCGACGGGGAACACGACCCGACCATCGCCTGCCGGGGCGCGTGCGCCCGGTGCGGGGGCGAGCACGTCCTGCCGGTCGGCCCGGCGCGCAGGCCCGCCCTGGCCCTGCTGGCGCGCATGGAGCGGGAAGGGCGCATCGACTTCGACGCCCCGGACCCGGACCCCCGCCTGTCCACGGACTACCTGTACGGCGAGGCGCGCGGCCAGATGTTCGGCGTGCTCGCGGTGCGGGACGGCCGGGGCAGGACCGGGGTGCTCAAGGCGTTTTCCGGCCAGTACAACTCCATCTGGGAGGTGGACGGCTGGGTGCCGCCCTTGCTGGACGTGGGCCGGTTTCGGGCCGACACCTTCGAGTCCGAGCGGCGGATCAAGGCCATGGGCCGGGAGATCGCGGGACTGCCCGCCGATTCCCCGGCGCGTCGGCTGCTCGTCTACCGGCGGAAAAAGGCGTCCCAGACGTTGATGGGCGAGATACACGCCATGTTCCGGCTGCCCAATTTCCGGGGGGAGAGCGTACCTTTGCCCCAGGCCGTGCATGGTCCGGGCAACGCGCCCACCGGCACCGGGGACTGCTGCGCGCCCAAGCTGCTCGGCTTCGCCGCCCTGAACGGCCTGACGCCGATGGGCATGGCCGAGTTCTTCTTCGGCCGCGCCAATCGGTCCGGCTCAAAGGAGCACGGCCGGTTCTATCCGTCCTGCCTGGACAAGTGCGGCCGCATCCTGGGGTTCATGCTCTGCGGCCTGGAGGCGGCGTGAGCGTCCCCCCGGGCCTTGTGATCCTCCATGAGGACCGCCACATCGTGGTGGTGGACAAGCCGTCCGGCCTGCTGTCCGTGCCGGGCAGGGGCGAGGCCAACCAGGACTGCGTGGCCGAACGCGTCAAGACGGCCTATCCCGGCTGCATCGACCAGCCGTCCGTGCATCGGCTCGACCAGGACACCTCGGGCCTGCTGGTCCTGGCCCTGACCGAAGCGGCCCACCGCACCCTGTCCATCCAGTTCATGGAAAAGCTGGTCGGCAAGCGGTACGTGGCGCTGCTGGACGGCGAGATTCCCGGCGATTCGGGCGTGGTCGAGCTGCAATTCCGGCTGGACCCCGACAACCGTCCCTACCATGTCTACGACCCGGAGCGGGGCAAGCACGGCGTCACCCGCTGGCGCAAGCTCGCCGTGGAAAACGGCCGAACCCGCGTGGAATTCATGCCGCTCACCGGCCGCACCCACCAGCTCAGGCTCCACTCATCCCACGAAAAGGGACTCGGCGTGCCCATCGTGGGCGACAGGCTCTACGGCACGGGCACCGGCCCCGGCCAGCTCAAGCTGCACGCTTCGGTGCTTCGCTTCCGCCACCCGGCCACGCGGAAGCCCATGGAATTCCGGTCAACGGTCCCGTTCTAGCCGGGCTTTCGCGCCGCGTTTGCGGCGAACGCCTTTTTTGTGAAGTGTGTGTATTCGCATTTATGTAATCAGGAAAGGTAAATAATTCAGGGCGTTTTGCATGCGACTGATTTGTGTTTGCTAATATTGTAAAACTTTAGCCACAAAAAAACGCCTAATAATACATTTTCGTATTTTTTTCATTCTTCGGCGAAAAACGATTTTTTACATCATATTGATATGATTGACTTTATGATGTTTGGCACACTCCTTGGTAAGGGAACGCCTAGGCCATAAAGGAGCAGGTGCCCCTGCCATTCCGGTAAGAACCGGGTACATACATTTCAATCAGCCTGGAAGGAGTATTACATGAGCGGTTACCAGACAAGACAGCACGCGATCAACGCGGTCACCAACTACGCACCGAAAACAAAGCCGTTGAACTTCGCCGAGACCACTCCCATGGAGGTCTTCGGGTCCAACGTGTTCAATGACAGCGTGATGAAGAACATGCTGCCCAAGGACATCTTCAAGTCCCTGATGGCTACCAAGAAGGCCGGACAGAAGCTGGACCCGGCCATTGCCGGTCCGGTGGCCGCGGCCATGAAGGAATGGGCCATCTCCAAGGGCGCGACCCATTACACCCACGTTTTCTACCCGCTGACCGGCCTGACCGCCGAGAAGCATGACGGCTTCCTGTCCCCGGACGGCGAGGGCGGGGCCATCGCCGAGTTCGACAGCAAGCTTTTGATCCAGGGCGAACCCGACGCCTCCTCCTTCCCGTCCGGCGGCCTGCGCGCCACCTTCGAGGCTCGCGGCTACACCGCCTGGGACGTGACCAACCCGGCCTACATCCTGGAGAATCCCAACGGCACCTTTTTGTGCATCCCCACCGCGTTCGTGTCCTGGAAGGGCCATGCCCTGGACAAGAAGACCCCGCTCTTGCGCGCCAACCAGGCCCTGAACAAGGCCGGCCGCCGCTTCCTGTCCATCTTCGGCAGCGACGACGGCGAGATGGTGGTCTCCAACGCCGGTCCCGAGCAGGAGTACTTCCTGCTTGACCGCAACTTCTACTTCGCCCGCCCGGACCTGATGGTCTGCGGCCGCACCCTGTTCGGCGCCAAGCCCTCCAAGGGCCAGGAACTGGACGACCACTATTTCGGCGCCATCCCGCGCCGCGTGCTCTCCTTCATGATGGAGGTCGAGCGCGAGCTGTACAAGCTGGGCGTGCCGGTCAAGACCCGCCACAACGAAGTGGCCCCCGGCCAGTTCGAGATCGCCCCGGTCTACGAGCAGTCCAACCTGGCCACCGACCACAACCAGATGGTCATGACCACGCTCAAGTCCGTGGCCAAGCGGCACGGCATGGCCTGTCTGCTGCACGAAAAGCCGTTCGCAGGCATCAACGGTTCCGGCAAGCACCTGAACTACTCCATCTCCACCGCCTCGCAGGGTTCCCTGTACTCCCCGGGCGACACCCCGCACGAGAACATGCAGTTTTTGGCCGTGACCGCCGCCACCATCCGCGCCGTGGAGAAATACGCTTCGCTGCTGCGCGCCTCCGTGGCCTCCGCGGGCAACGACCATCGCCTGGGAGCCAACGAAGCGCCCCCGGCCATCATCTCCATCTTCCTGGGCGAGGAGTTGGCCGAGATCTTCAACCAGATCGAGCTGGGCGACCTCAAGGGCTGCAAGTCCAAGGGTTGCCTGCAGGTGGGCGTTGACACCCTGCCCGCCCTGCCCATGGATTCCGGCGACCGCAACCGCACCTCCCCGTTCGCCTTCACCGGCAACCGCTTCGAGTTCCGCGCCGTGGGTTCCAACCAGTCCATCGCGGGCGCGCAGGTGGCCCTGAACACCATCATCTCCGAGTCCCTGGACTTCGTGTCCGACGAGATCGAGAAGCTGCTCAAGAAGAAGGTGCCCCTGAACGAGGCCACCCAGAAGGTCATCCAGGGCATCATGAAGAAGCACGGCCACGTCATTTTCAACGGCGACGGCTATGCCGACGCCTGGCAGAAGGAAGCCAAGAAGCGCGGCCTGCCCAACCTCAAGACCACGCCCGACGCGCTGCCCGCGCTGATCGGCAAGGACGTGATCAAGGTCTACGAGACCTACGGCGTCCTGTCCAAGGACGAGCTGCATTCCCGCTACGAGGTCTTCTACGAGCAGTACAACCAGCACATCCTGACCGAGTCCCTGCTGACCGTGAAGATCGCCAAGACCATCATCCTGCCCTCGGCCATCCGCTACCAGGGCGAGCTGGCCGAAACCGCCGCCGCCATCAAGGCCGCGGGCATCGAGCCGCGCACCCTGCTGCTCGAGGAAGTCACCGACCTGCTGCGCGACCTCCAGGGGAACATCACGGCCTTGGAAAAGCTGGTGGCCAAGGAGGACTTCAAGTCCGTGGAAGAGGAGGCCAGGTACAAGTGCGACAAGGTCCTGCCCGCCATGCTGGCCGTCCGCGAAGCCGCCGACACCCTGGAAGGCGTGGTCGCCGACGACCTCTGGCCCCTTCCGAGCTATCAGGAAATCCTGTTCATCAAGTAAGGGCTTCGGTTCATCAAGTAAGACCTTCGTAAGGTACGCAACAAAGACCCCGGCGATGCGCCGGGGTCTTTTCTTTTGCGTTTTGGCGGAGTGGGGGGGAGGTCGCCGTATCGGGCGGAGGCAGGCGGAACAGGAATGGCAGGCGGACTCCGTGGTTTAATGGGTCTTGAGCGCGATCTTCTTGATGACGTATTCGCGGCCGTATTTCTGCGTCAATTGGTTGATCTGGCGAAGGACGGCGTCACAGTCCTTGTCCCGACAGTCCTCCTCCTTCATGTCGAAGAGGCTCAGGACCTCGCCCAGTTCAAAGGATGTTTCGTTGGACGGTTCGTTCTTGTTGGACATGGGATATCTCCGTGTTGTTCCGTGGCCGTGTATTCGGTCAGGATTTTTTCGTCTTTTGCCCGGCAGGGGCCTTCTTGGCCGCGGGCTTCTTGTTTTTGGGCTTGGCGGCGGGCTTCCTGGGCGCAGCCTTTTTCGCCGGAGCGGGGGACGCCGGTTTCTGGGCAACGGGCGCGGCGGGCTTTTCCGCCGGTTCCGGGGCCGGTTCCGGCTCCTTGTCCGTGATGGTCAGGTCGCCCGGGCCGTTTTCCGCCCATTCGATTTCCAGGGCGAACTTCTGCCTGCCTTTCTTGACCTTGGCCTCAACCTCGACGGTCACGTTGTCGCCGGGTTTCATGGTCACATGGTCGTCGCCCGACTGGACCACGACGGTGCCCGACTTGAGGCTCTTCAGCAGGTCTTCCAGGTAGGATACCGCCTCCGCATAGGGGAGGTTCATCTTCACGCCGATCTTCTGCTTTTCCATAAGGTCCCTCTCCATTGAAAAGGTTAGGTCATGGACAGCAGCACCTCGCTCAGGCGCTGCGCGTCGACCAGGGGAGCGCTGTCCCCGGTCACCAGTTCGCAATCGATGATCGTAAGCCCCAGCCGGTCCAGGCCGTTGCGGTCGATTCCGCCGGGGTATTCGCCGTTTTTCGAGTCGATGAGCACGAAGTCGAGGCCGTTCCGCCCGTCGGGCGCGCCGCTTTCCTTCAGGGTGCCCATCAGGATGCGCGCCTGGTCCGCCACGCTCGCGCCCATGGCTTCCGGGTCCGGGATGGTATTGGGCACGAACACCTTGGGGCAGGGGTTTTCGGCCACGGCCGCGCCCACGCCCTGGGGCAGCAGGTTGGCGATGACGCTCGAATAAAAGCTGCCCAGCGGGTAGCAGATCAGATCGGCTCCGAGGATGAGGTCCCTGATCTTGGTCCGGATGGAGGGCGTGACCGGCTCTTCGCTGTCCAGCGACGCGGTCAGCCAGAAGTCCCTGATGGGCGAGGAAAGCGGTCCGGCCTCCTTGCCCGTCAGGAGGTGCTGGCCCACCACCACGCGGCCGTCGTCGAGCCGGGCGGCCAGGTGCAGGTCCTTGTTCAGGGTGGGGCGGACCACGCCGCACACCTGGACCAGCTTGGAAAAGATGTAGATGACCGGGTCCATGCGGCGGCGGTTGGACAGGTATCCGGCGGTCAGCACCAGGTTGCCGATGGACGCGCCCCTGAGGTCGAAGTCCGGGGGCATGGCCTCCTGGAACAGATGGAAATGGTTGCGGATGATTTTCCGCATGGGGTCCGGGATGCTGCGGACCAGGGGATGCCTGCCCCGGGTCATGGCGTCCAGCTCCCGGCGCAGCGTTTCCTGGTCGAGATCCTTGGGCAGCCGGTGGGCGAACAGTTCGAAGATTTCCGGGTTGCCCTGTATGGACTGGTCGGCCAGGGCCATGAGCCGGTTGCGGATGTCGCCCACGGCGGGCATGTGGAATGCCTTGCGGATCACGGCCGAGCTGCCGCCCGAATCGAACGGGGTGATCAGGTGGATGGAGTTGTGCGTGTAGCGGATCAACGCCCTGGAGGCGGCGCGCAGGGCCGAGCCGCCGCTGAAGAAGAGTATGCGCGGCCCTAGCTCCGGGGTCCGCCTGTAGCGTTCCAGTTTGACCCGGTCCGGTATTTCGACATCGCGTGTGATCCGTGTTCGCATCAGCCCTCCGTCAGCATGCGGTGAGTTCGCCGGTTTCCATGTACCGCATGCATACCTCGGAGGCCGCCTCGAAATCAACGCCGCCCGAGATTTCGATCAGGTCGGCCTTGGCCAGCAGGCGGGCGTAGGCGTCCACGTCCGGGTCCCCCCGCCGGGCGGGGTTCTCGGGCAGGTAGAACAGGCCGGTTCCCTTCATGAAGGCGGGCAGCAGGTCCTTGCGCGCAAAGGGGTCCACCTTGGCCGCCCGCATGGGGCCGCCGCCGCGCTTCCAGTTGAGGATGACAAGGCCGTCCATGGAGGTCCGCAGCTCGAATTTGTCCGGGCCGTAGCACTCGTCGATGAGGGCGTCGTACTTGTGCTCCAGCCGCCACAACTCCTCCGGGGGCATGGCCAGGAACTCCTCGCGCCGGCCCGGCTCGACGATCCGGCACAGGTCCGGGTTGTGGAGCGCCGTGCCGGGATTGATGCGCGGCTGCTTGGCCACGCCGTACATGGTCAGGGCGTCGCCGTCCTCCTCGACCATGACCCGGTCGTTGGACACGAAGGTGGTGCCCAGGCTCATGAGGTGCAGGGCCAGGGTGGACTTGCCCGCGCCGGAGAACCCCGCCAGCGAGAGGCCGCGACCGTTGTGGAGGACGCCCGCCGCATGGCCCAGGAATCCGCCCTGGTTGAGCTTCCACTCGATGAATCGGTTGTTGATGAAATTGATGACCTGGTTGGCGTTTTCCAGGCATGGCCCCACGGCCGCGTTTTCGCCCCGGCCGAAGATGAAGTGCATGCCGGTCAGCCGCTTGCGGACGACGCGGCCGTCCGGCAGGTCCGCCCACTCCTCCTTGATCTTGGTTTTGCCGGGGTCGGGCTGCTTCACGGTGAACGCCAGGTTGAATTCGGCGGGTTCGGTCTCATGGGCGGAGATCACGATCTCCGGGGTCCCGGCGCCGGCGACGAATTCCTTGAAATAGTCGGCCAGGGCGTCCCGCAGCCCGTCCGTGGAGCAGTCGGCCCGGATGACGCAGCCGCCGAAGTGGAGGAGCAGTTCCCGCTCGGCGGGGACGGCCGTTCTGATCTCCGCCGCCAGTTCCTTTCGGGTGGTGCCGGTCAGCTTCATGTGAGTTTCTCCATGACGTAGTCCACGTAGCGGGCCGCGGCGTCGATGCCGCTGGTTTCCTGGATGCCCCGGAAGCCGCCGAAGACCGAGACCTCGAAGACGTACGGGCCGTCCGGGGTGATGGCCACGTCCACGCAGGTGAAGTCGAGGTTGAAGGGAGCCTGCGCCTTGCGGGCCAGCTCGATGATCTCGGGCGCGGGTTCGTAGGGCCGGTACTTGCCGCCGGACGCGGTGGTGGTGTTCCACGCCCCGTTGGTCTTGCACCGGGCGTAGGTGGTCAGGTATTCGCCGCCCAGAAAGGCGATGCCGAGGTCCAGGTCGCCCAGGTCGATGGTCTTCTGGATGTACATGATCGGGAACTCGGCCTTGTATGCCTCGATCTTCGCCCTGGCGTCCGGCCCGTTTTCGAGCACGGTCATGCCGCGCGCCTTGGAGGTGTAGAGCGGCTTGAACACCGCCTGTCCGTATTTTTCCAGCGCGACCAGGGCCTGGTCCACGGATTCGGTGATGGTGGTGGGCGGCATAGGGATGTCGTTGATCTGAAGGGAAACGGTGCAGGACAGCCGGTCCAGGGCGCGCAGGATGGAATAGGGGGAGCTGAAGATCCTGAGCCCCTTTTCCGACAGGTAGCGCAGCACCTCCAGCCGGTCCAGGAGGTCCGGGGAATAGCGCGAGCCGATCTTCTTTATCATCAGCGCGTCGAAGTCGCCCAGCCGATGCCCGTTGTGGAACGCCTCCCCGGACGGCAGGTCCAGGCGGACCTGTTCCATGTCGATGAGCACGCGCTCCTGTCCCGTCCTTTCGGCCACGGTGTCGGCCAGCTTTTCCGAGGACCAGCCCCCCGGGGTTCCTATGACGCCTATTTTCACGAAGTCGCTCCTTGGTTTGCGGCTAATAGTAGAGGATGTCCTCGGGCAGGGCGAACCGCTCCCAGTCGCCGTCGTCGAACTGATGGATTTTTTCCAGCAGGAACAGGGATCGGTTGTACATCTCCTTGGCAAAGCCGAAGTTCAACTCGAACCGGGTGGAGGTGTAGAAGGACCGCGCCAGGGCAAAGGCCATGCGCGCCTGGAAGGTGGCGTCCCCGTGCTGTCGGGCGAACCCCTTCACGAACCCGTGGAACTGGCTGATGACGTTGTTGATGCGCTCGCGGTGCTGCTGGTCGAACAGGGGCATGCGGAAATTGGAGACCAGGAAGACCGAGGCGTCCTGGATGTAGTCGAAATCGCGGGAGCGGTACAGGTCGATGTAGTGTACCTGCTGCGCCTCGTGGTTGTAGACCACGTTGTTGATGTTGAAGTCGCCGTGGATGAACACCGAGAAGGGGGCTTCCAGGCCCCGCTCCAGCTCGGCGCACCGCCTGAGCAGATCCTCGGAGGAGAGCACCTCGGCGTCGCCCAGGTGCTTGGGCATCCGGCGGAATTCCGGGTGGGTCTGGAGCACGCCGTCCAGCCGGGCCATGAGCTGCCCGATGTAGTTGGTCCTGACGGGCAGCTTTTCCAGGGTGGTGGTCCAGGTCTCCAGCACCGTGGATTCGAAGATGAACAGGGCGTTGCGGACGTATTCGTCGTCCCCGGACAGGATGAGTTCGTCCAGGGTGCAGCCGTTGAGGAACTCCACCAGCATGGCGCCCTTGCCGTTGTCCTCGTGGAAGCCGTATATCTCGGCCACCAGGCCGGGGAACGTCCGCCGCCAGCGGTTGATGGACTCCCGTTCCTTGCGGATCTTCTCCAGGCTGCCCTCCTTGTAGATGGACCCCTGTTTCCGCTCCTCGGGCGACAGCTCCTCGCCGTCCCGCTTTTCCACCTTGCCGATGCGGCAGCCGGAGCGGGTCCCCCAGATGGCGCGGAAGTCGATGTCCGCGAAGCTGTCGCTGAACCCGGACTTGGACAGGGTCTGCTGCAGGGCCTCGAACTGCTCGATCTTGATCCGCTCGCCGAGCATGGAAAAGATGATGGCCTCGCCGATGTTGAGCAGGGCGTCGCCCACGCGCTCGAAATAGCGGAAGATGAACAGGGCGGTGATCAGGGACTGGGCGTCGCGCCCCAGGCCGATCTCGTTCATGATGCGGTCGAAGTGGACCTTGTAGGCGGCGTCGAGCAGCGGCTCGGCCTTGCAGATGTAGAGCGCCTTGGACATGTTCTCGTTCCGGAAGGCGTCCAGGATGGACCCCAGCCGGTCCAGGATGGTGTCGAACATGTCGTCGTAGTCGTACTTCTTGATGAACGACTGGTCATCGAGATAGCGCATCTGCTTGACGATGTTGACGAAGTAGTCGGCGATCTTCTCCAGGTTCACGCACATGACCTGGATGGCGCGGATGCGGTTGATCTGGTTGGTGTCCAGGGACTTGTCCAGGTGGATGCGGGAATAGCACTTGTTCTCGATGATCGTTTTCAGGTTGTCGATGTAATCGTCCCGGTTGGTGATCTTCGCGTGCTGCTTCCTGGTCGGCTCGTCCAGGAAACGCCTGGTCGACCGGGCCTGGTTCTCCACTTCCAGGACGATGAACTTGAAGTTTTCGTCCAGCCCTTCAAAGGTCAGCATACCGCCTACTCCACCGTGAGACCGGTGCTTTCGCACTTCCTGCCCGAGCCGGAGTCCTTCCACTCGACCTTGATGGAGAGTTTGTTGGCGTTGCCCTTTTTCTTGGCCTTGACCGTGAAGTTGAGCAGCCCCATGGGACACAGCTCGATGGCGTCCTCGTCGGTGGACAGGGTGATGGACCCCTTGTCGAAGCCGTCGGTGAGCGAAGCCAGGAAATCCTTGATGGTGCGACAGTCCTGCAGCGAATCGAAAATGAATTTTTCTTCAGCCATGTATTCCCCTAGATGCTAGCCGGCGAGCCGGTCCCTGTATGCCTCGATGATGACGCGGCGGCTCTGGTTGTTGACGATGAGTCTCTTGCGGATGGACAGGTCGTCCCAGGCGGGCTGGTAGCCGATCTCGCGGGCCGCCTTGACCGGGTCCTGCTGGTCCACGGGCTTGGTCTTCTCGCCCATGTGGCAGTCGTCGCCCATGAAGATGAGCATGTCCCGGCCCGAGGTCCGCCGTTCGTTCTGCTCGTTGACCACGGAGATGAGAAATTCCGTGTACTCCTGGGATTGCGGGTTCCAGACCTCGATGCCGTCCACGTCGTAGTTGCGCAGCAGGATGGGCCAGAATTGCTCCGGGTGCGGGATGACGATGCAGCCGCCCAGGGAGCGCGCCTCCTCGATGATCTCGCTGGCCCGGTAGAAGAAGGACAGGTCGAAGCCGCGCTTGACGATCTTCTTGACCGCCTTGAGGTAGCCCTGGACGCGGTCCACCGCGTTGTCGCCCAGCTCCGGGCGCATGGCGTCGAACCAGTTGCGCAGCAGCTTGTTCTTCACGGACAGCCGGGGCACCTCGGTCCAGTTGTCGTCCAGGAGCGTTTCGATCCTGGTCACGTTGGCGCGAACGAATTCGATCATGTCCGCGTCCGCGCCCACGGACCTGGCCGCCTCGTTGATGCGGTCCTCGTTCGGCTTGGTGATGGTGTGCATGAAGTCGAAGAGCTGGCCGGACCGGTACTTGAAGGTGTGGGCGAGCATGGACTTGAGCACTCCCGCCTGCCCGACCCGGTCGTTGGCGAAGTGGAGCAGAAGCTGCACTTTGCGGTTGAAGCCCGAGGAAAAGCAGTCCACCTCCACCCCGGAGTAGTCGCCCCAGCTTATGAGAACGTTGTGCTGGGTCGGGATGAGCAGCTCGTCCGTGCGGTTGGGGAACATTGCGTCCACCCGTTGCCGGATGTGCTTCATGTCCACGAATTCCGGGTGCCAGTGGACGGCCAGCAGGGCCTCCTGGCGGATGTACACGTCCGTGGGGGTGACGACCTGGTCGATCTGCCACTGTTCCAGGTCGGTGGACACCACCCGGAAAAAACGGTCGCGGTCCTCCCGGGTGATCTCTTCCGGGGACCGCGCCGGGAGGGTCCGGCATTTCGGGCAGTCGTCGCTTTTCACTATTTTCATCGAAACGCTCTCCGGCCGGGTGTTTCAATCATACTTGGCGTGGCACCGGGTCTTTTCGTGGATAAGGGCGTCCACGGCCCGGTGCAGCTTCTCCATGTCGCCGTCTTCGAACGCCTCGGCCAAGCCGTCGCAGGCCCGCATGTAGCTCTCATAGTATTCGTCCCCGTATCCGGGGTAGGTGACCATGAGGGCGGAGTCGGCCAGGAAGGATTCCACGGCCTCGGCCGGGGGCGTCCGGTCTTCGTGGATCATTTTGACGATGACCTTGAAGCTGGTCTTCATCCGTTTTTTGAGGCTGGAATATTTCGGCTTGGCGGGCGTTTCGCCGCCCTCGTCCTCCTCGGAGGGGAGGCAGGCGTCCGGCACCTTGATCTTCGCCTTGAGGTGCAACTGACCGAACTCCTCCTTCACGCCGATCTTCATTTTCTTGAACGCATCGACGCATTCAAGCTCGTCCGAACCCCCGTTTTCCAGGGCGTCGGCAAGGCGGCGGAAAAACGCGGCCAGTTCCGTGCGGTCAACATACTTGCTTACCTTCATGTCGGTCCTTGTCGGTTGAGGAAAAAGGAAAGGTGTTTGTACCTATACGTCGAGGAAGGAGTACATCTCAATGGCCGTATCCGAATTGTAACAAAACGTAACATTGATACCCGTCAGGATATGGCGGGAGGGCGGCGCGAAGAAACGCCGCATGAGGGGAAACGCGGGCCGGACCTGTGCCGGGTCCGGCCCGCGGAGTGGGATTCAAGGGAGAGGAGGGCCGAAGCGCTCCGGTTCGGTCAGCAGCGCACCCAGGTCCCATCCCCGGCGCTCTTGATGAGCCGTTCCAGGACCTGCATGTTGGCGTAGGCGTCGTTCAAGGTCGCGGGCGGGCGCGTGTCGTCGAGGATGGCCCTGGCAAAGGCGTCCGCCTGGAGGGAGTACTGGTCGCAGGTGTCGAAGGTGATGGTCCTGAGCTTCTCCCCGTCCGGGGCGTGGTCCCGCTGGAGGATGATGGCGCACGGCCTGTCCGGGGGCGCGTTGAAGGGGATGAGTATCTCGATGCGGCCTTCGGTGCCGAAGATGTTCACCCGCTGATGGTCGGCCAGTTGGGTGGAGCAGGTGAAGGAGGATATCCTCCCCCGGAATTCGAGCATGCCGGAGAAGAGGCGGTCCGTGCCGAAATCCGGGTCGCGGTCCATGAAGCCGATGCCCCGCGCGGGTTCGGCGTTGAAGATGAACCGGGACAGGGAGATGTTGTAGCAGCCGATGTCCATCATGGCCCCGCCGCCGATGTCCGCCTTGTTGCGGATGTTGGCCGGGTCGTCGTTGAAGTAGGAGAAGAAGGACTGGATGGTCCTCAGTTCGCCGATGGCGCCTTCGTCCACCAGCCGCTTGGCCTCGATCCACTGCGGGTGGTGGCGGTACATGAACGCCTCCATGATCTTCAGGTCCGGGTAACGGCCCTCGGCGTTGATCAGGGCGTTGGCCTCGACGGTGTTCAGGCCGATGGGCTTCTCGCAGAGCACGTGCTTGCCCGCCTCCAGGGACTTGACGGCCCACGGGACGTGCAGGTGGTTGGGCAGGGGGATGTACACGGCGTCGATGTCCGGGTCGGCCAACAGCGCCTCGTAGGAGCCGTACGCCTTGGGGATGGACAGCGCGTCCGCGGCCGCGCGGGCGGCGGCCTCGTCGCGGGAGCCGATGGCGGTCACCCTGCACAGTTCCGAACTCTGGATGGCGGGTATGACCTTGGTGCGGCCGATCTTGGCCGTGGACAGGACGCCGAAGCGGATTCTTTCCATATGCGTTTTCCCTCGCAGGTTGATGGTGTCCGATTTTGCCCAGTATAGCGGTTGTCCCGCCCCGCGCAAGGAGAAAACCGCCTGGAAGCGGCGCATGGGCCGGGAAGGCGATGCGCGCGGAAGGCCGGGAGAAGCGCGTTTGGCTGCCGTGTTTTTCCTATGGAGGCGTTGACACGTTTTTTTGAATGTGTTTTTTTTGTGACGTTACGCAAACGTTTGCGGTAGCGTTTGCGGCCCGGCCCGGCAGGGCGTGAAGCACGGTTTCGCGCCGTCGCGCCGGAGGAAATTCTTGACGGGGGACGCATGCCTTTCAACGAGCATCCGCACAGGCGGCTGAATCAACTGACCGGCGAATGGGTGCTGGTGTCCCCGCACAGGACCAAGCGGCCCTGGCAGGGGCAGCGGGAAGAGCCGGACCTGGCCGGGCTGCCCGCATACGATCCCGACTGCTACCTTTGTCCCGGCAACGCGCGGGCGGGCGGGGCGGTCAATCCCGACTACGCCGGAACCTTCGCCTTCAATAACGATTTCGCCGCGCTCCTGCCCGACCCGCCGGAAGGCGGCCCGTCCACGGGGAGCGATCTGCTGGTGGCCGAGGCCGAGCCGGGCATCTGCCGGGTGGTTTGCTACTCCCCGCGCCACGACCTGACCATGGCCCGCCTGGGCGTGGACCGGGCGGCCGGGGTGGTGGACCTGTGGTGCCGGGAATTCGCCGATCTCGGCGGCCGGGAGAACATCGGCTACGTCCAGATTTTCGAGAACCGGGGCACGATCATGGGCTGCTCCAACCCCCATCCCCACGGCCAGATATGGGCCACCCGCTCCGTGCCCATGTACCCGGCCAACGAGGACCGGCATCAGGCCGTGCGCCTGCGGGAAAAGGGCAGTTGCCTGCTTTGCGACTACCTTGCCCTGGAGCGCGAATCCGGCGAGCGCGTCATCTTTGAAAACGACTCCTTCGTCGCCCTGGTGCCGTTCTGGGCGCTGTGGCCGTTCGAGGCCATGATCCTGCCCAGGGACCATATGGCGACCATCCTGGACATGACCCCGGCGCAGCGGCGCGACCTGGCCGACGCCATGGTCCGGCTCAACGTGCGCTACGACAATATTTTCCAGACCTCGTTCCCCTATTCCATGGGCATTCATCAGGCCCCTGTGGACGGAGGGGAGTATCCCCACTGGCATTTTCACATCCACTACTATCCGCCGCTTTTGCGCTCCCGGTCGGTCAGGAAATTCATGGTCGGCTACGAAATGATGGCCATGCCCCAGCGGGACCTGACCCCCGAGGCCGCCGCGGACCGCATCCGCGAGCAGCCGGAAGTCCATTACCTGGAGGGCCGATGACCGCGACCCGGCTGGACGAATGGCTCGACGCCGTGGACGGCGGGCGTCTGGACGCGACCCTGGCCGAACTGTACGGCGAGGGTCAGGCGACGGACCAGCGGCGGCGGTATCGCTCCCTGCTCGCCCGGCTCGGGGAAGGGGCCGGGGACCGGGAATGCGTGCTGGTGACCACGCCGGGCCGCACCGAGCTGGGCGGCAACCATACCGACCACAACAACGGCGTGGTCCTGGCCGCGGGCGTGCATTTCGACATTTTGGCAGCGGCCGCTCCTACCGGGGACGGGGTCATCCGGGTCCGGTCCGAGGGCTTCCCGGAGACGGTGGCGGTGCGCCTTGACGAGCTTTCCCCGCGCAAAGGCGAAGCGGGGACGCCCGCTGCCCTGGTGCGCGGCGTTGCCGCTGGTTTCGCCGACCGGGGGTGGGCCGTCGGCGGCTTCGACGCCTGCGTGGCCGGGGAGGTGCCGCTGGGCGCGGGCCTGAGTTCCTCGGCGGCCTTCGAGGTCTGCATGGGCCAGGTCCTGAACCAGCTCTACAACGGCGGCCAACGCACGCCCCTGGAACTGGCCGTGGTCGGGCGCGCGGCCGAGAACACGTATTTCGGCAAGCCGTGCGGCCTCATGGACCAACTGGCCTGCGCGGCACAGGGCATCCTGTCCATCGACTTCGCCGACCCCGAGGCCCCGGCGGTCCGGCAGGTGGATTTCGACTTCGCGGCCACGGACTATCGGCTCGTGGTGGTGGATACCGGCGGCAGCCACGCGGACCTGACCCCGGAGTACGCGGCCATCCCCGTGGAGATGGAGCGGGCGGCCAAGGTGCTTGGCCGGGACAAGGCGCGCGGCCTGACCGTGGCCCGGGTCCTGGACAACGCCGCGCGCATCCGCGAGGAGGCCGGGGACCGGGCGCTGCTCAGGCTGGTGCATTTCATCGAGGAGACGGACCGGGCCGTGCAACAGGCCGAGGCCCTGGACCGGGGCGACATGGCCCGCTACCTGGATTTGGTCCGGCAATCCGGGGACTCCTGCTGGCGGCTCAACCAGAACTGCATCTCCACCACGGACTATCTGGACCAGCCCATTCCCGTGGCCCTGGCCCTGACCGAGCGGTTCCTCGGGGGCGACGGTGCCTGGCGCATCCAGGGCGGGGGCTTTGCCGGGACCATCCAGGCATACGTGCCGAAGGAGCGCGTGGATGCCTATGCCGCGTACATGGAAGGCGTGTTCGGCAGGGGGGCCGTAATGCCCGTCCGCATCCGCCGTCCCGGTTTCGACGTCCTCCGTCCCGGAGGCCGCACATGAGCTCCCTGACCATCAAGGACCTGGCACGCAAGCTGGGCGTTTCCCCGTCCACGGTGTCGCGCGCGCTTTCCGACCACCCGGACATCAGCCCGGCCACCAAGCGGCGCGTGGCCGAGGCGGCCGCGAAATACCACTACCAGCCCAACCAGCTCGCCCAGTCCCTGCAGAAACGGCGCAGCTCCACCATCGGCGTCATTGTGCCGGAAATCCGGCATCACTTTTTTTCCACGGTCATCTCCGGCATCGAGGAGATCGCCTACGAGCACGGCTTCACCATCATGGTCTGCCAATCGGGCGAGACCCTGGCCCGCGAGATCATCAACACCCGGGCCCTGATCGCCAACCGGGTGGCCGGGCTGCTCATCGCCATTTCCTCCGAGACCGTGCGTTACGACCATCTGGCGGCGGTCATGAGGTACGGGGTGCCCCTGGTCCAGTTCGACCGCGTGGTGGAGGACCTGGACACGGGCAAGGTGGTGGTGGACGACTATGCGGCCGCGCGCGGGGCCGTGGACCATCTGGTGGAGGCCGGATACCGGCGCATCGGCCATATGGCCGGGCGGGAGGGCATCGCCTTGAACCGCCACCGCTTCGAGGGGTACCGGGACGCCCTGCGCGGCCACGGCCTCGAAGTGGAGGAGAAATTCCACTTGTACGGCGGGTTCCGCGAAGAGGACGGACGCAAGGGGGCCGAGCGCTACCTGGCCCTGGACGAACTGCCCGAGGCCATCCTGGCCATCAACGACCCGGTGGCCGTGGGGCTGTTCACCCGGTTCAAGGAGGCCGGGGTGCGCATCCCGGACGACGTGGCCCTGGTGGGTTTTTCCGACACCCCGGCGGCCGCGCTCATCGAGCCGGCCCTGACCACGGTCTACCAGCCCGCCCTGGAAATGGGGCGCGCGGCCGTGTCCCTGCTGCTCAAGCAGTTCGAGGCCGGCAAGGACTTTGCGCCCGAGACCGTGACCCTGTCCACCCGGCTCCTGGTGCGCGGCTCCAGCGACCCGAGGAGGCGGCCATGAGCATCCGGCGCGAACCGTGGGGCGAGGCCGGGGCGCACCCCGTGGACCTGTACACCCTGACCTCGGCGAGCGGCATGGAGGTCTCGGTGGCCACCTACGGCGGCGTGGTCGTCCGGCTGGTCCTGCCCGACGGGACCGGCGTCACCCATGGTTACGACGCCCTTGACGGCTACCTGGCGGACCCGTGCTATTTCGGCTGCCTGGTGGGGCGGGTGGGCAACCGCATCGGCAACGCCCGTTTCACCCTGGACGGCGTGGAGTACGCCCTGGACCAAAACCACGGCAGACACCACCTGCACGGCGGAGCCAAGGGGTTCCACACCCGCGTCTGGGAGGCCGAGGCCGGGGAGACCCCGGACGGCCCGAAACTGCGCCTCTCCCGGACCAGCCCGGAAGGCGAGGGGGGATATCCCGGCACCGTGGAGGCCAGGGTGGAATACACCCTGCTGGAAAACGGCCTGCGCCTGGATTTTTTCGCCACCGTTGACAAGGCCACTCCGGTGTCCATGACCAACCACAGCTATTTCAACCTCTCCGGGGACCTCGGGGCGAGCTGTCTCGGCCACCGGCTGGCCATCCCGGCCGGGCGCATTCTCGAGACCGACGCGGACCTGATTCCCACGGGCGCGCTCATGGACGTGACGGGGACGCCCTTCGACTTCCGGGATGGGGCCGCCGTCGGGGCGCGCATCGGCGAGGACCATCCGGCACTGCTCGCCGGGCGGGGGTACGACCACTATTTCGTGCTGGACGACGTTTTCGGCGGGCTTGCGAAGGGTGCCGAAGCCGTTGATCCGGCGTCCGGCCGGACCCTAACGGTCTGGACAACCGCGCCCGGCGTCCAGTTTTATTCCGGCAACCACATCCCGGCGGGCCTTTCCGGCCGGGACGGGGTTTGCTACGGGCCGTGTTGCGGATTTTGCCTGGAAACTCAAGGCTTTGTAGATGCGCCGAATCGCCCGGAATTTCCGCCGGTGACGCTCAAGGCCGGGACCGCAGGGAAACTGACAATAATGTACACGTTCATCGCGTAATGGCGTATGGTGCAATAAACAGGAGAGACGGTCAGATATGGCGAATGTTCAATTGAAGGGTGTGGGCAAGCGGTTCGGCGACGTGGAGGTCGTCCACGGGGTCGACCTGGATATCCGGGACAACGAGTTCATCGTCCTGGTCGGGCCGTCCGGCTGCGGCAAGTCCACGGTCCTGCGCATGATCGCGGGCCTGGAGGCCATCACCGAGGGCGAGGTCCTCATCGACGGCCAGGTGGTCAACCAGGTGTCGCCCAAGGACCGCAACGTGGCCATGGTCTTCCAGAACTACGCCCTGTATCCGCATATGTCCGTGTTCGACAACATGGCGTTTTCCCTGAAGATGCGGGGCATGGGCAGGGACGAGGCCGAGGAGAAGGTGCGGGAGGCCGCCCAGATACTGGAACTTACGCCCTACCTCGGACGCAAGCCGTCCGAGCTGTCCGGCGGCCAGCGCCAGCGTGTGGCCATGGGCAGGGCCATCGTCCGCAATGCGGACGTCTTTCTTTTCGACGAGCCGCTCTCCAACCTGGACGCCCAACTGCGCACCCAGATGCGGATGGAGCTGAGGAAGCTGCACATGCGGCTGGCGACCACCACCATCTACGTCACCCACGACCAGACCGAGGCCATGACCCTGGCCGACCGCATCGTCATCCTCAAGGACGGCGCCATCCAGCAGGTGGGCACGCCCATCGAGGTCTTCGAGGACCCGGACAACGCGTTCGTGGGCCGGTTCATCGGCAACCCGCCCATGAACATCCTCAAGGGCGTGTACCGGGAGTCCGGCGGCAATCGGTGCGCCATGGTCGGCAAGTCATGCTTCCCGGTGGTGGAGGGCAAGGCCGCGTCCCTGACGGACGGCGCGTCCGTGCTGGTGGGCATCCGGCCGGACGCCATCAAGATGGGCGACGCCGTGGACAAGCTGCCCAAGGAGTGGCTGTGCCACGGCGAGGTGGTCCTGTCCGAAATCCTGGGCGGCCAGTCCCATCTGGAAATCGTGGTGGACGGCGAGACCCGGCTTATCGCCGAGGTGGAGGGCCGCGTGGTCGCCCACCCCGGCGAGGTGGTTCCCATCGGATTCGAGTTTGATCGCATGGTCCTGTTCGACCCGGAGAGCACCAATACGATCCGTTGATTTTGTGGTTTTGTAACCACTTGTTTTAATAGCTGATTGATTGGAAATATAATGTAAATCAATTCTGGAGGAACGTATGAAGAAAGCTTTGTTGAGTTTGACGATGCTGGCGGCTTTCATGCTGCTTCTGGTCGGTTGTGGCGAAGCGCCGGAGAAAAAGGAAGCGCCTGCTCCGGCTCCCAAGGCCGAGGCAGAGGCTCCGGCTCCCGCTCCGGCCCCTGCCAAGGGCAATGACCTGGAAATCTTCTCCTGGTGGGCCGGCGACGAAGGCCCGGCCCTGGAGGCCCTGATTGATATCTACAAGGCGCAGAATCCGACTGTGAACGTCATCAACGCCACGGTCACCGGCGGCTCCGGCGTGAACGCCAAGGCCGTTCTCAAGACCCGCATGCTCGGCGGCGAGCCGCCGGATTCGTTCCAGGTCCACGCGGGCCAGGAACTGATCGGCACCTGGGTCAAGGCCGACCGCATGGAAGACCTGACGCCCCTGTTCAAGGAAATGGGCTGGATGGACGTCTTCCCCGAGGGGCTGGTCAAGCTGATCGGCACCGATACGGGCATCTGGTCCGTGCCGGTGAACATCCACCGCTCCAACGTCATGTGGTACATCCCGGCCAACCTGGAGAAGTGGGGCGTGGAACCGCCCAAGACCTGGGATGACTTCTTCGCCGCCGCCGAGAAGCTGAAGGCCGAGGGCGTGGTGCCCCTGTCCCTGGCCCAGAACTGGACCGCCAACCACCTGTGGGAATCCGTTGCCCTGGCCTCCATGGGGGCGGACAACTGGGACGCCCTGTGGTCGGGCGACCTGGCCTTTGACTCCCCCGAGGGCGTGAAGGCGTGGGAACTGTTCGGCAAGGTGCTTTCCTACACCAACCCGGACGCCCCCTCCCTGTCCTGGCAGCAGGCCACGGACATGGTCATCGACGGCCGTGCCGCCTTCAACGTCATGGGTGACTGGGCCGCGGGCTACATGACCACCACCAAGAAGCTCGAACCCGGCACCGGCTACGGCTGGGAAGCCTCTCCGGGCACCGCGGGCGCGTTCATGTTCCTGGCCGACTCCTTCGGCCTGCCCAAGGGTTCGCCGCACCGCGACAACGCCATTGCCTGGCTCAAGGTCCTCGGTTCCAAGGAAGGCTCCGATGCGTTCAACCCGATCAAGGGTTCCATCTCGGCCCGCACCGACTCCGACCTGACCAAGTACAACGCCTACCTGCAGTCCGCCGCCGCTGATTTCGGCAAGGACCGCGTGGTCGGTTCCCTGGCCCACGGCGTGGCCGCCAACGAGACCTTCATGGGCGGATTCGCCTCCGTCATGGAGATGTTCATCAACACCAAGAACGCGGAAGCCGCCGCCAAGGCGTGCGCCCAGCTTGCCGCCAAGTCCGGCATCTAACGTTTTAACCGGGCGGCAATCCGTGCCGGGGGCCGATCCCCCGGCACGGCCGCCCGCCAATTTTTCGGGTAGGAAGGAATGCGGGAAGCATCACGAGACAGAATCAAGGCGTTCCTGACGCTTTTGCCGTCCATGATCCTCGTCGGCGTCTTTGTCTACGGGTTCATCGGCAATACCATCTGGACATCCATGACCGACTGGGGCGGCATGGGCGCGCTGGCGCTCGACCCAGAAAAGAACTTCGTCGGCCTGGCCAATTATGTGGAACTGTTCACCGGATTTCTGGGCAGCGGGTTCCGCCAGGACCTGGTCAACGCGGTCTACTACTCGCTGATGCTGCTCGGAGGCGCCGTGGGGCTGGGCATGTTCATCGCCATCCTGCTGGACCGCAAGCCCAGGGGCGAGGACCTGCTGCGGACCATCTTCCTGTATCCCATGTCCCTGTCGTTCATCGTTTCCGGCACCATCTGGCGCTGGCTGCTCGCCCCCCAGGGCGGGGTCAACGTGCTGCCCACCTACTTCGGGCTTGAGCCGCTGACCTTCGACTGGCTGTCCAGCCGGAGCGCGATCCTGGTCTTCAACTGGCAGGATATTTTGCGCATCCTGCTCTACGGGGTGTCCCTGGTCTGCATCCTCGCGGGCGTGGCGGTCCTGCGGAAAAACCGGCGGAAGGCCATGCGCCGGCTCGCGTCCGGAGTGGCCGTCGGCCTGTTCGTCTGGCTCTTCGGGGACGTCGTGCCGGACGCCTATATGATGCGGGAGGAGCACGGCTTCAACCTGGCCACGCTGGGCATCATCATGGCCACCATCTGGCAGTACTCGGGCTACACCATGGCCCTGTACCTGGCCGGGTTCAACGGCATCTCCCAGGACCTGCGCGACGCGGCCATGCTCGACGGGGCCTCCGCCGCTGGCTACTACCGGCATGTGGCCATTCCCATGCTCAAGCCCATCACCATTTCGGCGGTCATCATCCTGTCGCACATCTCGCTCAAGATGTTCGACCTGATCTTCGCCATGACCGGCCCGGACAACGCCGAGACCGGCCACCCGGCGCTGAACATGTACCTGACCACCTTCCGGGCCAACGAGTTCGCCACGGGCGCGGCCATCGCCATCGTGCTTTTCCTGATCGCGGCCACTTTCATCGTGCCCTACCTGGTCAGCCAGTACCGGGAACGGGGGAGGCGCTAGCATGAAACGACGCGCAATCACCCCCGGTTCCGTCCTGCTGTACGCCACCCTGACCCTGCTGGCGCTGTTCTTCCTCATGCCCGCCTACATGGCGGCCGTGACCGCGCTCAAGCTGCCCCAGGACATCAGCCTGCCCACCTCCTGGGAATGGCCCGCCACCCTCAACTGGGCGAGCTTTTCCCAGGCCATCGAACTGCTGAAGCCCAATTTCATCAATTCCCTCATCCTGACCGTCACCGCCACCATCGGCTCCACGGTGCTCGGGTCGCTCAACGGCTACGTCTTTTCCAAGTGGAAGTTCGCCGGTTCGGAGATCGTGTTCACCCTGTTCCTGTTCGGCATGTTCATCCCGTACCAGGTCATCCTGATCCCGCTCTTCCAGACCCTGCGGGCCATGCACCTGTACGGCGGCCTGCCGGGGTTGATCCTGGCGCACATCGTCTACGGGTTGCCCATCACCTCGCTCATCTTCCGCAACTTCTACGCCCAGATACCCACGGCGCTCGTGGAGTCCGCCCGGCTGGACGGCGCGGGCTTCTTCTCCATCTACCTGCGGGTGGTGTTTCCGCTCTCCATTCCGGGATTCGTGGTCACATCCCTGTGGCAGTTCACCCAGATTTGGAACGAGTTTTTGTGGGGCATCTGCCTGACCCGGCACGCGGACAATCCCATCACCGTGGGCCTGGCCCAACTGGCGGGCGGCCAGGCCGTGTCCTGGAACCTGCCCATGGCCGGGTCCATCATGGCCGCCGTGCCCGTGCTCTGCATCTACATCTTCCTGGGCCGCTATTTCATCCGCGGCTTGCTGGCCGGATCGGTCAAGGAATAGGGGCGGGTCCCGACGACGCGAAAAGGCCCGGGCGATTCCGTCCGGGCCTTTCGATTTCAAAGGGATTTGCGGTTACTTGTCGTCTTCGCTGGAAGAATCTTCACGATTTTCGTCCTTGCTCTCCGAGAGGTTCTCGTCCCACAGCCCGCAGGTGTGGTCGATGCAGGAGAGACACGGACCGGGGTAATTCATGTTGGACATGGTCGCCTCCCGGGTCGGTGTATCGATGTTCCGGGCAGTGCTCCCGGTCCTGATTACAAATGAATATCTTTGCATATACTGTGAGCTGAGATTCGACCGGCAAGGGGCGGTCGGGGGAAATCGCTTGTTTCTTCATCAAGGCCGCTTGTGGCGGGCCTGGGCGGGTGGCGGGTCCTATGCGTGCTTGTTGCAGTAATTGAGGAACTTCTGCGCTTCCACGAAGGACGGGTTGATCTTCAGGGCGCGCTCCAGGTTGGCGACGGTCTGGTCGTTGAGGCCCTTCTCGTAATAGACGCGGGCCAGGTTGAAGTAGACGTTTTCGTCGGTGTTGACGATTTCCAGGGATTTTTCGTAGTAGCGGATGGACTCGTCATAGTGGCCGTTTTTCCGCAGCGAGATGCCGAATTCGTTGAATTTCTGCCGGAACTGGTAGGTGAATGCCTCGTCGATGCCGAGCAGGGTGTCCAGCACCTTCTTGAGCTTGTCGTATTCCTTCTGCTCCGAGTAGACCTCGCCCAGCCCGTAGTTGGCCTCGACGTTCAGATCGTCGATCATCAGCGCCTTGATGAACTGGCGCTCGGCCTCGTCCAGGTCGCCTTTGGCAAAGGCCTCCTGGCCCATTTGAATCTTGCGGTTCAGGGTCTCCAGGGCGGGCACGGTGTGGACCCGGTAGAAGGCGGGTTCCGGCGTGTATTGGCGGAGGAAATCCATGTCCTTGAGTACCGAGCGGACGCCGGAAGGGACGTGGTGGGCATTGAGCGGCTGGATCTCGAAATCTTCTTCGGAGAGCTGCCTGGCGTACCAGTAGGTGATGTTGTCGTGTTTGCCGACAGTGCCGCCGGTGCCGATTTCCGCGTCCAGCCGGAGGGAATAGACGCCGAGTATTTCAGGGTACTTGTTCAAGGGTGAATAATCCTCCTGGATCGTTTGCCGTAAAATAGGTCAACGTTAGTAAAGATAGCTAAGGTGCGCATGGAAATCAATAAATCATATCACTATTTGATATTGCATAACGGTAAAAAGCCCCGGAAGGGGCTTTTTACGTGGAGTATGGCGTTTCGGACCGAAACCGGCCCGTCAATCACAGGGCTTCCAGGGTTCGTTGACCTTCCGGTCGTACCCGCGCAGGGGGATGGTGTCCGGCAGCATGGAGGCCACCAGGGGAGTGAACGGCTCGTACTGGTAGAGCACGGCCACCTCGGCCAGTTGGCACGGGCCGCCGGGGTCGTTGTCGATGCCGTCGCCCCCGGCGGAGAGGTCGGGCCAGGAGCGGACGGAGATTTCGTAGCTGCCGTGGCCCAGGGCGGTGAGTCCGGCCTCGGTGGCGGCGATGATCCGGGGCAGGCGGGTGCCTTCCTCGTCGCCCCGGCCCGTGGCCGCGAAGCGCGCGCCGATCTGGGCCGCCTTCTGCACGGTGAGCCAGGAATGGAAGGCATTGCCGCCCTCGATGACCACCATGATCAGCAGGAACATGATGGGCAGTACCAGGGCCGTTTCCACGGCTGTCGCGCCGAGCTTGCGGGAGTTTTTGGTGATGGTTCGCATGTCGGTGTCCTCCCTACAGCAGCCGCCAGCCGAGCTGTTTGCCGATCTGCTTGAAGATGTCCGGGATGTCGTACACCGAGGGCGCGTTGAAGAAGTGGTCGTCGGTGCCCTCCTTGCTGGAGGCGATCTGCTTCATGAGCGAGATGTCCACGTTGTCCGAGGAGCCGAACCGGATGGAGAAGATCTCGA
This sequence comes from Desulfovibrionaceae bacterium, assembly GCA_015709315.1. Taxonomy (GTDB): domain Bacteria; phylum Desulfobacterota; class Desulfovibrionia; order Desulfovibrionales; family Desulfovibrionaceae; genus Pseudodesulfovibrio. Next base: position 114,701 of record JACCQI010000001.1, read on the forward strand.
TGCCGGCATCCTTGGCCAGTTGCGCCTGGGCCAGCATGTCCGCATTGAGCACGCCGCCGTCGTCGCAGTGGGCGTCGGTCCGGCCCGAGCCGTAATAGGCGTTGGTCCAGTAGTTGTTGGGGTGGTAATAGACCCGGTAGGGTCCGCCGCACCCGCCGTCCTCGGTGTCGCCGTCGGTGAGCACGATCATTATCTTGCGGAAGTCCTCCCTGTCGCCGCCCTGGGTGAACGGGGGTTCGGGCGTGAGGATGTGCCGTCCCCACTTGATGCCCTCGGGGATGACCGTTCCAGACCATGCGCCGGTGGCGGACTGGGTGTTGATGGAGGTGATGATCCGTGATTTGTCCTGGCTCAGGGGCAGGGCTTCGGGCAGGTCGGAGCAGGTGTCCAGGGTGACCTGGCGGCGCAGGTAGTAGGACAGGGCGTAGTAGTCGTCCATGAAGTCCTCGTGAATGCCCTCGTTCAGGGTGCCGTCGGCGTTGTAGCAGCCGGGCTCCAGGCTCTCGTCGCCCGCGCCGATGCGGACCTTGCCCTGGAAGGCCACCAGCCCGACCTTGGTGTCGGGGGTGGCGCCGTCGGGGATGAGCAGGTCGGTCAGGGCGATGGACGCTTCCTTGACCATGGCGATGGGCGTGCCCTTCATGGAACCGGAATTGTCGATGACGAAGACCACTTCGAGCTTGTTGAAGCCCGCGGCCGCGTGCGCCTCGACCACCGTGTCGGCCAGGCCGAGGATGCCCATGAGCAGGAGGTTGACCTCGGCCTGGGCCGAGACCTCCACGCTGCGGATCTCGGTGCCCGCCTCCACGGCGGTCACTTCGGCGGCGTCCATGTTGGTCCCCACCATGTCTTCCACCGCCTGCCGGACAATGCCCTTGGACAGGTCGGGATCGTAGGGCAGTTGCAGGCTGCCCGCGAGCGCTCCGGCGTCCACGGCGGCTTGCAGCCGGGTTTGGGTCATGTACATGTTGCCCACGTCGATGGCGAGGCCCGCCACCCCCAGAAGCACCGGGAGAAGCAGGGCCACCATGGTGCTGACCGTCCCCCTGCGGGAATTACGGCAGCGGCATCGTGGTCTGCGCAACGAATTGGATATCGTCATTGTCGTCTCCGAGCATGCCTTCCTCGCCGCTGCTACCGAAGGGCTTGTAGTTGTATGCCACCTTCACGGTGACGGTGTTGGCGACCGGGTCGGTGACCACGTCCGTGGACAGAGCGTCCTGGTCCAGGTCGGCGACCAGGGCGGACACCAGCGCATCCACGTCGGCGTCGTCGCCCTGCATGAGCACGTGGCGCGCGCCTTCGCGGCTGGCCTCGACCAGGGCGGAATACGTGTGCATGGCGTGGCTGCCTTCCGCCACCAGAAGGATCAGGAGGGCCAGGATGGGCAGCGCCAGGGCGAATTCCACCGCGGCCGTGCCCCTGCGTCCTTTGTCTCTCGTTCTCATTCCCGTACTCCTTGATTATCCATTTTTCATTGGCTTGAAAGCCGTGTGCGGTTGAATAGGCAACGGTCGTGCCAAAGTGTGCCGAGCGACGGCAAGACGTCATTCAACATCTTGTTATACAAAAGAAAAAAATTTTGTGACTCGAGGAGCGTTTTGGCCGTATGAGCAGAAGGCAAAGAAAATATCTATTTTTTGTGGATGTGTGGAGTCGATTCATGTACGGTGGCCTCCACGCGGGGGAAATGAATAACGCAGGAGAGCACCTGTGGCAGATCGCATACTGGTGGTCGACGACGACCGCGCCTTCCAGGGGATGCTGGTCGAGGCGTTGACCGACAAGGGATACGAGGTGGACACCGCGTCCACGGCCGAGGACGGCATCAAGAAGGCCGGGGCCGGGAATTTCGATCTCATCCTCCACGACATCAAGCTGCCCGGCATGTCCGGGCTGGACGCCCTGTCCCACCTGGCCGACGCCGCGCCGGGCGTGGACGTCATCGTCATGACCGGCTACGCCTCCAAGGATTCGGGGGTCGTGGCCATGCAGCGCGGGGCCTACGACTACTTCACCAAGCCGTTCTCCTTAAGCGAGATGGAAGTGGTGGTCCGCCGGGCCATGGAAAAGCGGCGCATGCAGATGGAGCTGCAGGAGCTGAAGCGGCGGGGCGGCTCAAGCCCGCTGAACAACATCATCGGGCAGTCCGCGCCCATGATGGCCGTGAAGGAGCGCATCGCCCGCATCGCCGGGCTGGACGCCGACGTACTCATCCTGGGCGAGACCGGCACCGGCAAGGAGCTGGTCTCCGACACCATCCATGCGCTTTCCGGCCGGGCCAAGGGGCCGTTCGTCAAGATCAACTGCGCGGCCATGCCCGAGAATCTCATCGAGTCCGAGCTGTTCGGCCACGAGAAGGGGGCCTTCACCGGCGCGAACGCCATGAAGCAGGGCCGTTTCGAGCTGGCCAAGAGCGGCTCCATCATGCTGGACGAAATCGGCGACATGCCGCTTCACCTCCAGCCCAAGCTGTTGCGCGCCGTGGAGCAGAAGCAGGCCGAGCGGGTGGGCGGCACCAAGTCCGTCAAATACGACGTCCGCATCATCGCGGCCACCAACCAGGAGTTGGAGAAGCGGGTGGAGGACGGCGAGTTCCGCAGCGATCTATACTATAGACTGAACGTGGCCACCCTGATCCTGCCGCCCCTTCGGGAGCGCAAGTCCGACCTGCCCCAGTTGGCGGACTTCTTCCTGGACCGCGCCAACCGGCGGCTGGGCACGGACATAACCGGCGTGTCCGGCGGGGCCATGGAGATATTCTTCAACTACGACTGGCCCGGCAACGTGCGCCAGTTCGCCAATGCCGTGGAGCGGGCCGCCATCTTCTGCACCTCCTCCATGATCTCCCCGGCCGACGTGGACCAGGCGTTTTCCAACGCCCGGCCCGTTGCCGACGCCATGATGACCCTGCCCACGGGCGAGGGCCTGCCGCTCAAGCAGGCGCTCATCGACTTCGAGAAGATGCTCATCGAGAACGCCCTGCGCGCCTGCGGCGGCACCCAGACCGAGGCGGCCAGGGCGCTCGGCGTGTCCGCCAAGAATCTCTGGAACAAGCTCAGGAAGCACGGCATCGACCCGGCCGCCTTCAAGGGGTAGGTACAGTCCGGCTTTCCGTTTTCTCAACGCCCCTCCGGCCGGAGGGGCGTTCCATCTTTTGTGGTCCCCGGACCGTCTTTCGTCCCTCCTTCCCGCTGTGAAAAGACCTTTTTCGGTCCGTTTCGCAGTGTGGCTTTTGAAAATCTATTTTTAGTAGATATTTATAACACGCTGTAATAAAATATTATTTTTTATTAATTTAGAGCATGGCGATTCGAAAACAATCTATAAAAAATTGATTTCCGCCTGTTGCATAAGGGGCTGAACAAGAGTCTTTAGCGGGTGGTAATTTTTTTTATTCATTTAAATCAATATATTATAAATAAAAATGCAGGGAGGTTTTTTGCCGTGGCACACGGGTTGCTCTATGTGGGGCGTGGCTGGTGCTGAACACGCAAACAACGAAGTTAATTTTTTTAAAACCCCAAGGAGAAAGACAATGACCAAGCTCATCAACCTGATCCGTGACGAAGAAGGCGCGACCGCCATTGAATACGGTCTGATCGCCGCCCTGATCGCTGCCGGCATCGTCGGCGCTACCATGGCCTTGGGTGGCCAGGTGGTTTCCACCTTCGAGTACATCGAAGATGAGATGGCCAAGGCCATCGCCGGCGACGAAGGCGGAGTCTAGGCTGAATGGAAAACCAGAGCTAACCGTTTAACGGAAGCAGCCAGAGCAGCCGAACCGGGGCTCGCGGGATCGGCCCGCCAGCCCCGGTTTTGTCTCCGGGGGAAACGGGGGCAGACAAATCGGCGCACAGGCACATCGGGGGAACCATGAACATTCTCGTCACCATAGCGCTCGCAGTGGCACTCGTCACGGCCTCGGTCACCGACCTCAGGGAGCAGCGCATCTACAACTGGCTCACCTTCCCGCTCATCATCGCGGGTTTCGCCACGCACACCGTGTTCGGCGGCTTGGAAGGGCTGAAGTTCGCCGCGAGCGGCTTCGGCCTGGGCTTCGCCGTCATGGTCGTGCCGTATTTCATGGGCGCGATGGGCGCGGGCGACGTCAAGCTCATGGCCGGCATCGGCGCATGGCTCGGGCTTGAGGCCACGTTTTCCGCATTTTTGCTCACCTGCGTCGCGGGCGGCGTCTACGCCCTCGCAATCCTGACTCTTGACCGCAAGGTCCTGAAGGCCGTGCTGGTGAACATCAAAAATGCCTTTTGCGTCTTCATGGCAACCCGCCGGTTCAACTTCACCCCCGTCCAGGCGGAAAGAACCATGCCGAGGCTTTGCTACGGCCTGGCCATCGCCGTGGGGACCTTCGCGGCCATGGGCATGCACGCCTGGCTGACGGGTTCCATACACAACGGGTATTAATGGAGTGAAGTCATGAGCAAATCCAAGCGAGCCCTCATCCAGATCACCCTGTCCCTGCTCCTGGCCGTAGTGGCCGGAATCCTGATTTTCCGCTGGACCAGCGGCGTCAGGCAGAACGCCGCCACCGTGGCCGGAACCGCCAAAACCGTTCCGGTGATCGTGGCCAAGGCGGACATGAAGCGTGGCGTCAAGCTGACCCCCGAAATGGTCGAGGTCCGCGAGTTCACCGCCGATTCCCGCCCCTCGGGCGCCTTTTCCGAGATCAAGCAGCTCGAAGGCCGGGTGCTCAATCAGCCCGTGGGGGTGAACGAGGCCGTCACGGCCCTGAAGCTGGCCGACGACTCGGTCATGGGCGGCGGCGTTTCCGCCCTGATCACCCAGGGCAAGCGGGCCATGGCCGTCAAGGGCAACGCCGTCATGGGCCTGGCCGGTTTCGTCCGTCCGGGCGACCGCGTGGACGTCATCGTTTCCCTGACCGTGGGCAACAACGACGACCCCAAGGCCAAGCTGGTCCTGGAGCGGGTCAAGGTCCTGGCCACCGGCACCGAGCTGACTCCGCCCGACGAGGACGGCTCCACCGCCTCGGTGGACGTCTACACCCTGGAGCTGACCCCGGAGGAAAGCGAGCGTCTGGCCCTGATCTCCACCCAGGGGACCCTCAACTTCGCGCTGCGCAACGAGCAGGACGACCGGCAGATCCTGACCAACGGCACCGACGTGCCCAAGACGCTGGCCGCCCTGCGTCCCAAGAAGCGGGTCGTCCGCAGCAGGAAGCCCAAGACCCAAGTCGAAGTCATCACCGGCGGTTCCGTCTCGTCGGTCAAATTCTAGGAGGGAGAGTCATGCAGCGCATCCGTTCCCTCGCCATCGTATCGGTCCTGTCCGTCCTGACGGCCCTTGCGGCTCTAAACGCGGCCCATGCCGCCGTATCGCAGACCGCCGCCCCGGAGGAAATCCGCCTGGTGGTCGGCAAGTCCACGGTCATCAATACCGAGTACAAGGTGAACCGCGTATCCCTGGGGTCCGACACCGTGGTCTCCATCGTCATCCTTTCGCCCAACCAGATCTATCTGACCGGCAACGAGCTGGGGTCCACCACCCTGACCCTGTGGACCGGCAACGAGGTTTCCGATGTCTTCGACATCGTGGTTACGCCCGACGTGACCCACCTCAAGCGGCTGATCCACGAGGTCATGCCCGAGGAGAACAACCTCAAGATATTGTCCACCGGGGATTCCGTGACCCTGTCCGGGTACGTGTCCAACACCACCAACCTTGCCTCCGTGCTGGCCCTGGCCGAGGCCGCGGCCCCGGACAAGGTGGTTAACCTCCTGTCCGTGGACGGCATCCAGCAGGTCATGCTGGAGGTCCGCGTGGCCGAGATGTCCCGTTCGGTGACCAAGCGGCTGGGCATCAACCTGGTGGCCACGTTCTCCAACTTCTCCGTCTACTCCATCATCAACAACCTGACGAGCTACAACGCCAAGGACAACGTCTACGAGATGACCGAGAAGATCAACCTGACCGGGCAGTACCGCTCCGGCTCGACGAGTTTCCTGGGCATGATCGACGCGCTCAAGGCCAACGGCCTGGTGCGGATGCTGGCCGAGCCGAACCTGACCTGCGTGTCCGGCGAATCCGCCGAGTTCCTGGTGGGCGGCGAGGTGCCCATTCCCATGCCCGGCGCGCTGGGCAACGTGACCATCGACTACAAGCCCTACGGCATCGGGTTGCGGTTCACGGCCACGGTCATGAGTTCCGGCCGCATCAACCTGCAGGTCAACCCCGAGGTCTCGGAGCTGGACTACTCGCGCACCGTTGCCGTGCGGGGCTACGAGGTGCCGACCATCTCCACCCGGCGGGCCAACACCGTGGTCGAACTGGGCGACGGCCAGACCTTCATCATCGCCGGGCTGATCAGCGACTCCATGAAGGACAACATCCATCGGTTCCCCGGCATCGGCGACATTCCGATTTTGGGCACCTTGTTCAGTTCCAAGGAATACGAGTCCAACAAGACCGAACTGATGGTCATGGTCACCGCGCACCTGGCCAAGCCCGCGGACAAGAACGGCATCACCCTGCCCACGGACGGCTACGTGCCGCCCACGGACAGCGAATTCTACCTGTTCGGCCTGCTGGAAGGGCAGGGCGACACCACCGACGACCGCCCGGCACCCGCCCGGGGTGCGGCCCAGCCCGGCGCGGTCGTCCGCCCGGAATCCGGCTTCGACGGCGAATTCGGCCATTCCTGGCCCAAGTAACGACGAGGAGGAAACGTCATGCAGAACATTCTCATCTATCTGGCAATGGTGTTCATCATGCTCCAGGCCGGAGGCTGCAACACCATCCTGCATCATGCCGAGAATTCCAACACGCCCGCTTTCGGCTCTTCGGTCCGGCTGGCCGTGTCCGAGCAGACCGCCAATCCCGAGGCGGGCGGGGACGCCCCGGTCGTGGGCATCGACGGCAAGTACGCCGCTGCCGCCGCCGCCAAGTACCAGAAGGGGCCGCGCGAGGCGAGTGAAGCCAAGTCCTCCTCCATCTTCGGCATCGTGGACAACAAGTGATGCCCAGCTTCGGTCGGTTCGAATATTGGCGCGAGCTGGTGCTTGTGCTCCTGATGCTGACCGTCCTGGTGCTCGACCTGGCGCTGTTCGACAGCCTTTGGCCGTACGGGGAAGACGGTACGGGAACCGCCAGGATCATGAAGGTCGAATAGGCTGAAAAGGGAACAAGGGGAAAAGGGGGAACCATGAACAACCGCATTATTCCGATCACGCTGGCCGTCAGCGACAAGGAACAGAAGAAGCGCTTCGAGCGGATGATCTCGTCCAGCACCATGGTCCGGCCGGCGGACGACGAGTCCGACGAGATGGGCGTGCTCGTCTACGAGCCGGGCGCCAACGTGGAAGAGGATCTTCCGTACATCATCCAGGCCCTGGAGTCGGGCCAGGCCGAAGACGTCTATCTCGTGGGCAACAACGCCGACCCGAACATCCTGATCCGGGCCATGCGGAGCGGCATCCGCGAATTCCTTCAGTATCCCGTCGAGGAGAACGACTTCCGCTCCGCCATCATGCGGACGGCCATGCGCAACAGCCTGGGCGTGGAAGAGGGCGACAAGGGCAAGCTGTTCACCGTGCTCGGGGCCAAGCCCGGCGTCGGCTCCTCCACCCTGGCGGTCAACCTGGCCTGCGCCCTGAACGCGCGCGAGCCGGGCCGGACCGCGCTGGTCGACCTGCGCCGCCCCTACGGCGAGGCCCACTATTTCCTGGACCTTTCCTTTGAATACACCTGGGCCGACCTGGTCGAGGACATCACCCGCCTGGACGCCACCTACCTGCGTTCCGTCATGTCCGAGCACTCCTCCGGCCTGCACGTCCTGCCCGGCCCGGCCGCGGCGGAAAAGCCCGACGCCCAGTCCCTGCACCTCATCCTGGAACACCTCCGGTACAGCTACGACTACGTGGTCGTGGATGCCGCCTGCTCGCCGGAAGAGGATTTGCCCAAGGAGATCGAGCACGCGGACGCCGTGCTCGTCGCCCTGCAACTGACCCTGCCGTGCCTGGCCCGGGCCGCCCGGCTGCTGGAGTCCGTCCGCAGCCAGGACCCGGAATCCGACCGGCGCATCAAGCTGGTGGCCTCCCGCGTCCGCAAGAATTCCAACATCGGCCTGAGCGAGGCGGCCGGGGTCCTGAACCGGGAGATCCCCTGGACCATCCCCGAGGACGCGGATTCCGCCCTGTCCGCCATCAACCAGGGGACCCCCCTGGTCGTGGCCTACCCCAAGTCGGCGGCCGCCAGGTCCATCCTGGCCATCGCCGGGGAGCTGGATCCCAGGCCCGCCAAGGCGCGCAAGGGCCTTTCCCTGCCGTTCGCCTCGCTGTTCCGCCGGAAGACCAAGTCCTCCGACGGCGGCGACAACCTGGCCGGAGCCGCGTTATGAACCTCGCGGAACGACTGAACAGGAACGCGGCCAGGCGCGGCTCCGCGTCCACGGGCAAGGGCAAGGTCAAGGCGGTCCCCGGCAAGAAGAAGACGCACGCCGAGTCCCAGGACCACTATTTCGACGTCAAGACCCGCATCCACGGCCGTCTCATCGACATGATCGACCTGTCGCTCCTGGACAAGCTGTCCGAGACCGAGATGCGCGTCGAGATCGCCAAGGTGGCCGAGGGGCTGCTCTGGGAGGAATTCCAGAACGCGCCGCTGAACATGGCCGAGCGCAAGCGGATGCTGTCCGAGATCCAGGACGAGGTCATCGGCCTGGGGCCGCTTGAGCCGTTCATCAAGGACCCGACGGTCAACGACATCCTGGTCAACGGCCACAACCAGGTCTACGTGGAGCGGGCGGGCAGGCTGGAACTGACTCCGGCCCGGTTCAAGGACGACGACCACCTGCGCAAGATCATCGACCGCATCGTGTCCAAGGTCGGCCGCCGCATCGACGAATCCCAGCCCCTGTGCGACGCCCGCCTGCTGGACGGCTCGCGCGTCAACGCGGTCATCCCGCCGCTGGCCATCGACGGCCCTTCGCTCTCCATCCGCAAATTCTCCAAGGACCCGCTCGAGGTGGCCGACCTCATCGGCTTTGATTCGCTGACCCAGGGGATGGCCCAGCTCATGGAGGGCATCGTCCGCACGCAGCTCAACGTGCTCATCTCCGGCGGCACCGGCTCGGGCAAGACCACGCTGCTGAACTGCCTGTCCCGCAACGTGCCCGAGGAAGAGCGCATCGTGACCATCGAGGACGCGGCCGAGCTGCAGCTCAAGCAGGAGCACGTGGTCCGGCTTGAGACCCGCCCGGCCAACATCGAGGGCAAGGGCGAGATCACCATGCGCGACCTGGTCAAGAACTGCCTGCGCATGCGCCCGGACCGCATCATCGTCGGCGAGGTCCGTTCGGCCGAGGCCCTGGACATGCTCCAGGCCATGAACACCGGCCACGACGGCTCCCTGACCACCATCCACGCCAACAGCCCGCGCGACGCGCTGATGCGCCTGGAAACCATGATCTCCATGGCCGGGCTGAACCTGTCGCCCGTGTCCATGAAGCGCTACATCTCCTCGGCCATCGACGTCATCATCCAGGCCACCCGCCTGGTGGACGGCACCAGGAAGGTCATCTCCATCTCGGAAGTGACCGGCATGGAAGGGGAGATGATCACCATGCAGGAAATCTTCGCCTTCGAGCAGACCGGCGTGGACGGCGACGGCAAGGTGCTGGGCTACCACACCGCGCGCGGCATCCGCCCGAAGTTCGCCGAAAAGCTCGAGCGCATGGGCTGCCCCTTCCCCACGGAGATGTTCAATGTTTCGCCCCTGGCGAGAAAGGAGGCGCGGCCGTGATCATGACCGTTCTCATATCCGCCGTCGGCGTGCAGGTCGTCTTTTTGCTGATCATGGGCATCGGCTCGCTCATGCAGTCCGGCTCGGACAAGGCCGACCGCCGCGTCCGGGACCGCCTCCGCGCCCTGGCCGAGGCCGAGGGCGAGGACGAGGCCATCGACCTGGTCCTGCGCGAGACCGCCATGAGCGATGTCCCATGGTTCAACCGGCTGCTGGAGAAGGTGCGCTGGATGGGCAGGCTGGAAAAGCTCATCTATCAGGCCGAGGCCAAGGGATCGGCGGGCGTCTACCTGCTTTCCTGCGCTCTGCTGGCCGTGGTCGGCGCGTACGCGGGCAGCTTTTCCGGCCGGTTGTGGGTCGTCGCCCTGACCGGCGGACTGTTGGGTTACCTGCCCATCGGGCGGCTGTCCGGCAAGAAGCGCAAGCGCATGAACAAGTTCCAGCAGCAGTTGCCCGAGGCCCTGGACCTCATGGCCCGCGCGCTCAAGGCCGGGCACACCTTCGGCGGCGGCATGCGCATGGTGGCCGACGAGTTCGAGTCCCCCATCGGCCCCGAGTTCGGCAAGACGCTCGACGAGATCAACTACGGCATGGACGTGGACCGGGCGCTGGCCAACCTCCAGGACCGGGTGGACTGCCCGGACCTCAAGTTCTTCGTGGTGTCCATCAACATCCAGCGCGAGACCGGCGGCAACCTGGCCGAGATCATCGCCAAGATTTCCACCCTGGTGCGGGAGCGGTTCGCCCTGTTCGGCAAGATCCGCGTGCTCTCGGCCGAGGGAAGGGTGTCCGCCTACATCCTGGTGGCCCTGCCCTTCATCATCGTGGGCATCCTGTTTCTGATCAACGCGGACTACATCAGCCTGTTGTGGAAGCGGGACCTGGGCGTCTCCATGCTCTATTGCGCGTCGGCGTTCATGGTCCTGGGCGTTCTCATCATCCGCAAGATCATCAAGATCAAGGTCTAGGAGGCGGGCATGAGTGAACAGTTGATTCCCCTGATCGCCGCCTTCGTCGGCTTCGTGTCCGTGTTGCTGGCCGGATACGGCCTGATGGGCTACCTGGGCGGCGCCGGCGAGTCCGCCCGCCTCAAGGAGCGGGTCTCCGGCACCACGGTCAAGCGGAGCGAGGCCCTGGCCGCGCCCCTGTCCTCGGCCGCGGGCACCCTGCTCGGATTATTCGGCCGCCTGGGCACCAGGATCGGCCCCACCGAGTCCGAGGAGATCGACAAGAACCGCCTTCGCCTGGTCCGGGCCGGATTGCGGAAGCCCGATTCCTACAAGGTCTTCCAAGGGGCCAAGGGCTGTCTGGCCCTGGCCCTGTCGGGCGGCTTCCTGCTCCTCCGCTTCGTCATCTTCACCGACATGACCATCGCCACTACGGCCTTCGTGTTCGTGGCCCTGGCCGCCCTGGGCGTGTACGGCCCCGAATACTGGCTGTCCAAGAAAATCAACAAGCGCAGGCTGGCCCTGGGCGACGAACTGCCCGACGCCCTCGACCTGCTGGTGGTCTGCGTGGAGGCGGGCATGGGGCTTGACCAGGCCATCGACCGGGTCTGCCATGAAATGGCGACATCCGGCCCCATCATCAGTTCCGAATTCAAGCTGCTCACCCTGGAGCTTCGGGCGGGCAAGGCGCGCACCGAAGCCCTGCGTTCCCTGGCCGAAAGGGCCGGGCTGGACGACCTGAACAGCCTGACTTCCCTGCTCATACAGGCCGACGCCTTCGGCATCAGCGTCGGCCGCACCTTGCGCGTCTACTCGGACGCCATGCGCCTGAAGCGCTCCCAGCGCGCCGAGGAAAAGGCCGCGCGGATGCCGGTGCTGCTGCTTCTCCCCCTTGTGGCGTTCATCCTGCCGTCCCTGTTCGTGGCCATTCTCGGCCCGGCGGTCATCATGTCCATCGACATGTTCGCGGCGATGAACAAGTAGTTTTTTGCCAAGGAGAAAATATCATGTACAAGAAATTCCTCATCGTCCTCATGGCCCTGGTCGGCGCGTGCATGCTGTCCGGCTGCATGGGCATGACCCACAGGGACCAGACCTTCAAGGAATTCGCCTACAACGACGAATCGCCGGTGGACTTCACCAGCGAGCAGCACGAGCAGGTCGGCGACGGCTACCTCCGACGGGGCAACCCCGAGATGGCGCTCATGCATTACAACAAGGCCATCACCCTGGACGAAGGCAATCTCGACGCCCGCGTGAAGCGGGGCGATCTGCTGGTCGCCCAGGGATTGGACGAGCAGGCGCTCGCCGAATACAACGCCGTGCTCAAGGCCGAGCCTGGGCACGCCATCGCCAACGAGTCGGCGGGCGGCGTCTATTTCCGGGCCGGGCTGTACGAAGAGGCCGCCGCCCACCTGGAAAGGGCGGTGAAGCTCAATCCCATGCTCTGGAAGGCCCACAATTACCTGGGCATCCTGCATGACCGCGCCCACGATTACGACAAGGCGGCCGAGCACTTCACGCTCGCCCTGGAACTGCACCAGGGCAACGGCGTGGACGAGATCTACAACAACCTGGGCGTGGTCCGCATGGCCCGCAAGGAATACGCCCAGGCCGTGGAGTCCTTCCGCCTGGCATTGAAGAACGGCGGCATGGACGAGCGCACCTACAACAATCTCGGCCTGGCCCTGACCCGCATGGGCCGCCTGAACGAGGCGCTGGAGTCCTTCAAGTACGCCGGAGGCGAGGCCAAGGCGCACAACAACGTCGGCTACGTGCTCCTGACGGACAACCAGCCGGCCAAGGCCGTCCCCTATTTCGAGAAGGCCATCGAACTGGCCCCCAGCTACTATGTCAAGGCGGCCGACAACCTGAAGCGCGCCCGCCTGGCCGCCCGCTTTCAGCGGGCCGAAACCAAATCGAGTGGTTCCACCCCGAACCCTCTGCTTCGTCCGTCTTTCCCCGACGCGAAGCAGAACCCCGGCGGGCCTACGGCATCTCCCGCGTCCGTAGGCTCGCCTCCCCCTCCTGCCGCCATCCAGAAGATAGCCTATGTGCGGCCGGGGTCCGGGGCAGATGATATACCGGCGACGGAAAAGAAGACCTACGGGCTGCACGTCAGCTCCTGGCGCGACCATGAATGGGCCTTCCGCCATTGCGACCAGCTGCGGAAGCAGGGATTCGACACCTGGATCAACCAGGTCGATCTCGGCGACAAGGGCATCTGGTACCGCGTCCTGGTGGGCAGCTTCGCCACGGTCGAGGAGGCCAAGGCCGAACGGCCCGACGTGCTGGCCGTCCTGAACATCGACCGCGCGCCCGTCTACCGCAAGGTCGTTCCCAGAGCCGACGGCTCCCACATGAGGGGCATGGCTTCAGCCCGCTGAACAGTTTGATGCAGCCCACCCGCGACGCCCCGGACAGGTAGGGATTTTCCAGCCGGTCCGGGCGTCCTTTTTTTGATGGCGACCTTCCCTTTTTCTCCGAGTTTCCGTATGTTTCCTCGTATCAGCAGACCAAAGAAAGGGGTGTCCCGCCCCTGGGAGAACCTGTGTTGGCCGGAGACATGACCAAGCGATTCCGCGTCCTCGCCGTGGACCATGACGAGGACATGCTCACACTCTACCGCGACATCCTCTGCTTCGAGAGCGAGGAGCCGTCGTCTCTGGAGGCGCTGTTCGGCGACGACGCCCGGCTGCCGTCCAGGGAGGAGATCGTCGAGGACGAGAACCGGCCGGTGCTCGACATCGTGCCCGCGTCCACGGTCGAGGAGGGGCTTGCTGCGGCCGGCCGGTCCCTGGAGGAGGACGCCCCGTTCGCCGTGGCCCTGGTCGACATCCATCTCTCGGACACCGAGGCCAACCGGGCGGGGCTGGGCCTGGCCGAGCGGCTCCGCGCCCTGGACCCGAACATGGAGATCGTGCTCCTCACGGCCCGGCACGACGTGCCGCTTAAGGAGATCAACCGGCGCGTCCAGCCGCCGGAGAAGCTGCTGTTTCTGCAAAAGCCCTTTCGTTCGCCCGAGCTCAAGCAGATCGTGACCTCGCTGGGGGCCAAGTGGGACGCCGAAAACCGGCTGCGCGACCTCAACGAAACGCTGTATTCCAAGGTCGAGGCCCGGACCGCCGAACTCAACGCCGCCAACCGGCGGCTGCGCAGCGACATCGCCAAGCGCGCCGCCGTGCTGCGGGAACTCCAGGTGTCGGAGCAGCGCTACCGGCTGTTGTTCGAGCGCAACATCACCGGCAACTTCGCGGCGGACGAAAACGGCCTGATCCTGGACTGCAACATGGCCTTTGCCGCTCTGTTCGACTTTCCCGTCCCGGAGGAGGCGCGCGGGGTGAACATCTTCGATTTGTGGGAAAAGGCCGGCGCGCCGGAGTCCCTGCGCGGCCTGGTGGCGAGCGAGGGACGGCTGGTCAACCACGAGGTGACCATCCGGCGGGGCGTTCTTGCGCGCTACCTGCTGCTGAGCTGCGACACGGTCATCAACGCCGGGGGTGCGGTGGAGGAACTGCGCGGATACATCTTCGACATCTCCGAGGCCAAGCGGCTGGAGGAGCAGCTCCGCCAGTCGCAGAAGATGGAGGCGCTGGGCACCCTGGCGGGCGGCATCGCCCACGACTTCAACAACATCCTGGGCGTCATCCTCGGATACGCCGAGATCATCGAGTCCAACGCCGAACCCGAGTCCGGCCTGGACCGGCGCATCAAGGAGATCACCCGGGCGGGCAAGCGGGCGCGCGACCTGGTCACCCAGATATTGAATTTCTCTCGCCAGGGGCCGCAGGAACGGCATGCAATGACCATGCGGCCGCTGGTCAAGGAGGCCCTCAAGCTCCTGCGGTCCTCGGTGCCCGCCAACGTGGAGATCATCTCCCGCATCAAGACCGACCGGGACAGCGTCATGGCCGACCCCACGCAGTTGCACCAGATCATGCTCAACCTGTGCGGCAACGCCTCCCACGCCATGCAGGAGACCGGCGGCACCCTGACCGTGACCCTGGCCGACGTGCATGCCGACGACCCCGTGACGCCGCCCGAGGACCTGGGCAGGCCCGAGCGGTTCGTGCGCCTGACCGTGGCCGACACCGGGCCGGGCATCGACCCGGAGGTGGCGGACCGGGTGTTCGACCCCTTTTTCACCACCAAGAAGCAGGGCGAGGGCACGGGCATGGGGTTGGCCATGGTCCATGGCATCGTCAAGCGGCACGACGGCCACATGGAGCTGGAGAACCATCCGGGCGAAGGGGCGGTCTTCCACGTGTTCCTGCCCAAGACTTCGGAGACCGAGCGCCCGGAAACGGACCTGCCCGCCGACCTGGTCTTCCGCCAGGGCCGCATCCTGTTCGTGGACGACGAGAAGCCGCTCGCGGACATCGGCATGGAAATGCTCGAATCCTGCGGTTTCGAGGTGGTCACCCGTACCTCGTCGGTGGAGGCCCTGGAGGCGTTCAAGTTCCGGTCGCGCGACTTCGACCTGGTCATCACCGACCAGACCATGCCCAACATGACCGGCATGGAGTTCGCCCGCGAAATACTCAAGATCCGGCCCGACATGCCCATCATCCTCTGTACCGGATTCTCGGACGCGGTCTCCTACGACCGCCTGCGCGACGTGGGCATCGGCGACTTCATCATGAAGCCCATCCTCAAGCACGACCTGATCGCCTCCATCAGCCGGTTGCTGACCAAGGACTAGCGCCCTTCGGCGGGCGGGTTGCGGAAACTGCGCCGGGCGGCGGGGGAAAGGACGGACGGGCGGCCGGATTCGGCAGCCGGGAGAGCCTAGCTCGGGTCCACGTAGTAGGTGATGCGCGACCTGGGAGAGAGATAGTCGTGGGCTTCCCTGGAGAGCTGGGCCAACCGGATGGACTTTTCCACGCGCAGGTCGGGTTCGTCGGCCAGGTCCACGATCAGCGCTTCCTTCTTGGGCACCGCCGGATCGTAGAGCATGACGCTCGGGTTGAGCTGGTTCTTGGGGTTCACGGCCATGACCATGCCGATCTCGCCGTTTGAGAGCTCCACCACGGTGCCGGGGGGATAGACGCCCAGGCAGCGGATGAACAGGGCCAGGATTTCCACGTCGAACACGGTCTTTTGCTGGCCGAACATGTAGGAAAGCGCCAGGTAGGGCGTCAGCGACTCCCTGGGGACCGCGTGGTTGCAGTGGTTGTCGTAGGCGTCGGCAATGGCCACCACGCGGGCCATGCGGTCGATGGCCTCGCCCTTGAGGCCCGAGGGATAGCCCGATCCGTCCATGCGTTCATGATGCTGGGCCACCACGCGGGCCACGGTCTTGGGAAAGATGTCCACATCGAGCAGCAGCCTGGCCCCGAGGACGGGATGTTGCCGGAGGACGTCCTCCTCGGCCCTGGTCCGGTCCCGCTTCTTGATCACCCGCTTGTCGATCTGCTCCTTGCCGATGTCGTGGAAGAGCGCGCTCAGGCCGAGCGTGGTCAGCTCGTCGGCGGACATGCCCGTTTCCCGGCCGACCATCATGGACAGCACGGCCACGTTCATGGGGTGGGAGTAAGTGGCCTCGCCCTTGTCCATGACGTTCATCAGGTGCAGGGTGGATTCCCTGTCGGCCACGAAATAGTCGGACAGCCTGCCCACGAAGGCCACGGCCTCACCCAGGGACTCGATGTTGCCGCCGAGGATCTTGGACAGGATGGAATTGAAGGACTTGATGCAGGCGTTGAAGCGCTTTTCGCACCGGGCGATCCGCTCCTTCTTTTCCTTGAGCCGCCTGGCGCGCTCGCGCTTGATCTCCCACAGGTGGTCGATAGCCTCCTGCGAGAGTTCCTTTTCCGGTCCGGCCGGTTCCGGCTCGGCATTTTTCGCCAGGGCCGAGGCGGGCAGCACGTCGGACTTCTCCGGGATGCAGATCACATGGGCGATGCCCAGTCTCTTGATGAGCGCTATCTGCTCCTGGTCCTTGATCTTGAAGTTGGAAAACAGGAAGGGATGGTCGAACCAGCTCGTCCTTTCCAGCCGGATGAACACGCCGGGGCGGAGCTGATCGACCTGTATGCGGTATTCTGCCTTGCTGCCGTTTTCCATGGCCGCACCATACAGCATCGGCTGGCGGTCGACAATAGCCTTGGCCGGCCGGTTGCGGCAACTGTCCGATTAATCAAGACGTTACGTCCGTTGCCTCCCGTTCTTCCCGAGGCTGTTTGGGCATGTGCGAAAACGGGCCAGGCGAAAGACTCATTGATATCATTGAACTTTCATTTTTTGTCAAAGGGTGCCGGACAAGGGCCGCATCGCCGGGTTTTTCGTTGCCAACCGGCGGCAACTGGTTTAAATGTCATATGGTCACTGATTGTTTTTTTGCCTCTTTCCATTTGAGAATACTGAGATTTCAGGTGAAGATATAATGATGAAAAAACGCGCCGGATTTGGAAGGAATTCCAAGGTCGGCATGCTGGCTGTGATGTGTTTCCTCATTGCCGGAATTAGTCTTGTCTACTTCAAGACGGACCTGATCCGTCATGTCGCGGCAAAGCCCGAGAGCCTGTCCGGGCTGGTTACGGTCCGGGGGGCCGTTTCCCTGGACCAACTGCACCTTTCGCAACAGGAGGTCCACGCCATCAACCAGGTGGTCAACGACCACAAGGATACCTTTTCCAAGGTGGACATGATCGTGGATGCGGTCGGGCACGTCAACGAGATCACCGAGGACACCCTGCTGGTCTTCGCCGTGTCGCTCAAGGCCGGGGACCTGGAGGTCAAGTCCTGGAGCCGCAAGCTCGAGCGCCGGATACTGGTGGCCCAGTTCGTGGACTACATCCGCAAGGCGGCCACGGAGTACGAGGAATTCCGCAAGTTTCCGGACGTGAAGAAGAATTTCAAGACGCTGTACATCTAGCGTCTGCCTGTAAGCACAAAAGAGGCCCCGGACTTCGGTTCGGGGCCTTTCTTATCGGCCCCGGCCGCGTGTCCGGGGCCGGCTTCACGGCGTTCCGCGACCCTTTAGGAGCGGGATGGCGTGGTTGTGATCTGGCTCTAGATACCCAGGTTGTAGGACGCGACGTATGCGCCGACCCGTTTGCTGGAATCGGCGATACGCTTGCCGAGCGACCGTTTGTACTCGTCGAGATCCAACTGCCTGCGGGCCACGCCGCCTTCCATGGCGGCCTTGGCCACGGCCACGGACACGTACTCGATGAGACGCAGGTCCAGCGCCTTGGGAATGACGTAGTCCGGGCCGAATTCAAGCTTGTCCACGCCGAACGCCTCGCACACGTATTTCGGGGCCTCGGTCTTGGCCAGGTCGGCCAGGGCCTGGGCCGCGGCCAGCTTCATTTCCTCGGTGATGGCGTGGTTGTGATCTGGCTCTAGATACCCAGGTTGTAGGACGCGACGTATGCGCCGACCCGTTTGCTGGAATCGGCGATACGCTTGCCGAGCGACCGTTTGTACTCGTCGAGATCCAACTGCCTGCGGGCCACGCCGCCTTCCATGGCGGCCTTGGCCACGGCCACGGACACGTACTCGATGAGACGCAGGTCCAGCGCCTTGGGAATGACGTAGTCCGGGCCGAATTCAAGCTTGTCCACGCCGAACGCCTCGCACACGTATTTCGGGGCCTCGGTCTTGGCCAGGTCGGCCAGGGCCTGGGCCGCGGCCAGCTTCATTTCCTCGGTGATGGCGGTGGCTCCGCAATCGAGAGCGCCCCGGAAGATGAACGGGAAGCCGAGCACGTTGTTGACCTGGTTGGGGAAGTCGGACCGGCCGGTGCCCATGATGCAGTCGGGCCGGGCTTCCTTGGCGTCGGTGTAGGTGATTTCGGGGTCCGGGTTGGCGCAGGCGAAGATGATCGGGCAGTTGTCGCTCATGGACTTGACCATGTCCTTGTCGATGATGCCGGCCACGGACAGACCGAGGAAGCAGTCAGCGCCCTTCATGGCCTCGGCCAGGGAGCCGTACGCCTTTTGGGTGGCGAACTGCTTCTTGAACTCGTTGAGGTCGGTGCGGGCGGCGTTGATGTGCCCCTTGGAGTCGAACATGGCGATGTTTTCCCGCTTGACGCCCATGTTCCGGTACAGCCGGGTGCAGGCGATGGCCGCCGCGCCCGCGCCGGAAATGACAACGCGCATGTCCTCGGCCTTCTTGCCGGAGATCTCCAGCGCGTTCATCATGCCGGCCGCCGTGACGATGGCCGTGCCGTGCTGGTCGTCGTGGAACACCGGGATGTTCATTTCCTTTTTCAGTTTCTCTTCGATGTAGAAGCATTCCGGTGCCTTGATGTCTTCAAGGTTGATGCCGCCGAAGGTGGGTTCCAGTGCCTTGACGATCAGGCACAACTCGTCGGGATCGGTCACGTCCAGGTTGATGTCGTAGACGTCCACGTCGCCGAAAACCTTGAACAGGACGCCCTTGCCCTCCATGACCGGCTTGCCCGCCTGCGGGCCGATGTTGCCCAGGCCGAGCACGGCGGTGCCGTTCGACACCACGCCCACCAGGTTGCCCCTGGCGGTGTACTCGTAGGACTTTTCGGGGTCTTTCGCGATCTCCTTGCACGCCTCGGCCACGCCGGGGCTGTAGGCCAGGGACAGTTGCTTCTGGGTCACGCACGGCTTGACCGGGACGACCTCGATTTTGCCCTTTCTTCCGATGGAGTGGTATTCGAGAGCGTCTTCTCTCGTGAATAGTGCCATGCTAGTCTCCTTGATAGTGGTTTGCATTGTTGAGTATCCGGCCGACCGGGCGTTTTCCCATGAGCCTTCGGGCCGGTAAAAGTCCTTGCGTTGCCCGCTTAGCCCCTGGCCACGTCCGGGAGCGTGGAGCCGCCGTAGGGCATGACCACGATCCGCGCCGCTTCGCCGAGTTTTTCCCGGGCCTTTTTCAGGGCCGTTTCCATGTCGGGGCACGGGGTGACGAACATGTTCGCCATGACCGCGTCATCCAGCTCGGAAACCATGTACACGTCGGCCTTTTTTTCGGTCATGGCGATGGCCGCGGCCTTGTGCCCGCCCAACTGGAATTTGGAACGCACCCTGTCGATGAGGTCGTCCGGGCAGCCCGCCTCGTTGAGCCACTGCTCGAAAACGGCCGATCCGTAGCCCTCCTGGCAGGCGGCCGCCCAGATGATGACCCCGCCGGGGCGCACCGCGTAGGTGGCGTTGTCCAGGGCCTTCTGGGCCTGGTAGATGTTCAGGTCCTTGGGGTAGCCGCCAGGGGAAACCACGACGATGTCCGCGCCCCGGTCAAGGGGAAAACGGTACAGCTTGTCGAGGTAGGCGCAGCCCGCCCTGTGAGCCTTGATGCAGTCCCCGGCCGTGGCGTGCAGCACGGTCTTGTCCGGGGCAAGGACGACGTTGAGGATCATGTCGACCGAGAGGAAGCCGAGCAGTTCTTCCAAGTCGTCCCGGACCGGATTGCCGTTCAGGTTTCCCGTGGCCGCCTTTTCCTCCACCATGAAGGTGTGGTTGGCCTGGATGGTCTTGTGCGAGCAGACGCCCGGCACGATGGCCTTGACGCCGCCGCTGTACCCGGCGAAGTAGTGATATTCGATATTTCCCAGGCAGATGCGCCGGGATGCTTCGGCCACCGGCCGGAAGACTTCGAAGGGAGTGCCGTTGGAGGAAGTTCCCACCAGGACCACGTCCTCGGGTTCCATGTCGATGCAGCGGTACCGTTTTACGATGTCGGTTCCAACGAGATGCTCGATTTCTTCCTGCGTGTGCTTTCTGTGCGCCCCGAGGGCAAAGACGATGAACACGTCCTCGGTGCGGACACCGGCCCGGTGCAATTCCTCAAGGAGCGGAGGCAGCATCTTGTAGGAAGGACAGGGCCGGGTGACGTCGCTGGTCACGATGCACACGCTTTGGCCGGGGCCGAAGGTATCCCGTATCGTCCCGGTGCCGATGGGATTTTTCAGAGCGGAACGGATCAGTTCCGCTTCGCTTTCCGGGAAGGTTATGTCGTTGAGCTTGAGCACGGCGTCGATCCGGGCCTCGTCAATGTCGGCCTCGATGGCGCCTTTGCCGTAACCAAGGGTGATTTTCATCAGTCTCGCTCGCTGTTTTCCAGGTTGAAGAGGTGCAGGCGGCGCTGGAGGAAATCGTCCCGCGTGCGGAACGTCCGGCTGGCGGCGTCGTCTTCGTAATCGTAAAATCCGGCCCCGTTTTTCAGGTCCAGCCGTTTCTTTTCGTCAGGGACGAGAGAAAGGATGCGCCGTCTTCGCTCTGCCATCCGTATTCAGGCAGGGCGTTGACGGCCCCCAAAACGAAATTGACCATTGTTCCGCAATTGAAACGGAAGTTCCTTTCCATGACGTATTCTTTGGCAATGGTGCCCTGCCGTTCGGCGAAGCAGTCATTTACATGTTCTTTTTATTCGTTTTTTTCATGAATGTCAGCAAGGGAAGTATGATTTCGGAGAGGAAACGCACCAAGGCGGGGCCACGCGGCAAGCGGCCAGGACGTCGTTGAAATGGTTTTGGCCGACCAGGACGGCTGGGACAGATACGAGGCGGCCAAATGGCTCACCATGCGCCGATGGCTTGATGCCAATCCCGGCGACGAATTGGCTGAAGAGGTCCGGGCCAAACTGGACTCGGAGCCCCAGCGGTACGCCGCCTACACGCGTGAATACCTGGGCTGGGGCGTGTTCGCACTGATGCGGCGGTGATGCGGCGTATCAGTGCCGGGGGAGGCTGCGGACTTGTTATTCGTTTCTGCCGCCGTGAAAACGCGCGGACGAAAACAGCCGAGCGAGCTTGCTTCGGCGTCGAAAGGATGCGAAGGCGGATTGCCCCCGACGGCCGGGTCAGGACAGCGCCCTGATCGGGGTCACGCAATCCATGTTCCCCCACCGTTTGAAGTCTTTTCCCTCCACGCCGAATTCATGCAGGATTTTCCCCACGATATGATTGGTCATGTCGGAAACGGATTGCGGGTGGTTGTAGTATGTCAGCATGGGCGGCATGACGACGACGCCCATTTCGGCGAGGGAAAGCATGTTTCGCAGATGTATCGGGCTGAGAGGGGTTTCCCTGGCGACCACGACCAGCTTGCGCCGCTCCTTGAGGGTCACGTCCGCGGCCCGGAGGAGCAGGTTGTCGGAATAGCCCGTGCAGATGCCTGCCACGGTCTTCATGCTGCACGGCACAATGGCCATGCCTTCGGTAACGAAGGTGCCGCTTGCGATATTTGCCCCGATGTCCTCCCGGTCGTACACCAGGTCGGCCAGGTCGGCCAGCCGCGACTCCGTGACGTGCGTTTCGTGTTCAAGGGTTCTGACGCCCGCCTTGCTGATGACGAGGTGCGTTTCCCAATCCGGGAGAGCCTTGAGGGCCTTGAGCAGCCCCAGGGCCAGGACCGAGCCGCTGGCACCGCTTATGCCGACGGTCAGGCGTTTTTTCTTGAGCTGAATCATTGTTTCCTCTTCGGTATTGAACGGGCAGGCCCTTCACCGCCGGGATAAAATGAACGCCGCCCGCGAGGCAGGGGCGGCGTCGGATGAACAGGCCTTTCGGGGAAAGCATTCGGCTACCGTCCTACAAACTGTTCCACAGCCTCGTCAATGTCCAAAGTGAATGAGCGGTCGGGAGCCTGGAACAGCCTGGAGGATTCGGCCGCGGCCAAAGGAATTTCATACAGAAGCTTTTGGGAAAAGTATCTGTCCAGCCGCACCGTCGGGATGGAGCAGCTTATGGTGGCGATGATGTTCCCGGTGTCGTCGAACACGGGAGCGGCGGCACACCGGACTCCCTTGTAGAGCTCCTCGAAGTCGAAACCGATCCCCTTTTCCCGGACGCTTTCGATTTCCTTGTAGATATGGTTGATCATGTCGGTCGTGACGCTTGAATCGCTGCGCCGCAATTCCTTGATGAAGCGCCGCAGGTCGTCCTCCGGCAAAAAGGCCAGAAAGACCTTCCCGGAAGCGGAGAAATAGGCGGGAAAGGAGTCTCCGATGACGGAATCCATCTGGAGCGCATGGTCCGAAGTCACCTGATGGACGAGAACCATGTTCACGCCCGAGAGCACGCTTAGGTTGACGGTCTCGTTCACCTTGTCCCGCAGCTTGACGAGAACGGGCTTGAGGGTGGAGCTCAGATCGCTTTGGGAGGCTATCTGCTTGCCGATCTTCAGGAGCTTGAGCGTCAAGGCGTAGGCGCCGCCGCGTTCCAGCTGACGGACGTATCCCAACTCCTCCAAGGTTCGCAGGATGCGTTGCAGCGTGCCTTTGGGGATGGAGCACGCTTCATTGAGCGTCTTCAGTTTCCAGTTGCTCTTGGTCGCCATTGTTTCAATGACATAGAGAGCCTTTTCCAAAGAGCGCACCATAAAATACTTGTCATCTGCCATTATCGTCCTCTGAGAATACGCTTTTCATTTTTTCTGATCCGGGGAAAAACCAAGGCTCTTCTACAGTAGGAAGAGCCTTTATTGTTAGTCATTTTCCCTTTCATTGTCTAGCCAATCGGGTTTTTTCAGCAATTCCATACCATCCTTCACAAGCGAAATGCACATGGCGAAAGTGAATAGCATCATTGGGAAACCGGCCAAGGATATCAAGCCGCGGACCGGCTCGATTCCTCCCGCTACGCACAAGACATAGGCGATGAGGCCGACCACGATTCCCCAGACGATTTTCAGGCGCTTGGGCGGTTCTTCGTTCACGTGGATTCCCTTGGTGGAAATGATCGCCAGGGTCGCTACCAGGGAGTCCGTCATGGTGGCGAACGAAAAGACGATGGTGACGACGAACAATCCCATCAGGATTTTGCTGAAAGGGAACTGGGAAAGAAGGATGTAAACCATGGACTCCATGCCGAATTCGTGGATGCCCGACCATACGTCCACCATGCCGCTCCACTGGAAGTACACCGCGGTTCCGCCGAAGGTCGAAATCCAGAAATGGCAGAAAACGGTCGGCGGGATGATGTTCACCAGGATGAACTGGCGAATGGTTCTTCCTTTGCCCATGCGCGCCAGGAAGTGTCCCAGCAGCGGGGCGAAGATGAAGAAAATCTCCATGTAGGGGACAAGCCACTGCATGGGCCACTTGTCTTCGATCTGCATGGTGTTGAGCAGGGTGCTGTTGCGGAAGAAATTGTTGGCGAAATAGCCGAACGATTCCACGCCGAGGCCCAGTATGAACAGCGTGGGGCCTGCGAAAAGGACCAACGCCATGAAAAAGAAGAACGCCCTGGTGGTGCCGGTGGACAGAAAGCGCATGCCTTTCTTGAGGCCGGAATACGAGGACAGAATGTAGATCGGGATGATGATTGCCGCTGCGGCCGCCCATGTCCCGGGGCCCGGGGTATAATCGAAGATCCTGCCGGTGCCGCTGCCTATCTGCATGAGGCCGGCCCCCATGCTGGTGGCGATGGCGCAGCAGAGGGAAAAGAGACAGATGGCGTGTACGGTCGATGACAGGGCGGGGCGCCATGACCGGGGGAAGATGGCGTACATTCCGGCGGCCACGGACAGGGGGGTGTTGCGGTTGTAGCTCACCAACCCGATGGCCACCGCGCATATGGTGTAAAAGCAATATTGGGCGATGGTCCAGTGCAGCGTGGTCTGGGCGATGGCAAAGACCCCGGCATCCTTGGAACCCGGCTCGATGCCCAGGCTGAGAGGCGGCTGCATCATGTGATATATGGGCTCGCCCATGGCCCAAAAGAGAATTCCGATGCCGATGCATCCGCACAACGACAGGGCAAACCACTGCCAGAAGGTGAAGTCGGGCTTGGCGTCCTTGCCGCCGAACCGGATGTTGCCGATGGGAGAGAAGGCGATTCCCGCCGTGAACAGGACGATGATTATGCCCAGAGAGACTTCCAGCCATCCGAAGTTCACGTGTATCCAGCCCATGATTTCGCCCAGGACGACCGCAATGCGGTCCTGGTACGCCAGGCCCAGGGTTATCCCCGTTACCAAAAGCGTGAATCCGGGCCAGAAAGTGAAGTGATTGAGTTTTCTTCGTTGGTCGATCTGTCGTGCCTCCGGCATGTGCTCCTCCTGTTTGTCGGTGGAATCATCGTCATCGCGGCGTAGGTTGTTGCTCCTTAGCCCGACGGCCGTTCTTTGGGGAGAACGGCAGTTTTTAACGGAATTTTTTCTAGGCGTGAGTGTTATATGGACGCCGAATTTTAATACTCCGTACCACTTTGTGGTAAACGTAGGGCAACACGCGGATGATGTCAATGGCCTTTTTAAATTGTCTCGGTACAGTTCTCATAGGTCTGGTCGTATAGAAAAACCGCACTGGCATTGGGTTCAAGCTGACACTTCATATATTTAAGAGGCCGTAGATTTGTTGGAGATTGGGGTTGACGGGAATTTATGCGTGAGATAGTGTTCGAAAAAATGGAACTAGATACCGTAATTCGGTACGCAATTCGACAGGTCAAGGACGGCAAATTTTTTTTACGCTTTTAAATGGTACCTCGTACCACGATGTGAAATTTAATTGCTTGGACGAACCGTAACAAATTCCATTGAGGTGAATATGACTCAGGAAACTTTGTTTTTGAAAAACACGGAAACCTTTGCCGAGAGCTTGGCCCGTTGCGGAGTGAAATACCATTTCGCATACCCCATTACTCCGGCAACGGACGTCATGAAGAGGATGGCGGTCATCCTGCCCCAGTACGGCGGGCAGATGATGCAGATGGAAAGCGAGTTGGCGGTGTCCAGCGCGCTGGCCGGCGCGGCCTGCACCGGCAAGCTGGCGGCCACCTCCAGCTCCGGCCCCGGCCTGACCCTCATGCATGAGGCCATCGGCTTCATGTGCGCTGCGGAACTGCCTTGCATCGTCTTCGACTCCATGCGCGTCGGTCCCGGCGACGGCGACATCCTGGGCGCCCAGAGCGACTACTACGTCGTCACCAGGGGCGGCGGGCACGGCGACTACCACACCATCGTGCTGGCTCCGTCCTCCGGGCAGGAGATCGCCGACATCATGCCCCACGGCGTGCGCCTGGCCTACAAGTACCGGGCCCCGGTCCTGTTCGTGCTCGACGGCGTGAGCGCCCAGACGACCGAATCCACGACCCTCCCGGCATACAACGACTATTCCGCCGAGTTCGACACCTCCGAGTGGGCCTTCACCGGCACCAAGGATCACGCGAAGCGCGCGCTCATCACCGGCAGCTACACCCACCAGGACGGCTACGAGATGAACGAGATGCTTCGCGCCAAGTACGAAGTGATCCGCAACAACGAACAGATGTGGGAGCAGGAGCAGGTCGAGGATGCGGAACTGGTCGTCGCCGCCTTCGGCATCCACGGCCGCATGTGCCGCGACATGGTCGCCAAGATGCGGGCCGAGGGCAGGAAGGTCGGGTTCATCCGGCCCATCACCCTGTGGCCTTTCCCGGACAACGCCTTCGAGGCCCTGCCGGAATCGGTGAAGAACATCCTGGTGGTCGAGATGAACCACGGGCAGATGGTCGATGACGTCCGGCTGGCGGTCAACGGGCGCGTTCCCGTTCACTTCATGGGCAAGACGGGCGGTGACCAGCCCATGCATACCCTGGCAGAAATGATCACCGAAGCAAACAGAATCCTGGGGGAATAACTCATGGAAAATCTCAGCTCTAAATACGGAAAAACCTTAAATCTGGACAAGTTGACCAGTTATTGCCCCGGCTGCGGGCACGGCATCGTGACCAGGCTTGTGGGCGAGGCCATCGAGGAACTGGGGGTCATGGAAAGGACCATCGCCGTCGTGGGCATCGGTTGTGGCGGGTTCTCCCACCACTACATGGACATCGACGCCATCGAAGCCACTCACGGCAGGTCTCCTTCCTTCGCCGTCGGCTACAAGCTGGCCATGCCGGAAAACATCGTCTTCACCTACGCGGGCGACGGCGACACCTGCGCCATCGGCCTCGGCGATCTCATGCATGCGGCCAACAAGGGCATGCCCATCACCACCATCATGGTCAACAACACCGTGTTCGGGATGACCGGCGGCCAGATGTCTCCCACCACCCTCGAAGGGCAGGTGACCGCCACTTCGGTCAAGGGCCGCGACATCTCCTCGCAGGGCTATCCCCTTCTGGTGCCGGAAATGATGCAGTCCATGGCCGGAGTCAAGTACCTGGCCAGGGAGAGCGTTGATTCCCCCAAGGCCATCCGCAAAGCGAAAAAAAGCATCAGGAAGGCATTCGAATGCCAGGTCAAGGGGCTGGGCTACGCCTTCGTGGAAGTCATCGTTCCCTGTCCGACCGGCCTCAAGATGCGGGTCAAGGACTCCTATGAACGGTGTGCCAACGAAATGACCGACTATTTCAAACCTCAGGTCTTCAAAGATGAAACGGAGCAAGGCGATGTTGCATAAATGTATGTTTTCCGGGTCCGGCGGCCAGGGATCCGCGCTCATGGCGAAGATGGTCTGCCTCGGCGCAATCAAGGAAGGTCTCAAGGTCGTCATGACCCAGACCTACGGCATTGAGCAGCGCGGCGGCGATTCCACCGCCTTCGTGATTGTCTCCGACGAGCCTATCGGCAGCCCCATCGTGGAAAACGATGCGGACATCGCCGTGGCCCTCAGCCAATCCATCTACGGCAACTGCTTCGAGGGCGTGGTCCCCGGCGGCACGCTCTTCACCAACACCTCGATCGTCGAGGAACCCGGTGATGCCGAAGGCTTCGAGCAGGTGCTCCTCCCCGTGTCCGACACCGCCGTGGAGCTCGGAACCGTTCGGTGCGCCAACATGGTGATGCTGGGCGCAGTGCTCGGCAAAACCGGGCTGCTGAAGCTGGAAACCGTGGAGGAAGTCGTCCGGGAGTCTTTCGGAGCGAAGAAGCCGAAATTGGTGGATCTGAACATTGAAGCGTTGCGTACCGGCTTCGCCGCAGTGAAATAAGGAGTTTGAAAATGGCTGAAAAACGTCATGTTATCGATGCCCGCCGCTGCAAATCCTGCGAGTTGTGCGTGGAAAAGTGCCCCAAGGGCGTTCTCGAACTCGGAAGCGCGATCAATGGCCAGGGGTACAACTATGTTGTGCAGGCACACCCCGAGAAATGCGTGCTTTGCGACATCTGCGGGATCGTCTGCCCTGATATGGCTATTGGTGTCGTCGTCGAATAATACTGCAATCCCATCCCCGGAACGCTCCGGGGATGGGACTTTTCAAGGAGTTTTCCCATGAGTGATCTGGTCCCTCTGTTTCAACCCAAAAGCGTCGCCCTGATCGGTGCTTCTTCCAACTCGAAGAAGTACGGCTACTGGACGGCGAAAAGCCTGGTTGAAAATAAATTCGAAGGGGATATCTATCTCGTTTCCCGTTCCGGCGGAGAGCTGTTCGGCCAGCCGACCTACCCGGACATTCTTTCCGTTCCCGGCGAAGTCGATCTGGCGATCATCGCCATTGCCCCCAAGTTCATCCTGCCGGTCATGGAGCAGTGCGTGGAGAAGGGCGTCAAGTGCGCCATCGTGGTCTCCACCGGGTTCGGCGAAGTCGGCCCGGAGGGCAAGGAGCTTGAACGGCAGATGCTGGAAATCGCCCGCAAGGGCAACATGCGCGTACAGGGTCCCAACTGCATGGGCACCTACAGTGCGGCCAAGAGCATGAATGCGAGCATCATCGACCTCGCGCCCGGCCCCATGAGCCTGGTTCTCCAGAGCGGCAACTTCGGCATCGACATCAACTTCAACGCCAAGTCCAGGAACCTCGGCTACAGCTGCTGGGCCACCATCGGCAACCAGATGGACATGCGGTTCCACGACTTTGTCGAATACATCGAGACCGACGACAACACCAAGGTCCTTCTCCTGTACATGGAAGGGCTTCGCGTCGAGAGCGAGGAAGACGGCCGCAAGTTCCTCGAGGCCGCCCGGAAGACCGCCGTCAAGACGCCCATCGCCGCCATCAAGATCGGCCGGAGCGCCGCAGGCGCCCGCGCCGCCGCCTCCCATACCGGATCCCTGGCCGGCAGCGAAAAGATCTTCGACGCCGCCCTCAAGCAGGCGGGCATCATCCGTGTGGACAGCCCCGGCCAGCTTTTGGACGCGGCCGAGGCGTTCTCCAAGTGCAAGCCCGCAAAGGGCAACCGCATAGCCATTCTGACCGACGGCGGCGGGCACGGCGTCATGGCCACCGACTTTGCCGAGAAGTTCAACCTTGAAGCGCCGGTGCTTTCCGAGGCCACCCAGGCCAAGCTGCGGGAAATTCTGATGCCGCATTGCCCCATCAGGAACCCGGTGGACCTGGCGGGCACGCCCGAAGCGGACATGTGGGTCTTCGACCGCTGCCTGGAAGTCCTTCTGGACGATCCGGACGTGGACGGCATCGTCATCGTGGGATTGTACGGCGGCTACGCCGACCTGTCAGAGGAGTTCCGCGTTCTGGAAATGGACGTGGCCAAAAGCATGGTCGAAAAGATCGCCGCGGGCGACAAGGCGGTCGTCATGCACTCCATTTACGAGCCCCAGAATCCCGAATGCCTGAACTACATCCGCGAAAACGGCGTTCCGGTCTTCGGCGAAGTGGATGCCGCCGTGCGGACCATGGGATTGCTTTCCGGCTACAGTGACATTAGGAAGGCCCTGCAGGAGGAAGCCGGCGAGGAATTGCCGGAAATGCCTTCCGACCGCAAGGAAAAGGCCGCGGCCATCATCGATGCCGTGAGGACGGCCGGGCGCGTGAATCTCGTCGAGACCGAGGCCCGGGAAATCCTGCGGTGCTACGGCCTCAAGATCACCGAGGACTATCTGGCCACCAATGCGGACGAAGCCGCCGAGTTCTACCGGAAGATTGGCGGCAAGGTGGTCATGAAAATCGTGTCTCCCGACATCCTGCACAAGACCGATGCCGGCGGCGTGGCCCTGGGCATCGAGTCCGAGGACAAGGCGCGCGAAGCCTTCGACCAACTGGTCAAGAATGGCCGCCGGTACAGGTCCGATGCCGACATCTTCGGCGTCATGATGACCGCCATGCTTCCGGCCGGCGTCGAGTGCATCATCGGTTCGAGCTATGACAACACCTTTGGACCGACCGTCATGTTCGGCCTCGGCGGCATCTTCGTCGAGATCCTCAAGGACGTGGCCTTCCGGGTGGCTCCGGTGAACATGCCTTCCTGCCGGAGCATGGTCCGCGAGATCAAGGGCCTGGGAATGCTCCAGGGCGCACGCGGCAGCAAGCCCTGCGACCTGGAGGCGTTGGCCGAAACCGCCTGTGTCATTTCGCATCTCGTGAACGAGCTGCGCGACATCGCGGAGGTCGATCTCAACCCCGTATTCGCACAGGAAAAGGGCCTGGCCATTGCGGACGCCAGAATCGTCCTGCACGACTAGCCATCATATCAACCTTTAATGAAAGAGTTGCATCATGAAAGACGTAAAGCTTTTCCCCACTACCACCGGCCAGAGCTGGCTGGAAATGTCGGCTTACAAGAATCATGCGTTCAAGGACGCCTCCGCCATCAAGGATGAATACGATTTCGTGGTCATCGGCGCGGGCTACGGGGGACAGGCTGCGGCCAGGCATTTGTCCGAACTGCATCCGGATTCCAAGATCGCCGTCTTTGAAGCGATCAGGATCGGCGACAACGACAGCGGCAAAAACGCCGGCTTCATCATCGACGTTCCGCACGACTTCGGCGACCAGGGGGCCTCTTCCTTTGAAGAGAACAAGAAATACTTCGAGTTGAACACCTTCATCATCAAGTGGATGGAAGACACCATCAAGAACAACGGGATAGAAGATGTCGACTGGGATCACTGCGGAAAGTATCTCTGCTGCGCGGAGGAAAAAAGCTTCAAGCTGATCGAGCACGAAGTCGATGAACTCAAGCGGATGAACTGCTCGTACGAGGTCGTCGAGGGAGAGGAACTGCGCCGCCGCACCGGCACCTCCTACTACAAGAAGGCGCTCTACACCGCCGGAACCGTGCTCATCAACCCTGCGGACGTCCTGCGCGGCCTGTTCTCCGTGATGCCCGAAAACGTGGATGTCTTTGAAGAGTGCCCGGTCATGCGCATCGACGAAGGCAGCCCGACCAGCATCGCCCTGCGGAACGGAAAGCGGGTCAAGACCAAGTTCGCGCTGGTTACCGGCGGCCCCTTCATCCCCCAGTTCGGCATCGGCAACAAGGTGTTCTGCCCCGTGCTTTCCTACGGCGCGTTCACCCGTCGGTTCACCGATGAGGAGATGCGGCATTTCGCAGGCGTCAAGCCCTGGGGCTGCACCGCCGGCCATCCGGCGGGCACGACCGTCCGCTTCACCCGCGACAACCGGATCTTTGTCCGCAACGGGTTCTCCTTTGCCACCCATCTCACCACGTCCCACCAGCGCATCCAGCGGGCCATCCCCAAACTGCGCAAGGCGTACGAAAACCGTTACCCGGAACTCAAGCACGTCAACTTCGAGTACGTGTATGGCGGCATGATCAACATGACCATGAACTTCCGTCCCCTGATGATGCAGCAGAACTCCACCGTTTTCGCTTCCGCCAGCGGCGAGGGAGCGGGCGTGGCCAAGACCAGCCTGTGCGGATACTACCTGGCGGAATGGGTCAGCGGCATGTTCAGCGACGAACTGACCTTCCTGCGGAACATCTCCACGCCCAAGCGCCTGCCGCCCGAGCCGTTCCTCACCATGGGCGCCGAAGCCAGGCTCATGATTGAAGAGTTCTGCGCCAAGAAAGAAATCTAACCCCCTCACCCTAGCCAGCTCCTGGTCAACCGGAAGGATGCCGCGCCCCCGGCATCCTTCCGGCAGGAGCCCCACACTCCAAGGAGGACGAAATGGAATTCATCAATTCCCCGGAATCAGCTGAAGTCGTAGGCCCTTACAGCCATTGCGTGAAGGCCGGAAATACCTATTACACATGCGGTCAGGTTCCCTTCCACCCCGTGACCGGCGAGGTCGTCGGCCTGACCATCAAGGAACAGGCTTTTCAGACCCTCATCAATCTGAAGATGGTTCTGGACGCGGCCGGACTCGCAATCTCGGACATAGTCAAAGTGAATGTTTTTTTGACCAGCATGGACGACTTTGACGGGTTCAACGAAATCTATGCCGACTTCATGGGAAACCATCGCCCGGCACGCATGTGTTTGGCGGCCGGTGAAATCGCCCACGGCTGTCTGCTGGAGTTGGATGTAATCGCCTGCAAGGAATAGTTGCGTTGAACTAAAATGCAATTATTTCAATTAATTTATTACCGAAAACGAGGTCAATGATGGCACCTAACGGACAGAACTGTATCAGTTTTGAAGATGCTCCTTTTTCCCCCGTTCATAAGAAAATCGCAGTGGGCACCTTCATGGGCCAGATTTGCGACGGGTATATCCTCGGCATTGTCGGCATTGCATTGTCTTACGCAACGGGCGCTCTCGGCCTGGACAGTTTCTGGATGGGGCTGATAGGAGCCGGTGCCCTCTTCGGAATTCTCTTCGGAAGCCTGCTCACCGGCATCATCATCGACCGCATGGGCAGAAAGGCGGCTTACACTCTCGTATCGATCATCATTCTTGTCCTGTCCGTCGCTCAGTTCTTCATTTCGGACGCGACGATTCTGGTGACGGTCCGGTTCCTTCTCGGCATGTGCGTCGGCGCGGACTACACCGTGGGCGTCGCCCTGCTCAGTGAATGGACTCCCGAAAAAATCCGCACCAAGATGATGAGCTGGCTCATGGCCGCCTGGACCTTCGGATACATCATCTCCTACTTTGCCGGTTTCTTCATCGCCTCCCTGGGCGATCTCGGCGACAACGGATGGCGTTGGATCATCAGTTCCTCCGCCGCGTTCGCGGCGATCACCCTGGTCCTGCGCCTGGGTTCCCCGGAATCCCCGTCCTGGGTTCAGGCCAAGAAGGGCGCGGGCGCCGCCCTGGAGCTGATTCATCGGTACATCGGCAAGAATTACGCCTTGCCCGAAGTGAAGGAAGAAGCCAAATCCGCCTCCTTCTTCAGGCTGTTCAGCCCGGAGTTGTGGCGCAACACCGTTACCTCCTGCACCTTCTTTCTGTGTCAGGTCCTTCCCTTCTTCGCCATCTCCATCTTCCTGCCCGTGGTCGTCGAGGGCCTTCACATCTCCAACCCCCACGCCTCCGGCATGATGTACAACGGCTTCACCATGGTCGGCGTCATCATCGGCATCCTGATTGCCGGGAAGATATCCCGCCGCGCGTTCCTGATGTGGACGTTCTACGGCGCGGGTGCAATCCTGGCCGTCATGACCGTCTGGCAGGGCATGCCGGCCACCATGGCCTTCATCCTGCTGGGCGCCTTCTCCACCGTGCTCGCCATCTCCATCGTCGCCGAATGGCTGTATCCGCCGGAACTCTTCCCCACGGAACTCCGTGGTTCCGGCGTGGGCCTGACCATTGCCGCAAGCCGCATCGGCGCGGGCATGGGGACCTGGATGCTTCCGGTCGTCACCGAGCAATACGGCGTTACGGTCACCCTGGCATGCTGCATCGCGGCCCTGGTCCTCGGCGGCGTCGTCTGCCAGCTCCTGGCTCCCGAAACCTCGCCCCGGTTTGTTTCCCGCAAATCGATCGGCGCGGCCAGCTGCGCAAAAGCGTAAGGACATACGATATAACCTCCAGGCAATGCCCTCCGGTTTCGGCTGGAGGGCATTGCCGCCCCCGTTTATCAGCCCAGAACAAGCCGTCGTTCCCGCGGGACAGTGCCGTCACGGGGTTTTTGAAGCCGGAGCAGAACGTGATTCGCAAAATATGGATCAATTGCAGCGAGGCGTCCGGCGACATGTGTGCGGGCGCTCTTGCCGGGGAGATTCGTCGGCAAAGCCCGGCCGTAGCGATAAGCGGCATGGGCGGACCGGCGCTTTCCGCTGCCGGGGCCGAGGTGCGGTTTCCCATGAGCCGCATCTGCTTTTCCGGCTTTCGCGACGTCCTTTTCGGCCTGCCGGGCGTATTCCGCTTGCAGAGGGAGATAGCCGGAGTCTGGGAAAAGGACCGCCCGGACGCGGTCGTGATGGTGGATTGCCCGGACTTCAATCTGCCGTTGGCAAAAACAGCACACTCGTTGGGAATCCCCGTATATTACTTCATTGCCCCGCAGTTCTGGGCGTGGAGGCAGCAAGGCATCAGGACCATGCGCGAATGCGTGAGCAGGATCTGTTGCGCGTTGCCGTTCGAGCCTCGATATTTCAGGAACCGTGGCTGTCGGGCGCAGTTCGTGGGGCACCCGCTTCTCGACATCATCCCCCTGCAATCCCTGGATGGATTGGCCCCGGACCCGTCTCGCATAGGCATCATGCCGGGAAGCCGGGGAAAAGAGATTTCCTTTTTGCTCCCGGTGTTCGCGGCGGCCGCAGCCAGGCTGTACCGGGACAATCCGTCGCTGACGTTCCATATCGCCCGCGCACCGGGCATCCAGCGGGACTTTCTTAAGAGGTTCTGGCCGGAAAACCTGCCTGCGGCCGTTGTGGAACCTGAGGGCAGGTATCGCATGATCAGGCAATCCTGCCTTATGCTGTCCGCTTCGGGCACGGCCACGCTCGAAACCGCGCTTATCGGAACGCCGACCATCGTCGCCTACAAGCTGGACCGGCCTGCGGCCTATATCGCGCGCAAACTGGCTTATTCCAAATTCATCAGCCTGACCAACATCCTGTTTCAACGGGAAGTGTTTCCCGAACTGCTGCAGGAACACGCCACGGCGGACAATTGCTGCCGACAGGCGGCGGCATGGCTGCAACGCCCCGAAGCGCTCGGGCGGTTGCGAAACACGTTGCGGGAAGTGCGCGCCATCGCAGGTCCGCCTGGCGGCCTGAGGGGCGCGGCAAAGGCAATTCTGAGGCGGCCGGGTCCGGTGATGTCTCGCCCCTCGGCGGCCGGGGCAGGGTGGGAATTGCAGGAATCCTGAAGCCGTCATTTTCACAATGACGCCGACACCGGGCCGTGAAGGGAAAAGGCCCGGTCCCATGGCCTCGCCCTAGCGCGAATACCGTTCCTCCTTCCAGGGGTCGGCGGAGTTGCTGTAGCCGCGTTTTTCCCAGTATCCCCGTTCGTCCCGGGAGGCGATCTTCAGCCCGGTCACCCATTTGGCGCTCTTGTAGAAGTACCGATCCGGGACCACGGCCCGCACGGGGCCGCCGTTGGCGTGGGGCAGGGGGGTGCCCGACAGGGTATGCCCCAGGAACACGTTTTCTTTCCGCGCCTCGTCAAGCGGGATGCTCGTGGTGTACCCGTGGGCCGCCTGGATGATGAGAAACCCCCTGTCCGGCGTGGGCCGCGCCCGCTCCAGCAGGGCGGAAACGGGCACGCCGCGCCAGGCGGAGTCGAGCAGGGTCCACCCGGTCACGCAGTGGACGTCGCAGACGATGTCCGTCTGCGGGAACTCCATGAGTTCCTTGAAGCCGATTTCGTACGGGTTTTCGATCTCCCCGTGGACCCGGAGCCGGAAATCCTCGGGGTCGGCCGGTCCGGGCCTGCCGCCCATGTTTTCGATTTCCTCGACCGCCGACTGTCCCGGCGGGACCCTGGACCTTCCGTCCTTGCGAAGCTCCGTGGCCAGGTCCCGCTCCCGCGCTTCCGAAACCGTGGCGAACAGGCCGGGCAATCCGATGGTGACCACGGTTCCGGCCGCGACGGCCAAAAAGGTGCGTCTGGACAACGTGCTGTCTTTATCCATGAGATATCCTCCATGAAGTCGGGGTCGCAGCCATGGCCGCCGTCCGCCGATATTCGGCGGGCGGGGCGTGAACCGGCGAAAGCGCCACCTCTGCCGCAATATCCCAAAGAGCGGTCGGAAGCGCAAGTGCAAACCATTATTATTTGCTTCGGGGCGCGATCCAACGGGACAGGGATTCGGGAGGCGCGCTGAAAAAAGGCCCCCTTCGAAGGGGGCCTTTGCCAACAAGGGGGAGGTCGGCTTGGCGGCTTAGATCGGTCCGGTGCTCATGACTGTGGACAGGTCTTCTATCTTGCCGGTTTCCAGGCGTTTCTTGTAGATGGCCTCCATGTCCTTGTAGACCTGGAAGACCTGGAAGAACCCGTGCCAGTGCGAATAGTCCGGGCCGTTCATGGCCGTGCCCTGGCGGGCGCGGCGTCCGGTGTGATGCCACAGGTAGTACATCAGTTCCTGGAAGCCGTCCTTCCACGGGTCCTTGCCGAGCAGGTTCTTTTCCTTGAGTTCCTTTTTCATGGCCACGGCCTTGTCCCAATACGTGTTGTACAGGGCGACCGCGCTGTCCAGCAATTCGCGCTGGTAGTTGGTGTGCAGGGAACTGTGGCAGTTCTTGCAGACCTGGCGCATGAGCCTGTCGCCCTTTTCGCCGTCGCCGCGCTCGTTTTTCCGCAGTTCGCTCCGCTTGTGCATCAGGTCCCACTTGAGGCGCTCGTTGACGTTGTGGGTGGTGGTCACGTCGCCGATGCCGGACATGTGGCAGACGGCGCAGGTGGGCGAATGGTAGTCGCCCGGTTCCCAGGTGTCCGGCGCGGCCTCGAAGTTCCACTTGTCGCCGTGGGCCAGGTATATCTGGCCGTGCTTGGATTCGTTGTAGATTTCAATGTTCGGGTGGTCCGGGCCGAGGTGGCAGGAGGCGCATGCCTCGGGCTTGCGGGCCTCGGCCACGGAGAACTGGTGGCGGGTGTGGCAGACCGTGCAGTTGCCGATGGAGCCGTCGGGATAACGGGTGCCCACGCCGCCCGGCCAGGTGGCGTTGACGGGCTTGTTGTCCTTGCCCAGCTCCACCTGGCCGCCGTGGCAGGCCTGGCAACCCGCGGCGCGGGAGGCGTTGTTGACGGGAGAACCCTTTTCGACGCCGAGGAAACCGGCGCCCTCGTTCAAGTACATCAAGCTCTGCATGCCGTCGGATTCGAGGACCGGGACACCCGCCAGGCGGGCATGCCCGGATTTCAGGAACTGCTCCGCTTCGCGCGGATGGCATTTGGAGCAGGTCTGGGAGGATATCATCGGGGACGTGTAGATGTCCGTCCCCTTGAGGCCCTCGCACTGGCTCGCCATGGGGGAATCCTTTTCAACGACATGACAGTCGTAGCAGGAGACCGTGGCGTGCCCCATCTTGCCGTTTTTCCAATTCTCCACGATGCCGGGCGTATTCTTGGAATGGCATTCGATGCATTGCTTGGCCGCTTCCGTGTAACCCCGGTGGACGATCAGGACCTGCTTCTCCAACTCTATGCCGTGCGTTTTTTCGGCCGGCGTTTGGGCCGGTGCCGCAGCGGGCGAAAGAAGCCAGAAAAGTCCGGCCATCACAGCCAAAACACGTCTGTTCTTCATCACAACTCCTTATTGGGGCTTGCCCTGGGCAAGCTCTTTTTTTCCGTAGTACCTGTTGATTTCCGTGACCATGTTCCTGTGGCCCACATGCTCATGGCAATCCACGCATCGCTTGTCGATTGTCCCCGTCATGTACTGCCGGTGCGCCATTATTCCCGAGGTCCGCATCCCCTGCGGCGTCAGATCCTGATGGCAGCTGCGACAGGCGTTGTCATAGGTGAATTCGCGCCGGGAGCCGGTGCGTCCCACCCAGTCATAGGTCTCGGGATCAATGACCATGTTCAGTATGACGTCGCGGGTGCCCGTGTAGGCTTTGGCGGCGACATACTCCGCGAAGCCTCCGTGGGGCAGGTGGCAGTCAACGCACTGCGCGACCACGCCCTTGGCGTTGGCGCCGCCGTGGGGCGCATTGCGCCATGCCGTCCTGAAGGGCTTCATGACGTGGCACGCCACGCAGAAGGTGTCGGTGTTGGTCACCTCGATCATGAATCCCGAAGCGAGAACGCAGATTGCGGTCAGGAAAACCCCGATGAGAATTCCCGGCCACCAGCGTTTGTTTCTCGGGGCCTGCTTGTTACTGGGAGTCATCCATACTTTCCTTCCTTACCGTTGAGTCTCGAATGAAACGGTCCTCGAACCGCCGTTTCCAGCCGACCTTGTTTCCCTTGGACGCGAATCTCCGCCGAGGGATTTGCGGCGGATACAACAAATTTCATGCCACCAGGACGGCACGAAGATTGAAGCTTTACAATGACGGCTGGTGGGCGGTAATCCCGAACTAGCGCTGATTATTGCAATATATGCAGTCCGGGGCTGTCTTGTTTGTATGACGGCGTTCATGCCGCCAGGACACGATGTCCGCAATAGCTGACACTACGCGGCAGAGGATGCGATATGGATCGATTGAACAAGCACCTGTTGAGGACCCGGTTGAAGTGGCCCTTGATCTTCGGGCTGCTGTGGCTTGTGTCCCTCTCGGCCCTGGCCGCCTGGAGCGCCAAGTCCGAGCGGGGGCATTCGCTTGATTCCGCGGAACGCAAGGCCAAGATCCTTTTTGAACAGATGGTTCTCATGCGGTCCTGGAACAGCCGACATGTCGGGGTGTTCGTAAAGAGTTCCAAGGACTCTCCGCCTAATCCGCATCTGAAGCCGGAGGACCGTGTGCTCACGGCCGCCGACGGGACCCGGTACTCGCGCATCAACCCGGCCTACATGACCAGGCAGCTCGGAATCCTTTCCGAAAAGGCGGGCAATGTCGTCTTCCACATCGCCGGTTTGGAACCCATGAGCCTCAGCAACAAGCCGGACACCTGGGAAAAGGAAAGTTTGATCAGTTTTGAGCGCGGCGGCCAAGCGCGTTTTCAGTTGGTCGATACGCCCCAGGGCAAGCAGTTCAAATACATGGCCCCGCTGAAGGTGGAGGAGAAGTGCCTTGTCTGCCATACTTCGGCCGGAAACAGAAAAACGCTTGGCGGCATTTCCGTATCCTTTCCGGCGGAAGAGTCGATTGCCTCCTGCCGGGAGTCTGTGGCCCGCACGCACATAGCCTTTACGCTGATCGGGTTGGTCGGCCTGACCGGCATAGTGGGTTCTTCATATCAAATCTTGAAAAAGCGGGATGAGGCCCAGCGCGCCAACCTGGCGAAATCCATGTTCATCGCCAACATGAGCCACGACATGCGGACCCCGCTCACCGGCATCATGGGCATGGCCGAGCTGGTGGAGCGAGGCGGGCTGGACAAGGAGCGGAAGCAGTACATGCTGCGGGTCCGCCAGTCGGCCCAGACCCTGTTGGAGATTGTTGACGACATCACGGAATTTTCCCGCCTGGAGTCCGGACAGATGACGCTGGCATGCTCTCCATTCGACCTTCGGGCCGTTCTCGGCGACGTGTTGGACGTGTACGGTTTCGCCGCCTCGTCCAAAAACCTGGATTTGCGCCTGTCGGTTGCCGACGACGTCCCGCAATACCTGGTCGGCGATTCATTCCGCATCAAGCAGATCATCAGCAATCTCGTCGGGAACGCCGTGAAGTTCACGGAAAAGGGATCGGTCGGCATTCACGTCGCCCGTTGCTGTCCGCCGTCATGGGCAAAACAGGATGAGGTCTGCCTCGAGATCAAGGTGGCAGACACCGGCATCGGGATACCGGAGGCGGAGTTCGGCCGCATCTTTTACAGTTTCAACCAGATCGACAATTCCTATGCGAAACGGCATGTAGGCACGGGCCTGGGGCTGTCCATCTGCAAACGGTTGGCCGAAATGATGCACGGCGGCATCCGTGTCGAAAGCGTGCCGGGCAGCGGCTCCACCTTCACGCTTTCGTTGCGCCTGGCCGAGGCCGGGGAATCCCCGGCGCGCAAAGAGGGCCAATCGGCCGCCCCCGGTGCGGAAAGGAATGCGAAAACCATCCTTCTCGTCGAGGACAACGACCTCAACCAATGTTTTTTCATCAACGTGCTCCAGGACGCGGGGCACACCGTGGTCAGCGCCGCAAACAGCGTCGAAGCGGGCAGGCAATTGCGGGAGGGCGCGTTCGACCTGGTTCTCATGGATATCCAGATCCCCGGCGTGGACGGCCTGGAAATCAGCCGCCGCATCCGCGGGGGCGGGCTCGGCGCCGACACGGACATCCCCATTCTCGGGATCACCGCTTCGGTGGGACCCGACGTGGAGGAAAACTGCAGCCGGGCGGGCATGAA
The DNA here is from genome assembly GCA_015709315.1 of Desulfovibrionaceae bacterium. Taxonomy (GTDB): domain Bacteria; phylum Desulfobacterota; class Desulfovibrionia; order Desulfovibrionales; family Desulfovibrionaceae; genus Pseudodesulfovibrio. The sequence continues at coordinate 154,315 of JACCQI010000001.1, forward strand.
CGGGTATTTGCCCAAGCCGTTGTCGGGCGAAGCGCTGCTTGAGTCGGTGGCGGCGTATACCGCCAACGCATCTCCGGGGTGCGAACCGGAGCAGGGAACGGATGTGGCTTCCGAGGAATCGGCGTTGATCGATCGGGACGCGGCGCTGCGCAACCTGGGCGGCAAAACCAAACTCTATGACCGGCTGCTGGACGCTTTTGTCGATGACGTGCCTGCCAAGATCGCGGCATTGCGCCGGGCCGTCCGGGAAGAGAACCGTGACGAGGTGATCCGGCTTTCGCATGCGGTCAAGAACTCGGCCGCCCTGGTCCAGGCCAACCAACTCGCATGCCTGGCGCGGGAGATGGAGGAGCGGGCCGACGGCGAGGGCCTGGAGGCCGTCGGGGGATTGTTCGCGGGTATCGAGTCGAAGTGCGGGGAAACGGTTGCCCTGATCCGGGCCGAAAGAGGAGAACGCCGTGGGTAAAATATTATTGGTGGACGACGAACCGTTGCAGCACATGCTTTTTCAGGATGTGGCCGAGGACCAGGGACACGAATTCGTCGGCGTCCTCAGCCTCGGCGAGGGCAGGCGGATAGCGGAGAAGAATGCATTCGACATGGTCTTTCTGGATGTGCTTTTGCCGGACGGAAACGGCATTGAAAACGTGCAGACCTTCAAGCAAGGTCCCGGGTGCCCGGAGGTGGTCGTCATCACCAGCAAGGGCGATGTCACCGGGGCCGAGAAGGTGCTCAAGGACGGCGGCAACGCCTATCTGCAAAAGCCGCTGTCCATGGAGCGCATCGAGCAGTCCGTCAAGGAGATATTCCAGTTCCGCCAGAACAGCCACGCCCTGGGCGAAACCTCGATCTGCTGCGACAATATCCTGGGCGGCCCGCTCATCGATGTCTGCAAGCAGCAGGCCGCCAAGGCGGCCCGTTCCAATGTCTCGGTCGTGGTCTACGGAGAGACCGGAACGGGCAAGGAGTTGTTCGCGCGGGCCGTGCATGACCACAGCAGGCGGGCCAAGGGGCCGTTCATCGCCCTGGATTGCGCCTCCCTTTCCCCGTCGCTTGTGGCTTCATTGCTTTTCGGCCATGTCCGCGGGGCCTTTACCGGGGCGGACCGCGACCGTCAGGGCGTGGTGGCCATGGCCAACCGCGGCACGCTCTTTCTGGATGAGATAGGCGAACTGCCCCCGGAGCAGCAGGTTTCCCTGCTTCGCGTCCTGGAGACCCGCCGCTTCAGGCCTGTCGGGGGCCAGCATGAACTGGAGAGCGATTTCCGGTTGGTGGCCGCCACCAACCGGAACCTGGAGAAAATGGTCGAGGAGGGGTCGTTCCGAAGCGATTTGCTCTACCGGCTCCAGGGCGTGACCATCAACCTTCCCCCGCTGCGCGACCGGATAGACGACGTCGCGCTTCTGGTGGAGCACCGGCTCCAGGATTTCGGGCGTGAAGCCAAGCCGTTCAGCGACGAGTGCATGGCGACGCTCAAGGCATACGACTGGCCCGGCAATGTCCGCGAATTGGTTCACACGGTGGACAGCGCCCTGGCCGCCGCCCAGGACAGCCCCGTGGTGTACGCGCGGCATCTGCCCGTGCGTCTCAGGATCAAGGCCACCCAGGCGCACCTCAGCGGTGATCAGGCCCGGCAGATCGATCCCGATTCCCCCTTTTTCCCGACGCTCAAGGAGTACCGGATGCAGACGGAAGGGGACTATGTCCGCAGATTGCTGGAGCACTCGGGCAACAATGTGAAGCGCGCCGCCGACACGGCGGGCATTTCGCGCGGATACCTGTATGAAATGATGAAGAAATTCGGCATATCCCGCTGACCGGGAGGCGGGAATCGGAAAGGGCCTGGACAGTGTTGTCCAGGCCCTTTCCTTTTGAGGGGTGTCGTAGGAGGTGAAAGTTCCTATTGACGTTTGGCAAAGCCTTGGGAAAGCGCGTGTCCGAAGTGGGCGCAACGCACGACGCAGTCGCCGCAGTTGGTGCATTCGGGGTGGATGGCCCGTTCCCGGGGGTCCAGCCCGTAGGGGCATGCCTGGGAGCAGGGGGAGGGCGACTGGTCCTTGCAGATGCAGCGGCCGGGATCGTAGACGACCCTGAACCGGTAGGGCAGGATTCTTCCGGCCAATTGCAGCAGCAGCGACTGAGGGCAGATGTACCGGCACCAGAAGCGCCTGCCGCCGCCCAGGTCGAGGCATGCGGCAAAGGGCAGCAGCCAGAATCCGGCGGGAATGACGCCATACAGCCACAGCATTTGCATGGTGCGGGTATACCAGCCGGGCAGGGAAAGCTGGTTCAGCAGCGGCGGAGCGCCGGTCAGCGCCAGCGCGCCCACCACGATCAGGGCAACGGTCCCCTTGATGTACCATGCCTTGGACGACGGGGTGGTGGTCCGCCGGGGGGGCAGTTTCCCCACAAGGTCCGCCATCAGGCCGTATGGGCAGATCCAGCCGCAGAAAACGGGTCCCATGGCAACGGCCAGGGTGAGCACCAGCATCGCGCCCAGGGCCGGCGTAATCGCCATGTGGCCGGTGGAAACCCATACCTGGAGGGCGGCCAGCGGGTCGGCGAAGGGAATCTTCAGGAACTCGAAAGAGAGCAGGTTTCCGGTGACGAAACGGATGTCGTGCATGTTCAGCCACGGAATGGCGATAAACGAGAGGGCGACGGTCGCCTGGCAGATCCGGCGAACGATTTTCCGGTTGATGTGCATTATGCCTCGCTCCGAACTTTTGCCTGCAACTGCTCGCGTGAAATGAGGGTGATGGCGTGCTGCGGGCAGACGTAATGGCACACCCCGCAGCCGACGCAGTCATCCGTGATTTCCGGGTAGGTGCCGTTTTTCAACACAATGGCCGTGTTGCGCATGGGGCATTTCTCGAAACAGGTCCGGCACAGGACGGCGCCCATGTAGGTGAAGCACTGGTCCTTGTTCAAAAACGCGGTGCCCATGTCCGCGTCCTTTTGCTCCAGGGCCGATATGGCCCCGGTGGGGCAGGCCGGGCCGCAGTGCATGCACAAAAAGCACGGCGCTTTTTTCGGGTCGATGTACGGGGTCCCCGCCGTGAGGGGATCGAGGCCCTTGGTCAGCTTGATGGCGTCGAACCGGCAGGACTCGGCGCATTTTCCGCAGTGGATGCAATTTTGGAGAAAGCGTTCTCTGTCGCCTGCCCCGGGAGGAAGTAGTTTCATGGACATTATGTCCCTCTCTTTCCCGCGCCGGATTCCGGGAACGGACATCCGGCGCGGGAGTCGAGGTTAGGGTGTGACTGTGGCGAATTTACTGTTCGTCCTCGGTGTTCACGAAGGTGGTGTACACGGCGAGAACACCGTCGGTTTTTTCCAGTCCTTCCAGGCGTCTCTTCAACTCCCGCGAAGGCATTTCCCCGACGATGACGAGGTGCTTTTCCTCATGCAGGCCGTAGAATTGCAGGTCGTCGCTTTGTTCCACCATGGCCCGAACCGCGTCGGTCTTTTCTCCCAGCGTATGCAGGATGATGCCGGTGATGGCCATGTTACACCTTCCTTACCTTGCAGGCGCAGATCTTGAATTCGGGCTGCTTGGAGCCGGGGTCGATGGCGTCGATGGTCAGCTCGTTGATCAGGCGGTCCGGGTCGAACCATGGCACAAAGACCAGCCCCGGATTGCACACGTCGCCGACCCGCGCCTGGAAGACCATGGCCCCGCGCCGGGAGATGAGTTCCACGTTGTCGCCGTTCTGGACCCCCAGTCGCTTGGCGTCCTGGTCGTTGATTTCCACATAGGCCTCGGGGAACGACTTGTTGATCTCGGGAACCTTGTTGGTCATGGTCCCGGTATGCCAGTGGTCGATGACCCGGCCCGTGGTCAGCACGAACGGATACTCGGCGTCAGCGGGTTCCGCCGGCGGCTTTTGGGGACGCATCCAGACCACGGCCCTGCCGTCCTCGTTGCCGTAGAACCAGTATTTGTTGGGATAGTCCGCCGGAATGTTCGGGTCTTCACCCCTGACATAGCGCCGCTTGGTGCCGGGATGGTCCTCGGTGGGGCAGGGCCACAGTATGCCGGATTCCTTGCGAAGCCGTTCGCGGGTGATGCCCATGAAGTTGTACGGCGTGGAGGAGGAAACCTCGCGCCATTCGTTCCAGACGTCCTCGGAGTTCTTGTAGGGAACGAGCTTGGGGTCCACGCCCATCCGCACGGCCAGGTCCACGAGGATGTTGACCGAGTCCCGGCATTCGCCCGGCGCGTCGATGGCCTTGCCGATCAGGGCGTAGCGGCGCTCGGAGCATCCGTAGACGCCTTCGCGCTCCACCCAGAAGGACGGCGGGAACACCACGTCGGCGAATTCCAGGGTCTTGGCGTCGCTGAAGGTCTCGATGCAGGCCAGGAAGCATTGCTTCAGGCCCGGATTGAACTTGTGCAGGTTGGGCAGCGAGTGGGCGGGGTTGGTGCAGAGGGTCAGCAGGCAGTTCACCTCGCCCTTGCTCATGGCCTCGAACAGGGCCGTGGTGTGCAGCCCCGGCTTGGGATTCAGGGAGTCCTGGGGGATGCCCCATTGCTTTTCCACCTGGTTGCGGTGGGCCTTCTTGGCGATGACCCGGCCCGCGGGGAGCAGGTGGGAAAGGCCGCCCGTGTCGCGGACGCCGCCGCAGGCGTTGGGCTGGCCGGTCAGGGAGAAGGGGGAGGAGCCGGGCTTGCCGATCTTGCCCGTTATCAGGTGGAGGTTGCTGATAAGGTTGTTGGCCCAGACCCCGCGCGTGCGCTGGTTGGCGCCCATGCACCACAGGGAAAGGGAAGCCGGGGCCTCGCCGAACATCCGCCCGGCCCTCCATATGTCCTCGGCCGTGACGCCCACCAGGTCGGCCACCTTCTCCGGGGTGTAATCGTCCAGGAAGCGGAGGTATTCTTCGAGAGTGTGCGTCTTTTTCTCGTTGTCCTTGAAGTGGACGTACCGCTCGATGAACCGGGGGTCGTCCAGCTCTTCACGGAAGATGACGTAGGCCATGGCGTTGAGCAGGGCGAGGTCGTTGCCCGCCTTGACCTTGAGGTGCAGGTCCGCGATCCGCGCCGTGTTGGTGGTGCGCGGGTCCACGACGATGACCTTGACCTTGGGGTCGCTCTGCTTGCGGTCCGCGATGCGCCTGAAGAGCACGGGGTGGCACTCCGAGGTGTTGGACCCGAAGATGAAGAAGCAACTGGTGGCGTCGATGTCCTCGAAGCAGCCGCAGGGCTCGTCCTTGCCGAAGGTGGTGGTGTAGCCGCCCACGGCCGAGGCCATGCACAGGCGGGGGTTGCCTTCCACGTTGTTCGATTTCAGTCCGGCCTTGAATATCTTGCTGGCCAGGTAGGTCTCTTCGGTCAGGGCCTGGCCCGAGCCGTAATAGCCCACGGATTCCGGGCCGAACTTGTCGATGCTTTCCCGGAATTTCCGGGCGGTCAGGTCCAGGGCCTCGTCCCAGGATGCCGGTTCCAGCTTGCCGTTGCGCCGGATGAGCGGTTTGGTCACCCGCTCCTTGGCATAGATGACCGGGGCCAGGAGCGCGCCCTTGAGGCACAGAAGCCCTTTGTTGTGGTTGTTGGGGTCGCCCTTGACCGTGACCACCTTGCCGTCCTTGACGCCGACCATCACGCCGCAGCCCGTGCCGCAGTATCGGCAGACCGCCTTGCTCCAGAAGTCGATGTTTTGATCGGCCTTGGCCTTGGTGGGAATGCCGAGGGCGGTCAGGGCCGACATGGCGGCCAGTTGCTTTATGAAATCCCTTCTCGAAAGGCTCATTGTTCGCCTCCTTCTCTATCCTGTCTTAGTCCAGGGTCTTTTTGGACTGGGTTTTCTGGAACGCTTCATGATGAATGGAGTTCTGATGATACGGATGGCATTCGTTGCACTGGGCGCGCAGTCCGTACTTCTCCTGCATCCGGTTCACGGCCGGGTCGTGGCATTTGCGGCAGACCGTGTCCGGATCGGGATTGGCCGCGAACTCGATCGCGCCCTTGCCGTCGGGCTGTCCGTGACAGACGAAGCATTTGACGAGCAGCACGCCGTGCTTGCCCTCATACCAGTCCTGGGCGATTTTCGGGGTCGCCTTTACGTGGCAGGCGTAGCAGTCCCCGGCCATTTTGGTCTCGTCGGTCAGGTGCTTGGCCTCGCACCGATTTTCGGGAAAGGCGGCCATGACATAGGCGTAGCCTCCCACGGCAACGATAATGACCGCGAGCAAGGCCACGGCCGACCACTTTCCTGTTTTGGTTTTGAACATCGTTATTTCCCCTCCTGGGCGGCCATCTTGGCCGCGAATTCGGCATTCTGCACATACCGCCTGTCGAAAATCGGAAGGTGCGCCATGTTTTGGTGGCAGTCGGCGCAGCCTTTATCCGTCCTGCCGTTGGTCCCCAGATACGCCTCGTGCGCCAGCTTGCCCTCGCGGGAGATCGGCTCGTCCTTGACGTTCTTTTCCAGATTTTCATGGCAGGCGCGGCAACTGTCGTCGGGCACGAAGCGCCGGGCGGACATCTGCAGTTCCCTGCGGTAAAAATCGTTGACCGGGTCGCCAACGGTGTGGACAACCACGTCCTTGACCCCGAGATAGGCTTTCAGGGCCACGTAGGTCGGGCCGAAACTTGCCGGCAGATGGCACTGTCGGCACTCGATGGGGCGTTTGTCCTTGTCCAGGGCATGCGGCGACAGCTTCAGCTCAGCCTGATGCCGCTCCATCTCATGGCAGGACACGCAGAAGCCGGTCGAGGAGGTCTTTTCAAAGGCGACGGCGCCGGCGGCGGCAACCACCAGTACGCACGCCAATGAAAGGGCCACGGTTTTTACCCGGCCGGGCGATCCCTTCTTCATGCTTCCTCCTCACTTGCCAGTGGATGTTTCATTCTCTCTCCTGTTCGTTGCGGTTGCCGCATCGAATTCAGAGTGGGAATTCCAACATGCGTGCCATGAGGCTGCGGAGATGTTTAAAATCTTAACATATTGGAATTATATTGAATATTGTATTCCTATATCGTGCCATAAAAGGCATGGATGTCCGCTGTGCATGACACGCTGTAAGGTCGGTACAACGACTGTCCTGGATACATGACGGTGCGTCGAAAGGCGTCGTGCCGGAACTCCGACGTCATGGGATTTGGTACAATTTCCCGGGAGTTCGGAAGGAATGATCAAGCGGGCGAACCGGGGCCATTCCGCCGGGCCTCATGCCCGACGCATGAAGAGGAGCCGGAGTGTTGTTCGCCCATAAGAAGGCCGCTCCCGGCTGCTGTGAAATACAGCAGCCGGGAGCGGCCTTTAGTAGGTTTATGTATCGTCTTCGGATCTATTGTCTTTTTACTGATCCTTACCCCTGTGGCCGGGAGATGCCCACTGTGACGGTTTTGGCCTGGTGGCGGATGGTGTCGATGGGGCGGGTCATTTCCTCGATGGCCTTGTTCAGGATGGTCAGGATGTCGGCGAGCCGGGCCTCGGGGGCGCAGATCTCGACGGACTGGTTGACCAGCCAGAGCATGTAGTTGGCGAGGCTCGAAGCCACGCGGGCGGGCAGGGCCGAGTCCGTGGCGCCGGACGCGATGCGCTCGTTGCACAGGTTGAGGGCCTCAAGCAATTCCTTGCGGTCCCACTTGGCCGTGTTTTCCAGCATTTCGCCGATGAGCACCCGGGCCTTGCGGAAGGGCTCGGCGTGGGAGTCGATGGCTTTGGCCGCGGACACGCCCCACCAGTGGCCGGCCACGGTCTCCAGCACGAAGTTGAGGCCGCCGCCCACGCGGGGGACCTTGATGGTCGCCTCGGCCACCGCGTCGAACCGGGTCTCGTCGTCCGCGCAGAACACGATGGGCGAGCCGTTGTGGGCCTTGAAAATGGTGGTTTCCTTGACCGTGTCCATGACCACCATTTCGGGCAGGTCCGAGGCCATGACCAGGGTCAGCGGCTCGGTGGACAGGTCGATGTGCTTCTTGTCCTCGGTCACGTCGCAGGGGATGGACTTGTAGCACAACTCGGAGAGCTTGATCCGCACCTCCTGGGCCGCGATGCAGTTGGACCCGTTGCCCACCAGCGCCCAATAGCGGTGGACCGGGGCGTATTTCCGGGCCACCTCGGCGATGGCGTCCTTGCCTTCCAGCACGCGGTCGATCTTGCCGGGCAGGTCTTCCAGGGCTTCGATCTCGGTCAGGATTTCGGCGCTGTCCATGGTCCCGAGCACGTCGGCCAGCCACAGGGAGAGCAGCTTGCCCGCCGCCACCTGGGAGTAGAACGCCTTGGTGGAGGCCACGGCCATCTCCACGTCCCGGCCGTTGCTGGTATAGATATGGGAGTCGGACTTCTGGACCAGCGGGGAGTTGCGCCGGTTGACGATGCAGTTGACCCACGCGCCCCGGTCGCGGCACAGGTCCACCACCCGGTTGGTGTCCGTGGTGGTGCCGGACTGCGAGACCGGGATCAGGAACACGTCGTCCATGCGCTCGTCGCCCAAAAATCCGATCAGCTCGGAGCCGGTGTAGGATTCGATGGACAGGCCGGTCTTGGCCAGGGTGCGCCGGAGCAGTTGGGCCACGGCCATGGCGGCCACGGCGGCCGTGCCCTGGCCCACGCAGATGATCCGCTTGATGGGCGTCGCGCCGTTCTTGAACCGCCCGACCAGGGCCGGGCCGTTGCCGAACCCCTCGGGCAGGAAGGCCACCTCGCCGGATTGCTTCACATACTTGCCGTGCAGGGTGTTCCGCACCGAGTCCGGGGCCTCGTGGATTTCCTTCTCGATGTAGTGGGCGTATGCGCCCCGGAAGATGTCCCGCGAAAAGATTTCGATCTTCTCCTCGGCCAGTTCCACGGCCTCGCCGTTGTCCAGGTAGCGGGCCACCGGGGCCTTGCCCGCCGGGTCCGAGTCGCTGAGGACCACGGACACCCCGCCCTGGCGGTGGACGGCGATGGGGTAGGAGCTGCGCGCCCGGGCGGCCATGCCGTACGCCTCGGAAGCCACCAGCCAGCCGTCGGCGGTCAGACCGATGTAGAAGGACTGGCCCGACCCCTTCTGGGCCAGGAACTGGGAGTCGAAGTCGGACAGGTTCTGCATGACCACGGCCAGCGAACCGTCGCACTGCTTGAGCACGGAGCGGAAGCGGTCCTCGGCGTTGCCCGCGTCGTCCGCGCCCAGGTGGAAGAGCACGGGCAGGATCTTGGCGTCGGTGGAGATGGCGGAGGGGATGTGCGCGCCCTTGGACAGGACGGATTCCTCGACCAGGGTCCGGTAGTTGTCCACGTCGCCGTTCAGGACGAACATGGTCCGTTCCAGGCCCGTGGACATGTCGCCCTCCACCAGCCCGTCCACCGGGTGGCAGTTGGGCACGGAAATGATGCCGTTGGACGCCCAGCGGGTGTGGGCGATGATGTTCAGGGTCTCAAGCCCTTCGGCCATCCGCCAGAGCAGTTCGTCGCCCGCCACGGCCTCGCGCAGGGCCGCGCCGTTGTCGCCGAGCTGGCCCACCAACTGGGCCACCTTGTACAGGAAGCGGCAGGCCGTGCGGCCGTCGTCGAGCTTGCGCACCAGCACCTGGCGGGTGTCGGCGTTGGCGATGGAGCCGCGCGCCTCGAGCTGCGCCTTCTGCGCATCGGTCAGGTCCCGCTCAGGGTCCGTGCCCGCGGGCAGGATGAAGGCCACGGCGATCCCGGCCGAGTCGCGGCCGCGCACTTCGAGCTTGTCGATGGCCTCCATGACCAGCTCCGTGCCCCAGGCCAGGAAATGGCGGTCGCGCGCGGCCGCGTCGGCGCGCATGGGCGCGGGCATCAGGGCCAGGGTGCGGTCCACGTTGGCCAGCACCTCCCGGTCGATCTGCCAGAGATAGTCGTCGAGCGTTTCATGCAGGGATTCCAGCGCGTCCGTGCGCGGTCCCTGCTCCAGCTTGACCGCGGCCGCGTTGCGGAGATTGCGCACGGTGTCGCGGACGGATTCGAGGGCGCCCAGGGCGTCCGGGTCGGCCACCAACTGCATGTGCAGGCCGAAGGACATGAGGTCGTAGAAACGGTCGGCCAGGACCTTGATCGGCCCGGCGGCCAGCATGAGGTCCTTGTCGGCTATATCCGTAAAAGCGGCATCAAGCTCGAACAGCCAGCCGGTGTCCGGGGCGAGTTGCCAGTTTGCGTTGCTCAAGAAGCTTGCGATTCCACACATGGCGTCATGTTCTCCTGGTGGGATGTTTGTGTCGCGGGTTGGGCCGGGCCGGTGCTCGGCCGTCCGGCGCGTGGCCCGTCAGCGATAGATGAATTACGTCAGATGGCCCGCCTTGGCAAGAATTGCGGGATGTGTGCCGGGCGCGGGGGCGAAATTCACGCGGGCACGAAAACGTCCGTTCGGCTTCGGCCTGCGCGCCTCCCGCCGGCGGAGCCGGACGGACTGTCGGCCACCCGCACGGGATTGCCCGTGGCCGGTCCGGGGGATGTCCGGGACCGACTGGACAAGGACTTTCCGGGTGCCCGGCACCTCGGCGGCCGTCCTGCCGGAGTTCGGTTGTGCACAAGAAAATCAGCCAATTATCTGTTTGCGGATGCGGCGGGAGATATGGCATAAAGTTCCATGCGGGACCTGTGTCGACGGCTTCCGCAGCGAAAATGACCCTGAAAGGAGAGCGTGATGGCCAAGAAAATCCTCATAGTGGACGACGAGGTGCATATCAAAATGCTGCTGGAGCAGACGCTCGAGGAGCTTGAGGACGAATATGAAGTAGTGCTGTACACGGCGTCCGACGGCGAGGAAGGGTTGGAGTTCATACGGAGCAAGCGGCCCGACCTGGTTTTTCTCGACATCATGATGCCCAAGATGAACGGCTACGAGGTGTGCCGCGTGGTCAAGGACGATCAGGACCTGGTGGACATCAAGATCATTTTGCTGACCGCCAAGGGCCAGGAGGTGGACCGCAAGCAGGGGCTGGAACTCGGCGCCATGATGTACATGACCAAGCCGTTCGATCCCGACGAGATACTGCGCGTATCCAAGGAATTGCTGGACCTGTAGCCGTTTTGCCGACAAAGGGCGTGGAAGCGTGGCTCCGCTGAAAAAATTCATTCGTTCCAGTGTATTGCGCAAGCTCCTTCGCAAAGGGGCCGAGCTTGTCGGGAATAAGTGCTCTCTGGCCGTGAGCTTCGAGGGCGAGGTGGTCGTCGTGGAGGGGGCCGACTCCTTCCCGGCCGAGGACTCGGAAGGCGTGCTCTCGGAGCCGCTTTTGTTCGACGGCGTTCATTCCGGCCGGGTGCTCGTCCTGCCGCCCCAGGGAAGCGGCGAGGCAGAGGTGGCCGAATGCCGGCGGATTCTTTCCTTCATTGCCTTTTCCATCCAGGAACTGGTGGACATGGAGCAGGCCCGGCGGTCCATCGCCGACGAGGCCCTGGCCAAGTACCGTGAGCTGGCGCTGCTGCACCGATCCGTTCCGAATATCAACACCTCCTTGCAGGTGCGCTCCGTGGTGGACGCCCTCATCGACGAATGCCGCCTGGAAAATTATCCGGGCGAACTGGGGATGGTCTATCTCCGCGACCCTTCGACCTCCCGCTTCCGGCTGGCCGTCCAGTTCGGCTTTCCCTTCGGCGTGGGCCTGAACAGGATGGTGGACAGCGCGCTGTTTAAGGACGTGGCCGAGAAGGAGCACGGCGAGATCGTCAACGACCTGGACCGGGACGAGCGCTGGAACGAGGAACTGCCGGGTCTCGGGGCCATGGTCATCATCCCCGTCGTTTCGCCCAACAGGTGCGAGGGCATGCTCATCCTGGCCTCGGAGAACAAGGGGCTGTTCGACGCGGCCCACCGTCTGAGCCTGACCACCCTGGCCTCGGTGGCCGGGATATCCCTGTCCAACGCCTTCAATTTCGAGGGCGTGCAGAAACTGATGAACGCCATCCTGCAGGCCCTGGCCGAAGCCATCGATTCCAGGGACCCGTTCACGGCGGGCCATTCCGAGCGCGTGGCCAGTCTGGCCGTGGCCCTGGCCCTGGTCCTCAACGAGCACGGCGGGTTCGATGGCCGGACATTCTCCGAAGAGGAACTGCGCGAGCTGTATTATTCGGCCATCCTGCACGACGTGGGCAAGATCGGCATCCGGGAGGAGGTCCTGACCAAGCAGACCCGCCTGTCCGCCAAGCACATGGACGTGGTCCGGGCCAGGTTTCAGCTCATGGGAGCCGCCACGGAGGACTTCGACTGGGCGTCGGCTTTCGATCGCGTCAGCGACGTGAACAAAGCCATGACGCCCGACGTCGGGGCCCTGGAATTCGTCAGGGAGCTGGGCCGCCGGAACCTCGGACGGGGCGAGACCGTCCTGCCGCTTTTGTACGACGACGAGCTGGACAACCTGCTGCTGACCTACGGCAACCTGACCCGCGATGAGCGGCGCGAGATCGAGCGCCACCCGGCCGAGAGCGAGCGCATCCTTCAGCACATTCCCATGCAGGGGGCTTTTTCCAATCTGCTGTCCATCATCCGCCAGCACCACGAGCGCATGGACGGTTCCGGCTACCCGGACGGCCTCGAGGGCGACGAGATTCTGGTGCAGAGCAGGCTGATGGCCATCGTGGACATCTACGACGCCGTCACCCAGGAGCGCCACTACAAGCCCGCGTTCACCCGGTCCGAGGCCGTGAAGATCCTCCGGCTGGACATGGAGGAGGGCAAGCTGGACCCCGATCTGACCGATTTTTTCCTGAACAATATCGAGCGCATCGAAGCCCTGTCCGTGCGCGTCAAGTCTTCCCGGGTCTTCCAGCTTTCCGACATCGGTTCGCTGGGGGACATATAGCCCCGTCCCGGCCTAGCCGGGCATGACCGAAGGGAGAAGGCGCAGGGGTATCTGCCCGTGCCGGAAGAGTTCCGCGCAGAAGACGGGCAGGGCGAGGCGCGAGTCTTTCCTGAGTTCCGTGATCTCGTGCAGTCCCAAGACCGGCATGGCCCGCGTGGTGGGAGCCAGGCGGATGGCCCGGACGTGGTTCAGCCCTTCCTTCGTGGAGTACCCGGCGCGGCGCAGGATGGCCAGGCACGCGTCCTGGTCCATGGACCCCACGGCCAGGCCCGCGTCGATCATGGCCAGGCCCGCCCGGGCCAGGCCGCGCTTGTGGTGGACCAGCCGGTCCATGGGCGTTTCCAGGTAGCCGAATTCTTCGAGCAGGTTTTCGGCAAAGGCGATCCAGCCCGCCACGAACAGGGGGTTGGTCACCTGGGCCATGGGCGAGTCGCCCAGGGCGAGGCGCTGGGAGTCCAGCAGGTGGCGGCCCGGATAGGTCTGGGCCGCGGCCCTGAACGGGAACTCCTTGCGGATGCGGGCCAGCCGGACCGGGTCGTCCCGGAAGCCGCGCCCGGAAAAAATCTGCGGACTGATGTAGCAGCGCGAATGCTCGTTCTCCCAGGCTCCGATGGCCGGGTCGTGATGGATGGCGCGCAGGGTCGAGGCCAGGTGCATGGGCTGCGGCTCGATGCGCAGGGGGGTGTCCGCGAACACGCCGGGCAGGCCGGTCTCATGGACGAACCCGCGCAGCCGGTGTATTTCTCGGATGACCGCGTCCAGGGCGGTCAGGCCGTCGATGTCCGGCCCGGGATAGGCGTCGTAGAGCTGCTGCCAGGTCTTGTCGTCGCCGATCTCCACTTCCAGCATGCGCAGGGATTCCAGCCGCCTGCCGAACTCCTCCTTGGCGATTTCCAGGATGTCTTCCGGCGTCCTGTCCGTGCCGAGCACGGCCTCGGCCATGACGGTGAAGTCGGGACTCTGCTCGTCGCGGGTCTCCGGCCTGGAGGCCACGAACCGATCGAAATCCTTGAGTGAAACCAGGGCGTCGGCCAGGTACCGGGGTGCCTTGCCCGTCTTGCCCAGTTCGCTGGCGCCCAGGTCGGTCAGGTAGCGGGCGCAGTCGCGGATGATGGTCTGGGCCGTGCCTCGGCTGGCGGCGCTGACCGTTTCCACGTTGTCCGTGGCGTGGTCGAGCAGCTCCGGGATGCCCTTGAGCCGCTTGGTGAAGCGCTTCTGCCGTTCCCGGTCGTTCTTGGCCGGCAGGTCGGCCGCCTGTTCCAGGCCCGTGAAGGCCACCTGGAGATAGAGTTCGGGCTGCCTGGCCCATGAGCGGACGACTTCCAGCTCCGCGGCCGCGCCGCTCGCGCTGAGGGCCAGGGCATGGGCCTGGGCCTTGATCTCGGGCATCCGGGCCTTGGCGGCGGCGTTCAGGAAGTCCTGCTTGAACCCGTGCAGGGCGGCGATGTGGCGGGGAATGGATCGGCTCGAAAGATCGTCCAGGCGGTCCAGGTATTTGGCCGCCCCCGTTACCGGGGGCAGCATGGGAAAGGCCCCGGATGCGCACATCACGGGGAAGTGTTTGGAAACGTATGTGAAATATTTCCTGGCGAATTTGGCTTTCATGGCTTGGGGGCGGGCTTATTCCGTGGTCGGCAGCAAGGCCATGGCCCTGGCGGCAAGCCCGTCCAACTCGGCCTTGGACACCTGGTCGTCGGCCCCCACCGAGGCGCCCTTGTGCCGCAGGGTTTCGGTGATGATGGAGGAGCACAGGATCACGGGCAGGTCCCTGAGGGCCGGGTCCGACTTGATGGACCGGGTCAGGGTATGGCCGTCCATGGCGGGCATTTCGATGTCGGACACGACGAGATTCACGTAGTCCGTGACCGGGCGGCCGGCCTCCCCGGCCATCGTCTTGACGCTTTGCAGATAGCTCCAGGCCGTTTCCCCGTTTTCCTCGGTGTGGATTTTGAATCCGGCCATGGAGAGATTTTTGGAGATCATGCTGCGCGCCATGCCGGAATCGTCGGCCAGCAAAATGCGCTGGCCATCGGCAATGGGCCGTGCACCGCCGTTTTCCGGGCTGGACAGGGCCGCCGGGGAGTCGGGGTTGAGTTCCATGCATATCTTTTCCATGTCCAGGAGGAAGACGATGCGGTCCGGGAACCTGACCACGCCGGTGATGGTGTTGACCGTCAGCGAGGAGACGTATTTGGTGGGGGCCTGGACTTCCTTCCAGCCGATGCGGTGGATGCGGGTCACGCCGGACACCAGGAAGGCGGACTTGATGCGGTTGAACTCGGTGACGATGACCTTGGGCGCTTCGGATCCGGCCTGCGACTTGCCCAGCCAGGCGGCCAGGTCGATGAGGGGAATGATCTCGTCGCGCAGGTTGAAGGCCCCCATCACCGCCGGGTGGGACGCCTCGGGCATTTCGGTCAGTTCCGGCATCTGGATGATTTCCAGGACCTTGGCCACGTTGATGCCGTAGTAGCCCCGGTAGTCGCGGGCCTGCCGCTGCTCGTCCAGGAAGAACTCGACGATTTCCAGCTCGTTGGTGCCGGTTTCAAGGAGTATTCTTGTATTGCTCATAGGACTCCGAGGGTCGCCCGATCATGGCGGTTCCTCTTGCCACTCCATATACCGTGCGGATGCGGGGGGCAAGCAATGAGAGCGGAAAACCACATGAAAACGGGTCTCAACCGGTCCGGGCGGCCGGGGGCGGACATCAATTCCCGTCCGCGTTCAGGCCGTATTTCTTAATTTTGTAATGGATGGCCCTGCGGCTGATGCCCAGTCGGTCGGCGGCGTCCTTTTTGACGCCGTTCGTTGCCTTGAGCGCCCGGACGATGGCCTCGCGTTCGCTGTCCTCCAGGGAAAGGCTTTTGCCGCGCGCGGCCGGGGAGTCGGCGGGCACGGCCTCCAGCTGCAGGTCTCCGGGCCGGATGACGTCGTCCGCGCAGAAGACCAGGGCGGCCTCCATGGCGTTCTTGAGTTCGCGCACGTTGCCCGGCCACGGATGGACCTTGAGCAGGCGCATGGCCTCCTCGGACACGGCGGCCGGTTCCCGCCCCTGGACGGCGCACAGCTCGCGGATGAAGCCGTCGATGAGTTCGGGCAGGTCTTCCCGGCGTTCCCGAAGGGGCGGGATGGTCAGGGTGACCACCTTGAGGCGGTAGTAGAGGTCCTCGCGGAAGGAGCCGTCCGCCACCATGGCGGGCAGGTTCGCGTGGGTGGCCGCGATGACCCGGCAGGAGACCGTGCGCTCGGTGACGTCGCCCACGCGCCGGATGGTGCCCTCCTGCAGGAAGCGCAGCAGCCGGGTCTGCATGTCCGGCGAAATGTTGCCGATCTCGTCCAGGAACAGGGTGCCGCCGTCCGCCTCCTCGATGAGTCCCTTCTTGTCCTTGACCGCATGGGTGAACGACCCCTTGACGTGGCCGAATAGCTCGGATTCCAGCAGGGTGGGCTGGGTGGAGCCGCAGTCCACGATGACGAACGGGCCGTGGGCGCGCGGGCTGGCGTCGTGGAGGATGCGGGCGGCCATCTCCTTGCCCGTGCCGGATTCGCCGAAGAGCAGGACCGTGGCCGTGGAACGGGCCACCCGGTCGAGCAGTTCGAGGAAGCGCGCCATGGACGGGGCCGCGCCGCCGAGCATTCCGCCGGGAGGCATCTGTCCCGGCGCATCGGGCCGGGGCGCGGCGGGCGCCGCCGGGGACCCGGCCGGTTCGGCCTGCGCGGCCTCCAGCCTGGACCGGATGACGCGCACCAGCTCCTTGCCGTCAAAGGGCTTGGTCAGGTAGTCGGCGGCCCCGGCCTGGATGGACCCCACGGCGTCCGGAATGGTGCCGTGGGCCGTGAGCATGATGATGGGGATGTGCGGCCAGTTTTCCAGCACCTCCTTGAGCAGCCCCTTGCCGCCCATGCCGGGCATCTTCACGTCCGAGACGATCAGATCCACGTGTTCGCCCGCCAGCATCTCCAGGGCGGTTTCGGCCCGGTCCGCCAACAGCGGCGTCAGGCCGGAGGAAAGCAGCCGCGCCTCCAGCACCTGCAGGATGTGTTCGTCGTCGTCCACCACCAGGATGGTCGGGATGCGGGATGTGGCTGTCATGTCGCTCCTCATACGGGCTTGGCGGGCAGGGAGAAGCAGAACCGCGACCCGCGTCCCGGCTTGCCCTCCACCCAGATGCGGCCTCCATGGGCCAGGATGATGCGTTTGGAAATTGCCAGCCCCAGGCCCGCGCCGTCAACGCTGTTCCGCACTCCGGGCTCCCGGTAGTATTTGAGGAACACGCGCTCCCGCTCCCCGGGCGGAATGCCGGGGCCATCGTCCTCCACGCGGAAGAGAACCCCGTCCGCCTGGCGGCCGGCAAAGACCGTGACCGTGCTCCCTTCGGGGGAAAACTTGATGGCGTTCCCGGCCAGGTTCAGAAGCACCTGCCGAAGGTGTTCCCCGTCGGCCGTGAAGGGAATCGGCTCGTCCGGCACCAGGGCTTTCAGGACGATGGATTTGGCCTCGGCCGCCGGGGCGAGTCGCTCCAGGGTGGAGAGCACCAGTTGTCTGCCGTCCACCTCCACGGGGTCCAGGACCAGTTCCCTGGACTCCATCCGGGACACGGACAGGAGCCGGGCCAGGAGATCCGAAAGGCGGGCGGTTTCCATTTCCGCGATGGCCAGGAACTTGGCCTGTTGTTCGTTGACCTCGCCGAAGGTCCCGGCCCCGATGAGGTCCACGGCCTCGCGGACCGAGGTCAGCGGGGTGCGTATCTCGTGCGAGAGCATGGCCACGAAGTCCGCGCGCATGCGCTCCTCGCGCCTGAGCCGCGCGGCCATGGCGTTGAAGGCCAGGGCCAGCTCGCCCAACTCGTCCTTGGACAGGACGCGGATGTCCCGGGGGGTGGCCCCGGTGCCCAGCTCCCGGATGCCGCGCTGGACCTCGCTCAATGAGCGGTTCAGGGACCAGGCCAGGCCCAGGCTGCCGCCCACGCCCAGGGCGAGGCAGGCGATCAGCCCGTACAGGCCGACGGTCGAGGCCCGCTGTCCGGCGTCGTGCAGGTCGGTCAGGCCGGCCTCCATGTCCGCCACGTTGTCGAGCAGCGACTGTTCCAGGATGTCGGTCCATTCCCGGACCGTGACGTTGGGGGCCAGGCTGTCGCCCACGGTTTCGCCGGGGTCGAGGGTGATCTCGTACTTGGCGGTCAGTTCCTTCCATTCGGTGCGGTAGCGGGGATGCCCGGCCAGGGTCTCCTCAAGGATTTCCCCGAACCGGGTCAGGTCCTGGACGATGAAGCCCACGGCCTTCTGGTCGCCGCCGAGCAGCCGGTAGCGCTGGATGTTGTCCTGCACCGAGTAGAGCCGTTCCAGCATGCGCTGGATGGCCGAGTCGAGCTCGTGGTTTTCCGTGACGATGCGGCTTGATACTTCGGCGTCGTGCCGGACCTGGCGAAAGAGGTAGGCCGAGGTGCCGAAGAAGACGATGATCAGCGCGGACGTCCAGATCAAAAGCTTGGCGGCGATGGTGAACTGGCGGACTTGAGGCATGGGCGGATTGTACTGGATTCGGGTAGGCAGGGCAATGCGCCCCCGGCCTTATGAAAGTGGAGGGCCACCGTCGCCCGGCGCTTGCCGCGCCGGGAAACGGTGGCCTGCCACGTTGCCGAAAGCCGGAGAGGCGTTAGCCTCTGGCCTCGAAGTGATCGTGTTCCTTGTCGTAATCCATGACGTTGCAGGTGATGTTCTTCAGGTCCGGAACCGGGGCTTCGGTCTTCAGGCGCTCCCGGAAGGCGGAATATTCCTCCGCGCTGCCCTGGAGCAGGATTTCGGCCTTGCCGTCGGCGACGTTGCGGATCCATCCCTTGAGTCCGAGCTCGTCGGCCACGGTCTTTACCCAGGACTGGAACTTGACGCCCACGACCTTGCCGCCTTCGACTTTTCCTTCCACGATGCAGATGTAGCTTTTCATCACGTCCTCCAAGCTGTGTTTCCTTGTAATTTATGCATAAGCCAAAATAGGGAAGCTGAAAAGGGGCGGACGGACGATCTTTCGGATTCTTTTGTTGTCATCCCCGCCGGGAAACCGTATGCTTCACATCTGTTCTGACTGTTTCGCTTCCGTGAAGCAGAGGTTCCTATGCGTATATTATTTTTTATTGTCGCCATTTCGGCGATGGTCGTCTTTTCGCTCCCCGCCTGGGCGTCCCTGCCGTTCTACAACCCGGACATGGGCTACACGATCTGGTTGCCCAAGACCTGGAACGTGGCCTCGGACGGCGATCTCGAGCGGGCGGAAAGCGTGGGCTATCCGGTCCCGGTGGGCGGCGAGGACTCCGACTGGCAGGCCGGGTACGTCTCCCCGTCGGGCGGGCCGGTCCTGCTGGTGGAGATCGAACCGGGCCGCAGGCCGCTGACGCCGGACATCTCCAATTTCAACCGGTTCATCGTCCGCACCCTGCGCGAGGCGGGCGGGGAAGGCTTCCACCTGCGGGACGCCACGTACTTCGGCGAGAAGAAGACCCTCCGCATCGAGTCGGAGGTCCGCGTTCGGGGACGGTCCCTGCTCAGCCTGCACTACGTGGTCTACACCCGGCGGGGGATGCTCAATTTCGTGGGCTATGTCGAGCCGGGCGACGAGAAGGCGCGGGCGGCCATCGACAAAGCCGTGCTGTCGCTCTACCTGGACGACGCCGTCCGCTACGAGCCACGTTGACAGGTTGCCGCAGGGCCGGATATGTTTGCGCGTGTCCGGGAAAGTATGGTCCATGCGCGCAATTTCGGGCGTGCAGCCGTGTCCCGTTGAGATAAAACATGCTATAATGGCGGGGCGTTGCCGAGTGGCATCGCCTTTGCTTCCTTTCTGTCGGAGGCCCAAGTGAAGAGCATGATTTTGGCAACAGTCCTCACTCTCGTGATGCTGTCTCCGTCCATGGCCGCGGACGTTCCCGGCCTGGCGGGGGCTTCGCTTGTGGCCTCCAGCCAACCCGGTCCGGAAAAGGACCAGCCGTCCGTCCTGATCATCAAGGGCGAGGGCGGCAAGGTCACCGGCGTGGAAAAGGGCGACAAGGGCGGCAAGAGCAAGAAGAAAAAGAACGGGAAGTAGTTTTCGCACATGACGAAAAAGCCCCTGCGCGGACCGGCGCAGGGGCTTTTTTCTTGTTCGGAAAAAACGGGCTACTGGGTGGCGCCGCAGGTCGGAATCTGGGGATCGGTGCCGCTCTTGAGCAGCTTGTCGCGGTACTCCCGGACCTCGTCCATGGAGTTCCAGCCCTTGTACATTTCGAGCCAGCCGTCGAAATCCATGTATTCCTCGTCCAGGTGGCTTTCGTGCATCTTCAGCCAGACGTTGAACATGTACATCTCCACCTTGAAGGTGGCGTTGTCGAACACCTGGGGCAGGATAGAGGACTCGTATTTCTGGCCGTCCAGCCGGGCGGCGACGAAGGAGCAGACGTTTTCCTGGGACCGCTTGTAGTCGACGACCGCGTTGTTCACCATGTCGGCGAAGCGGAACAGCTCGGGCTGCTTCTCCTCGATGCCGGAAAGGACGTCGTCGGGGATTTCGATCCAGAGTTCATCGCCCTTTTCCTTGATGAAGTAGAACCGGAGCCATTGGTCGAACTGGAAGATCTCCAGGGCGTCCTTGGCCGCGTTGTTCACGTTCACGCTTCTGATCATGTGTCACGTCCCCCTTCTGTATTGTCTCGGAGGTCGGAATATGGACACACTGGCGGATCGAGTCAAGGAAAAACCGGCCGGCCGGGGCTGGACAAACGGGGATCGATTGTTATATGAAGTGCGGCTCGCAAGAAAGAAAAGCCCGCGCAGGGCTGCAATATCAAGGAGATTAACATGGCACGTCACAAGAAGCATGAGCGCAAGAAGGAACTGGACCGCAAGCGTCATCGCCGCCAGAAGGCCCTGAAGGCCCGGGTCAGGGAAGCCAAGGCCGCCAAAGCCTAGCGACAAGCCGCCCGGAGCACGCCGACATCGGCGTCGCCGTGAAAAATCCAGTCCTCCGCGCGTTTCGATGCGCGTCGGCCTTGGATTTTTCTTGCGCCCGGCATCCGGCGTTTCCGCGGATGATTTGCGATTCGATTTTTATTTTATAGAAGAGATCAACGTCATGCCCATTTACGAGTATCAGTGCCGTTCCTGCAACGTGGTGTTCGAGGAATGGCAGGCCGGTTTTGAAGAGCGGGACGTCAAGTGTCCCGAATGCGGGGGGGAGTCCAAGCGGCTCATCTCCCATTCCTCCTTTCATCTGAAGGGAGGCGGCTGGTATGCCGACGGGTATGGCGGAAAGAGCGCCGGGAACAAACCCGGCCACGCGCAACAGCCCGAGGGCAGCGGCGGCGACGCCCCTGCCGGGAAGGATTCGGCGCCGGCGTCCAAGTGTCCCGCCCAGGCGGGCGCATCCAATGCCGGGTCCGCCTCATAGCATGTGCGAAGAAGGCAGCTCAGGCTGCCTTTTTTCATGGGCCGCACTTGTGTTTTTCACCGGCCTTGCCCTAGTATGCCACAGTGCGCCGGGGCGCAGAAAAAAACGGAGAGTGAGAGATCATGCTTGAACGGTATTCCCGACCGGAAATGAGAGAATTGTGGACCCTGGAAAACAAGTTCAGGGCCTGGCTGGAAGTGGAGCTGGCCGTTGTCAGGGCCTGGACAGAACTGGGCGAGATCCCGCAGGACGCCTGCGACGAGATCCTCGCCAAGGCCGACTTCGACCTGGACCGCATCCTCGAAATCGAGGAGACCACCAAGCACGACGTCATCGCCTTCCTGTCCGCGGTCGAGGAAAAGGTCGGCGACGCCTCACGCTACATTCATCTGGGCTGCACGTCCTCGGACATCGTGGACACGGCCAACGGCGTGCTCCTGGCCCGGGCCGGGGCCATCCTGTCCCAGGGCCTCGACCGCCTGCTGGACGTACTCAAGGACTTGGCCCACCGGCACAAGGGGCTGCTCTGCATGGGCCGCACCCACGGCATCCACGCCGAACCCACCACCTACGGGCTGAAGTTCACCGGCTTCTACGCCGAGTTCATGCGCCACAAGGAACGCTTCGAGGCGGCCCGCGAGAGCGTCCGCGTGGGCAAGATTTCCGGGGCGGTCGGCACCTTCGCCCATCTCTCCCCGGAGCTGGAGGAGCGCGCCTGCGCCATCCTCGGCCTTGAGCCGGACCCCCATTCCACCCAGATCGTGCAGCGCGACCGCTACGCCCAGTTCTTCACCTCCCTGGCCATGCTGGCCGGGGGCATCGAGCGGCTCGGCGTGGAGCTTCGGCACCTGCAGCGCACCGAGGTCCTGGAGGTGGAGGAAGGGTTCTCCAAGGGGCAGAAAGGCTCCTCGGCCATGCCGCACAAGAAGAATCCCATCTCCGCCGAAAATCTCTGCGGCCTGTCCAGGGTCATCCGGGGCAACGCCCTGGCGTCCATGGAAAACCAGGCCCTGTGGCACGAGCGCGACATCTCCCATTCCTCGGTGGAGCGCGTCATCATGCCCGATTCCACCGCCCTGGTGGACTACATGCTGCACCGCATGAGCGGCGTGCTCGAGCGGCTGGTGGTCAAGAAGGACAACATCGAGCGCAACCTCATGGGCTCTTTCGGCCTGTTCTATTCCCAGCGGGTGCTGAACAAGCTGATCGCCACCGGGCTGAAACGCCAGGCCGCCTACGAAATGGTGCAGAAAGTGGCCATGCGCTGCTGGGCCGACCGGCTCCGGTTCGAGGACGAGATACGCAAGGATGCGGAAGTAAACAAGCACCTTGGGCCTGACGATCTTGACGAAGCCTTTGACCCTTCGTATTACAAACGGTATGAGGACGTGGTCTTCGGCCGCGTGTTCAAGGGGAAGTAGGGATGACGGAACTCAAGCGTAACCTGGCCAAACTCTTGCTCAAGCTCTCCTACAAGGAGGGCGACTTCACGCTGACGTCCGGCAAGAAGAGCGAGTATTATTTCGATTGCAAGCAGACCGCGCTCCACGCGGAAGGCGGCTATCTCATCGGCAGGCTCTTCTTCGAGATGCTCAGGAAGTACGACGTGGACGGCGTGGGCGGCATGACGCTGGGCGCCGATCCGCTCATCACGGCCGTGACCGTTGTTTCCCATCTTGAAGGGCGGCCGTTGCCCGGGTTCATCATCCGTAAGAAGTCCAAGGGACACGGCACGGACCAGTACCTGGAAGGGCTGGCCAATTTCAAGGAGGGCGACAAGGTCGTGCTCCTTGAGGACGTGTGTACCACGGGCGGCACGCTGATCACCTCCGCCCAGCGCGTCCGGGACGCCGGTCTTAAGATCGTGGGCGTGCTGGCGGTGCTGGACAGGGAGGAAGGCGGCAGGGAGAAGCTTGCGGAGGCGGGGCTGGCCCTGGACGCGATCTTCACCCGCCAGGAGCTGCTGGCCGCCGGAACATAGGCGGTTCCCCGAGGGCAGGCGCACCGTCGGGTCCGGGGTAACCGATGCGAGGAGTGGACAGTATTTTCATCATGCGTTGTGCCGTAATTATTCTGACAATGATCCTGTCCGCGGGTGCGGCCCTGGCCGATGGCTGGGTTCCCGTGCTCTCTTCACACGCCTACGGCCCGGAGCGCATTCTCGCGGTTGACAAGGCCTCCCAGCAACTGATCATGCTTGAGCGCAAGTCGCCCCTGCATGAGGTGCGCCGCTTTCCGTGCACCACGGGCCAGTCCATGGGCGACAAGCTGGTGGAGGGCGACCTGCGTACCCCGGAGGGCGTGTATTTCGTCGGCCACAAGATCGACCGCGACCTGGACTGGGACCTGTACGGCAACATCGCCTACGCCCTGAATTATCCCAATCCCGTGGACCGCATCAACGGCAAGACCGGCGGCGGCATCTGGCTGCACGGTCGGGGCAAGACCTTTGTCCCGCGCGACACCCGCGGCTGCGTGGCCCTCAAGGTGCCGGACATGAGGGACGTGGCCGTGGAGGCCCCCTACGGCACGCCCGTGGTCATCGCCTCCGGGCTGGAGTGGGTCTCCAATCCGGGTGACAACGAGATCGAGGCTCTGGAAGTGACGAACGAGCTGGCGGCCTGGGCCGAGGACTGGCAGCATGAGGACGAGACCTTCTTCGACCACTACGACGCCGCGATGCTCGACCTGTCCGAGGGCATGGATTTCCCCGGCTTCGTGGCCCACAAGCGCAGCATTTTCGCCGGCAAGCCGTGGATTCACGTCATGCTGGGCAACGTCCGGGCCATCCCCGGCCCCGGGTACTGGGTGACATGGTTCGACCAGTACTACCGGACCACGGGGCTGGCCTCCACCACGGGCAAGCGGTTCTACTGGCGGCGCGACGCGGCCGGACGCTGGCGCATCGTGGGCCGCGAGTATGTGCCCGCCACCGAGCAACTGGAGGCCAAGTACCTGTCCGTCAAGCGGGAGGAGGCCCTGCGCCTCGTGACCGCCTGGCGGGCCGCCTGGCTGGGCGCGGACGCCGACGCCTACCGGGCCTTCTACGCGGCCCGCGCCGTGCAGGACGATCGGGTGGGCGCGGACGCCATCGTGGACTATAAAAAGACATTGTGGGACAGCAAGCCTCCTGTTAAGGTGGAGGTTGACGATTTGGAAGTGTCCATGCACCCTCAGGGGCTGCAGGTGGCCTTTACCCAAATCTACGAGGACGCCAGCGGCTATGGCGATACGGGTCGCAAGACCATGGTCCTGACCCCGGACGGCGACAAGTGGAAAATCGACAGCGAGCAGTGGAGACGGGGTAGATGAGCGATTCCAAGTACAGCGTTCTCTTCATGCGCGACGACCGGGACGTGACCCGGTATCGCGTCAGCCCCTTCTGGCTCAGGATGTTCCTCTTCAGCCAGATTTTTCTTCTGCTCTGCGCCGTGGGCGGCATCTACATGGGCGTTCGCGGCCTGCGGGTCAATTCCGCCCTCCAGTCCGAGAATCGCAGTCTTGAACAGCGGCTGGTGGACGCCGAAGTCCGCCTGGAGCGGCTGGGCAACATGGAGAAGATTCTCGAATCCTACGACCCGGCCGAGTTGCAATCCCTGCTGTCCGCCGCCACGAGCGAGGTGGAGGAGAAGAAGGAATCCCGGCCCGAGGTCGATCTCAACCGTATCTTCGTCCGCACGGACACCCGCCAGGTCGGTGTGGAGAACATGCAGGCCAAGCTGACCAAGAGCAAGCTGGACGTCACCTTCGAGCTCAACAACCTGCAATCGTCGAAGTCCATGGCCGGACAGGCCGATTTCATCTTCCTGACCAAGAACGGGACGGCCCTGGCCGCCAAGACCAACAAGAACGACCTGTCGTTCCAGATACAACGTTTCAAGCGCATGGAGACCAGCATTCCCCTGCCCGACGGCAGGGACAAGAACGACCTGTTCGCCCTGCGGCTGGTCATCAAGGGGAAAGACGGGGATGTCATCTTCGCCGAAACATATCCTCTCTATCACATCCTGGCTTCTTCCTAGCCTGAGCGTCGATAAAGGCCCGATTGCGTCGTTGAACGAATTGTCGGAGAGGCACGAGCCCGCAAGAGATTACGCCTCGGGCGTGCTGCTGAAAGGCCGGACTCTCACGCATCGGGGATGCGCTTCGGCTCCATCCTTTTCGTGCGTTTCGCACTCGAACCTGTCTCGGCCCTCCGGGGGGCTTTCGGCGGAGGAATTATGATGAAAGGTCTCAGGTTGTCCGTCTCCGTCGTCCTTTTGATCGTGCTGGCCTGCGCGTCCCGCGCCCAGGCGGGTTCGTGGGAGCATTCCTTTTTCTCGGGCACCCAGTACCCCCTCAGGGTCGTCTTCCTGAAGGGCGAGCGGCCCGGACCGACCATCATGGTCCAGGGCGGCATCCAGGGCGACGAGACCGCCGGCTACGTCACGGCCCAGCTTTTGACCCAGGCCCGCGTTCTCACGGGCAACCTGATCGTTCTGCCCAGGGCCAACGTGCCGTCCATCAACCTGCGGAAGCGGCAGATCAACGTGGACATGAACCGGCGGTTCGACCAGCACTACAACCGCTTCTATGAGGACCGCGTGGCCCGCGTCATCCGGTTTCTCCTGGCCCAGAGCGAAGCATTCATCCACCTGCACGAGGGCAGCGGCTTCTACAGTCCGACCTACGTGGACAACCTGCGCAATCCCATGCGCTACGGCCAGTCCATCATCGTCGATACATTGGTGTACGACAAGATCGACCTCGCCCACACCGTCAATTCCGTGATCGAGGAGCTCAACGGCCGCATCGCTTCCCACGACTACCAGTTCAGGCTGTTCAACACCCGGACCTTCGACAAGGGTACGGAATACCCTGAAATGCGCAAGTCCCTGACCTGCTACGCCCTGGCCGAGCTGGGCATCCCGGCCATGGCCGTGGAGGTGTCCAAGTCCATTACCCAGATCGACTGGAAGGTTCGCCAGCAGCTTTCGGCCACGATCATGCTTTTGCAGCGTTTCGGCGTGTCCGTGCAGCCTCCCGAGTTCACCAACGAGGACGTCCGCGCCTACGCCCGCAGGGGCGTCCAGGTCAGCGTCAACGGCAGGCTTCTGCCCCAGACCGGGGTCATCAGCCTCGCCCCGGGCACGACCCTGTCCGTGAAGCCCGTGTCCGCCGGTCCGCGCGAGTTCAGCCCGGAGCTGGCCCTGTTCGCCTCGGACCGGCCCGGCGTGAACCTGATCAATGCCCGGCGCATGGCCCTGGAACCGTTTTCCGAACTGGAGCTTCGCTCCGACGGCAAGCAGGTGGCCAAGGCCCGGATCAAGTGGACCGGCAGGCTGCCCAGTTCGCCGGGCGAGGACAAGCCGGTCTTTGTCTGCTGGCTCAACGGCAACCCAATGTTCGTGCGTGAGGGCGAGACCCTGCAGGCCGTGATGGGCGACCAGTTCATCCTGGAAGGCGTGTGGGGCAGCAGCCTCAAGGAAGTGGTCAATCTCAAGGGGTTCGTGGCCATCCCGTGGGCCAACAACGGCCAGGATCTCGGCTGGGAGATCATTCTCGATCCGGACAACTTCATGTCCAAATACTTCATCAAGGCGGACCGGCCGGGCATGACCCGGCTCCGCGTGGTCCGCGAGACGCCCGGCGCGCGCCGGGCGGAGTTCTACGTGGAAATCGCGCCGCGTACGGTCCATGCCCTCCGGCTGGCCGATTCCAGGGGCCAGTTCCTGCTCGTGCCGTGGACGTCCGGGGGCAGCTACCGGCTTCCGCAGGGAAAATACGTGCTTGAAAGCGCGTGGTCCAACGGCGGGGGCGACAAGCTGGTGACCACGGCCGGGACCACGCCGTTGGGCGAGGGCGACGCCTTTACCGTGGACTACGGCAGCCCGCTTGAACTGACCGTGCGCCAGGCGACCACCTTCGGCGACATCGGCACCATGACTTTCACCGCGGGCGGCCTGGCCGAGCGGTAGCCATATTCATTAGAATCATACCGAAGCGCGGCGTCGTCCCGGCGGCCGCGAGAGGAGGGAGCATCATGGCGGAACGCATCGTGCGCGGATTGGCCGGTTTTTTCGTGCTGGTGAGCCTGATTCTGGCGTATTTCCATTCGCCCTACTGGCTCTGGGCCACGGCCCTGGCGGGCGCGGGTCTTTTGCTGTCCGCCATCACGGGCTGGTGTCCGGCGCTGTCCATTCTGAAACGTCTGGGCGTGGAGTAGGGTGCGGCTAGGTGATCTTGCGCCCGAGATAGAGGAACAGCAGCCCGAGGACGAGCAGGACGCCCTGCATGGCCGAGGCCGAGCCTCCGTAGACGAAGAGAACCAGGGCGAGGAAGATCATCAGCCCGCCGCAGGCCATGGCGAATCGTCCGTTGATCGTCATCTGGCGCTTCATCCTGTCGCTTTGGCGGACGAACCTGCTGCCGCAATATTTGCAGGTGGAGGAGTCTTTGGGCAGTGGTTTGTGGCACTTGGGGCAGTACATGCATGTCCGATTACCATAAACCCACGTTCCGGAAAAGATCGTTTGCCGGCTCGGGAACGGCGGAACCGCCGACCGAAAGGGCCATGAAAAAACCCCTGCAGGCCAATGCTTGCAGGGGTTTTGTCTTCGGTGGCGCGCCCGGCACGATTCGAACGTGCGATCTTTCGGTTCGTAGCCGAATGCTCTATCCAGCTGAGCCACGGGCGCGCGAAGTGAGGTGTCTGTTTATGCCCCAGATCGCGGAACGTCAAGGGTTTTTTCAGGTGTTTTTCATTTTGTGGTGAAAAAGTTGCCGTCATGCACCTCGGCCGTCCGGCCGCCGACGGGTTGCCTTTTTCCCCGGGCCGTGGAATGTCCACAACACCGTTTGGGACAATGAGCCGTCAACCGCACAAAAGGGGGAATCTCTCATGCCCACACTCGACGACGCCGTGGCGCGGACAGAGGCCGTCCTGACCGATCTGATCGGCCGGGCCGACCCTCGGCGCATCTATGTGGCCTGGACAGGCGGCAAGGACTCGACCCTTGTTCTGTTCGCCTGGAAGACGCTGCTCGACCACCACGGCCTGGACCCGGTTCGGGCCATCAATCTGGATACGGGCTGCAAGTTCCCCGAGGTCCTGGCCTTCCGCGATTCCCTGGCCGACGAATGGGGCGTGGACCTGCGCGTGGCCCGCCCGGCCGTGTCCCCGGAAGGGTACCCGCTGGCCGTTGACCCGCTGGCCTGCTGCCGCGATCTCAAGGTCGAACCGCTCAAGGCGGCCATCCGGGCCGCCGGGGCCACCCACCTCCTGTCCGGCATCCGGCGCGACGAGCACCCGGACAGGGCGGGCAGGGAGGTCCTGGAGCCGCGCACCGACCCGGACTACACCCTGGTCAACCCCATCCTCCATCTGACCGAAACCGATGTCTGGGCCCTCCACGCCCGGTTCGGGCTTCCCCGCTGCGGACTCTACGACCTCGGCTACCGCTCCCTGGGATGCATGCCGTGCACCCGCCTGCCGAACAAGGGCGAATCGGAGCGTGCGGGCCGTTCAAGCGACAAGGAAGCGGTCCTCTCCACCCTTACCGGCCTCGGCTACTTCTGAGCGCGCAGCCTCCCTTGTTCTCACCGCCGCGCGGCCGGGGAAGCTGGTTCGGGGTGAGCTTGTAATTTTTTTCACGAATCATTCCTCCTATTTTGCCCTGAATCAGGTTGCGGCCCGAGCTATGTCCAAAAATACATATACATTCACGTATGTTATAAAATACGGTGAAGTGTCGAATTTTGTTCAAAACTGTCTTGACTCGGTTCGGGTCTTCACCTATTGACACTTTTTGGAATAGGCTAAGGGTTAGGTGAATTCGGGCTCGGATCCGGTTTGAGGTGAATCGGTCAACCGGCCTGAATTGCTCATTTTTATCACTTCATACGAGGTCTTCATGTCGAATCTGCTACTGCTTTTGATTCTCCTGCCGGTAGCGGCGGCGTTGGTCTGTTATTTCGTTCGGTCATCGGCCGTTCGGAGTATGACCGTCGTGGCCACCGGCGTGGTCCTGGCGCTCGCGGCGTTGGGGCTGCTGGCACAGGGGACGTTCGAGCCGATCATGGTCGGTTCCTTCCTCGGCATCGGCAGCGATTTCCTGATTTCGGTCCTGGATTTCGCTTTGCTGGGTGTCATTTATTATTATGGTTTCAAACACAAGAGCCTGCTCATCCAGGGATTCACCCTGGCCCAGGCGGTCCTGCTGGTGTGGTTTGAGGTGTTTTCCCTCAAGCACGCGGCGGTGCCCGCCCTTGCGGGCGACCAGCTTACCCTGGTCATGGTCCTGGTGATCTCCATCATCGGTTCCCTGATTTGCGTCTTCGCCATTCCCTACATGAAAAAGCATGAGGGGCACCAGCACCTGGAGAAATCGCGCCAGCCGCGTTTCTTCTTCTTCCTGATGATCTTCCTCGGAGCCATGAACGGTCTGGTCCTGTCCAACAACATCCTGTGGATGTACTTCTTCTTCGAGGCGACCACGCTCTGTTCGTTCATGCTCATCGGGCACGACGCCACCGAGATCGCCACCAGGAACGCGGTCCGCGCCTTGTGGATGAACGCTCTCGGCGGCCTGGCCTTCGTCGTCGGCATGATGCTCATCCACTTCGAGACCGGCCTGATCGACATCTCCGCCATCCTGGCGGGCGGCCCGCAGGGCGTCGTCATGGTCACCGGCGTGGGCTTCCTTTGCCTGGCCGGCTTCACCAAGGCCGCGCAGGTGCCGTTCCAGTCCTGGCTGCTCGGAGCCATGGTCGCCCCCACCCCGGTATCCGCGCTCCTGCACTCGTCCACCATGGTCAAGGCGGGCGTGTTCGTGATCCTGCGGTTCGCGCCGGCCTTTGCCGGGACCTTCCTGTCCACGGGCGTGGCCGTGTGCGGTGCCTTCACCTTCGTGGCCTGCGCCGCCCTGGGCGTCGGACAGTCCAACGGCAAGAAGATTCTCGCCTACTCCACCGTGTCCAACCTCGGCCTGATCATCTGCTGCGCGGGCATCAACACCCCGCTGGCCCTGACCGCGGCCCTCATGCTGATCCTCTTCCACGCCGTGTCCAAGTCCCTGCTCTTCCTGTGCGTGGGCACCATCGAGCAGAACATCGGCTCCCGCGACATCGAGGACATGCGCGGCCTGTACTCCCGCATGCCCCGCACGGCGCTCATCACCATCATCGGCATTCTGACCATGATGCTGCCGCCGTTCGGCGTGCTGCTCGGCAAGTGGATGGCCATCGAGGCGTCGGCCGACGCCAACATCTTCGTGGTGGTCATGCTGGCCATGGGCTCGGCCATGATGGTCGTCTATCTGGCCCGCTGGGCCGGTTCCATGATGGGCACCCGCGAGGAGGGGACCCTGTCGGAATCCCAGCCCCTGCTGACCAGCGTGCCCCTGCTGACCCTCTGCCTGGGCGCGGTGGTCCTGTCCGCGGCCTCCCCGTGGATATACAACTCCCTGCTGGCCCCGTGGCTCGGCTCCACTCCCTTCACCGTGGGCTTCGGTTCCCTGGAATCCGCCCACGGCACCTTCGTGGTGGTGCCGCTGTTCCTGGTGCTCGGCCTTGGCCTGCTTTACGCGGTCAGGGCGGCGTCGGGCTACCGGAAGTCCCGCTTCACGCCTCCCTACATGGGCGGCGCAAACTCCTCCGTCAGCGGGAACTACGTCGGCCCCATGAACGGCGAGGTGGAATTCTCCGCCGGCAACTTGTATCTGGACGAGCTCTTCGCCGAGTCCAAACTGACGCCCGCCTTTAACGCATTGGCGGTCGCGCTGATCATTCTCATGCTGGGAGGGGCGCTGTAATGGATACGCTTATTCTCGTCATCATCGGCATTGTGGCCGGTCCCGTGCTCGGCGGCCTTGTCGCCGGCCTGGACCGCCGCGTCACCGCCTGGTTCCAGTCCCGTCAAGGCCCGCCCGTCACGCAGCCCTTCTTTGACGTGGCCAAGCTGCTCGGCAAGGAAAGGACGGTCGTCAACCAGTGGCAGATCCTCTGCGCCTGGGTGTACCTCATCGGCGCCGCCACTTCGGTGGCCCTGCTCTTCGCCCAGGCCGACCTGCTGCTGATCTTCTTCGTGCAGGCCGTGGGCGCGGTCTTCCTGGTCATGGGCGCCCTGGCCGTCAAGTCGCCGTACTCCCAGGTGGGCGCGCAGCGCGAGTTGTTGCAGATGCTGGCCTACGAGCCGGTCCTGGTCCTGGTCTTCGTCGGCTTCTACCTGGTCACCGGCTCGTTCTCCCTGGAGGCCCTCTGGGCGCAGGAAACGCCGCTTCTGGCCAAGATGCCGCTGTTGTACCTGGCTCTGGGCTTTGCCCTGACCATCAAGCTGAGGAAGTCCCCGTTCGACTTCTCCACCTCCCATCACGGCCACCAGGAACTGGTCAAGGGCGTGCTCACCGAGTACTCCGGTCCCTACCTGGGCCTGGTCGAGATCGCCCACTGGTACGAGACCATCCTGGTGCTCGGCCTGTGCGCGATGTTCTGGCACACCAACGTGGCCATCATGGCGGTGCTGGTGATTCTCACCTATCTGGTCGAAATCCTGGTGGACAACACCATGGCCCGCATGACCTGGCGCTGGATGCTCAAGCGCGTCTGGCTGCTCGGCATGGGCCTGTCCATCGTCAACCTCATCTGGCTGTACGCGAGGTAGATCATGTTCGGTTCATTCATCAAAAAGTCTCGCGCCAAGTCACCGTGGATCATGCATTTCGACTGCGGTAGCTGCAACGGCTGCGATATCGAGGTTCTGGCCTGCCTTACCCCGCTGTACGACGTGGAGCGGTTCGGCATCATCAACGTCGGCAACCCCAAGCACGCCGACGTGCTTCTGGTCACCGGCACCGTCAACCACCGGAACAAGAAGGTGCTCAAGAACATCTACGACCAGATGCCCGAGCCCAAGGCCGTCATCGCCATCGGCGCGTGCGGCACCTCCGGCGGCGTGTTCCGCGAGGCGTACAACGTGGTCGGCGGCGTGGACAAGGTCATCCCGGTGGACGTCTACGTTCCCGGCTGTCCGGCCAAGCCCGAGGCCATCATCGACGGCGTCGTCGCCGGACTGGCCAAGTTCGCGCAGAAAGTCGAAGAAGCCAAGTAGCTTCACGCGAGGTAAAATATGAAAGGTATCATAAAGGATGTGACCTTCGACACCGTTGTCGGCGAGGTCATGCATATG
Organism: Desulfovibrionaceae bacterium; assembly: GCA_015709315.1. Classification (GTDB taxonomy): domain Bacteria; phylum Desulfobacterota; class Desulfovibrionia; order Desulfovibrionales; family Desulfovibrionaceae; genus Pseudodesulfovibrio. The sequence continues at coordinate 186,646 of JACCQI010000001.1, forward strand.
AAGAACGACGGTCAGCGGCTGGTCACCCTCTCCACCTACCAGGCGGGCGAGGGCAAGATGGGCATTCTGTACCACTTCGACAAGGAACTGGAGACCACCCACCTGCGGCTCGTGGCCGACATGGACAAGCCCATACCGAGCGTGTCCGGCGTCTACTTCTCCGCCATGCTGGTGGAGAATGAAATCCGCGACCAGTGGGACGTCGAGTTCGACGGCCTGGTCCTCGACTTCAACCGAACGCTGCTTCTTGACCCCGAAGTGACCCAGGTCCCCCTGGCGTCCAACGTCAAGATCGCACCGAAAAACTAGGGGGCTGAAATGGCGACTACCGTAATTCCCTTCGGCCCGCAGCATCCCGTCCTTCCCGAGCCGATCCACCTGACGCTCAAGGTGGAGGACGAGATCGTCAAAGAGGCCGTCCCCGCCCTGGGCTACGTGCACCGCGGCCTGGAAAAGCTGGCGGACATCCGCGACTATCATCAGATGATCACCGTGTGCGAGCGCGTGTGCGGCATCTGCTCCATGATCCACGGCACGGTCTATTCCCAGTGCGTGGAGGAACTCATGGGCATCGAGGTCACCGACCGCGCCAAGATGCTGCGCGTCATCTGGTCCGAGCTGCACCGCATGCATTCGCATCTCCTGTGGCTGGGGCTGTTTGCCGACGCCTTCGGCTTCGAGGCCCTGTTCATGCAGTTCTGGAAGGTCCGCGAACGCATCATGGACATCAACGAAGCCACGGCCGGGTCCCGCGTCATCGTGTCGGTGAACATCATCGGCGGCGTGCGCGCCGACCTCTCCCCGGAGCAGATCCGCTGGATTCTTTCCGAGCTGGATACTGCCGAGCAGGAGATCAAGGCGCTGCAGGACACCATCATGAACGACTACTCGGTCAAGTCCCGCACCAAGGGCATCGGCGTCATGACCTACGACCAGGCTTTGGAGCTGGGCGCGGCAGGGCCGACCCTGCGCGGCTCCGGCGTGGCCCAGGACATGCGCATGCTCGGTTACGGCGGCTACGAGTCCCTGGACTTCGAGCCGGTCACCGAACCCGACGGCGACTGCTGGTCGCGCTCCACGGTCCGCTTCCGCGAAGTGCTCCAGTCCATCGACCTGGTGCGCCAGGCCGCGTCCAAGCTCCCCGAGGGCGAGCTGGCCGTCAAGGTCAAGGGCAATCCGCCCGAGGGCGAAGTCTACCAGCGGGTGGAGCAGCCGCGCGGCGAGTGCGTCTACTATGTCCGCGGCAACGGCACCAAGCATCTGGACCGGCTGCGCATCCGCACGCCCACGTTCGCCAACATCCCGCCGCTGCTGCACATGGTGCCCGGCTGCGAGCTGGCCGACGTGCCGGTCATCGTCCTGTCCATCGACCCGTGCATCAGCTGCACCGAACGCTAGGAGGTTCCCAATGCTGTTTACACCCACAGTCGTCAAGAACCTGCTGAAGAAGCCCGCGACCCGCAAGTACCCCTTCGAGGTCCGCGAGCCGTTCACCAAGTACCGCGGTGAGTTGGTCATGGATATCGACACCTGCATCTTCTGCGGCATCTGCGCGCGCAAATGCCCCAGCCAATGCATCGTCGTGGACAAGGAAAAGGGCACCTGGCAGTGCGACCCGTATGCCTGCATCTATTGCGGCTGGTGCGTGGACAGCTGCCCGACCCACAGCCTTTCCATGAAGCACGAGCACCGCAAGCCCGTGACCGAGAAGGCGGAGTGGATCGAGCAGGGCACCCCGCCCAAGCCGAAGAAGAAAAAGGCCCCCGCCGAAAACAAGGATGACGCCGGAAGCAAGGCGGCAGCCGACAAGAAGGCGGACGCCGACGAAAAGGCGGAAGCCGGGAAGCCTGCCGAAGCAGAGAGCAAGGCCGACGCCGGGAAGAAGGCCGACGCTGGGAAGAAGGACGAAAAGTAGCCCTTCCCCCTCCATGCGAAACAACGAGCCCCGGATTTCGGTCCGGGGCTCTTTCCTTGTCCGGCCCGGCCGCGCCGCCTTCGCGGCACTTGGCTTGGCAGGGGAAATTGCGTAACGTGCGATTCCTTATGGAACGGAAGCAGACAAGGGTGGTGCGCGTGGGAGGCGTGGGCATCGGCGGGGACAACCCCGTGCGGGTCCAGTCCATGTGCAGCACCGACACCCGCGACGTGGCCGCCACGCTCGGGCAGATCAACCAATTGGCCGAGGCCGGGTGCGAGATCGTGCGCCTGGCCGTGCCCGACGACCGCGCGGCCTCGGTGCTGGCGGACATCCGCAAGCAGTCGCCGGTGCCGCTCATCGCGGACATTCATTTCGACCACCGGCTGGCCCTGGCCGCCGTGGACGCGGGGTTCGACGGGCTTCGGATCAACCCCGGCAACATCGGGGACGAGTCCAAGGTGGACGCCGTGGTTCGCGCCGCCGCCGGGGCCGGGCTGCCCATCCGCATCGGCGTGAACGGCGGGTCGCTCGAAAAGGACCTGCTCAGGCGATATGGCGGCCCCACGCCCGAGGCCATGGTCGAGTCCGGCCTGCGCCACGTGGCCATGCTGGAGGCGCGCGGCTTTCACGATATCAAGATTTCGCTCAAGACCTCGTCGGTGCTCAAGACCATCGCCGCCTACCGGATCATGAGCGCCAAGGTGGACTACCCCCTGCACGTGGGCATCACCGAGGCCGGGACATTGGTGCGCGGGGCGGTCAAGTCCGCCGTGGGCCTGGGCATCCTGCTTTCCGAGGGCATCGGCGACACCATGCGCGTGTCGCTCACCCACGACCCGGTGGCCGAGATCGGCGTGGCCTACGAGATACTGCGGTCCCTAAGCTTGCGCGAACGCGGCCCGGAGATTATATCCTGCCCCACCTGCGGGCGCACCGAGATCAATCTCATCGGGCTGGCCGAAAAGGTCGAGGAGGCCCTGCGCGGGGTGGAGGAAGTCTTCACCGTGGCCGTCATGGGGTGCGTGGTCAACGGCCCGGGCGAGGCCCGCGAGGCGGACATCGGCATTGCCGGGGGGCGGAACCTGGGCATCATCTTTCGCAAGGGCGAGGTGGTCCGCAAGGTCAAGGGCGACGAGAACCTGCTGCCCGAATTTATGAAGGAAATAGAGAAATTTCTCGAAGAAAGGAGATAAGAGTGCGGCTTTCCAAGTATTACGTTCCCACCCTCAAGGAGGACCCGGCCGACGCCGAGGTGGTCTCCCACAAGCTCCTGATGCGCGCGGGCATGATCCGCAAGCTGACCAGCGGCATCTACAACTACCTGCCGCTCGGCCTGCGCTCCGTCAACAAGGTGGCGCAGATCGTGCGCGAGGAGATGGACCGCGCCGGGGCGCTCGAAGTCCTGCTGCCCACGGTCCAGCCCGCCGACCTGTGGCAGGAGACCGGCCGCTGGGACTACTACGGCAGGGAGCTGCTGCGCTTCAAGGACCGGCATGACAGGGATTACTGCCTCGGACCCACCCACGAGGAGGTCATCACCGACCTGGTGCGCGGGGAGATCAAGTCCTACAAGCAGTTGCCGGTCAATCTCTACCAGATCCAGACCAAGTTTCGCGACGAGATACGTCCCCGGTTCGGCCTCATGCGCGGCCGCGAGTTCATCATGAAGGACGCCTATTCCTTCGACAAGGACGAGGAGGGCGCGGAAAAATCCTATTTCGACATGTTCGGGGCGTACAAGAAGGCGTTCTCCCGCATCGGGCTGCGCTTCAAGCCGGTCCAGGCGGACTCCGGCGCCATCGGCGGCGATTTCTCCCACGAGTTCATGGTCCTGGCCGAAACCGGCGAGGACACCATCGCCTCCTGCAAGTCCTGCGAGTTCGCGGCCAACCTGGAAAAGGCCAAGGTGGTGGTCCCGGACGGCCCGGACATGACCGCGGCCGACTGCCCGGCCATGGAGGAGGTCGCCACTCCCGGCGCGCACACCGTGGACGAGGTCTGCGCTTTCCTGTCCGTCACCCCGGACAAGCTCATCAAGACCCTGCTCTTCGTGGTGGACGGCCGGCCCGTGGCGGGCCTGGTGCGCGGCGACCGCGAACTGAACGACGTCAAGCTCCGCAATCTGGTGGGCGGCAATGAGATCGAATTCGCCGACGAGGCGCTGGTCAGGAAGCTGACCAACGCGCCCGTGGGCTTCGCCGGTCCGGCCGGGCTTTCCAAGGACGTGCCCGTGTACGCCGACAGCGAACTCAAGCTCGCCACCGACTGGGTGGCCGGGGCCAACAAGGGCGACACCCATGTGCGCCATCTGTCGCTTGGCCGCGACTGCGAGGTTGCGGGGTACGCGGACCTGCGCGTCATCGAACCCACGGACGCCTGCCCGGAATGCGGCGGCGAAATCGAGTTCACCAAGGGCATCGAAGTGGGCCACGTGTTCAAGCTCGGGCTGAAGTATTCCGAGAAGATGGAAGCCACGTTCCTGGACGAGAACGGCAAGACCAAGCCCATGATCATGGGCTGCTACGGCATCGGCGTGTCGCGCATCGTGGCCTCGGCCATTGAGCAGAACTACGACGAGAACGGCTGCATTTTCCCGCCGTCCATCGCGCCGTTCGAGGTCTGCCTGATCTCGCTGGGCGGCAAGGACCAGGACGTGGCCGACAAGGCCGAAGAGCTGTACGCCGAGATCATGCAAATGGGCGTGGATGCCGCCTTTGACGACCGCAAGGAACGCCCCGGCGTCAAGTTCGCCGAGGCCGATCTCATCGGCTATCCCATGCAGCTCGTGCTCGGCGGCAAGGGACTCAAGAACGGCATCATCGAGGCCAAGGACCGCAAGACCGGCGAAAAGATCGAGCTGCCGCTCGACAACTTCGCCGAAGCCTTTGCGGCCTGGCGCAAGCGGATCTGGAATAATTGGGGCCTGGAAACAAACTAGGTCCCGTCGCCTATAGGTCAATCAAAGCCCCTGGCGCGAACCCCGCGCCGGGGGCTTTTGGTTGCCTCCGGCGGCCGGGGGAAGGGGAGGGAAGGGGGGAAGGGTTGTGTAAAGTGTGGAGGTCATAAAAGAGTTTGTGTAAAGGGAAAGCGGGTGCTAGTTTACACAAAAGCGAAAGGAGTGTTTATGAAGCCCTTTACTCCAAGTCTTCTTCCCTTTGAAGGAATACGGTGGGATGAGTTGGTGTCTGTGCTCGGAGAGTCCAATCGTGCGTTGGCCCATTACGATGGTGTTTTGCTTGGGGTCCCCAATCCCGATGTCCTGTTGTCACCGTTGACCACGCAGGAAGCTGTGTTATCGTCCAAAATTGAAGGCACACAAGCCACGTTGGGGGACGTTTTGCGGTTCGAGGCGGGTGATGCGCCGGATAATGTTGAAAGGCGGGGTGATATCCACGAGATTCTTAATTATCGACGAGCACTGCGAACTGCGGAGAAAGGACTGGAAAAGCGCCCCTTTAATTTGAATTTGATAAAGGATTTGCATGAGATATTACTCGATAGCGTCCGGGGGAGGGATAAAAGCCCAGGCCGGTTTCGGAGCACACAAAATTGGATCGGCAAACCGGGTAGCCCCATGGAGGAAGCCCAGTTTGTGCCGCCGGAGCCAATGAGTGTGCCGCAGTGGATGGACAATTGGGAGCGATATTATCATGAAGACGAAAAAGATCCCTTGGTCCAGTTGGCTTTGCTCCATGCTCAATTTGAGATCATTCACCCCTTCAATGACGGCAACGGAAGGCTGGGTCGGATAATCATCCCTTTGTTTTTGTTTGAAAAAGGATTGTTAAAAAGGCCCATGTTCTATCTTTCTGCTTATTTGGATGAGTGTAGGGAAGAGTATGTGGAACATTTGCGGGCGTTGGATTCCTCCATAGACACCTGGCAGCGGTGGATGGTGTTTTTTTTAAGGGCTGTGGTGGAACAGGCCCAAAAAAACAGTGATAAGGCAAAAAAAATTATGGGTCTGTACGAGAGAATGAAAGAACGG